>JAJQHD010000038.1:81929-120988 GCA_021199855.1 Oscillospiraceae bacterium
CATGCCACCTCTCGGTCCCATGCCACCTCTTGGTCCCATTCCGCCTCTTGGTCCGCCTCCGAAGCCACCACCGGGTCCTCCGGGTCCACGACCGCCTCCTGGTCCACCTGGTCCGGGCATTCCGATCACTCCTTTCTTACATAGTGCTTGAATTATATCAAGTCCGGCAAACTGCCTTGATATTATTATACCTTAAAACCCGATAAAAATCAAGTAGCGCAATGTGAAAGAAGTGGGATAATTTGCTGTAATTTTGCACAGATTTCTTCTTTTGAGTATTTCAATTTTCGGCGTTAACTCTGATTCGCTTCATCAGCCTTTCGCAAGTCAGGTTTACCTTATCAAAATCCATTGCCTTGATATAGTAGCTTTCAAGCTCGTCATGAATTTCTTTTGCGATTTGCAAAGCGGAAATCATTTCGTCTGTAAGTTCTTTGACTATGCCCTCATCGAACATCAGCCTCTTGTGCTTATCTCTGAAAATATCCTTATCATAGAATCTCATCGAGTTAATTTTGGTGCCACCGGCGATTCCATCTGAAGCCGCTGAAACAAATGCTGTCTCGATTTCGGGGATTATCATATGTTGGTACACACTTCCGGACAGGAATACGTTTTTACTTATCAGAACATCATAGCCGGCTTCGCTTGCATACTCAGCAAGCTTTTTAAGAAGATTATCTGTCACTGCAAAACATTCATCCTCAATTTTATATACATTCAGATGTTCAAAGAGATTAGTGAATGTTTTAACACCTACAGGTGTGAAAGATGTCATCTGCCTGAATTTGATTTTACCCTTATTCTCAAAATCTCTTTTCTTCGGGAAGAGTCTTGCAGAAAGACGTTCGAGATATGCATCCAGCTTTAAGCTATCAAGCGCAGAGTCGCCGATGGACATAATATCCTCGTCGACGGATATTATTGCACTCAGATATTTCTTTGCAAGCACATGGTATTTTTGATTTCTGTCTGTTGCATCGATAACGCCATCTTTATTGGATGATAGCGAGTCGAGATTCCAGCATTCGCCGAGGTCGACTAAGATTTCTCTTGCGCCGGGATATGTCGGCTCAATGACATGTGGAGCGGTTCCGTCGGCGATTATAACTTTCAGGTTATCAAACAAAACCGCATCGAGAGAATTCGGGTCGGATGAGCAGTAGTAAATCTCTGGCTCATCCAGTTCTGAAATCTCCGAAGAGATTTTCTTCATTAATGATGACTTCCCTGTTCCGGGACCGCCTTTAATGATGTAAGTAGTGAATTCTCCCGACTCGATGTCATCACGTAAGTGAGTGGTGAAGCCGGTGGGCGTTGAATAGCCCATGAAGTACGTCTTTTTGAAATCAATATTACATTCAGTAGTAGCCATATAAGCTGTGCCTCCATTTGCTTTTTACTTTTAGCATAGTATGGAAGATAGCTTATTCGGGTTACGGTTTTTCAAAAAATCAGGCAGACGCAGAGAGAATCTGGGCGGTGCCCTTCAAGGTAAAGCTGATTCCGCAAGGAACAAATACGCTTTCACCCTTTGTGAGAGTATAGCTCCCCTGCTCGGATTTCAGCTCAACCTCGCCGTCTATGACAACCAAAGACACAAAGCTTGTATCGTTCCTGATTTCACAGCCACCACTAAGGCTGATAAGATTTGCATCGAAATACTTGCACTTTGCAAGGTGACGGACCGTTGAGTCTCCGCAAACTCGTACTTCTCCCACATTTCCATATGGATTGGATGGCGGATTTGTGTTGGAAACGGCAATTGCCTTTTCAACGTGGAGCTGTCTCGGCTTGCCATCGGCTCCGAGTCTTCCGTAGTCGGATACACGATATGTCACGTTTGAATTCTGCTGAATCTCTGCAATGAGTATTCCCTTCCCTATTGCGTGAACGGTTCCGGATGGGATGAAGAAAATGTCGCCTTTGTGCACATCTACGTAGTTGAGAACATCGTCAAGAGTGTTCGACTCGATTCTTTCTCTGAATTCATCACTGTCAATGCTGTGTTTGAAGCCATAGACGAGCTGTGCGCCCTCGTCGCAGTCGATTACGTACCACATTTCAGTCTTGCCGTTGTCGCCTTCATTGGCTCTTGCATACTTATCACTCGGATGAACCTGAATTGACAGTCTGTCTTTGGCATCGATGAGCTTGACGAGAATTGGGAATCTGTCAAAGTCTTTGCAGGCTTCGCCTAAAGCATCACTTCCCATAATCTCGATAGCTTCTTCAAGAGTTTTGCCTTTGAGACAGCCGTTGGAAACGACACTCGGTCCGTCTTTGTGGCAGGAAACAACCCAGGCTTCGGCAACCTTTGAAAGCTCGCTTTCAAAGCCAAAGTCGGTTTTAAGTTTGGTTCCTCCCCAGATGTAGTCCTTCAGAGGAGCTTTGAGTATAAGCGGATAGAAATTGGATTCAGCCATAAATAACACACCCTTTAATAGTTTTTATATCTTTTCTGCTCTTTCGCCCGTAATTTCTTTTCTTATGATTGAGCCGGCAGGAACTTCAAATCGGAAAGGAATTGAAAGCTTCATCGTCGCTCTGTTGGCATTCTGGACACGCTCGCCGAGCTCGTCATAGATTTCGTTCGCCGTGAACTTTATCGGCTCACTGTCTGGAATAAGAAGTTCCAGCTGGTCGCCTTCAAAGAATCTGTTTCTCTGTGAGCACCGAAGCATACCGCTATCGCAGCTCTCAACAACTGCCACAACGTCGCAGATTCTCTCATATCCACTTGTCTGGTAGTACTGGCAATCGTTCGGGTGCCCGAAGTAGAATCCAGTGCAATACTTGCGATGCGAGACCTTGAAGACTTCTTCCTTAATCCATTTAGGAAGCTGGTAATCGTCTGGATTCTTAAGAAGAATCTCTTTAGCCTTTTTATATGCATTTGTCACAACTGAAACGTAGTAAGCCGACTTTGCTCTGCCTTCAATCTTGAAGCTTGTAACACCTGCTTTTACGAGCTTGTCGAGATGCTCAATCATGCAGAGGTCCTTTGCATTTAGGATGTAACTGCCTTTTTCGTCTTCGGAAATCGAATAGTACTCATTCGGTCTTGTTTCTTCGACAAGACTGTAGCTCCAGCGGCAAGGCTGAGCACATTCTCCTCTGTTTGCATTTCTGCCTGTCAGATACTGAGACAGAAGGCACCTTCCGGAAAACGAAACACACATCGCTCCGTGGACAAAGCACTCTATTTCCAAATCGCTTGGAGTTTTAGCTCTTATTTCGGCTATCTCGTCAAGCGAAAGTTCCCTTGCAAGGACGACTCTCTTGGCACCCATATCATAAAAAGTACGTGCTGTGAGGTAATTCACAACCCCCGCCTGAGTTGATACGTGAAGTGCCAAATCCGGCACCACCTTTTTTATAAGGGCAAACGAGCCGATGTCGCTAACTATTGCGGCATCAATTCCACAGGCATAAGCATCCTTGATATAGCCTTCAAGCTGGTCAGCTTCCGAGTTATTCGGAAGAATATTTACTGTAAGATAGACTTTTTTTTCAAGAGCATGCGCCTTGTCACACGCCTTTTTTAACTGTTCTATAGTAAAGTTAGCCGGTGCACCACGCATACCATAGCTTTTTCCGGCGAGATAAACGGCGTCTGCTCCAAAGAGAAGTGCAGCATCAAGTCGCTCTTCGTCACCGGCAGGAGAAAGGATTTCAATCTCAGACATGTATTCACCTCACATAATTCCCAAGAGCTCGCAGTTGGCGATATGCTCGTCATAAGTTGACGCGAAGTATGCAACTCCGGTTTCCGGGTCGGTGCAGAAGTAATAGTAATCGGTCTCGTCTGCATATAGAACTGCGTTTATTGCATCTGCTCCGGGATTGCATATAGCTCCGACAGGAAGCCCTAGACAAGTATACGTGTCATAGGCGTCGCAGATACTCTGAGATGAAACAGTCATCACCTGAGTTATGATATTGTCGATATAAGCTGTTGTTGCGTCTGTCTGGAGTCTCGGATACTGCTCCGGGTTATTGAGTCTGTTTATGAATACAGATGCAACCGCAGGCATATCTTCGGTGTTGCCAGCCTCTTTCTGGACTATCGAAGCGAGGATTACGACATCTTCCAATGACATTCCTATCTCTTCGGCACGCGCTATAACATCCGAAGTCAGAATCTCATTGGTTCTTTCCCTTATCTTCTTCGCGACGTTATATGCAGTGTCACCTACATAGAATTCATAGGTGTCTGGGAACAGGAAGCCCTCATACTTGTAGAGCTTCAGGCTTTCTGAAGACACATACTGTTCATAGTCATATCCGAATGTAGTTGAATTAAAGGTGTAGATAAACTCATCAGCATCACAGACGCTGTTATTTTCGAGAAGCTGTGCAGCTTCGTAGAGAGATATGCCCTCAATAAACGTGATGGTTACGGTTTCTTTCGATTCTCGCGCTTCCATGAGGTCGTTAATGATGTCGGAGTAGCTCATGTTATAGGCAACATCGAGATCGCCAGGATACATATTGCCGTCTGCGCCCATAATCCTGGCAAAAGCAACGAATACCTCTTTGTACTGGATAATGCCTTCATCATATAGCTGGCCTGCGATATCCCACGTTGAAGAGCCTTCTTCGATATAGATTGTAAATTCATTGTCGTTGTCTTCGATTCCGAGAACATCTCTTATGACAACGATTATGAAAAGTGAAATCAGAGTTGAGGTGCACAAAACAAGGGTGGCAAGGACAATTCCACCGTAAGCGGTATAATTCTTTTTTCTGCGTTTTTTCTTTTTCTTATTATGGGTTGCCTGCTCTTCTGGAACGCTTTCAGAAGCAAAACTATCAGGTTCACCATCCGAAGCCTCGACGGTATGTCCGCTTTGCGTCTGGAACGTGCCAAAATTGAATACGTTTGTCTGACCCGAGACCTCGCTTTCGTCAATCTCGTCGTCAAGACGAATCGCGGTGCTTATAACTGAGGTTTTTGAAGCTTCAGCCGAAGCAGTCTTTACGTCTTCGGGGACAGTAGCCTGCTGCATGGACTCACTCTCAGCTTGTGCAGAACGGGAATCATTCAATATTGAGGACAGGAGCTCATCAATATTATCGTAGTTATTTTTATCGCTCATATTTCACCTTTGTGTCGGAATCCTGGCGGATTAAATATCAATATCAATCTTGCGCTGTCTTACATTGAGGGAGTCCATCAGCTCGTCAGCCTTTTCCTTGGAGATGAGCTTTGAAACTATCGCATAGGAAAATTCAAGTGCCGCACCCATTCCGCAACCGGTGATGATATTTCCGTCAACGGCAACAGCCGTGTTGAGGACTTCGGCGCCGATGAGTTCTTTCTCGAATCCTGTGTAGCAAACGGCTTTCTTGCCTTTAAGAAGCCCTCTGTGTCCGAGAATAGACGGAGCGGCGCAGATTGCGGCTATGGGAAGATTTTTGGTCATGCAGATATCTATCGCTTGCTTCACAAGAACGCTATTTTCAAGATTATCCGTTCCGGTTTTGCCACCGGGAAGAATAATCATCTCAATATCGTCCGACAGATAGTAATCAATATCCGCAATATCAGCCTTAACGGTTATTGCATGAGAACCGTGTATCTGGGTTTTACCGCCAATACCAATAGTTCTGACTTCCTTTCTACATCTTCTGAGGCAATCAATCGGAGTCAGAGCCTCAACCTCTTCAAATCCGTCTGCAAGAAAACAAAGTATCATAGTTATTCACCTTTCGTAGCATTAATCAGTTGTTCTTCGGCGTCCTTAAGCACTGTTTCTGTAATATTGTCGCCGCCCAATATTCGTGCAATTTCGTATTTACGCTCATCGAAATCAAGATGAGTTACGTCTGTTACCGTTCTGTCGTCCGATTCGTGCTTTTCTATCAGCATATGGTCGTCTGCCATGATTGCAATCTGTGCCAGGTGTGTCACGCAGATGACCTGATGCTTTGCCGATATTTCTCGAAGCTTGATTCCTATCTTTTGTGCGGCTCTTCCGCTGACACCTGAATCTATTTCGTCGAAAATAAGAATAGGAATTGCGTCCCTGTCAGCAAGAACCGTCTTTAAAGCAAGCATGATTCTCGAAAGCTCACCGCCGGATGCGATTTTTGCAAGTGGTTTCGGCGATTCGCCCTTGTTGGCGGAAATCAGGAATTCAATTGCGTCCATCCCGCTGAGTGTAAGTTTGCCCTTTGACTTCTTGACTTCCAGTCTGACGTTTGGCATATTGAGGAATGAAAGCTCCTCTGCAACCTGTTTTGAGAATCTTTCTGAGGCTTCCTCACGATGTTTTGAGAGCTCTTCCGCCTTTTTTGTGACTTCAATAAGAAGCTGAGACTTCTTCTCCTCGAGCTCTGAAATTTTATCGTCAAACGACGCAAGTCCCTGAGATTCTTGCAATGCATCCTCATAGACTTTTATGACTTCGTCAAGTGTCGTGCCATATCTTCGCTTGATGCGCTTCAAATCATTTCTTCGCTGTGTCAATGTTGCATACTCGTTATCGTCAATTTCCAGACTGTCACGAATTCTTGAAAGCTCTGAAGCGATGTCTTCGACTTCAATTCCTAAGGCTGAAATCCGCTCATTGATAGGCTTCAGCATCGGGAGAATGTCCTCGTTAGGTTCGAGCTCACTATATGCCTGAGAAATCAGATCCCCGGCACTGTTATCCGATTCTGTTTCCGAAAGGCAGGCTGTAGCGGCTGTAAGAGCGTTTTTAAGCGAAACAGCATTATCAAGAAGCCGGAATCTTTCTTCTATCTTCTCATCCTCGCCGACCGTAATTTCTAGCGAGCCGATATCTTCGATAATTTCTGTCAGATACTCTTCGCGCCGGGCATTCTGAACCTTTCCGGATTTCATTTTTCCTAGTTCCCGAGCAGTTGCCTGAAGCTCTTTGAAGGAATTTTGATAGCTTGAAAGCAGTTCATCCGAGCAGGCATAGCTGTCTAGAATACCCAAATGCTTTGTCTGGTCCAGAAGAGTTTGGCTGTCATGTTGTCCGTGGATGTTGACGAGCAGGTCTCCGATTTCGTGGAGAGCAGAAATCGTCACCGGTCGTGAATTTATCCTGGCGGTGCTCCTGCCGTCCGTATTGATTTCACGTGAGATAATCAGTTCGTTTTCACAGTTCAGACCGAGTTCACTTAGTTTGTCTGAAACCGACTTCGGACAGTCGGTGAACACGGCACTTACATAAGCCTTGTCGGTTCCTTCTCTTATTATGTCCTTATAGATCCGCTGACCGAGTATTGCGTTGATTCCTCCGATGAGGATTGATTTACCAGCACCTGTTTCGCCGGTAAAGACGTTTAAATGCTCCCCGAAACGAATCGTTGCATTTTCGATTACAGCGAGATTTTCAATATGAAGTTCGTAAAGCACCGATTATCGCCTCCAAAGAGTATATTTCTTGCTCGTCAGAACATATCGCCGAGTTCGTCCATAAGAGCAATGGCATCACTTTCTTCACGCATGAGCACGAATATTGTATCGTCTCCTGCCAATGTTCCGACAACTCCATTGTAAGCCGCCGCATCTAGCTTTGAACAGACGGCATTCGCCATGCCTGCATAGCACTTGATGACAACGATGTTGATAGCTCTGTCAATTGATACTACCGAGTCTGCATAAAGTGATTTAAAAGACAGTCTTGCGCTTGTTTCTTGCGGTTTAGGAGGAATTGTGTATTTGTAACTTCCATTCGGGCTCATTGTTTTCAGGAGCGCAAGTTGCTTTATGTCTCTTGAAACTGTAGCCTGAGTTACATTGAAGCCTCTTTCTAAAAGCAACGCCTGAAGTGTCTCCTGAGTATCGACTTCATAGGTAGAGACTATGTCGAGGATGGCTTTCTTTCTGTCATTTTTCATTTATCGTCATCCTCCTCATAGACTTCCTTCGCATTGTTCATAAGCTTTGTTGAGATAGATTTGAAGTAATTATCGCCGTGAATGTCGATTACCGAGAGGCTGAGTGCTGATTTCCTGATGAATATGCTGTCATTGGATAAAATCGAAATAGTTTCTCCGCCATCCGCACGCAATGCTATGTGCCCGGACGCCTTCGTTCTTACTTCAATAATCTTGTTCGGGTCGAAAATCATAGCTCTTGCAGAAAGAGAATGTGGGCAGATGTGGGTGAATTCTATGCAATCCATAGATGGTTCAATAAGCGGTCCGCCTGCCGAAAGAGCGTATGCGGAAGCGCCCGTCGGGGTTGAGAAGATGATTCCGTCTGCTCTCAGGTGTGATACTGCAACTCCGTCTGCGAGAACCGTGAAGTCATTTAGGCTTTCCTTGAAGTCGTGAGTAATGACAACGTCGTTAAGGACGGTTTCGGTGCGGCTTTCACCATTTCCGAAATTGATAGTCACATCGAGCATCATTCTGTTTTCGGTTTTGTATTTTCCTGTGCAGAGGTTTTTAAGACAATCGAGCTCGCTTCTTTCAAGGGAAGCCATGAATCCAAGTCTTCCGCAGTTGATTCCCAAAAGCTTCTTTTGGTATTTTGCCGCGAGAGAAGCTATTTTAAGAATTGTTCCGTCACCGCCGATTGTTATGACAATGTCGCACTCAGAAACCGCCTCATCTAATGTCGATGCCTCTTCAGCTTTCCCACAGAAAACGCTGTTTGTATCAGGAGTCATCAAGACAGAAACGCCCAGAGATTTAAGAATCTCAATAACCTGAGCCGTACATTCCTCGGAATGGAGTTTTTCAAGATTTGGATATATAAAGACTGTCATAACACTAGCCATCCTTTGATGTGATTTATACTTTTGAAAATGCTTTACTGACGATTCCGGCAAAATCTGGTATGTCAACTTTTACAGAATCCTTTGTACAGTATGCGAGATATTCGATATTTCCATCCCCACCCTTAATTGGTGATGGAATCATGCCAATTACGCTGAAACCGCTTGAAATCAGGTAACTGTAGATGTCCTCTAAAACTCTTATATGAGCCTGCTTGTCTTTGACAATCCCGCCTTTGCTGATGGCAGACTTCCCTGCCTCAAACTGTGGTTTTATCAGGAACACTGCTTTTCCAAATTCGCTTAAAATTCTCGTGGTGGCTGAAATTGCGAACTTCACTGAAATGAAAGATAAATCCGCTGTGACAAAATCCACTTTTTTGTCTGTTGTGTTAACAGAAACGTCCTTGACATTTACGCCTTCTATATTTACAACTCTTGTGTCCTGAAGAAGCATCTCGGCAAGCTGACCGTGACCGACATCTATCGAATAGACTTTTTCAGCACCATTCTGAAGCATACAGTCTGTGAATCCACCTGTAGAAGCTCCCAGATCAGCACATATAAGCCCGTCAAGGCATATGCTGAATTCGTTTATCGTCGCTTCAAGCTTCAATCCGCCACGACCGACATATTTAAGCTTGGTTCCCAGAAAATCGATTATGTCGTTATCCGAGACATCAAGAGCAGGCTTCTGGCAAACTGTTCCGTTTACAGAGATTTCGCCGTTTTTGATTGCTTCTTTGGCGCGCTCCCGGCTGGAAAAGAATCCGTTTGACGTGAGATAGTAATCAAGCCTCGGCATTGGTTTGCTCTTTCTTAATAGTAAGCTCTATCTGGTGCTCAGAAAGCCCGTAAAGCTCCAAAGCTTCACACACTTTCATGTGTGGTACAAAACCATTTATCGCGTGTGCTTCAATATTCGGACAAACAGATTTCAACTTCTGCCCTATTGAGCCTTCGTATTCGCTCTCTTCAAAAATATAAGCTTTACTGTATCCAGAAATGACGCTTCTGATGCCATCTGTAAGTGGAAATACCTTTACAAGCTTCATGAAGTCACATCCGAGGTTTTCAGCGGCTTTTTCAGTTTCTCCGGCTTCTCTGCCGTATGAGATGATGAGCGTATCGCTGTTTCTAGCGGTAATCGCATAGTCGCTGTCACAGACTGTATTTGAGGCTTCGCCTGATTTCGGATACCTTACTATGGCAATTCCTTTGTCATCATATATTGCTTTTTTGAGGCAATATTCGAGTTCCTTATAGTTTGAGGGAGAATAGATGGTGACGTTCGGGATAGTTGACAGGAATGGAATGTCGAATGTTCCCTGATGAGTCCTGCCGTCAGAGCCGACTATTCCGGCATGGTCGACACCAATGACAATATGAACATTCCCAATTGCGGCATCGTGAATCAGCTGGTCGTAGCTTCTTTGCAGGAAGGAGGAATATACCGCGAATACTGGTATCATACCCATTTCAGCGAGCCCTGCCGCAAAGGTTATGGCATGACCTTCTGCAATCCCGACATCAAAGTATCTTTCCGGGTGCTTTCTTTTGAAATACTGAAGACCTGTTCCGTATTTCATGGAAGCGGTAATGGCACAGACTCTGTCATCCTTGTCAGCGATTTTGGTGAGTGCTTGTCCGAATGCGTCGGTAAAATCAAACTTGTGCTCAGGTAAAAGTCCTGTTTTGATATCGAACCCAGCAACACCATGGTAATTACCAGGGTTCTTCTCTGCCGGTTTGTAGCCTTTGCCTTTTTGGGTGTTCACCTGAACCAGTACAGGTCCGCCGAGAGATTTCGCATACTGCAGAGCATCTTCAAGGTTGCTGAGATCATGCCCGTCAACCGGTCCAACATACTGAAAGCCTAAATCTTCAAACATAGTGCTGTGGAGCACCTTTTCTCTTACAACGCCCTTTGAGTCGCTAAGGAAGTTTGAAACAGGCTTACCTACTAACGGCACCGCCGAGATTATTCCTCTTGTGGTACTTTTCAGTGTACGATATGAATCTTTGATTCTGAGCTTTGAGAGATATTCTGCCAAGCCGCCGATATTTTTGGAGATGGACATTTCATTATAATTGAGAATAATGATTATATTAGCTCCGCTTCTGCCTGCGTTATTGAGACCTTCGTATGAAAGTCCACCGGTCATTGCACCGTCACCGATAACAGCGATTGCATGGTGATTGTCGCCTTTAATCTTCATAGCTTGAGCAATTCCGAGAGCTGATGAAATCGATGTGGAGCTGTGTCCACTGATAACCGGGTCGTGGATTGATTCATCTGGAGCGGAAAAACCGGACAGTCCATCCTTCTGGCGGATTGTATCAAATTTATCCAGCCTTCCCGTGAGAATCTTATGTGTGTAGCATTGATGCCCGACGTCAAAAACTATTTTATCTTTCGGAGATTCAAAAACCTTATGTATAGCTACAGTAAGCTCGACAACTCCTAGGTTTGAGGACAAATGCCCGCCGTTTTCGGCTACAGTATTAATTATTATTTCTCGTATTTCTTTACAAAGCTCTATTTCTTCTTCTATTGTCAGCTTTTTCAAGTCTTCAGGAAGAGAAAGGCTTTCAAGCAGTTTGTTCTTCAAATCTATCGCTCTTTTCGTTTGTTAATGTCTTCTGTCAAGCAGTTCGTATGCGAGCTCACACAAGAGCTCTGAACCTCTAATGCTTGATATTTCCGCAACTGCGGCTTCTGTATAGCGCTTCGCTTCGCTATATGCGGAATCTATGCCCATAATGGTGGCATAGGTGTCCTTGCTTCGCTTCTCGTCGCTTCCAATCGGCTTCCCGAGTTCTTTTTCTGTTCCCGTAATATCTAAAATATCGTCAATAATCTGGAATGCAAGCCCGAAATTCTCTGCGTATTCAGCGGCTTTTCTGACACACTCATCATCTGCACCTGCGAGTATAGCCCCGAACTGTGCAGACGCACTGAGTATACAACCGGTTTTAAGGGATGACATTTTTTTCAGGAAATCCAAATCAACTTTCTTGTTTTCCGAGATGAGGTCGAGTCTCTGTCCAAGAATCATTCCCTGATTCCCTGCCGCTTTTGAAAGACAGTTGATGAGCCTGACAGCAGTTTCGGAAGATATACTGCTTTTCAGTGCACTATCGGAGATAATCTCAAACGGAAGTATAGCAAGACCGTCACCAGCTAAAAGCGCGGTGTCGACACCGTAAGCACAGTGGACGGATGGTTTGCCTCTGCGCATATCGTCGTTGTCCATCTCCGGCATGTCATCATGAATAAGGGAAAACGTGTGCATAAGTTCGAGACAGGAAGCTAATTCGGTGATATCATCTTTGCCGCCGAAAAGCTTGTAAAACTCGATACATAAAACCGGTCTTATCCGTTTTCCTCTGGCAGTAAGTGCATAGAACTCGGCATCTGTTACTTTTTGTTCTTCGTCATCTGACTTTGAAATATATCCGTTATTGTAAAGATATTTATCGACTGCTTCCACATCTTGCTGAAAAATCGCTTGAAACTCAGGCTTCATTATTGTCACCCTCGTTTTCTTTAAGCTCGCTTCTTATGTCATTTATGCGCTTCAGGCACTCTTCTGAGAGAGTCATGCCTTCTTTATAGAGTGCAACAGTCTCTTCAAGAGATGTCTTGTCATCATTAAGCTTTGCGCATATCTCTTTCAATCTCTTTATAGATTCATCAAAATTCATATTCATTCCTCGTTATCTTCTAAAACTTTTGCCTCTGCTTGTCCATCCTTCATAACAATCTGGATTCTGCCGCTTAATTTTGAACTCTCTGTTACAAGATGCGAATCCTTATAAATGAGGGCATAGCCTTTTCCTAGGATATTCATCGGGTCGGCGGCTGACAATATGCTTTTATATCCGGAAATCTGAGCTTCGTATAGTTTCAGTCTGTGTGAAATTGAAGCTTTCATGGACTCTTGCATTGTGCTTAATTGGTACTCCGTTCTCATCAGCTTATTCTCCGGAGAAAGAGCCTCAATAACCGATTTAAAACTGGACACAGTGCTTGAAAGAGCATAGAGCCTTCTGTCTGTAAGTCTTGCAATTTCTTGCTTTAGCCTTGATATTTCCGAGGAAATAGCCATTATATCAGGAGTACAAAGCTCTGCTGCGGCAGTCGGAGTAGCGGCTCTGACATCAGCTACAAGGTCGGATAAAGTGAGGTCAACTTCGTGCCCCACAGCGGAAACAACGGGAGTTCTGCAGGCGTAAACAGCCATCACGACTGCCCTTGTGTTGAAGCAGGCTAAATCGTCGTCAGAACCACCGCCACGTGTAAGGATAATGACATCGGAATCGCTTTTATCTGCAAGTGAGAGCGCATTTGAAATGCTATTTGGAGCTTCCAGTCCCTGAACTGTCGCCGGGAAAAGCTTGACTTCAGCTAGCGGGTATCTCCTTGCTATCGTGCTCCTGACATCATGTATAGCCGCACCAGATGGCGATGTTACAACTGCAATCTGTTTCGGATATTTTGGAAGAGGCTTTTTTGGCTTATTGAATACGCCTTTTTTTGATAGTTGCTCTTTAAGCTGTGCCAAAGCTATTGATTCTGTACCTTTGCCGTCAGGGACGAGCTGAGTACAATTGAGCTGATAAACTCCGTTTCTTTCGTAAACATCGATTCCACCGAAGGCTATGACAGCTTGTCCGGCTTCCGGATAAAAGTTGAGTCTTGATGCGTTCTGAGCGAACATTATCGCCCGGATATTTGAGCTACCGTCTGTAAGGGCAAAATATATGTGTCCGGAATTACGATTGATTGATATATCAGAAATCTCGCCTCTGACGGCGATTCCCTTCAGCTTCGGGTCGCCCTTCAGTTTGAATGAAATATAAGTATTGAGCGCTGAAACCGAAAGTATTGAGTTCAAAGCCAAAGTTTACACCCATCCTTTAGTGCTGAGAATATTGCCACACCGACTGCATTGTCCTGCGAGAAAGCTGGCTCTGCAAAATAGGAATCGAAATCTTTTTCCAGTCGGTCTCTTATAAGCTTGTCCGACATGACTCCTCCGGCATATACGACAGGAAGCGAGCCGAATTTGTCTATTGCGCTTGCTGTCATCTCGTAAATTGCCGTTTCAACAGATTTAAGTGCAAACAAAGCTATGTCGCATTTATCTGAGCCTTTATTGAACATATCTCTGCACTGATTCTCCACTCCGGAAAGGCAACAACTGTCGTCCTTGATGGTAGCTCTTGGCTTGAATTTTGCTGTTGATTCGCTTGCAAGCTTCTCTAATTCTTTTCCGCAAGGAAATCCCAGTCCAAGCATAACTCCTACCCTGTCGATGAGCTGTCCTGCTTTCAAATCAAGTGATGACGAGATTTCTGTTGCAGTGATAACTTCTTCCTTATCAGCTCTTATGAGCAGGCAATCGGTTGTCCCTCCGCTGACATGAAATGCTATGAACGGATTTTCGCTTTCGAGCAAATCAAGTCTTGAGCAAGAGTAAAGTGCCGCTAATACATGCCCAACCTGATGAGATGTCTTGTAAATCGGGATGTTCCCTACTGACGAGATACTACATGCGACCGTCTCGCCAACCATAAAACACGGCATATAGGAGCCCTCGATGTTTCTTGGACGTGATGAAACGCCTATAGCGGTTACTTTCTCATTACACTTTACAAGCCCATCTATTACTTCCGGGAGTTGTTTTACATGCTGGAACACAGCTTCCGATTGCCGAAGCCCTACTTCGCCTGATTTGACACTTAATAGCTTTTTATTCTGACGAACTGAATGAGTCGAAGAGTCATATATTGCGGCAGACGTTGTGTAATTGCTGGTGTCAATGCCTAAGTATATCATGTGAGACTTCCCGCCTCGAGACTCCTCGAGTATGTGCCAAGAACACCGTTTACAAATGCAACGTCCGTTTCCTGAGCGTATTTATTAACAAGCCCTACAGCTTCGTTTATTGAAACCTTTATTGGGATTCTGTCAGAAAGGTATTTGATTTCGTATACTGCGAGCCTGAGTGCCGCAAGATTAAGTTTTGGTATTCTTTCCAAGCTTCTTTTTGTGCTGAACTGAGAGATGATGGCGTCAATTTCTTCGAGGTGCTCGTAAACGCCCTCAACAGTACTGATTACCTCTTCGTTCACGGTTACCGCTTCGTTGTCCTTAGAGATTTCTATAAGCTCCGCAGGCGATTCGTCCCGAAAAGCTTTTTCAAAGATAAATATAAACTCCGATTCTCTTATGTCATGCCTTGTAATGCCCATTTAAACTTCCTGCCTTATTGTTATTAAAAAGCTTTTTTAACGCACGGAAACCAAGCCGTCTTATCAGCTTGGTTGAATCCGCTTTTTATTTGTACTGACTCTCAGAAAAATCAACGTCAACTACAGAGACATTTACTTTAGACACTGTAACGCCTGTCATCGACTGAACTGCAGCTTTCACTCTGTCCTGAATCTGAGTGCATACGTTAGTTACGTTGTAACCGCTGTAGACGATTATCGAGATGGATATCTTTGCAACGCCGTCAAGCATGGTAACTCTGATTGCAGAGTTATCCATCTTGCTTGAAAACATTTTGAGTATATCAAATGAGCGGACCGAAATCTTTGAAACGCCGCTGACCTCCAATGCCGCATTCTTTGCAATCTGGATTATGACGTTCTCGGATACTCTGAGAGTTCCCTTTCTTTTCTTTTCTGTGACTTCCATTTATTTGTCCTCCTATATTCGTCATAAGGTACGGAAGAGACAATAAGTCTGCTTCGCATAAACATACAAATACAGTATAGCACAAATCGGTCGCCGAAACAACTACTTTACCTCAAAAATTCTGATATTTTCATTCTCAACATCCACTTTCGAGAGCAAAATGTCTTTGATTTGTGCCGCTTGTGCGCTTGTCAAGCCTTCTGACTTTACAACTATATTTGCATTTTCACCGTCCAGATAGCAGACACAGTCTTCAAAGCCAGCCGCTATGACCAGATTTTCGACAATCGTCTCACTTTCTATCAGTGAAGAAAGCGCTACAGCATTCTCTGTATAGGTCGCAAGCTCTTCGTCCGAGATGTCTCCTCCGTCCAGCATCATTTTAAGGGTTTCGACTGCCGTATCTCTCAATGTGAGTTTTTCAAGCCTTGCCTGTGCAAAGTAATCGTCAGATGAGTAGTCGACTATCTCTGTGCCATTTACATACGTTATCTCGCCGTATACATCGCTCATGTCAAGGCTTGTGACGACATCTGTAGCTTTCAGGTCGGTATTTGTTAGCTCATAGTTAGCGTACACAGCTATCCCCAGAAGCAGTACGAGGCATGTGATGATAATCTGCCTTTTTGAAATCTTCGGGTCGAATCTGAATTTTGTATTTCTTTTTGCCATTGCAGTTGCCATTGAAATCTCTCCTTAGTTACTTTTTGCTACATAAACTTTATTCGATGGTATATCCAAAACGGTCGAAACCGCTTTTATGACCTGTTCCTGAATTACTGCCCTATCGCCTCCTGTACAGACTACAAGTACACCGCTTACCTGTGGATTGTCTATTCTCTCTATCAACGCCTCCTTATTTCCGATAATTACTGTTTCTGTTTTCGTTTCAAGCTCGTCTTTGTCGATATCTGTTGTGTAGACATAGGAAGCCGAGCTTTCTATTGTCAACATGACTGTCACGTCACCAACGCCGTCTATCTTTGAAATAATCTCTTCAAGCTGAAGTCTGAGCTCTTCTGCGTATTTTGAACTCATATCCGGAATTGTCTCTAAATCTTCTGAAACCTCATTATCACTCTCAAAGCCGTTAAGAGCCAGAATCAGAATAACCGAAAGAACTGCGACGCCAAGATAAATCAGCTGTTTGCTTGAAAGCCTGAACTTCTCTTTAAGTTTGTCAAGATTCATCTACGTCCTCCGAAAAGCTCATTTCAAGAGTTACTTCCCCGATTTTATCCCTGGTTACTTTGCGGATTTTACTTTCGTAAGCCTCAGACTCACCTCTGATTGTCAGGCTTATTTTACTAATAGATATGCTGTTTTCGTCGTCGATATTAGTTTCGACTGAGATTTTTTCGACCGGTATTCCGCTCTCTTCATATATCAGGAGTATGCTGTCGGCAAGTCTCTCATTAAGTTCGTTTAAAACAAGCTCATTGTAGCTGTAATCGGATTCATAGAGCAAATCTGCGTCTATTTCTTCGTCAAAAGTAAAATCAATATTCAGAACTGCTCCGGCAATTGTGAGGGCTGTGAGTATCGAAATCACAGTCTTCATCTTCTGCTTGAAACTGTCAGGCGTCAACATCATTACAATCATATATACAAGAGACATTATACAGACTGTTAAGGTAATATTCTTTACAGCTGTCATATGAATGCCTCACTGCCTATAAGCATTATCGTCCCGGTCGAAATCAGGAACATCAGAGCGTATATTATCAGAAGCGTTACTCCGAGTGAGTAGACATCCCCGATTCCTCGCATAAGTGCGCTCAGCCTGTATGAGCCGGTAATACTGCAAGTCCAGTCGAGAAATATGAAAGTAACTCTGTAAACGCACATAGTGATAATTGGCACAGCAAGAATCAGGACAACTATGACAATTCCTAGTGCTCCGACTGTTGATCTGAGTGTTCCGAGACTTTGTCTTACCGCTTGATATGATTCTGATAGCGACATGCCTATAAGTGGCACAAAACTTGATACCAGGTATTTACCTGCTCTCAGGAGGATGCCGTTGCTTGCTTTCCCGACAGTTGTCTGAAGACCTATAACCCCGACGAATACAGTCATTATAACGCCAATGATATAAGTTAATGCTTTCTTGAGAGTGCCTGTGAGATTCGGGAGATCTGGATTTACTGCCTGTGTACAGGACATGACCAGCATACATACCAGGATTGGCTTCAGAACCTGTCCTGCGATCAGCGAGACTGCTTCGGAGGCGTAGAGAACAAGTGTGTTGTAAGCTCCTGCACCGGCAGTGTTTCCTGATGCAGCAGTTATTGCGGCAAAAATCGGTATGTACGAAGCCATGAAAGCTTCTTGCGACTTCATCACGCTGAGCATTTCGGAAAACGAGGAGATTATCATCGGAGTTATACATAAGAAACAGATAAGGGTGAAGATTTCGCCATAGATTCCCGAACGCTGAGATATTGACATCATCGCTTCACTTACAAGAGAGATGACCAGCACGCATATAAAGACGCTTGCGGGCTTTTTGAGTGCGGATTTGAAAGTCGAAATGAAATAGTTGAGAATTGAACCTGCTGATATATTTTGTATAGTTTCGGGATCAGATATGTCTACCTTGTTGTCCTCCAAGAATTGTTCTGCATCGCCGACTTGTAAATTTTCAAAATCTATCCCGAGTTCACTTTCATAGTCTATGGCTGAAACTTTCAGTGTCAGTAGTATAAGCGTTAATACGAACAGAATTATTTTTCTTCCCATATTTTTATCCTAACTCTAATATGCTTTCGACGGTCTGTATGAAGGTTTTGATGAGTGGCAAACAAATTACAGATACTGCGACTCTCCCGGCTATGTCAATAATGCTTGCAAGTGAACTTTCTCCACAGTCTCTGCAACATGATGACGAAATCTCACAGACATAGCATATTCCCAGTACCCGAAACACTATCGAGATATACGAGCCACTTATATCTGAAATGCCTGCTAAATTCTGAACCTCGTAGAGCACGTCGGAGATTGTACCGATAATCGAGAAGGCTACTGCCGCTACACCGGCAATAGTGATGACAATCGCAATATCCTGGTTGGTAGGTTGAATTGTCTTTGCAATTATGGCTGTAACTATGCAGAGTGCCGCTATAGCAAGAATATCCACGTCCGTAATCCATTTCTTACTTAAAAACCGAATGTGCTCTTGACGGTGTCGAACAGCTCGGCAATTTCACTTACAAGCATCAGCATAACGACGACAAGCCCGGCGATTGTAATCATCAGAGCCTGTTCGTCACGCTCAGAACGCTTCATAAGCTGGCTCAGAACCGCCACGATTATTCCTACTCCCGCAATCTTGAATATCAAATCAACATCCATAAGCTACCTCACATTAAAACCAAACATATAACTATTCCTGAAAATGCCCCAAGGCAAAGATAGAGTTTTTTCTTAGCCGCAAGATCATTTTCCATACTGATTCTCCTGCTTTTTATCTCTTCAAGCACGCTTTCAAGACCGATAATTTGCATATCCAATTCAAACATTCCGAGAAAATCCGCTATTTTCATGAATGCCGACTTTGTGCTGCTGTCCGCATTATCAAGCGATTTTTCGCAGGCTTCTAGAAAGCTTTCTGAGAAACTATCTTTGATTTCTACAAAGCTTCCGGCATCAAAAACTGTGACATCCGCAAAACAGCATTCGCATAGCCGGTAAACGTCATATGAACCGTACTTTATAAGTGCTTCAAGCTGGAAAATAACGCTTTCAAGCTCTTTTGCAATCTGAATCTTCTGTCTTTCTGAGCTGAGTTTTTCAAGTGAAATCAGAAAGCAGGAGATCACAATGGCTGAGTTCAGAAGAAGTCTAATCAATTTTTATAATCTCATATTCATAGTTTTTATTGAGTACAGCCGCATATTGAAAAGCGTTTTCCTGAAGCAAGTTTCTCACTATCCGCTTATTCCCGG
Source organism: Oscillospiraceae bacterium (assembly GCA_021199855.1). GTDB lineage: Bacteria > Bacillota > Clostridia > Oscillospirales > Ruminococcaceae > Faeciplasma. Next base: position 101,330 of record JAJQHD010000038.1, read on the forward strand.
CTTCTTCGAGGCTTTCCGAGTGAACGGCAGTAATAAGCGTAACTCCTGAATGTAAGGCGAATTCTAGAGCCTTCAGCTCTTCATCTGAGCCTATCTCATCAACAACTATCACGTCCGGTGACATGACTCTGACGGCTGTTGATATACCAATATGCTTTGGATATCCTACAAATATGTCGGTAAGCTCGCCTATGTCGTTCTGGGCTATGTCCCTGTGGGTTGCCGAGATTTCGTTTTGCTCGTCTATGAGGGAAACTCTGTATCGGGAACCTAAAATTCTTGTGGTGTCTCGAAGGAGCGTTGTTTTGCCGGTTGCCGGTGCTCCTATAATGAGAATTCCTGCCGGTTCCTGACACCTGTTTATGAGCTTCTCAGCAAAGCCTCGCTTTTCTCTTGCTATTCGGATGTTAATCGATGAAACGTATTTGATGGTTTCGACAGTTCGTAAGTCGCTTGCGTTTGTTACAACTGTTCCGCAGATTCCTACTCTGTTGCCGCTTCCCACTGTTATATAGCCCATTGAAAGTTCTTTTGAATAGCTGTGAAGTGAATATGAGAAGGCATTTTTGAACGTGTATTCAATGTCAGATGGATCCGTCATGAGTGAAAAAGTACTGTCATCAGTGAGTTCGCCAATCTCTGTTATGAATCGATTGCCATTTATAGTGGAGACAGAGATATGCCTGCCCAGTCGAAGTCTTATTTCATTTATAGTGTCAATATCAGTTGCCGATAGCTTCTCAAAGCTAGTGCGGAGTCTTGGCTGAAGAAGCTCTATGGCGCTTTTAAACCCGTTCATTTTTCAAATCTCCTTTTTCGTTGCCTGTCCAATTCTATGAGAGTAAACCCTCTGATATGCGGATTATTTTCCGGTCTTTCTGGTATTGATTCCTTTGATTCCACCAATCATTGATAGTAGAGTACAGCATACTATCTTTTCAAAGCAGGATATAGTGAGCGCTCTGTTGACGATTAGACAGATTACGAGCAGTACAGACGACGCGATATCGCCAATAATCAAGCCTTGCAGAAGTCCGTTGTTTCTTATTATCTGTGTAGAGACGTAGCTCGCTATATAACAGCCAACTGATAATATAAGAATTCCGGCGATTCTGATTATTTCGTCGGGGACATCTGTGAGTGTCATTATAGTTCCGAAAAGTATTGTTGAAGTTATAACAAATCTAAGAAGTGACAAAAGCCCTGCGATTACTCCCTTTTTATAAAATTGCATAAAGAAAACCCTCCGAACACTGCATAGTAAACAGTATTCGGAGGGATATTCAGTTAGAAGTCAAAACAAGTCGTTTATTACTTCTTTGAATCCGACTCGGAAGTCGTGTTCTCGGATTTTGAATCTTCCTTCTTGTCGGACTTCTTGTCTTTCTTCTTGTCCTTCACGGGAGCTGACTTGGCGTTCTTCTGAGCAGCCGCTTCCTTCTCGGCGTCGAGATTCTGTGAGATCGCCCAGCGTCTGACTCTGAGTCTGCTTCTGTCTCCACCGGTCTCGATAACGACGGTCTCTTCTTCAATCTTACAGATGATACCGACAATTCCTCCTGCAGTGACAACTTCGTCACCGAGCTGAAGGTTCTTTCTCATCTCAGCATCCTGCTTATCCTTTTTACGCTGAGGTCTGATAAGGATGAAGTAAAATGCAACTAAGATTACTACCATCCAGATGATGGATGACCATCCCATTGTTGCGGTCGTTGTCGACGTATCGGATGTAAGAAGTGTTAATAGTGCTGTTGACATTGTATCCTCCTCCAAGGGTTAATTCACAGTCTCTGAGATTAGAATCAAAGCGACTTGATGTATTCGTCCATTGCCTTAGCGGCAGTTTTGCCAGCACCCATAGCGAGGATAACAGTTGCAGCACCTGTTACAGCGTCGCCGCCTGCGTAAACGCCTTCCTTAGTGGTGAGCATGTCTTCATTGACAACGAGGCAACCGTGCTTGTTGGCTTCAAGACCGGTAGTGGTGGAACGGATAAGCGGGTTAGGAGAAGTACCGATTGCCATGATGCAAGCATCAATCGGAATTGTGAACTCAGAATCAGGAATAGCCTTGACAGAGCGTCTTCCGCCTGCATCCGGCTCGCCGAGTTCCATCTTAACGCACTTGATTCCGTTTACGGCACCGTTCTCGTCGCCGAGAATTTCGGTAGGATTGTTGAGGAACAGGAACTCGATTCCCTCTTCCTTGGCATGATGTACTTCTTCTTTTCTTGCAGGCATTTCAGCCTCAGAACGACGATAGATAACGTAAACATGCTCAGCACCGAGACGCATAGCGCAACGTGCGGCATCCATAGCAACATTACCGCCACCAACTACTGCAACAGAGTTGTACTTGCGGACAGGTGTATCGTATTCTTCGAGGTAGCCCTTCATGAGGTTGATTCTTGTAAGATATTCATTAGCGGAGAATACACCTACGAGTGATTCACCGGGAATGTTCATGAAGTTAGGAAGACCAGCACCGGTTCCTACGAATACAGCCTTGTAGCCCATTTCCATGATTTCGTCGATAGAGAGAATCTTACCGATAACCATGTCGGTCTTGATTTCTACGCCGAGAGCCTTCAGGTTGTCAACTTCGTGCTGAACGGTAGCCTTAGGAAGTCTGAATTCAGGAATACCATACATCAGAACACCGCCGGCAGTGTGGAATGCCTCGAAAATGGTAACACTGTATCCGAGCTTTGCAAGGTCAGCGGCACAGGTAAGACCAGAAGGACCGGAACCGACAACAGCAACCTTGATGCCGTTGGGCTCAGCCTTTTCCTGTTCGAGCTTCTTATCAGCCATGTAGTCTGCGCAGAATCTTTCGAGCTTGCCGATAGCAACAGGCTCGCCCTTGATTCCTCTTACACACTTTCCCTCACACTGGCTTTCCTGTGGGCAAACACGACCGCTTACTGCGGGAAGACCATTTGTAGAGGTGATAATCTTATAAGCTTCTTCAAAATTGCCTTCCTTGACCTGAGCCAAAAAGTCGGGGATTTTAACGCTGACGGGGCATCCGCTTACGCAAGGTCTGTTCTTGCAGTTAAGGCATCTTGCCGCCTCGTTCATAGCTTCTTCGGCTGTATAGCCCAAGCATACTTCTTTAAAGTTTCTTGCCCTTACCTTAGGATCCTGCTCGGTAATGGGTGTTTTCTGAGCTTGCATATTAGGCATGTCTGACTCCTCCTGTTAATCTGCAAATGTGTTCTTTATCATGAGCTTCCTGCTCTCTGTAAGCGGAGTTTCTCCTCATAAGCTCGTTGAAGTCAACTTCAAATCCGTCGAAGTCAGGACCGTCAACGCAAGCATACTTGGTCTTGCCGCCAACAGTAACTCTGCATCCGCCGCACATTCCGGTGCCATCAATCATGATAGGATTGAGGGAAACCATAGTCTTGATATTGTAAGGACGGGTAACGCCGCAGACGAACTTCATCATAGGAACAGGACCGATTGCGATAACGAGGTCATACTGCTCGCCGTTATCAATGAGTTCCTGAAGCTGGTTTGTAACAAAGCCCTTCTTGCCATAAGTACCGTCGTCGGTTGTGATGTAATAATTGTCGCAGACAGCTCTCATCTCATCTTCAAGGATAACGATGTCCTTGCTTCTGAAACCGGCGATAATGTCAACCTTAACGCCCATGTTGTGAAGAGCCTTAGCGGAAGGATATGCTATAGCGCAACCAACTCCGCCGCCTATAACGCAGGCGTGCTTGACGTTCTCGCCAAACTCTGAAGCAACACCAAGCGGTCCTACTACGTCGAGAATGCTGTCGCCCTGCTCCATTGTGCCGAGCTGATAAGTCGATTTTCCGACCTTCTGGAAGATGATTGTGATTGTCCCCTTCTCGCGGTCGTAGTCTGCTACGGTCAGCGGGATTCTTTCGCCCATTTCATCAGTTCTGAAGATGATAAACTGTCCGGCTTTTACCTTTTTGGCAATCAGCGGAGCGTCTATCACCATGAGTGTAACTGAATCATTGAGCTCGCGTTTTTCTAAAATTTTATACACGGTTAGTCCTCCTTTGGAAACCTTATTACCTGCTATTATACAACATACATCGCATAATTTCAAGTATTTTTCATCGATTTGCGGCAAAGTATTCTTCAATTGCTTCGACAATAGCGTCTGCAAGTCCACTTTGCACTGTAGAATCGTTCAGTGCCATGGCTTCTGTGTAGTCTGTGACGAAGCCGCACTCAACTAAGATAGACGGAAACTCCTGCTCAAGAGTTACAGCGAAGTAGTTATATTTCGCTCCACGGTTTCTGCTCTTGCCGTCTTTATAGACATAATCCTCGTAGTATTCCGCCATTTTCTCCGCCACAAGGCTGGCAATCGGTTCTGAGAATGGCGTGAAGTAGTAGGCTTCAACACCTCGCACGCCTTCTCCATTTGTCACACTGTTGCAGTGTATTGAGATATACAGATCGGGATCATATTGCCTTGCATACTCTGAGCGGTCGTAGACGCTGATGTAGGTAGTGTCACTTGGAATCATGTAAACCGTCGCGCCAGCAGCTTGAAGCTTTGAAACAAGAAGCTTGGCGATTGCAAGATTGATAACTCTTTCAACAACGTGTCCTACTGCGCCTGGATCCAAAGTAGTCGAACTGGTATTGTATCCATGTCCCGGGTCGACAACTATTACGGCACCGGCAAGACTTGAATTGTAGCCGTTGAATGTGAATGTCAGGTTGCCATTGCCGTCGTAGTCCGCTGAATACCCGGCGAATACTCCACTCTTTCTGAGCTTCAGCTTGAGCTGTACCTTGGTTTCGCCGTCAACTGTGACTGTCTGCCATTCTGCGCTGCTGAAAAGTGAATCGGAGCTGAATGTCGGGAGTCCGGTATAGCTTGTAACATAGTCAAATGTGATAATTACGTAATCCGCACTGAAGCTACTTACCGAGTAGGTTCCGCTTATACCGGTGCCAAATGTCAGAGGTGAATAGGAAATTGTAAACGGTGTCTGATAATCGAGATTGAATGTCAGAACTGTGTCTCCGCTACTGCTTTGATATGATGAAGTTGAGGCAATTGTGTTACTGATTATTGTGTAGCCATCAACGAGCGTGCAATCAGATGCCTTTAATCTCAGTCCGGAAGCGGTAAGATAGTACTTAACTGTCTGGCTTACGCCCTCAGAAGTGACGCTGTATGTGACTTCGTTTACAAGCACGTCGATTGTTCCAGCAGGAAGTCTGGGAGAAGTGGGAACTGCAATCGCATCAGTTGTATAGTAATCATAAGCTAGAGTATTGTCTGAATTGACGACAACAAGCTGAGTAGCTTCGGCAGTCGGAGAAATTGCATTTACAATGACTTTTGCCGCCGTCACATCTTCATAGCTGAGATCCTTGTAGTTACCACTGATGTAGATATAGCCCAAATCCTGCTCTTCGCCTACTATTCCTTCAGGCGCTTCAAGATAGCCGGTGAATATTGCGTAGCTGGAGTTTTCGTCGAGGTCGTCAGAACCGGATGTCTGCTCAGTGAGGGTAATGGTTTTGCCGTCCAGTGTAGCGGTTACAGTTGAACCAGAGTATGCCGTAACGCTTACAGAAATCTTTGTAGAGCCTTCGACATACATCGTCGTTCCCTCTTCTGGCTCAACCGACTGGATAACGTCTACTTTACGTGTAATCTTGTAGGTTACAGTGTTGGCTTTATTCTGGAAAGTAAATGTGTTCACACCAACTTCAAGCTCTTCCTCGAAGTAGAAATTGCCAGCTTCATTGAGCGTTATAATATCACCGTTGAAGTAGACATCAAAGTTAGAGTCATAAGTACCCTGGAACTTGACGGTTGTTTCATAAGTAGTGTAGTTTGTCTTCGTAGGAAGAACCATCTCAAGCTGAGTATAGAGCGAGTCTGTGTCAATAAGCCCGTCGTAGTACTTTACGAGTGCGTCGGTACTGCTTCCGATATTCTTAACAAGTGATTCATATGAATGGAATACACTGCCTTGATATGCCGAGTAGTCGGCACACTCTTCTAATTGTTTCAGAATCTGGTCGGACGCCCACGAAGTATCGGATGTGCTTATTCTGTCATTTGCATGACTGATGAACATCGGAATATTATTGGCTTCAGCGAGTTCATTCCACCATGAGATAATGCTCGTAAAGTTGAGTTCAACCGATTGAAGCCCACCGTAGCAAGTTACAATAACAAAATCGGAATAGCCATTCTGGATATAAGCCCTTGTGTCCGAGTAGCCATCTGCAAGTGCCTCAAAATCGTCCTTTGTATCGGAGCCTTCGGGGTTATTTCCATCGTTCATCCAAGCGTTTGTAGCGGCTAAACCTACAGCTACAGTATTGCTAGTGGAGTGAATAGCGTTGCTGACGAGCTTGAATATGTACTCGCTGTTGTCTAAAAGCCAGTTTTCATACCCGATTCCGGAACCGTATTTAAGATAATTCTCGTAGCTGTTTTCATCAATATCGGCGTAGTAACCGTCAATTAAAATTCCGTCGATGAGATACTTATTTGTGAGCTTGTGGGCACATTGTGAGAGATAATCAATCCTGTCGCTTACGGTTTCGAGTGCGTTTGCCTCTATTGCGTCTCCCAAATCAAAGGTGATGTAGACGTAATAATTAAGACTTCTCGCTGTCTCAATAAGCATGTCCAGCGGTGAGCCATTCAGATAGACCTTTGCGTCAATCTCATAGTAGATAACGCTGTCATAGCTTGTGTTGATGATGATTGTGTTGAAGCTGTAGCTCTCTAAATTCGAGAATATTTCGTTTATTTCTTCCGAAGTAACATCTGCCGTCTGGTCGATATCTGTAAAGAAGTCGTAACCGATGGTTATGTAAGTAGCCCGCATATCGTCAGGAAATGAAAAGACGTCCTCAGCAGTTGCGGCTGTAATTATATCGGCGGTTTCAGCGCTTTCTACAGTCTCTTCTTCGGAAACTTCGTCGTCGGCGAACACAATTAAAGCCGTTCCGTTATACGGAAAGACCGTTGTAAATAGAAGTACCAGAGATAATAAAACGGAAAGAGTTTTTTTCATGAGTTCACCTTTAGGTAAACCGGACCTACAGTCCGGCGAGAGACTTGATGAGGCTTGCGATTTCTCCTGCAAGGAGAGTGTCAGACGAATCGGCAACTAATGAGCTATACCTATAGTAGGCACATCCGGAATAGCCGGAAAGCGTTGAAATATAATCTGTCTGTTTTGAAAGCATACTTCCGGAGCTCCATTCGGTTGTTGTTCCGACCTTATAAGCGGCGATTCCGCAGATGAGCTTGACAGACGAACTTGTTACAATAGAATCCCACTGAACGGCAGTTGTATCGAACGGCAGGCTTCCTGTATATCCATAGTAAATCTGAGGGACGATGTAGTCGATATATCCGGAAGTTGAGCACCAGAGTTCAACATCAGCATAGAGCTTGTTTAAGTTATTGCTGAGATTTCCCTGTGGAGAAACTCCAAACAAAACACTTGAATTGCAGGATTTCACCGTAGAGTAAATCTCTTTCACGAGCTGGCTGACGGTGTCTCTTCGCCATTGGGCTAAATCACTGCTACCCGAAACCGAGAATGCAAGTTTATCGAAAGATTCATCAGTCGTTGGATAGAAATAATCGTCTATATGTATTCCGTCGACATCGTAGTTTGATACTATCTCGGCAATCCCAGCGCAGATGAGCTCTCTTACCGCTGAATATGCCGGACTCAGCCAGTAGTAGCCGGTGTCGCTGTCATAGACGAGATATGTTCCGTTTGTCGAGCTTGAAGAATACCACTGCTTCAACGTATACGAAGAACTCATAGCTTCAAAATTCTTTTTGGTTGTGGTTCTCATGGGGTTTACCCACGCGTGGAAAGAGAGCCCGAGCTTATGGGCTTCTTTAATCATTATTTCAAGTGGGTCATATGATGGCTTGTCTCCTATTGTTCCGGAATATGCAGATGTGAAAGCATAATAATCGGAATAATAGTATGCATCTCCGAATGCCCTAACGTGGACGTAAACGGTGTTAAAGCCGAGTGATGCTACATAGGAGAACGCCTCAGAGATGGAATTTGTAAACTCCGCCTCAGTAGCTCCTGCAAGCATGGTATCTATGTCAAGATACGCAAACCAGACGGCTTTAACTGTGGAATAGTTGAGCGCTATATAACTGCTTGTCCCGAGCTGTGAGACTATTTCGTCGACGTCCACTTCGTCGGCAATGTCTACATCTTCATCGCTTGTGGCTGCAGTAGTTATTTTTGAAATAGTTGTCGTTATTGTAGTAGCGGCAGTAGTGGCAGTTGTTGTGGCTACCGTGGTTGTTTCCTCATTTTCTTCGTAGATATCTGAAAGATATCTGCCGTTTACGAAATATTCGCCATTTTTAAATTCGATTCTGTACCAGCCGATTGAGACAATTCCGGTAACATTGACGCTGTCACCCTTGTCGAGGTGACCGATTCTGTCACTATCTGCATCGGGAAGCGCTCTTACATTTACCGAGTTGATAGCGTACATTGTAGCTTCGTAATCAGTTATGGTATAGCCTACTGATACTTCTGTTTCCACGACCGCTGTTGTTTCAGCATCGCTTTCAGGTGCAGTAGTAACGGCTGATTCTGAGGTCTCAATCGTTGAGTATACTGGCGCTGTTTCGCTTTCGGATGTGGCAGTCTGAGTGGATACTGACGCATAGGTTTCTATAGTTATGGAGCCTGCTGTATCTTCAACTGAGGCTCTTTGAGTGCAGGATGTGAGAGTCAGAATAGTGAAAATGAGTGTGAAAAGCAGTACCGATTTTCTCATCTTAACCTCCGGATAAAGTAGACACAGCCATAAGACCAAAACCATTAAAAATGATTATACCATTTTCCGAGCAATATTACAAGAGCTTTATGTCGACAATATCTGCCAATCTCCGAAAAAGATTTTCTTAAAAATATTCGGAAAAGCTCTTGACAGATATGCCTTCTTATGTTATTATAAATCAAGAATCATTCTTAATTTTGGTGATGAGCATGACAAAACAGCGCAAACTGATAAAGGAGATTATATACAGCTCCGAACGCCACCTCACCGCCGAGGAAATCTTTACCGAGGCGAGAAAGAGTATGCCCAATATCGCACTCGGAACGGTGTATCGCAACCTGGGCAAGCTCTGCGAGGATAAAGAAATAAGGCTGATAAGCCTTCGTGGATTTTCCGATTGTTACGATAAGTCTTTTATGCCTCATGGGCACCTTATCTGCAATTCCTGTGGCAAGGTCGACGACTTCCCTATTGACGATATTGGAGAAGAGCTTTCTTCGAGGCTCGGAGTAAATCTTATCTACTACGATGTCAATGCCCACTATATCTGCGATGATTGCAGACAGAAAAATCCGGTTACTAGCGACAGTTTATAAGACTGCCGTGTAATATAAAACTAAAATCTAAAAATCAAAGGAGAACTCGAAATGGAACTTAAAGGAACAAAAACCGAACAGAATCTTATGACTGCATTTGCCGGTGAGTCTCAGGCAAGAAATAAGTATACATACTTTGCTTCTGTTGCTAAGAAGGAAGGCTATGAGCAGATCGCTGAAATCTTCCTCAAGACTGCTGAAAATGAGAAGGAGCACGCAAAGCTCTGGTTCAAGGCTCTTGACGGAATCGGCTCTACTCCTGAGAACCTGAAGGCTGCCGCTGAGGGCGAAAACTATGAGTGGACTGATATGTACGCAACCTTCGCTAAGGAAGCAGAGGAAGAGGGCTTCAAGGTACTTGCGGCTCAGTTCAGAATGGTCGGCGAGATTGAGAAGGCACACGAGGAGAGATACTTAAAGCTTCTTGATAATGTCGAGATGCAGAAGGTATTCGAGAAGAGCGAAGAGACCATGTGGGAGTGCCGCAACTGCGGACACCTCGTCATCGGCAAGAAGGCTCCTGCTGTCTGCCCTGTTTGCGCTCATCCCGGAAGCTTCTTTGAAGTAAGAAAAGAAAACTACTGATTCACTTCCCCATAGCCCCGAGATTAATTCTCGGGGCTCTTTTTTTACTTGTATTTTTGCAGATATTGTGATACAATCTCTTTGACAAATTTCAAAGGAGAATAAATATGCGGATTTTGATTGTAAGACATGCAGACCCTGATTATTCTATAGATTCACTCACCGAAAAAGGTTGGCGTGAGGCTGAGCTTCTGAGTGAAAGGATTTCAAAACATGATGTAAAGGCTTTTTACTGTTCACCTCTTGGACGAGCTCAGGACACCGCTTCCCTTACACTAAAGAAAATGGGCAGAGAAGCTGAAACGCTCGAATGGCTCAAAGAGTTCTACTATTGTCAGGTAACTCCTCCGTATCTCAAAGAAGGCGAAACGGTTATACCCTGGGATTTTATGCCATCATTCTTCACTACATGCGACGACCTCTACGATAAAGACAAGTTCATGCACGTCGATTTCATGGAGAAGGGCGACTACCCTGCTCTGTATAAGGCGGTGACAGATGGCTTGGATGAACTTCTGGAGAAGCACGGTTACAGGCGTCACGGAAGATATTACGATGCAGTTGAACCTAACAGAGATACTATAGTTCTTTTCTGTCACTTCGGAATCGAATGCCAGCTACTCGGGCATCTTTTGAGCATATCTCCCGTTGTTCTCGGACAGAATTTTTGTGCGGCTCCGTCTTCGGTTACCACTCTTTACACTGAGGAACGCGAGAAAGGCATAGCTTCATTCAGAATGGCGGCGTTCGGAGACATTTCACACTTGTATGCCGCAGGAGAAGAACCAGCATTTGTGGCGAGATTTTGCGAGACGTTCGATTCGGACGAACGGCACTGATATTTATTGTATACAAACAATCCGTCGGCAAAAACCGACGGATTGTTTTTATCTCCATTCAAGAGCTTTTTTGAGGTATTGCCCAGTGTAAGAATTTGGATTTTCAGCAACTTCTTCGGGTGTGCCGGTAGCAATTACCGTACCTCCACCGGAGCCGCCTTCCGGTCCCAAGTCGATGATATAATCGGCACATTTGATGACATCTAGATTGTGCTCGATGACGACCACCGTGTTGCCATTGTCGCAGAGCTGTTCGAGCATGTCTATAAGTCTTGCGACGTCGTCAGTATGAAGTCCTGTTGTGGGCTCGTCGAGGATGTATATTGTTCTGCCAGTAGCCTTTCTTGAAAGCTCAGTTGCAAGCTTTACTCGCTGAGCTTCACCGCCGGAGAGTGTTGTTGAGGGCTGTCCCAGCTTCAGATAGCCCAAGCCTACGTCACGAAGAGTTTTAATCTTCCGGTAAATCTTCGGCATATTTTCAAAGAACGAGCAGGCTTCTTCGATTGTCATATCCAGGACATCCGCAATGCTCTTGCCCTTGTATTTGACTTCGAGAGTCTCTCTATTGTAGCGTGAACCGTGGCAGACCTCGCAAGGAACGTAAACATCAGGCAGGAAGTGCATTTCAATCTTGATGATTCCGTCACCCTCGCAGGCTTCACAGCGTCCGCCTCTGACATTAAAGGAGAATCGCCCTTGTGTGTAGCCACGCGTCTTGGCGTCATTAGTCATTGCGAATAGCTCTCTGATATCGTTGAATACTCCGGTGTATGTTGCTGGATTAGACCTTGGCGTTCTTCCTATCGGAGATTGATCGATATTTATTACCTTGTCGAGATTTTCAAGTCCTTCAATTTTTTTGAATGTCCCAGGAACAATTTTAGCGCGATTAAGCTTGACTGCAAGCTCTTTGTAGAGAATTTCGTTTACAAGTGAGCTCTTGCCGCTTCCGGAAACTCCGGTTACGCATGTAAAAGTGCCAAGAGGAAAATCGACGTTTATCTTTTGCAGATTGTTTTCAGCGGCGCCTACTACTCTGAGCTTGGCTCCGCTTCCCTTTCTGCGCTCTGATGGAATGGGAATTTTTCTCCTGCCGCTCAGGTATGCACCGGTGATTGAGCGTTCGCAGTTCATAATGTCCTGTGGAGTTCCCGTGCATACGATTTCGCCACCATGAATTCCGGCACCAGGTCCTACATCGACGATATAGTCAGCCGCAAGCATTGTCTCCTCGTCATGCTCAACGACAATAAGGGTGTTGCCCAAATCTCTGAGTCTCTTGAGAGAAGCTATCAACTTGGCATTGTCCCTCTGGTGAAGACCAATACTTGGCTCGTCCAGGATATAGAGAACACCCACAAGTGAGGAGCCAATCTGTGTTGCAAGCCTTATGCGCTGGCTTTCACCGCCAGAAAGTGTTGAACTGGAACGGGATAGTGAGAGATAGTCTAGTCCGACATTCTTTAAGAAGCCTAATCTCGACTTAATCTCTTTCAGAATCTGCGAAGCAATCAGAAGTTCACGTTCGGTGAGCTTAAGATTATCGAAGAAGTCGATAGTATCGCTTATGGAAAGTTTGCAGAGCTCTGCAATATTCAATCCGCCTACTGTTACGCCCAAAACTTCTTTTTTTAGTCTGTCGCCGTGGCAGGTCTTGCACTTGACTTCACTCATGTATTCTTCAATTTTTGTCTTTGTGGCGTCACTTTCTGATGAGCGATAACGCCTGTCAAGGTTGTTTATGACTCCCTCAAATGGCTGAATCCAGTATCCCCCACCCCATTCTTCGGGACGCTTGAACGAAAGTTTTTGTCCCTGGGTTCCATACAGGAATATATCTATTGCATCCTTCGGCAAATCCTTGATTGGCGTGTCGAGAGAAATTCCGTACTTTTCACTAATTGCGTTGTAGTAAATCATGGTGAATGAGTCATCATTGAGAGTATTCCAACCGTCGGCTCGTATTCCGCCCTGCCTGATTGTCAGTTCATCGTTTGGGATAACTTTTTTCGGGTCAACCTGCAGGAACATTCCGAGACCGGTACAGTCGGGGCAAGCACCGTAGGGATTATTGAATGAGAACATTCTCGGCGACAGCTCTTCGATAGAAACGCCGTGCTCGGGGCAGGCATAATTCTGCGAGAACATCATCTCTTCGCCATCGATTACGTCGACAACAGCGAGTCCACCTGAAAGAGAAGTTACAATCTCAATGCTTCCGGAAAGTCTCGAACGGATCTCCTGTTTGATTACTAATCTATCGACTACTACCTCGATGGTATGCTTCTTGTTCTTTTCAAGCTTTATCTTCTCAGCAAGGTCGTAGATGATGCCGTCGATTCTGACACGGACATAGCCGGACTTTTTGAGCTGTTCGAGCTCTTTGACATATTCGCCTTTTCTGCCCCTGACTATAGGAGCGAGAAGCTGGATTTTGGTACCTTCTGGGAGCTCCATTATCCTGTCTACAATCTGGTCGACAGACTGCCTTTTGATTTCCCTTCCGCAAACCGGACAATGAGGAACGCCGATTCTGGCATAGAGAAGTCTTAAATAGTCATATATTTCGGTTACGGTTCCAACGGTTGAACGTGGATTGTTCGAAGTGGTTTTCTGGTCGATGGAAATTGCCGGAGAAAGTCCGTCAATGCTGTCGACATCCGGCTTGTCCATCTGTCCTAAGAACATTCTTGCGTAGGAGGAAAGGCTTTCAATATACCTTCTCTGACCGTCGGCAAATATCGTATCAAAAGCAAGCGAAGATTTGCCGGAACCGGAAAGACCGGTGAAGACCACGAATTTGTCTCTTGGAATTGTAACATCTATATTTTTGAGATTATGCTCTCTTGCGCCTTTTATTACTATCTGATTGTTTCCGACAGTCTGATTTTCAGCTTCCATATAATCATCCTTCCTTTCTTAGTTCTGCTATCTTGTCTCTTAAGTAAGCCGCTTGCTCGAAGTTCAACTGCCTTGCGGCTTCTCTCATCTGCTTTGAAAGCTTGTCTATAAGCTCCATGCGCTCACGCTTGGTGTAGTGAACGGCTTTCTTATTAACATCTTTCTTTGAGGATATTTCTATAACATCGTGAACGTCTTTGACGATTGTTTTCGGAGTTATGCCATGTTGGGCATTGTACTCCTCCTGAATGGCACGGCGTCGTTCGGTCTCAGTGATAGCCTTTTCCATCGAGTCTGTGACGCTGTCAGCATACATGATGACTTTTCCGCCTGAGTTTCTTGCGGCTCTGCCTATTGTCTGGATAAGTGAACGCTCACTTCGGAGGAAGCCTTCCTTATCGGCATCCAGAATTGCCACTAGCGAAACCTCCGGAAGATCGAGACCTTCTCTCAGAAGATTTATCCCGACCAGAACGTCAAATTCGCCGAGTCTTAAATCTCTTATGATTTCCATTCGCTCTATAGTGTCGATTGAATGGTGCATGTATCTGACTCTTACTCCGAGTTTTTGAAGGTAGCCTGTTAAATCCTCAGCCATTTTGACTGTGAGAGTTGTTACCAAAACTCGCTCGTTCTTTTCGGCTCGTTCGTTGATTTCGAGAACCAGATCGTCAATCTGTCCGGCTGTTGGTTTGACCTCTATTATCGGGTCCAAAAGTCCGGTGGGACGGATAATCTGCTCGACTACCTGCTCCGATTCGGAAAGTTCAAAGTCTCCGGGAGTTGCGGAGACGAATACAGCTTGGTCGCATCTTGAATAGAATTCGTCAAACGTAAGTGGACGATTGTCAAGTGCTGACGGAAGACGGAAGCCATAGTCGACCAAAGTCTGTTTTCTCGCCCTGTCCCCTGCGAACATTCCTCTGACCTGAGGAAGTGCGACGTGGGATTCATCTACAATCAGAAGAAAGTCATCCGGGAAGAAGTCAAGAAGTGTGAACGGAACCGCACCAGGTTCACGTCTTGCAAGGACTCGTGAATAATTCTCAATTCCACTGCAAAAACCGACTTCCTGTAGCATTTCCATGTCGTAATTAACACGTTGTTCGATTCTCTGAGCCTCGATAAGCTTGTCCTGAGACTTGAAGAATTCGACCCTTTCATGCATTTCATCCTCAATGTCGTGGATTGCGGAATTGAGTCTCTCCTTGCCTGTGATATAGTGAGATGCCGGGAAAATTGCGACGTGAAGAAGAGTCCGTACAGCTTCGCCGGTGACGACATTTACCTCGGTGATTCTGTCGACCTCATCGCCGAAGAATTCGATTCTTATTGCGGTTTCATTGTAGCTTGTCGGAAATACGTCTACAGTGTCTCCTCTTACTCTGAAACGGTTTCTCTGAAAATCAATGTCGTTTCGTTCATACTGGATAGAAACGAGCTCATGAATCAGATCATCACGGGATTTGGTCATGCCCTTTCTGACAGAGACGATCAGGCTCTTGTATTCCTCTGGATCGCCTAAAGAGTAGATGCAGGAAACACTTGCAACGATTACAACGTCCCGTCTTTCAGTCAGGGCGGCTGTAGCAGAGTGTCTTAAACGGTCGATTTCGTCGTTGACATCAGAATCCTTTTCGATATAGACGTCAGTTGCGGGGATGTAAGCTTCAGGCTGGTAGTAGTCGTAGTAAGAGACGAAGAATTCTACAGCGCTATCCGGGAAAAACTTACGGAGTTCGGAGCAAATCTGCGCCGCAAGGGTTTTGTTAGGCTCCAGAACAAGAGTCGGACGATTGACATTAGCAATGACATTAGCCATTGTGAATGTTTTTCCGGAGCCGGTAACACCGAGAAGGGTCTGCTTCTTCATACCGCTGTTGATGCCTTCTGAAAGCTTCTCAATTGCCTGTGGCTGGTCGCCGGTAGGATTGAATTTACTTTTAAGTACAAATTTGTCCATAGCAACCTCCAAATTAAGAACGTATGTTGTTATGATATCATACTATCACCGAAATGTCAATGACTAATATAGTAATCACAAGGAAAAATCAGGAGCCGCAAATTTGCTTTTCCTGATTCTTTCAAGGGTGAAGTTCCGGGTCTGAAATCAGAGTGCGGCTTTGAGAGCCTGAGCGAACTGGTCGGGGCAGGAAGTGTTCTTAGCTCCGCACTTGATTCCTTCGAGTTTTGCGATTGCATCCTCGACTTTCATGCCCTTTACAAGGCTTGAAATGCCTTTTAGGTTGCCGTTGCAACCGCCGACGAAAGAAACGTCGCCGATAATTCCGTTTTCTACCTCGAAATTAATCTGCCTCGAGCAGGTGCCTCTAGTCTGATAAGTATAAGTCATTTTTGTTACTCCTTACTATTATACAAATTGTAATTTTTTATTTATAGTCAGGAAAGAACTTTTCCTGGAACCATGCAGGTTTTGCTACGAATTCTTTGCCGTCAAGATACGCAAGGTTTCCGCCGATGTCTCCGAGCTCAAATTTCAGGCTGTGTGCTTGAAGAGCCTGGGTTTTGACTGAGTATTTTTTGTTGATATCACCAAAGCCATACTTGCCATCGCCTAAAACCGGGTGTCCGATATGAGTCATGTGAGCTCTTATCTGATGGGTTCTGCCGGTGATGAGGTCAATCTCACAGAGTGACAAACCGCTGTTTGTAGAGAGAACTCTGTAACCGGTAATAATCTCCTTTGAGTTGTTTACAGGCTTATCGTAAATTCTGACAGTATTCTCGGCTTCGTTCTTGATAAGATATGCCTTTATTATAGCTTCTTTAGGCATAGGCTCCCCTATCACAGCGCAAAGATACTTCTTCTTGATTCGTCTTTCTTTCACAGCGAAATTCAGAATTCTCAGGCTTTCGGCATTCTTTGCGCAGATAACGAGTCCTTCGGTATTTCTGTCAAGGCGATTGCAGAGTGACGGTGCAAAGCTTGCCTCTTCTTCGGGGTTATACTCTCCTTTTTCGTAGAGATACTTCTTGATGCGATTTATAAGCGTGTCGATTGTGTTCTCATCGTCCTCATGAACTACGAGCCCGCAGGGCTTGTCGACTATCAGCAAGTTCTCGTCTTCGAATACAATATCGATTTTACTGCTGACAAGGAGAAAATCGTTTTCGGAAGGTGCCTCAAAGAATTCGTCGTTGATATAAAGCTCCAAAATATCGCCTTCATTGAGTCGTGTTGATATTTCGCATCTTGCGTGATTCAGTTTGATTCTTTTGATGCGGATATATTTGTACATAAGCGATTGCGGGAGCTTTGGGACTGCTTTTGTGATAAACTTGTCCACACGCTGACCGGCATCGTTGCGATTTATCATGTAGCTTTTCATATCATACCTCGAAATCATCTCTACACGAATATTTTACCCGATTCTTGCGTTCTTGTCAACCGTTTTGTTGGAATAATGTTCCCCGACAAATCTTAATGAATTTGTAACCGTATTGTATCTTGAAATGTACGGCACTGTGTGATAAAATGTAGAACGATAAGAGATAACCGGCTTGTCCGATTTATATTAAGGAAGTATTGAAAATGAATGACAAAAGAAGGATAATGGCGGTTGTATGTGCTGTAGCGGTTCTTACGAGCAGTATGACTGCCTGTACTCGTACTGAAATATCTGATATAAGTGAAAGCGAAACCACAACAGCTTCATCATCTGAAGAAGTGACAACCGTATCGGATAACGTGCCGTCTCATATTGTCACACAATCCGATTCTACAACAGCTACTGAGGCTATTACTGTAGCAACTTCATCTACAGAAGAAGCTGAAACTGATGATTCTGGCTTGATTGTGGACGACTACACTGAAGATTTCACGTATGACAGCCTGACTCCTGATGACTTGTACGAGATGTATGGGCTCTCAAGGAGTGAGCGCAGTAGCTTCTACTCCCAGATTTGCAGTGAATGTGAGCTTCCGATTATTTCGGTTTCTACTGAAGATGAGCAGGAGGTTCTCTCACTTGACGAATATGTGAACTGCATCGTTGAGATTATGAATTGCGACTCTGAGTACGTCATGGATGCAACAGAGGCTCAGATAAGAGTCAGAGGCAATGCAAGCGCATACTATGGAGATGTCGACCAGATAAGAGCCAACGGTGCACCTTACCGAATCAAGTTTACAAAGAAGCAGTCGGTTCTTGGACTCAACGACGGAGCAAAATGCAAATCGTGGGTACTTCTCAAAACATATAACTACGGTGTCAGAGACCATCTTGCATTTACTCTTGCGGCGGCTATAAATGCCGGAATGTATTACGTCTCTGATTCCACCTTCGTGCAGGTTTATATCAATGAAGAATACATGGGAATCTATCTTCTCTGCGAACAGACTCAGGAGAACGAGAACAGAGTTGCTATCACGGAGGCTGAGGAAGGCTACACAGGCACCGATATCGGATATCTGGTCGAGCTTGACAACTACTCAAGCGGCGAGACATGGAGATTCATGCTAAATTACAACAATGAGTCTATCACTGACGTTTACGGCACAACACGTGTTCCAAAAAAGTACTATTACACTGTCAGAAATGACATCTACTCCGAAGAACAACTCGACTTTATAGAGAGATATTTTGAGGTCTGCTATGAGGTTGCAATGCGGGCTATCAAATATGGCGAATATTATCGGGTGGACAGAGTCGACGACGATTTCACTTTGACTCTGGCACAGGATGAGTTCGAGTCAGCATATGACTGCATCTCTCAGGTTATGGACATCGAGTCATTTGTCGACATGTACATCACTTATGAGATTGTGAACGACCAAGATGTTGGTGGCGGAAGCTTCTTCTTTGCGGTTGACTTCAGCGAAACTTCAATCTACCCGACACTTACCTGCGTTGCACCGTGGGATTTCAGCTGGGCATATGGCGACTACAGCTCCGATTCCGATGGCGGACTTTATGCGGCGAAGTTCAAGGATGATTATTTCGTCGACAACTGGGGTGACCGCTCCAATCCATGGCTTATCCTCCTCTACTCTGCCGACTGGTTCCAGGATCTTGTCAGTGAGAAGTGGCAGGAAAGATACTCATACATCCTTGAAGCCTTGGATGAAGTCACCGATACAGTCAATACCTACTCAGATGATTTTGACAAGGACGGAAAGAGCAGAACTTCAAGTGCTCTTGCGACAATCAGATGGACAAGAAACAGAGTTGAGTATCTCAACACCCTTTGGGGATGACTTCCCTACCTGAATATCAGCATAAAAAGAATGCCTCCGGAATGGAGGCATTACTTTTAGTTGTCTTCGATAGTTTTCAGAAGATTACTTTCTCTTGGAAACTACAACAGCAGCAGCAGCTACAGCCATCGGGAGAAGAGCCAATACAACGCCGGTGTCAGCATTGGTAGAGGTAGTGGTCTCGGTGGAAGAAGTCTCAGTGCTGGAAGTGTCAGCAACTTCCTCAGAAGACTCTTCAGAAGTCTCTTCGGTAGCGGTCTCAGTGGTAGCTTCGCCGTCGGTAACGAGAGTTACAGAAGTGATGGTGAAGTTGTCGAGATAAGTGCCGTAAGAAATACCCTTGAACATAAGAGCATTAGCAACAGTGTCGCCGTGACCATCATTGTCGTTCATGGTGAGCTCAATGGTGTACTCAAAGTCGCCACCAGCAAATCCCTGATCGGTAGAAAGCCAAATAGCAGAATCAGTGTTTGCACCGTTTAAAAGCCAAACTCTAAAATCGCCATCAGAATTTCCTTTGATGGTAACAGTGACTGTCTCACCGTAAGCAACCTCTACAGGAAGCAAAACGCTGAGAGCTTCTTCGCTGGAGTTGAGTCCGCCATCAACAACAGTTACGTTGGTGCTTTCAGTAGCTCCATAGTAACCGAGGTTGTCAAGAGAAAGCTCAACATCGTAGGTAGCTGCGAAGCTGGTTACAGAGAGAGCCATAACCATTG
>JAJQHD010000038.1:121088-136922 GCA_021199855.1 Oscillospiraceae bacterium
TGACAATTGCCAAAATTTTCTTCATGTTATTTTCCTCCCAATATAATATGGTTTTTAACCGTACTCATTATACCATTTGCACAATCAGCTGTCAATACTTTTTTGAATGACAGAAAAAATTTTCTCCACTTCCTATAAAAATGACTATCAATTCTGTTTTATGCTCAGGATTTCAAAAAAAGCTATTGACAGAATCGAAAAATACGGTTATAATACATGGTGTCAATTTGACCGGGATGTGGCTCAGTTTGGTAGAGCGCCTGCTTTGGGAGCAGGATGCCGCAGGTTCGAGTCCTGTCATCCCGACCAGAAAAGCCGACGGAAAAATCCGTCGGCTTTATTATTTACTCAGAACAGTCCTGTTATTACTCCATCCGAGCTTACATCTATTCTTTCAGCCGCAGGAGATTTTGGAAGACCGGGCATTGTCATTATGTCCCCTGTCAGGACAACTACGAATCCAGCACCGGCTGAAACTTTTACGTTCTTAACCGTGACAGTGAAATCCTCAGGTGCTCCAAGCTTTGTTGGGTCGTCGGAGAATGAATACTGAGTCTTTGCAATGCAGACAGGAAGTTTGCCAAAGCTAAGTTCAGTGAGCCTTGCAAGCTCTTTCTTCGCCGCAGGAAGATATGTGACGCCGTTTCCGCCATAAACCTTAGTGACGACAGCGTTAATCTTTTCTTCAAGACACATGTCATCTGAGTAGCTGTAGGTGAAGTTCGGGGTTTCTTCTTCACAAAGTCTGACTACTTCATTGGCAAGCTCGATTCCGCCTTCGCCGCCCTTTGCCCAGACATCTGAGAGAACGGTGTTGACGCCAAGTTTGCGGCATTCTTCAATGACAAGATTGACTTCGGCATCTGTGTCAGTCGGGAATCTGTTTACGGCTACTACAGAAGGCAGACCGTAGACATTCTTAATATTTGAAACATGCCTCAGAAGATTCGGCAGACCTTTCTTCAAAGCATCTAAATCCTCTTTGCCGAGTTCAGTCTTTGCAAGATCGCCGTGCATTTTCAAAGCTCTGACAGTTGCTACTATTACGACAGCTGATGGAGTGAGTCCAGCCATGCGGCATTTGATATCTAGGAACTTCTCTGCTCCCAAATCTGCGCCGAAGCCGGCTTCAGTTACAGCATAATCGCCAAGCTTCATGGCAAGCTTTGTAGCCAAAACTGAGTTACAGCCGTGAGCAATATTTGCAAAAGGTCCGCCGTGAACTAACGCTGGAGTGTGCTCCAGAGTCTGAACAAGATTCGGCTTCAAAGCGTCCTTCAGAAGAGCCGCCATTGCCCCTACTGCTTTAAGCTGAGAAGCGGTAACCGGCTCGCCGGAGTAGGTGTAGCCGATAATTATCCTGCCTAGTCTGTCTTTCAGGTCATCGATAGAGCTTGCAAGGCAGAATACAGCCATAATTTCGCTTGCTACTGTGATGTCGAAGCCATCTTCACGAGGAGTGCCGTTAGGCTTTCCTCCCAAGCCGTCAACTATGAATCTGAGCTGACGGTCGTTCATGTCAACACATCTCTTCCAGGTGATTCTTCTCGGGTCGATTCCGAGAGCATTTCCCTGCTGAATATGGTTGTCAATCATTGCCGCAAGAAGATTGTTTGCGGCACCTATTGCGTGGAAGTCACCGGTGAAATGAAGGTTTATATCCTCCATCGGGACAACCTGAGCGTATCCGCCGCCTGCGGCTCCACCTTTGATCCCGAATACAGGACCTAAAGAAGGCTCTCTGAGGGCTACAACCGAATTCTTCCCTATCTTTCTCAGACCGTCTGCAAGACCGATTGTTGTGGTGGTTTTGCCTTCGCCAGCAGGAGTCGGAGTGATAGCAGTCACAAGGATAAGCTTGCCGTTCTTTTTCGAATCGTCATTGATTATTTTCGGGTCGACCTTAGCCTTATACTTGCCGTACTGCTCGATTGAATCTTCATCTATACCGGCAATTTCTGCGATTTTGGTTATGGGAAGCATCACCGATTCCTGAGCGATTTCAATATCTGTTTTCATGATATTCACCTCTTGTGGAGACAATCAATATATCGGGAATTTCTCGCAGAGTGAGACAACCTCGTTTGTGACTCTCTCCTTATTCGCATCGAAATCGTTGATGCAGTCACAAATCCAGCCGGCAATTAGCTTCATCTCGCTTTCGCGGAAGCCTCTTGTAGTTACTGCAGGAGTTCCGACTCTCAAGCCGCTTGTGATGAATGGGCTTTCTGGGTCATTCGGGATTGCATTCTTGTTTGCTGTGATGTGAACCTCGTCAAGGCGGTGTTCGAGCTCCTTGCCTGTGACACCGGTTCCCCTCAAATCGAGAAGCATGAGGTGATTGTCGGTGCCTCCTGAAACAAGCTTGATGCCGTGAGCAGTAAATTCGCTTGCAAGAGTCTGAGCGTTTGCAATAATCTGCTTCTGATATTCCTTGAATTCAGGAGTAAGAGCCTCGCCGAATGCAACAGCCTTGGCGGCAATGATGTGCATAAGCGGTCCGCCCTGAGTGCCAGGGAAGATTGCTTTGTCTATTACCTTTGCATACTGTTCCTTGCAGAGGATAAGTCCGCCTCTGGGTCCTCTCAAAGTCTTATGCGTTGTAGTTGTGACAACATCTGCATAAGGAATCGGGCTCGGATGAAGTCCTGCGGCTACAAGACCGGCAATGTGAGCCATGTCTACCATCAGATATGCTCCGACCTCGTCCGCAATTTCACGGAAACGCTTGAAGTCGATGATTCTCGGATATGCGGAAGCACCGGCTAAGATAAGCTTCGGCTTGCACTCAAGTGCCAGACGCTCGACCTCATCATAATCTATAGTCTGAGTTTCGTCAGACACACCGTAAGGAACAATGTGAAAGTACTTTCCGGAGATGTTGACAGGTGAACCGTGGGAAAGATGTCCGCCGTGTGCGAGACTCATCGAAAGAACGGTGTCGCCCGGCTGTAGGAGTGCAAAGAAAGTCGCAAGGTTTGCGTTTGCACCGCTATGAGGCTGGACGTTTACGTGTTCAGCTCCGAAAAGCTTCTTTGCACGCTCTCTAGCTATCTCCTCGATTTCGTCGACATACTGGCATCCGCCGTAGTATCTCTTTGCAGGATAACCTTCGGCATACTTGTTTGTAAGCACGCTTCCTGCCGCAAGAAGTACGCCTTCGGAAACGATATTCTCCGAAGCGATAAGCTCGATATTGTGGCGCTGGCGATTGAGCTCACGCTCGCATGATGCGGCTACCTCCGGGTCAAAGTTTTTAAGTTCTTCAAAAAACATGGTGATTGCTCCTTTGCATTTATTTTTGGATTTGTGGATGTACAAAATAAGGCAGACTACCCTACCGATTTAGTAAGATAGCTCTGCCCAGACGGTCGGCATTAATGTTTTCGCTTCACTTGTGTTGATTCACATTACCGTCAGTCACGAAAACAGGCTGATGAAAGTATAACATTTTAAAGCCGTGGTGTCAATAAATAAATCTGAATTTTATTTGTTTTTCGGGATGGTGAAGAGATATTTCTCTCTGTAGTCTTCAAGATTCTGACGGAATTCGGGAGATTCCGGAATCTGAGCGACATACGTATGTCCCTCAGCATTCAGGTCGTAGCTATGTAAAACTGAAAGCGCAATATTTGAACAATGGTCGGCAACCCTTTCAAAGTTTGTGAGCAGGTCACTGTAGACAAATCCGGTTACTATTGTGCACGCACCCGATTGTACACGCTCGATATGATTGTTCTTGATTACTTTCGACATTTCATCGATTGTCTCTTCCAGTGGCTCTACCTTGACGGCGAGGTCACGCCTTCTTTCGACAAACGCTGAAGAAGCAAGATTGATAATTTCGCTTACGGCATCTGTAAGAAGCTGTAGCTCCTCCGCCGCTTCGTCTGAAAATACAATCTTTTTGTCGTGGATTTCCTCGGCGTTCTCGGCGATATTTACCGCATGGTCGCTTATCCTTTCAAAATCGCCGATTACGCTCAACAGTTCGCTTGAAATCGCCTGTTGCTTCTCGTCCATGACGTTCTTACCTATTTTTACGAGATAGTTTCCGAGTTTGTCCTCATACTTGTCGCAGAGTGATTCCTTCTCGGCGACCTTCTGGTATTTCGACTTGTCATATTCTGTAATGAGCCTGATGGCTCTGAATATATTTTTTCTTGCGATGTCGCACATCTTCAAGGCAGCCTTGCGGCTGACCTCGATTGCGGCTGGAACGTAGTCAAGGAGGCTTTCATCTAACGAGTCTATTTCGGTAAGGTCTTCGCTTTCTGACGGGTCGGGCTTGATAACAATATAGCAAATCCTTTCAATAAGTTTGTTCATCGGAAGGAGTACTACCATGCCGAAGATGCTGATTATTGAGTTCATAAGTGCAATACCAGTAGTAGTGGCACTCTCATCCATAAATGAAAGCCCTCCGACAATCGCGTTTATGGGAACGAGAATAATAGCTATAAGCAAGGCGGTGAGTACATTCGCTATGAGATATACCAAAGCCGTTCGCTTGGAGTTTTTATTCTTTCCCACCATTGCGATAAGAACAGGAGAGCTTGCGCCTATTTTAATACCTAAAATCAAAGGAAGACAAACGCTGTACGGGATTACAACGGAAGTACAGAGTGCCTGCAAAATACCGACACCGGCAGAACAGGATTGAATTATCGCGGCTACGAATATGCCGGCTAAAACGCCAAGAAACGGATTTTCAAATAATAAGAGAATATTCTGGAACGCCGCGTTTTCCTTCAACGGGTCGACCGAATCGCTTATAAGAGACATCGACAAAAGAATCGTGCTCAGCCCCAAAAGGACGAGACCTATGCTCTTGGTCGAATTTTTATTTGTGAACATGTAAAGAAGTGCGCCGATTGTAGCGAATACAGCTATAAGAACTTCTGTTGACAGAAGCTGTCCCGCAACGCTTTCAGAACCGGAAATGGAAAGAATCCAGCCGGTCATTGTTGTACCGATATTCGTACCTAAAACTATGGGAATAGCCTGAGTAAGTGTCATCATTCCTGCGCTAACGAAGCTTATAACCATGACTGTTGTAGCACCGGAAGACTGAATTACGGCAGTGACCAATATTCCCAGGAAGAAGCCTTTGATTGCGGGCGAAGAAAGCCTGAACAGAATTCCCTCCATTCTGTTTCCGGCAAGACTTTTAAGTCCGTTTCCCATAGTTTCCATTCCAAACAGGAAGAATGCCACTCCGCCAATAAGAGAAATAATATGAGCTAGGTCCATAAGTATCCTTTCAAGACGTCATCTTTTCTTTTACATTCCCATTACATAAATCACATTTTCACACTTCTACTATATCAATTTGGCGAGATTATTTCAAGAGCAAATATTAATTTCGGCGTTATGACAGAAAAAGTGCAACTTTTAAAGGCGGAATCGGGCGAAATTAGGGTGATGATATGAAAAACCTGCCATAACACCAAGCGGTTGTGGCAGGTTTAAAATCACAAATTTTTAACAAACAACGCTCTGATAGCGTTCAGGACAGCAAGAACCATTACTCCGACATCTGCGAATATCGCAAGCCACATGCTTGCCATGCCTAAAGCACCTAATACAAGGCAGATGAGCTTAACTCCTATTGCAAAGACGATGTTCTCTTTGACGATTCTCAGACACTTTTTAGAAATCCTGATAGCCTTAGATATTTTCAGTGGGTCGTCGTCCATGAGTACAACGTCAGCCGCTTCTATTGCGGCGTCGGAGCCCATAGCTCCCATAGCAATTCCTATATCTGCTCTTGACAGAACAGGCGCATCGTTGATACCGTCGCCAACGAATGCAAGCTTGCCGCTTTGCTTTTTCGTAAGAAGCTCCTCAACCTTTGTAACTTTATCGTCAGGCATCAGTTCACCGTGGACTTCATCGATTCCAAGCGTTTCTGCTACATTTTCAGCGACAGCTTTTGTATCTCCGCTTAGCATGATAGTCTTTTCGATACCGGACTGCTTGAGGGCTTTGATGGCTTCCTTAGAGTTATGCTTAATGACGTCGGAAATTACTATGTGTCCGCAGTAGTTTCCATCAACTGCAACGTGAATTATAGTTCCAACCGAGTGACAGGAAATGTACTCACTCCCTACCCTTTGCATGAGTTTCTTGTTTCCGACGGCTACGCTGTGACCGTCAACAGTTGCGGTGACGCCTTCTCCGCTGATTTCCGAAATATCTGATACCCTGCTGCGGTCGAGCTCTTTGCCATATGCGCGTTGGAGGCTTTTGCTTATTGGATGAGATGATGCGCTCTCGGCTAGTGCGGCGAGTTCAATTAGCTTCTCATTGTCGATAGTTCCGTGATGGATGGCGTTTACTTCAAACGAGCCTTCGGTGAGGGTTCCGGTCTTATCGAAGACTATGTATTTTGTCTCGGAAAGAGTTTCGAGGTAATTCGAGCCCTTGATGAGGATGCCCTCCTTGCTTGCTCCGCCGATTCCTGCAAAGAAGCTTAACGGAATACTGACAACCAATGCGCATGGACAACTGATTACTAAGAATGTGAGTGCACGGTAAATCCAATCGCTGAATCCGGCAGGATGTCCCATAATAAGTCTGACTACCGGCGGAATTATTGCCAACGCAAGTGCTGAAAAGCAGACAACAGGCGTATAGATTCTTGCAAATTTAGAGATAAAATCTTCCGACTTCGATTTACGTGAGCTTGCATTTTCGACCAAATCGAGAATTTTCGATACTGTTGATTCGCCAAAGGCTTTTGTGGTTCTGATTCTCAGAAGTCCTGTCATGTTGATGCAACCACTGATTACTTCATCGCCCGTGCGTACATCTCTTGGAAGGCTCTCACCGGTCAGTACGGATGTATTCAGTGTTGAGATACCCTCTTCGATAATGCCGTCAATTGGAATCTTCTCGCCCGGTTGAACAACGATAATACTTCCTATTTCCACTTCGTCCGGTGAAACCTGAGTCAGCTTGCCCTCAAACTCGATATTGGCATAATCGGGGCGGATATCCATTAAGTCGCTGATACTGCGACGGCTTTTCCCGACGGCATAACTTTGAAACAGCTCTCCTATCTGGTAGAAAAGCATAACGGCAATCGCTTCGCTGTACTCCCCACTTTGTTCATAGATAGCTAGCGCAAACGCTCCGATGGTGGCTATCGCCATCAGAAAATTCTCATCGAAAACTCTGCCGTTCAGAATTCCTCTGAAAGCTTTGAGAAGTATGTCATAGCCGATGATTATGTACGCTAACAGGTACAAGATGAACTGCGGTATCCCTGCAATCGGCAATATCATCAGAAGAATCATCATAACAGCAGTTATAAGAATCCTTGCGAGCGTCTTTTTCTGCTTTTTAGTCATATCCATTTCTCCCTTTGCCCATGTAAACTCAGATTTCTATTTCGCAGTCCGGCTCGACTTTTCTGCAAGCTTTGAGAACGGCTTTCATGACCTTCATCTGGTCGACACCTTCCTCAAATTCGACAATCATCTTCTGAGTCATGAAGTTTACAACGGCGTTCGCAACTCCGGCTGTCTTTTTAGTCGCACCTTCCATGAGATTTGCGCAGTTGGCGCAGTCAACTTCGATATTATAGGTCTTCTTCATCTTGAGTCACCTTTCCTGAGTAAGAATTGGATTAGCAGTATTAAACGATTAAGCAGTCGTTTAAACGTCCTTCTACATTATATGCTACATGCGTCATCTTGTCAATAGCAAATTCAAAATTTTTTGAAATTCGACATATGTCGCAAATTTGACTGTCAATAAGCCTTGTCTAACCGATTTTGATGTGTTATAATATAGTCAAAGTTATGCTAAGGAGAAATAATAATGACCGAAGAACTGCTCCCTCATCATCACACCGATGAATATGATATAGAATCTCTGAAGGAAACCCTTGAAAAGACTGATTTTCAGGCTGTTGCCGACGTATTCCGCCAGCTTGGCGATTGCAGTCGGGTTCAGATTTTCTGGCTCCTCTGCCACTGCGAAGAGTGTGTCATCAACATTTCCGCCCTCATGGGCATGACCAGCCCGGCGGTTTCCCATCACCTGAAACTCCTGAAAGCCAGCGGTCTTATCACCAGCCGCCGTGAAGGCAAAGAAGTCTACTATAAAGCCGCCGACAATATCCAAAGTCAGTCTTTGCATCTGATTATTGAGAAGATAATGGAGATTACTTGTCCGGAGGTCTAATATGTAAAGAAAACCCGAGTAAGGAACACTTCCCTACTCGGATTTCTTTGCGGTGGATACCGCATGTATCATGATTGCTTACACCAATGCCGAACCTAAGGTTTGGCAGGAGGATATTGCTTCTTCATCAGGAGCGTCGTTGCAGATGACGCTGTCACAGGCAAGAATTGCGCCATCGTTGCGGCAGATTTCTTCCCACTTGCGCATCCATTCGCCGTCGCCCCAACCGTAGGAGCCGAACAGGGCTATTTTCTTTCCGTTTAAAGCCGGCTCACAGGCTTGGAACATCGGCTCAAATTCGCTTTCTTCAAGCTGTTCGTCGCCCATTGCTGAACAACCAAAGGCTATGGCGTCGTATGTGGATACTGTGGATGTATCAAATTCAGAGGCTGTGAAAAGCTCAGCCTCACCACCTGCTTTGTTGATACCTTCTAAAACAGCGTTTGCCATCTGCTCGGTATTTCCGGTACCGCTCCAATAAACTACTGCGATTTTTGACATTATTATCTTCCTTTCCTAATTCATGTGGCTACAAGAAGCCTGCCGAGTGAATGATATTTGTTGTAGTGCTTGCAGTAACTGCCGATGCACTGCCTGTATTGTCGAAATTTCTCTTCGGCGGCTTTCTCGTCGCCGTAGACCTTCCAGAAGCCGACGCACTTTGCACTCTCGGCTTTATTGTCTATAAAGCCCTTTACGTCCTCCGGCGGATATCCGAGAAACAGCCCGATTTCGTGCGGGAATTCGCTAGACTCCGAAAGTCTGTCTCTGAGCTTCCAAAGGCATTTGTTTACGTTACTGGTAGGATACCCACGTTCGTCAAGAATACTCTTCCCCAGGCTGTCTGACAGATCAGATTTAAGCATATTCGGGCGATAGAGATAGATGAGAGCCGTGTTGTTTCTGCGACGCAAAACTATCATGCACATGCCTTTCGGAACCATGATTTTATTGAAGGCGCAGACACTCTTGTGGAGAGATTCCTCGTCCTCATAATGATAGTTGAACATTGCGGCAGTCTTTATCCCCGCCATAGTGGGTGCACAGTGCTGAACCAAAAGCTCTTCTGGCATATTATCACCTCCGTGAAATATAAGTTAGCTTTTGCTAACTGCAAGCTCTAAAATATAGTTAGGCTTTGCTAACTGAGAATAGTATACACTATCTGCGAGTGGTTGTCAAGAGCTTATTTGAATTTTTTCTTAGGATAGTTTCCCATGACAGTTTTCAATATCTTTCCATCTTCTATCAAAACAACTCTGCCGCATTTCTGAGCTGTTGCATTGTCGTGGGTAACAATTACTACGGTTATCCCCTGCTCGTTGAGTTTACCGAACACATCCATTATATCATTTGCAGTGGCTTTGTCAAGTGCACCTGTCGGCTCATCCGCAAGAATTATTTTCGGCTGATTCACTAATGCACGGGCAATGGCAGTGCGCTGTTGCTGTCCTCCGGAAAGCTCGGAGATGTCGGTGTCGCGTTTGTCCTCAATCTGAAGACTTTTGAGGAGCTTCATGATTCGCTCGTAGGTGGCTTTCTCGTCGTACTTTCCGCCGAGGCAGACCGGCACACGGATGTTGTCGTATACCGACATATTCGGAATCAAGCCGAAGTTTTGCAGAACTATCCCTATTTCTTTATTGCGGATTTTCGCAAGGTGATTTGGCGTTAGAGTTTTGATATCGACATCGTTCAGGAGATATTCGCCCTCAAAATCGGTGTCGGAACAGCCTAATATTTTAAGGAGTGTTGACTTGCCGGAGCCTGACTTTCCCATAATCGCAAGCATTTCGCCGTCACGAATTTCGAGGTCGATGCCATTTAAAGCTTTGACTTCACTTCCCTTGCCGGCGTTGTATGTCTTGTGAATGTTCTTAATTACTATCGACATAGATGTCACCTCTTAAAGATTTCTTAAAGCGTTTATTGCCACAAAAATGGCGACTGCGGCAACTATCGGAATTGAATCCGTGATGATTTGAATAGCCCGACATTGCACTGTGCTTGCCCCACAGGTGGATATAATGCGGTATTTCTCTGCAAACACTGTTCTTGAAAGAATCGAGTTTGAAATAACTCCGGCGAGGCAGAGAAGAACAGAGATAATTGCTAGCATTACTGTCATCCCCATAATTTCAAGCTCCAGGGAGCAGTATTCGTCAAAGCCGTCGGCGGTTGATACGGCTGATTCCACCAAGCCAGTGCTTACAATATTACTACAAAAATCAGTCATATCGCCGCTTGCAAGTGCGCCATAGACGTCCCTTTTAGTGAAAATCTCGTCGTCCTCGTTAGTTATGAGAAAAATATAGTTGCTCTGCTCGGAGACCACTGACGACGGGCTATCTCCGGAAGGCGTGAGATAGACAAAATCGTTTTTAAGTGTACCGACAACTGTAAACGTGACTTCGGGTTTGTCCTTGCCGGAAAGAACTTCAGTGTAGGTTTCACCGAGCGAATAGTGGCTCCCAAGACTTGAAACCACTACAGCAGGATAGCCGTCAATGGTATCACAGCTTGTCTGTTTCTTGAAAGAATAGTTGAGATTCTCGAAATAATCCGCCTCAACAGGTTGTAAATAGGCGAAGCTGTCGTAAGTGTACTTTCCACGGAAGCTCACGCCGAGGTACTTTCCACCTAAGTCTTCAACCACAGACTTTATATCTGAATCAGCAGTTATAGCGACAGCGTTCTCAAGCCCAAGCCTTGAATAAGCTTGACTTATCTGAATCAGCGGAAGTAAGTCTCCCATAAG
This sequence comes from Oscillospiraceae bacterium, assembly GCA_021199855.1. Taxonomy (GTDB): domain Bacteria; phylum Bacillota; class Clostridia; order Oscillospirales; family Ruminococcaceae; genus Faeciplasma. The sequence goes on from JAJQHD010000038.1 coordinate 132,040, forward strand.
TGATGAAAAGATGAACATCATCACCGTCAGCATAAGTGTCACTCTGACGTAGGCGGGAAATCTGTCTTTGAGATTTGAGAGAATAATCGGTCTCACACTTCCACACCTCCCGAGAAAAGACGTTTGTATTTTGGAACAGTCACCGAGAGCATGACTATTAGCATTATAACAAAAACTACAACTGCGCTTCCCAAGTCCACTTGTCCATACATGTTGAGAAGCCTTTGGAGCGGTTTTGACAGGCAGAAAAGAGCATATCCTGCCACAAGCGATACCGCTGTCATGATGAAAAGAGGCAGATAAAGAAGCTCGAAAAGCCCGGCACGGGAAATGCCCAGAAGCTTATAGATGCTGTATTCATAGGACATGCTCCTGACCATATAGTCAAGCAGCGATGAAACGATGCAGATAACACATAGGATTATCCCAATGATTATAACAGTGCACTCCATGCCGTTCTCTAAAAAGTCTTTGAGCTCAGTCCGATACCTCGATTTCACTGTGCAGTCGTTGACTATAGCGACGGCTTCCAAGAATTCAATCTCCGATCCTGTCGGGATTTCCGAGAATACTATGCCATTCAGCCTTATGTCGAAATCGTCGGTTTTCAGAGCCGTCGAGAAAGGAAGATAAATATCAGTTTCGCTTATGCCGATAACGGTGTAAACCCCGTTGTCGATAACCACACTGTCGCCGACAGACTTGTATTCCCTAAGACCGCTATTTATGTAGATTTCGTTATTGCACCAGATGATGACATTTTCACCGTTCTCAAGTTCACTTTCAGAGAAAGTTCTGCCAATGGTAACGTCAGGCTCACCAGTGATTCTTGAGTCGTTGGCACTGCAAAGGACAGCCTGAATATACTGACTGTTCCCGCCTTTCGGATAGGCACAGAGCCCCACAAATTCCGAGATTTCAGGCAAGACGTCACTTTCTGAAAGTGCTTCTATAAACTCAGAATTATCCGAAACGCTGGACGTTATCGTGAACGTTCTGCGGCTTTCACCTTGGTGCAGAAAAAACGTAGTCGAGTAAAGAAGCTGGTTAATCAGGACAAAGAGCGAAAAGGCACAGACAGTGAACGAAAATACGATTATCGCAAAGTTCGCCGGTTTTGCAGTCATCTGCCGGAATGCTCTTTTCAGATAGAAAGCGTGACGGTTCATAGCTTTAGTTTCCGATCAATCGATGGGAAAGCCCGCAGAATCAGCATCGAAAGAAGCCAACCGAGAGCATAGCCAATGACGATTAATATGAGATTGACAGGATAAATCCTCGTCATGGTGTACTGGGCGGTGGTATTGATTACAACATTAACAAGCACATAGACCACCGGCGCACCGACAAGCGAAGCCAGGAACACAAGCGGCTTGCGAAGACGTTTGAAAAGAGCCGTCCCGAAGAAAGTAAACAGAAACGGAGCAGTTATGAACCTTGAGCGGCTCGAAACATAGTCCCAGAAATAGGTAGCTATCGCCGAAATGTCGAACTCGGCAAACTGATTCATGAAGCCGTAAATGTAGCCGTCTGGATAGGTCAGAGCAATCGGGAACGGCAGAATTATCAGAGAAACGAATTCACATATGCCAAATGTTCCGAGAAAAATCGGCAACAACCGGACTATTGACTTGTGCTTGCGATAGCTCACACAGCACGCAACAATAGCAATCACAATCTCAACCACAACCCATTCAAAGCTGTACGGAATCGAAGTCTTTAACATATTATCACCCCAGAGTTTTCTTGTCTTGGGCATATTATATCACAGTTTGCAGGGAGGGTTCAATATTTCAAAGATTAAGATTTGATTAAGATTTTAGAGGCAGAAGGAGCATAAAAAGAAAATCGGCAAATATTATGCCGTCTCATAAATCCCTGTTAGAAAAGTGTTAGAAATCAAAGAGATTACTTGATAGAGTTTAGAAACAAAAAAGAACGCCAAACGGCGTAAATACGTCGTTTGGCGCCTGGCGGAGAGGAAGGGATTCGAACCCTTGTGGCTTTTGACCAAACGGTTTTCAAGACCGCCTCGTTATGACCGCTTCGATACCTCTCCATATTCAGGGGCTGTGAAATTCACAGCTCCAATATGATACCACATTGAATCTCAATTGTCAATAGCTGATTTCAGATTTTTTGTCTGACAGAATCTCATCCGCTGTATTCCCCGCCGTCTTCATATTCGCTTTCGTCATATCCAAGTTCAAATTCAGGAGTTGCGCCAAAGTCTATGAAGGTATACTCTGCGGTGACATAGCCGGTCATGGTATAGCCGAGAACGTCCATTGATGCACTGCATGACAGAGTCATTTCACTGAGATCATTATTCTTATCGAAAATCATGATGTAGATTATATCGTCGAAAGCGAGATCCTCAAGGTCGCTGACGAACGAACCCAGGATGCTTTCGGCATCCTCGCTTTCGAGAACAATTGCAATCTGCTTGGTTCCGTCGTCATTTTTTGTGACGCTGATGTTTTCGAAAAGCTCTTCCGCGAGCTCAGGGATGTTGACGTCACCTACTGACTCGGATGATTCGCTGTCGGTTACGGTGTAGCAAACCAGCATGTCGCCATATTCGACGTAGACTTTGTCATCAATGTAGGTGCTGATTACATTTTCATCACCAATCTCAGTAGTAATCTGGGTGCCGGTCTCGTTCTCTTTGATATTCATGACTGTATCCATGGAGAGTGTTTCTCCGAGAATGTCGAAGGATATAGTCATGACGCAATCAGCATTATAGCCTCCTGCTTTTGCGAGTTTTTTTACTGCTCTTGAGTAGAGACCATACGCTGTCAATGCATCAAAAAATGAACAGCTACATAAAGTCAGCGTGATAGTGACAATAAGTATTATAGAAATTACTCTTTTTAGAAATCTCATAGCAAAAATTACTCTTCCGCTGATTCTGAATCTGCCGCAGAATCTGAACTTGTATCGGATGAATCTAAAATGGAGCTGACATCAAGCATCATCGAGCTACTTCCGGTTATCGTCGGTAGCTTGCCGTCCCACTTCTCAATCTTGTAGTACTCAACGAGCTCATCGGATATGGATTCTGACAGAATCCTGTTCGCTTCCGCTTCAGCCTCCGCCTGAATCTTCATCGCTTCTGCCTCGGCTTCAGCATTGGTGATTGTAGTTTCTTTTTCAGTTTCAGCCTTGAGGAGCTGCTGTTGAGCAACCTGCTTTTCTTCGATAGCGGTGATATAGGCTTCAGAGAAGTCAAAATCGATGATGTTTACATCTGTGATATACAGACCACTGTCGTTAAGCTTTTCGTTGAGTCCTTCGAGAAGACCATCTGATATCAGAGTACGATTGGTAACGCTCTCCTCTGCGGTATACTGAGCAACTGTAGCTTTCAATACTTCGTTGACAGCAGGAGTTATTAGAACCATCTCATAGTCGCTTCCTACATTTTTGTAGATGCTGTAGGACATATTCGTATCAACACGATAATTGATTGCAAGTGTTGTTGAAACGGTCTGAAGGTCCTTTGAAAATGCCTCAGTTGAAACCTCAAGCTTGGTGATTCGGTTATCAATCTCGATAACCTCCTGAATGAAAGGTGCCTTAAAGTGAAGACCTTCCTGGAATACGGTTTCGTTAACCTTGCCTAACGTAACCAGTACACCGGTGTGTCCTGCCGACACAATCGTGATACAGTTGGCAAGAAGAATTATCACCACTATAGCTATAAGTATAGGGAGAATCACCTTTTTATTAAAAATTTTTGAAAATACCTGTTGCATGTTTACTCCTCATTTCATGATAAATTAACCTTTACTTCTGAATACTTCAAGTGCAGATACACCGATAATAGTTATAAAAAGAACGACAATAACAATCGCTATGGTTTGGGCGGATGCTTTGTCAGAATCTTCATCCTCGGAATCTTCCAAAATAGCTATTGCGGCGGTTTCATCTGAAGAAACAAGAGTTGCCGCTGAATCTGAACTGACAATTTCTTCGGAAGTAGTAATTTCTGTAGTAGTTGCTTCTGTAGTAGTTGTTGTGGCTTCTGTGGTGGTTTCCTGTGTAGTTGTAGTGGTTGCAGCTGTAGTTGTGGTAGCTTGAGTTGTGGTCGTTGCACGGGTTGTCGTTGTTGTAGCCGTGGTTGTAGAACGTGTGGTTGTTGTGGTTGCCTGCGTTGTTGCGGCAGTTGTCGTAGCTTCGGTTACTTCTTCATCATCCAGAACTACTTCGTCCTCTTCATCTGAAAGATCGACATCATCGTCGGTGGTGGTAGCATAAGTATTTCCGTCATCGTCTTCGATAACCAATACAGTGGTATTTCCATCGACGGTTACTGCGTTTCCTGAAGAATCGACGCAGTTGCTTGACTCAACGCTGATGTAGCAGTTGGTATATTCATCAGCCAGAGTCAGAAATGTAATGGTAGCAAGAGTCTCACTTATTGTTGTTCCGCTCGGATTACTGATAGCTATGATTACGTAATTGCCAGTAGGATTAACAGACGATACTACAGACGAGATTGTCTGGGAGTTTACGTATGAAAGCTGGGTTGTATCATAATACAGATAAACGGCACCCGATGCAATTCCTTCAGTATCTGAAAGGAAAACGGAAACCGTGACAGTCTCACCTTTCGCGGCACTTGCAGTAGTTGAAGCCGTAACGGTTGAAATTGCAAAAACATTAATATCCATCAAAGACATCATGACTGTTGCCAATACAATGCAAATTACTCTCTTAGAGTTCATCTTAAATCCCACCCGAAAAATAGTATAAATACATTTTAGCACATCGCAGATAATTTTGCAATAGCAAAGTCGCAATTAGATTGACTCACTCAGATATCGTGACTTCCCAAAGTAAATTCAAGAGTTGAGAGAGAAGTAGAAGTTAGTGTG
>JAJQHD010000031.1 GCA_021199855.1 Oscillospiraceae bacterium
TTTTCGCCGGCCGTCGACGCTGTTGACTTTGGGGCGCTCCGCCCCCTGGGGGGGCGCACCCCTCCACCGTGCTTCGCACGGTCCCCCTCCCCTTGACAGGGGAGGCTTTTTGTGTTTCTGCCAGAAGCTTTTGGGAGAGGCAGTAATAGGCTCCCCTGTCAAGGGAAGCCTTTTTTGGGAACACCACTGGCTCCCCTTACTAAGGGGAGCTGTCAGCGAAGCTGACTGAGAGGTGCGCCGACCGAAGGGAGGCGCTCGGCAAGGCAATGCAGTTGCCGCAGCCGATAAGTGCCTTTCAGCTCTTGACTTTCTCCCAACAATCTGCTATACTATAAATAACTTTTGGATTAAGGAGGAGTCGGCGCTATGGGAGCTTCTTTAGGGGCGATGAAATCTGTCTACCCTCAGATCGTGGGTCTGAGTGACAAAAAGCGTCTTTTTGCCGAGGAGTATCTTTCCGACTGCGGCTTTGCGCCCTCTTTTCCTGAAAACTATATAATTGTCCCGGGTCTTTGCGACGTGCATGTGCACTTCAGAGAGCCGGGCTTTTCATATAAAGAAACAATCCGCTCGGGTACTATGGCGGCGAAAGCCGGAGGCTACACGACCGTTTGCACAATGCCTAACTTGAATCCCGTGCCGGACAGTCTCGAAAATCTCCGGGTTCAGCTTGATATTATAGAGAGGGACGCCGCCGTCCGGGTGATTCCCTATGGCGCAATCACCGTGGGGGAGCGGGGAGAGACTCTTGCTGATATGGAAGCTATGAGCTCCTATGTCTGCGCTTTTTCGGATGATGGGCACGGAGTCCAAAGTGACGACATGATGCGTGCGGCAATGATTAAGGCAAAGTCTTTAGGAAAGATAATTGCCGCCCATTGCGAGGACAATACTCTATTAAACGGCGGCTACATTCACGACGGAGTTTATTGCCGTTCCCACAATCACAAGGGCATTTCTAGCGAGAGCGAATACATGCAAATTGCACGTGATTTAAAGCTCGCCGAGGAAACCGGTGCTAAATATCACATCTGCCACATTTCTACAAAAGAGAGCGTCGCACTTATCCGTGAAGCGAAAAAGCGTGGCGTCGACGTTTCATGTGAGACAGGACCGCACTACTTAGTTCTTTGCGACGAAGACCTGCAGGAGGACGGAAGATTCAAGATGAATCCGCCGCTTCGTTCAGAAGCCGACAAGGAAGCCCTGATTGAGGGCATAATCGACGGCACCATCGACATGATAGCGACCGATCACGCTCCGCACTCGGCGGAAGAGAAGTCCCGTGGACTCGCCAGAAGCGCTATGGGAATAGTGGGGCTCGAAACCGCCTTCCCGGTTCTCTACACGGAATTAGTCAAGCCCGGCATAATCACACTTGAAAAGCTCGTCGAGCTTATGTCGATAAACCCGCGCAAGCGTTTCGGCATTGAAGAAGACCCCGGCTTCGCCGTCTTCGAGATAGCAACACCCTACACCATTAACCCGGACGAATTCAAGATAATGGGCAGGGCTACGCCGTTTGCGGGACGGACGGTTTATGGAAAATGCATACTTGCGGAAACCCCTCAGTCACGCTTCGCGTGACAGCGGCTTGCCAAAGGCAAGTGTCCCCTTCTCAGGGGAGCCTATGTGTGATTCTATACAAAATTTTAGGGAATCCTAATAAGAGCCTCCCCTGAAAGGGGAGGGGGACCGCCGGCGAAGCCGGTGGTGGAGGGGTTTCCGAAGGAGATAAATATGACCACCACCATCTTCAAAATCCTTGAAAACGAAAAAATCGCTGAGAAGACCTACCGTCTGGTTCTCGGCGGGGACACCGGGGAGATTAAGAATCCCGGGCAGTTTGTCAATATCAGGCTCGAAGGCTTCTACCTTCGCCGCCCGATTTCCGTCTGCGATTACAGCGAGAAGACTCTCACCCTCATCTACAAGACCGTCGGGAACGGAACTGAATTTATGAGCACTTTGCCTGTTGGCTATGAACTCGATATCCTCACCGGCTTGGGCAACGGCTTCAACACTGAACTGAGTGGGGAGACTCCGCTTCTCGTAGGTGGAGGAGTCGGTGCACCGCCGATGTACAACCTCTGCAAGAAGCTGATTTCGGAAGGCAAGAAGCCGACTGTTGTCCTGGGCTTCAAGACTGAGGACGAAGTCTTCTATGAAGAAGAGTTTTCGGCACTTGGCGCAAAAGTTGTCGTCGTCACCGAAGACGGCTCGAAGGGCGAAAAGGGACTTGTCACCGATATCATCCCGAATGTAGATTATTCTTACTTCTACGCCTGCGGACCGATGGGTATGCTGAAAGCGATGAGTGGGATTATGAAGACCGCCGGCGAATACAGCTTTGAGCAGAGAATGGGTTGCGGATTCGGCGCCTGCATGGGTTGCTCCTGCAAGACGAAAAACGGCTTCAAGAGAATCTGCCGTGAAGGACCGGTTCTTTCGAGCGAAGAAATTATCTGGGAGGAAATGTGATGGCTGATAATAGACTCAAGACTACCCTTTGCGGAATCGAGCTTGACAATCCGGTTATTCCGACAAGCGGAACCTTCGGCTATGGCTGGGAGTTCGCAGAGCTATACGATATAAACATGCTGGGGACTTTTTCGTTCAAGGGCACGACTATCGAGCCGAGATTTGGCAACCCGACTCCGAGAATTGCTGAGACAACCGCTGGAATCGTCAACTCAATCGGGCTTCAGAATCCGGGAGTTGATAAAGTAATATCGGAAGAGCTCCCGAAGCTCAGAAAGTGTTTCCACAAAAAAGTTATGGCGAACGTCAGCGGCTTCTGCCTTGACGACTATGTAAGAGCGATTGAGAAACTTGACAAGTCGGACGTATCTGACATGATAGGCTGGTTTGAAGTCAACATCAGCTGCCCGAACATCGCCTGCGGCGGCATGAGCATCGGAACAGATCCGAAGGCTTCTTACGAGACTATAAAAGCAGTCAGAGAGATTACAAAAAAGCCGATTATTGCGAAATTAACCCCGAACGTCACCGAAATCGCACCGATTGCGAAAGCCTGCGAGGACGGCGGTGCCGACGGAATAAGCCTTATAAACTGTCTTTTCGGCATGAGAATCGACCTGAACACTAAAAAGCCGATTATCGCAAACAAGATGGGCGGATTTTCGGGACCGGCTACATACCCGATTGCCCTCAGAATGGTTTACCAGTGCTACGACGCCGTGAAGATTCCGATTGTCGGAATGGGCGGAGTTTCGAGTGCGGACAACGTAATCGAAATGATGCTTGCCGGTGCTACTGCCGTCGGAGTGGGCGCTATGAACCTTGTCGACCCGTACATCTGCAAGAAGATTATTGAGGACCTGCCCCGTGCTATGGACAAGTACGGAATCGAAAATCTTTCCGATATCATAGGAGGTGCGCACTGATGGGAAAAGACGTTATAATCGCATGTGATTTTCCGTCAAAAGAGAAGACGCTTGAATTTTTAGACAAGTTCGAGGGTGAAAAGCCCTTCGTCAAGATAGGCATGGAGCTCTTCTATGCCGAGGGACCGGACATTGTCCGTGAGATTAAAGCCCGTGGGCACAAGATTTTCCTTGATTTGAAGCTTCACGACATCCCGAACACGGTTAAGTCGGCGATGAAGGTTCTGAGCTCGCTCGACGTCGATATGGTAAACGTCCATGCGGCTGGAACAAGCGCCATGATGAAGGCGGCTCTTGAAGGACTGACACGCCCCGATGGCACAAGACCTAAGCTTATCGCCGTCACACAGCTGACATCAACAGACGACAAAGCCCTTCACGAGGAGCTTCTTATAGACAGACTTATGACCGAGACGGTTCTCACGTATGCTGAAAACGCCCGTGACAGCGGTCTCGACGGAGTTGTCTGCTCCCCCCACGAAGCCGGCTTTATCCACAAGGCTCTGGGAAGCGACTTCCTTACCGTCACCCCGGGCGTGAGATTCGCCGACGGCAATAACGACGACCAGAAGCGGGTAATGACTCCTGCTCATGCAAAAGAAGTCGGAAGCGACTATATCGTTGTAGGCAGACCGATTACGCAGGCGAGCGAGCCGGTGGAGGCATACAGAAGATGTGTTGAAGAATTTGTGGGGTAAGATATGGAACAATACAAACACGATTTTATAGAATTTTTAGAATCCGCCGGAGTGCTGAAGTTCGGCAATTTCACCGCGAAGAGCGGGCGCAAGATTCCCTATTTCATCAATGCCGGAGAGATTAAGACCGGCGAGGAAATCTCGAAATTAGGCGAGTTTTATGCGAAGACCTATCTTGAAAAGCTGGGCGACCGCAAGACCGTCCTCTACGGTCCCGCCTACAAGGGCATCCCGATTGCGGTTTCGGCATCGGTGGCGCTGGCGGGAAAAGGGCTCGATTTGCCGTTCTTCTTCAACCGCAAGGAAGCCAAAGACCACGGCGAGGGTGGAACTATTGTCGGATATAAGCCCCAGCCCGGCGAGGAAGTAGTAATCGTCGAGGACGTCATCACCGCAGGAACGGCTATCCGCGAGAGCATGGAGATTCTGTCTAAAATAGATGGGATTAAAGTAGCGGCTGTCATAATTATGGTTGACAGAGGCGAGAAGGGCAAGACCGACGCTTCGGCAATGTCCGAAATCGAGTCGGAATTCGGCTTCCCGGTTTATTCTGTAGTCGATGTCTACGATATTATCGAATATCTCGAAGAGAACCCCGAAAACACTGAGAATGTAGAGAGAATCAGGAACTATCTTAAGATTAACGGAGCGAAAAGATGAGGCATCTTATCAACATCCTGGATTTGTCGACAGCTGAAATCGACAAGCTTATAGAAGTAGCAGACGATATTATAAAGTATCCTCGGGATTATGGCGACGTCTGCCACAGTAAAATCCTTGCGACACTCTTCTATGAGCCATCGACGAGAACGAGGCTCAGCTTTGAGTCGGCTATGCTGTCTCTCGGCGGAGAAGTGTTAGGCTTCTCGGAACAGTCTTCAAGCTCTGCGGCAAAGGGCGAAAGCGTCGCAGACACGGCAGTTATGGTGAGTGGCTATTCGGATATAATTGCAATGAGGCACCCGAAGGAGGGTGCACCGATTGTCGCCGCAATGCATTCGTCAGTTCCGGTAATCAACGCCGGCGACGGTGGGCACTATCATCCGACACAGACACTGACAGACCTGATGACAATCCGCCACGAAATGGGAAGGTTCGACAACCTGACAGTGGGCTTGTGCGGAGATTTGAGATTTGGAAGAACTGTCCACTCATTGATATCTGCTATGTCGAGATACCTGGGAATCAAGTTCGTCCTGATTTCGCCCGAAGAGCTGAGACTTCCATACTTCGTCAAGGGCAAATACATTATTGATAAGGGCTTTGACTACTACGAGAGCAAGTCTTTGGAAGAAGTAATCGGCGAGCTGGACATTTTGTACATGACCCGCATACAAAAAGAGCGTTTTGTCAGCGAGGACGAGTATTTCAGACTGAAAGATTCATATATTTTAACTCCCGAGAAGATGGCGCTCGCAAAGAAGGACATGATAGTCCTGCACCCGCTTCCGAGAGTAAACGAGATTTCGGTTGCCGTGGACGATGACCCGAGAGCCTGCTACTTCAAGCAAGCCCATAATGGCAGATATATCCGCATGGCACTGATAATGAAGCTCCTAGGGCTCATCGAAAACGACGTCAACGAGCCGCAGGAGCAGGCAGAGGAGATAATCACCGACAGATTTGTTTGCCGAAATTCCCGTTGCATTACGTCAACAGAGCAGGAATTGCCGCAACAGTTCAAGCTGACGGATAAAGAGAACAACATCTGGCGGTGCAGGTATTGTGAGACACGGGCGGAATAGGAGAACCTCTCAGTCGCTTCGCGACAGCTCCCCTTAGTAAGGGGAGCTGGCAGCCGTCAGGCTGACTGAGAGGTTCGCGAGCCCGTAGGGCGAGCGTTATAGGAGGAAAACAAAATGAAAAAAGTAGCCATAATAATGGGCAGTGACAGCGACTTGCCGGTTGCGGAGAAGGCTGTTACGGTCCTGAAAGAATTTGAAATCCCTTACGAGGTGCATGTTTACTCGGCACACCGGACACCGGATGAGGCGAGGGATTTTACCTTGAATGCCGAAGCAAACGGCTTCGGGGTTATCATTTCGATTGCCGGAATGGCGGCGCATCTTGGAGGAGTTATCGCCGCAAGCACCACACTCCCGGTTATCGGCGTTCCCTGCAAGTCGAGCGTTCTTGACGGCATGGATGCGCTTCTGTCAACCGTCATGATGCCAAGTGGAATCCCGGTTGCTACCGTTGCAATCGGAGGAGGAGCCAATGCGGCTTTGTTAGCCGCTGAGATGCTGGCGCTATCCGATGGGGAGCTCTCACAGAAATTAAAGGCAAAAAGAGAATCTGATAAGAAGAAAGTTTTAGAGAAGGACGCGGCGGTTCAGGAAAAGCTGGGCTGACGCTAGAATAGAAAGGAGAGCCTATGGGCGGATTTTTCGGAGCAATTGGAAACGAGTACGCACTTGAAGACGTGTTCTACGGAACCGACTACCACTCCCACCTGGGAACAAAAAGCGGAGGCATAGCGGCATACGACCCCGGAATCGGTCTTCAGAGAAGCATTCACCACATCGGAAATTCACCATTCAGAACCAAGTTCGAGCATGTTTTCAGCGAGATGAAGGGAACTTCGGCAATCGGTTGCATCAACGACAGCGACCCTCAGCCGCTTCTCATCCGTTCCCGGCTCGGTACATACGCCATCTGCATCGTCGGAATAATCAACAATATCGACGAGATTATGGACAAGTATTTCTCGAATACCGGCGGACAGTTCAACGCAATGACCGGCGGCAAGATAAATTCGACCGAGCTTATTGCGGCTCTCATCAACCAGAAATCATCTTTTGAAGAGGGCATCGCATTCGCCCAGAGCGAAACCAGCGGCACGGCTTCAATACTTATCCTGAAAGACGGCGGCAACATAATTGCGGCTCGGGACAAGTACGGAAGACTTCCCGTTTCAATCGGTCAGAACCCGCACGGCTACTGCGTTTCTTTTGAAGATTTCGCCTATATGAAGCTCGGGTATACGACGCTCAGGGAACTCGGTCCCGGCGAGATTGTCGAAATCACTCATGACGGCGTGAACGTCCTGAAGGCTCCCGAAAAGAAAAAGAGAATCTGTGCGTTCCTGTGGTCCTATTACGGCTATCCGACCTCTTCGTATGAGGGAGTCAATGTCGAGATGATGAGGTACCGCAACGGCGAAATCATGGCTGACAATGATTCCAAGAGCGGCAAGCTTCCCGATATAGATTACGTCGGCGGAGTCCCCGATTCGGGAACGCCACATGCAATCGGCTATGCCAGAGAAAGCGGAGTCCCCTTCGCAAGACCGTTCATTAAATACACTCCCACCTGGCCCAGAAGCTTCATGCCGACGGAGCAGTCGGAGAGAAACACGGTCGCCAAGATGAAGCTGGTTCCGGTTCACGAGCTTATCCGTGGCAAGGATTTACTCTTCGTAGACGATTCGATTGTACGTGGCACACAGCTCAGAGAGACGGTCGAGTTCCTCTATGCAAACGGCGCCAAGAGCGTCCACATGCGCTCCGCCTGTCCTCCGATTATGTACGGTTGCAAATACCTTGCCTTCTCCCGTTCCACAAGCGACATGGAGCTCATCACCCGTTCCACCATTATGGAACTTGAAGGCGAAGAGGGCTTCAATCACCTTGAAGAATACAGTGACCCGACCACCGAGCGTGGCAAGAACTTCCGCCAGGCAGTCTGCGACAAACTTCACTTCTCAACGCTGGAATTCCAGACGTTGGATGGGCTTTGTGAGGCAATCGGTATTCCGAGAGACGAGATTTGTACTTATTGCTGGGATGGGAGAGAATAATTCGGAATTCGGAATTAGTCGCACTTCGTGCGACGCGCCCACTGCGTGGGCGCACCTCTCAGTCAGCCTTCGGCTGACAGCTCCCCTTGATAAGGGGAGCCAGTAGTGCGTGCACAAAAAGGCTCCCCTAATTTAGGGGAGCTGGCAACCGCGAAGCGGTTGACTGAGAGGTGCCGCGACCAGCGGGAGCGGCGATAACTAACCACAAAATAATTAGAAGGAGACAAAATTATGAACGACATATCACGTTCCGAAAGCTACGCTGCGGCGGGGGTTGACATTACCGCCGGTTACAAGGCTGTCGAGCTTATGAAAAAGCACATTACAAGGACCGTTACCGAGGGAGTTTGCTCCGGTATCGGGGATTTTGGCGGGCTGTTCGAGCTCAATACCGAAGGAATGAAGCACCCGGTATTAGTCAGCGGCACCGACGGAGTCGGAACGAAGCTTAAAATTGCGTTCCTCATGGACAAGCACGATACGGTCGGAATCGACTGCGTCGCCATGTGCGTAAACGACATCATCTGCTGTGGTGCAAAACCCTTATTCTTCCTTGACTACATCGCCTGTGGGAAGAACTATCCTGAAAAGATTGCCTCCATCGTCGGCGGCATCTGCGACGGCTGTGTTCAGTCGGGTGCGGCTTTAATCGGCGGCGAAACTGCCGAAATGCCCGGGTTCTACAAGGCTTATGAGTACGACCTGGCGGGCTTTGCGGTAGGCATTGTCGATAAAGAAAAGATTATCGACCGCTCTACAATGGCTGAGGGCGACGTCATCATCGCTCTTCCGTCAAGCGGAGTCCACTCAAACGGCTTCTCGCTTGTAAGAAAGGTGCTTAACGTCGAGACCGCCGACATCAAGACGCCGTTAGATGAGCTCGGCGGAAAGTCGATTGGCGAGACTCTTCTCACCCCCACAAAAATCTATGTCAAGCCGGTTCTGAAGCTTCTTGAAAGCGTAAAAGTAAAGGGCATTTCCCACATCACCGGCGGCGGATTCTATGAGAATATCCCGAGAAGCATTCCCGACGGCTATTGCGCTCTGATTGAAAAGTCGGCTGTAAAGATTCCCCCTATATTCGACCTCATCGCCGACAAGGGCAGAATCTCCGAGCGTGACATGTTCAATACATTCAACATGGGCGTTGGAATGAGCATCGTTGTTGCGAAGGAAGACGAGGGCGAGGCTCTCCGAATCCTCAGCGAAGAGGGCGAGGACGCATATGTCATCGGCAAGATTGTAAAGTCGGAAAGAAAGATTGAGGTAGTCTGATGCCACTTGAAGCTCGGAAAACAAAGATTGCGGTTCTCGTTTCCGGCGGAGGAACCAATCTGCAGGCTCTCATTGACGCACAGGGAAGTGTCATAAAAAGCGGCGAGATTGTAATCGTCATCGCCAGCAACCGTGAAGCCTATGCTTTGGAAAGAGCAAAAAAAGCTGGAATCCGGGGAGTTGCCGTTCCGAAAAAAGAGATGACGCAGGAAGCGTTCGAGTCGAAGATTGTCGAACTTCTTGACGAATCGGGTGCCGAAATCATAATTCTTGCGGGATTTTTGAGCATTTTATCCGAAGACTTCACGAAAAGATACCCAAGACGAATTATCAATATCCACCCGTCGCTGATACCGTCCTTCTGCGGGCAGGGATATTACGGCTTGAAGGTCCATGAAGCGGCTTTAGCACGTGGCGTCAAGGTCACCGGTGCGACGGTGCACTTCGTCAACGAGATTCCCGACGGCGGAGAGATAATCCTTCAGAAAGCCGTTTACATAAATCCGGACGATACTCCGGAATCATTACAGCTTCGGGTAATGCAGGAAGCGGAATGGAAGCTTCTCCCCGAGGCGGCTGAGCTAGTTTCAAAAGAGATTATGGATAGTAAGGAGCAGAAGTAATGGATATTTATGAGAAGAAATCAATCTACGACCGGATTGCCGGAAACCCTTATGTCGGGCGTGGAATCTGCGTCGGACTGAGTGAAGACGCCGAGAACGCAGTTTTTGCCTACTTCATCATGGGAAGAAGCTCTAACTCCCGCAACCGTGTTTTCACCATCCGTGACGGCGAGCTCTTCACCGAGCCGTTTGACGCATCTCTGGTCGAGGACCCGAGCCTGATTATCTATGCGGCAGTCCGGAGTTTCCAGAACAAGGTAGTCGTCACAAACGGCGACCAGACGGACACCATCATCGACGGCTTGAAGCAGGGAAAGACATTCTCAAAAGTCCTTGAATCAAGGGAGTTTGAGCCCGATTCTCCTAACTGGACGCCCAGAATCAGCGCAATGCTGGAGCTCGGAAAGCACTATTCCTACCAGATGAGTATCCTAAAGAGCATCGACGCCGAGGGTTCTGACTGCGCAAGATACACCTATTCCTATCCCGCAAAGCCGGGACTCGGGCACTTCATCCACACCTATGTGACAGATGGAAATCCTATCCCCACATTCCAGGGCGAGCCGGAGAGAATCATAATCCCGAACAGCATTGAGGAGTTCGCAGATCAGATTTGGGAAGGCTTGAATGAGTCGAACAAGATTTCACTCTACGTCGAGTACATAAACCTTAAAACCCTGATGAGCGAATTCCGCCTTATAAACAAGAACGAAAAGTAAGGAGACTGAAGATGAAAGAATTTGAACTTAAATACGGTTGCAACCCGAACCAGAAGCCGTCAAAAATCTTCATGCACGACGGTAGTAACCTTCCGATTGAAATCTTAAACGGCAGACCGGGATACATAAATTTCCTTGACGCCTTCAATTCCTGGCAGCTAGTCAAGGAGCTGAAAGAAGCTCTCGGACTCCCTGCGGCGGCATCCTTCAAGCACGTCAGCCCGACCAGTGCGGCAGTGGGACTTCCGCTTTCGGAAAAGCTCAAAAAAGCTTGCTTTGTCGACGACATCGAGGGCTTGGATGAGTCTCCGCTTGCCTGCGCCTATGCAAGAGCCAGAGGAACCGACAGAATGTGCTCCTTCGGAGATTGGGTTGCACTCTCTGATACCTGCGACGTCAAGACCGCACTTCTTGTGAAGCGTGAAGTCTCCGACGGTATAATAGCACCAGATTATGAGCCGGAAGCTCTTGAAATCCTCAAATCAAAGAAGAAGGGCAACTATAATATAGTCAGGATTGACCCCGATTACACTCCCGACCCGATTGAGCACAAGCAGGTCTTCGGCATCACCTTTGAGCAGGGAAGAAACAACTTTGAAATCAATAGGGAGCTTCTTTCAAATATCGTAACTGAAAACAAGAATCTCCCCGACGATGCGGCAAGAGACCTGATAATATCGCTTATTACCCTTAAATACACCCAGTCGAACTCCGTTTGCTATGCCTATGACGGACAGGCAATCGGCGTCGGCGCCGGACAGCAGTCAAGAATCCACTGCACACGTCTCGCCGGCGGCAAGGCAGACACCTGGTTCCTTCGTCAGCACGACAAGGTTCTGAATCTGCCGTTTAAAGATACCCTCGGCAGACCTGACCGTGACAACGTAATCGACGGATATATCAATAAAAACGAAGAGGACGTCACCGCCGACGGCGTATGGGAAAGATACTTTACTGAGAAGCCCGAGCCTTTGACTGATGAAGAAGCAAGAGCTTACCTCGACACCATCACCGGCGTAAGCTGTGGCTCCGACGCCTTCTTCCCGTTTGATGACAACATCGAAAGAGCGCATCGTAGCGGCGTCATGTACGTAGCCGAACCCGGCGGCTCTATCAGAGACGACGTCTGCATTGAGAGATGCAATAAGTACGGAATGGTTATGGCGTTCACGGGGATGAGACTTTTCCATCACTAAAATTTGTCGGCTTCGCCGACGCTGTTCGCCTGCGGCTCACAGCACCTCTCAGTCGCCTACGGCGACAGCTCCCCTTGACGGGGGAGCCTTATGTACGAGCCGCAACTGGCTCCCCTTATTAAGGGGAGCTGTCAGCGAAGCTGACTGAGAGGTGCGCCGACCGAAGGGAGGCGC
>JAJQHD010000044.1 GCA_021199855.1 Oscillospiraceae bacterium
ATATCTTTCTTCGTTATTTTATTCTTTTTGGGTCACATCTCTTGACAACGCAGACTTATTGCATCGAATTTCGGAAATTAATATTGACCGATGGCTATTTATATGGTACAATGCTCTCTGCAAGATAGTTGCGAAAATACAACTTGAAAGGATTTGATTAGCATGAATCGTCTTGAAGGAAAGGTAGCCATTATAACAGGCGCTAACTCCGGAGTAGGAACAGAGACTGCAAAGCTCTTCGCCGCTGAGGGAGCTACCGTCGTTATCTCAGCCCGCAGACTCGAGCCGCTTAATGTAGTTGCAGAGGAAATTAAGAACGCCGGAGGAACCGTTGAGGTAGTAAAGACCGATATTTCCGACAACGAGTCCTGCAAAGCACTCATCAATACTGCTGTTGAGAAATTCGGCAAACTTGACATCTTAGTCAACAACGCAGGAGTTCTCGAAGAGGGTCTGAAGCCCATTGACAGATTTACAGATGAGGACTATGACTTCGTCACCTCTATCAATGAAAAGGGCACGATGAATTGCATCAGAGCCGCTGCAAACGTCATGGGAGAATGGGCATCTATCGTAAATGTTGCTTCTATTGCCGGCAAATTCGGCTGTGGCGGAGCTGTTTATGTTGCCTCAAAGGCGGCTATTATCGGAATCACAAAGCACACTGCCATGAGATTTGCGGACGCTCACATCAGATGCAATGCTGTTTGCCCGGGAACTATCCTCACTCCGATGGTTGCTGGAATGAATCAGAGCAACATGGATATCGATATGATTACCCAGATGAGCAAACACACCAACATAAGAGCTACCCCTTGCACTCCTAGGGACGTTGCAAACGTAATTCTTTTCTTGGCAAGCGACGAAGCGAAGCCGATTACCGGACAGGCTATCGTCACCGACTATGGTTCTACTGTCTGATGTTTTCAAAAGAAAAGCCCCCGAAAAAATCGGGGGATTTTTTTATGCCTAGTCAGAATTACTTTGATTCCTTGGAAGAAGTCAAAGCCTTGTAGCAGATACCTGACAATGCTCCGCCTACCAGAGGACCAACGATGAATATCCAGAGCTCGGATATTGGGGTGGTGTTACCGTAGAATGCGGCGATGAGAGCAGGTCCGAAGCTTCTTGCGGGGTTTACGGAGGTACCGGTCAAGCCAATGCCCAGTATGTGGACGAATGTAAGAGTAAGACCGATTACGATGCCTGTTACGGCGGTGTTCTCAGTCTTGCTGGTGACGCCGTGAATGGCAAGGACGAATACGAATGTGAGGACGATTTCGACCAGAAGAGCGGCAATTGCACTTCCGCCGACACCGGATGTGCCGTTAGAGCCATATCCGCCGGTGGCGTCTGTTATTCCACCGAGATTCCAGATGAGAGCTAGAATTGCAGAGCCACATGTTGCTCCAAGAACCTGAGCGATAACATAGCCGACGAAATCCTTGACAGTCATCTTTCCGGTGACTAACATAGAAAGCGAAACGGCTGGGTTTACATGACAACCGGAGATGTTTCCGATGCTGTAAGCCATCGCGACGATTGCGAGTCCGAATGCAAGTGCTGTCAGGATATATCCGCAACCGGATACGCTGTCACAGCCGGCCAGCATTGCGGTTCCGCAGCCGAAGACTACCAAAACGCACGTGCCGATAAATTCGGCGATATACTTCTTCATTTACAAGTACCTCCTAAATTAAAGTGTCATCCCGTAATTCTGCTTGATTGCATTTTCAGAGATTACTTTAATTATATAGCTATTTGGGTAACTTGTCAAGTGTTATAACCGAAGGATTGTTATAAATTTCGCTAAGAATATCTGAATTATTGTCTGATAAATACCTTGTGTGCCAGTTCATGAACCATAGCCAGTTGGTATTGTCTCTTGGAAAATCATCAAAATGCGGAAGATTGCCGATTTCGTGATAGCAGAGCGGCTTATCGCAGACTTTCTGGAGTCTGTCCCAGCCAAATTTATTGGTGGTTCCGTCGTAGGTATCAGAACCGACGATATCGCAGTATTCATCTCCCGGATACCAGCCAGGCTTGACTTCGCCAGAGTAGCCCAAAACCCAGATGAGGTTGTTGAGTCCATGATAATTCGTGTATCTGTCATACATCATCTTCCAGAGACTTATGAAATGTTCTGCGCCGCCTTTGCCCCACCAGAACCACTGACCGTCGAACTCGTGGAATGGTCGCCAGATTACAGGGACATGCTCCGACTGAAGTATCTTCAGAGACTCGGCTCCCATGTCCCAGTTTTTTAGCATGAGTTCGTTTTCCGGAGTTCCCGTAGTCAGAAGCTTGTCGAAGTCGGGATTTTCTCCTTTGCAGTCCTTATAGGCTCCGCCATTGACTCCGGTATGCCAGCAGATGGTGACGATTCCGCCACGCATATGCCAGTCTATTGCACGATTTATAACTCCTCTGAAATCGGCGTGCATGAAATCGAGTCCTCTGATTGCTGGAAGCTTGCCGGTCTTTTCAAAGACATAGTTCATCTCCCACTCGGTCGTCCTTCTTTGGGGATATTCCTGCTGACCGGAAAGCATGAGGTGGTTATTGTAGCAGTCACAAAGGTACTGAAAAAGCTTTTGTGCTTCTTGGGTTGCGTTCTTGTTTACAAGTGAATAGGATTTCATAAAGTCTCCTCTGGTTTATTTTGCATAATCTGTGAGTTTTGAAGTGTCAAGATGTTCAAACTTAGTCAGGAATCCACAAAGCTCGTCGGCAATAATCTTTACTCCACCGACACTGTCTGACTCGATATTAAGAGGCATCAAAGGCTCATGGAGAGACATTCTGAGTAGGAACCAGCCGTCGCCGTGGTCTTTGTCGAGATTGATTCTGATGCCCTCATAATTGCTGTCGGCGGGAGTCCAGCCAGACTGAGTCTTTGCGTATTCCTTCAAAGCTGAGATAATGTCGTTGCCGTAGGGCTTAAAGTCCTCCAGATCAATATTCATTCTGAATTCCATGCTCTCGGCAGGCTCACGAAGACCGTCGATGAGGGAATGGAGAGTATAGCCCTCCTTGACGCCACGTGACAGCTCGATTATAAGGCGAGTTACGATGTAGGCACCGTCATCGAGGAAGTAATTATCCTTGAATGCGCCGTGACCTGATGTCTCGATTGCGAGCTGGCTGTCAATGCCTTCTTTGTTCAGGCGGATTGACTCGTTGATGACGTTGCGGTAACCTCTTCTGAATCTGTGGTGAACTCCGCCCTTTGAACGGATGAAGTCACCCAAGCCGGAAGAAGTGACACTGTCTGTGACTATCGTTGTATGAGGATGGTCTCTTAAGAGCATTGTGGAAAGCATTGCGATAAGGCGGTTGCGGTTGAGTTCACTTCCGTCGGAGAGAACGGCTCCGGCTCTGTCAACGTCGGTGTCGAAGATGATGCCCAAATCTGCGTGTGATTCCTTCACAGCTTCGGTAATGGAAGCCATCGCTTCCTTGTTTTCGGGATTTGGGATATGGTTCGGGAAGCTTCCGTCGGGGTCGAGATAGCGTGAACCGGTGGTGTCCGCTCCAAGAGGCTTCAAAACCTTTTCGGCATAGAATCCGCCAGCGCCGTTTCCGGCATCAACGACAATCTTTAAGCCGGTGAGTGGAGTTTCACTGCCGCAACTGGTTCTTATCATATCGGCAAGACGCTTTGAGTAAACGTCCATAAACTCATCCTGTTTGACTGATGCAGGCTTGATACCGGTATGCAAATCGGTCTCGGCAAGTTCAATCATCTCTTTTATATCACTTGCCTCGACGCCGCCGTCGGGAGTGAAGAACTTATAGCCGTTGCGGTTATAGGGTAGATGGCTTGCGGTTACCATTACGGCTCCGTCAAACATATAGCCTTCTGTCTTTGTCGTCATGAACATTGCAGGAGTGCTGGCAAGCCCCATGTCGGTTACTTCGATTCCCTCTTTTGCAATTTCGTCTGCCATCCAGCCGAGAAGTGTCTCGCCGGAAAGACGGGAGTCTCTGCCGACCGCCACACGAAGATTTGTTTTCTGCGTTCTTCTGACAAGCCAGAGAGCGAAGCCTCTTGCAATGTCACGGCAAGCTGACTCGGTCAGGTTTACATCCTGACCGGGTACGCCTGCAATGGCTATTCCTCTTATGTCGCTTTCGTTGCGAAGTTTTGAGTAATCCTTAGTTGTCGTCATAATATCCAATGCTCCTTTAAAGATTTATCTGTTCCATTTTGCCGTCCTGCAAAACGATTTTATACGGTGATTCTCCGTCGAATGTGGCGGTTTCACTTCCGAAGCCTTCGGGGACCAGAAGTGTGACTTTTCCGCCCTGATTGGCAATCAGTTCAGCACTTTCTACCTTACAATTCTTCCAGGTCATGTCGACGGTTACGTCTCCCCTGGCTTTCAAGCCCTTGACTTCGCCACTCTTCCAGTGGTCGGGAATTGCAGGAAGAAGTCGGATTAAACCATCCTGAGACTGAAGAAGCATCTCGGCGATTCCGGCAGTTCCGCCGAAGTTACCGTCAATCTGGAAGGGAGGGTGCTTGTCGAAACAGTTTGGATAAGTCGAGCCGAAGAAGAGATGGTCTATATGCTTAGCCGCTTCATTGCCATTTCTGAGGCGTGCCCACATGTTTATAATCCACGCTCTGCTCCAACCGGTGTGTCCACCACCGTGACTCAGGCGCCTTTCAATTGTAGCCTGTGCGGCTTTCATAAGTTCGGGCGTCTTCTCATATGTCAGCTGAGATGAAGGATAGAGACCATAGAGCTGGGAGATGTGGCGGTGACCGATTTCGGTTTCGTCGTAGTCTTCCGTCCACTCCATTATCTGTCCGTGCTTGCCTATCTTGTTTTCCGGAAGCTTCGGGAGAAGAGCTCTGAGCGCATCCATCAGGTCGTCCTCGTCACCTAAAACTTCAGAAGCCTTTATGCAATCGGTGAATAAATCTCTTACAATCATCGTGTCCATCGTGGGACCGACGCAAATCTGTCCCTGTTCGCCGGACGGATGAATGTAGGTGTTCTCGGGAGAGAGAGACGGTCCGGTCATCAGCTTGCCGTCATACTCAAAAAGATAGTTCTTCATGAAGACACAGGCACGCTTCATAATCGGGAGATATTCTTTCAAAAATTCCTTATCAAGTGTGAATTCGTAGTGCGTCCAGATGTGGGTGCAGAGCCAGGCGGCACCGGATGCCCAGATTGTTGCGGAAATCCAGTTGTCCTGTGGGGCACAGTCGCCGAAAAGGTCGGTGTTGTGGTGAGCAACAAAGCCCTCGATGCCGTACATATCACGTGCTACTTTCTCTCCGTTTGGAAGCATTACTTTCAGGTGCTCCAAGAGTGCCATGTGGCAATCGGAAAGGTTGCAAGGTTCAGCGCACCAGTAGTTCATCTCGGTGTTGATGTTTATCGTGTATCTTGAACCCCATGCAGGGAGGTAGTCCTTGTTCCAGATTCCCTGAAGATTGGCGGGCTTTGTTCCCTGACGGGAGCAGGATATCATCAGGTATCTTCCGAAGTCGAAATATAGACCGACTAGGTTATTGTCAGGCGCTCCCCAGCAAGCATTGAGACGAACATCGGTCGGTGTTCCTTCGTGATCGACTTCGTCGTCGATTGTAAGGCTTACTCTGTCGAAATAGGTCTTATAGTCCGCAATGTGGCGGGATTTTACTGCCTGATAGCCTAATCCCAAAGCGTTTTCAAGAACTGACGAGCACCAGGTATGAATATCCTCGCCGTGGAAGTCGGTTCTGATTGTAAGGTACATTGTGACTTCGTCGGCGTCATAGACATTAAGTTCAGTTTCGGTAATCTTGGACATTCCGCCGACATTTTCGCATGTGATTGCAATGATGTAATCGCAACCTTCGTCCTTTTCTCTGTAGTGGAGATAAACGCCGTTTTCGTCAAGTGAGCTTTCGGTAAAATCGCCGGCAGTCAGGCAGGAAAAATCAATTTTAAGTGAAGTTTTGCCGCCGTCGGATGATGCTTCGTGCATGCAAAGGACATTGTCGGGTGCACTGACGAAGTACTCGCGCTCGTAGTCGTGGTTTTCAGAATTGAAGGTAACCGTGCAGGCGGCTTCTTCCAAATTGAGGACTCGCTTATAGTCGGAATAGCCCTTGTGGTTGAAGCCTATCATAAGAAAGCCTGCTGTGTCATAATGGCTTCCGTCCTGAGGATGGGGGTACATGTCAGAGATTTCGAGTTCGGTTGCCTCGCCGATTTTGCCTTCCAGAAGAAGCTCACGGATTTTCTTGTAGGAGCCAACCGATTTCGGATTATAGCGCTCAATGACGCCCTTGCGATTCCAGATAGTTTCCTCGTTCAGCTGGATGATGTCGAGTTCCGGGTCGCCAAAGACCATTCCGCCGATGCGGCTGTTGCCGATTGGGTAGGCTTCGTTCCAGCCCTCGCCGTTATAGTCCTTCTCGTCACGAATGGGTGCCGGATGGTCTAACCAGATATACTTTTTTCCATATTTGTGAGTCATAAAATGACCACTCCCTTCTATGAGACCATTTTACCGTATTCGGGCAGTCATTTCAATAGGAACTTACGAAAGAATAAAATATTTTTCGCTTCAAAATTACGTACAAAAACTCCCTTTCCCATAGATAAGAAAGGGAGTCGTGATAGCTTATTCGAGTTCGGTTACACATTCGCTAAGAAGTGTCGGAATGTCGAGATTCTGAGGGCAATGCTCGGTGCACTGGCGGCAGGAGATGCAGTCGCTAGCTTTGCCGGTGTTCTTTACCGTCTCAGCGTACTTTTCCTTTATCTCGCCAAGCTTGCGCATGTCGCGCTTATACTCGTTGTAATGTGCGAACAAGTCGGGAATAGGGATGTTCATCGGGCAACCGTCGGTGCAGTAGCGGCAAGCAGTGCACGGAATTGCGAACTTCAGATTCTCACTGACTTTCGAGATGACTTCGTAGTCCTTGTCAGTCAAAGGCTCGAAGTTCTGCATGTATGAAGTGTTGTCTTCAACCTGCTCTAGGTCGCTCATGCCGCTTAATACGGTCATTACGTTAGGAAGCGATGCACAGTATCTTATTGCCCATGAAGCATAGGACTTTGTAGCATCGTACTCATCAAATATCTTTGCCGCAGTCTTAGGGAGTCTTGCAAGCGCTCCGCCCTTGACAGGCTCCATAACGATTACAGGCTTACCGAATGCAGTTGCAACTTCATAGCAACGGCGGCTTCTTACCCATGCATCCTCCCAGTCGAGATAGTTAATCTGAAGCTGGACGTATTCGACCTCCGGATGCTCTGTCAGAATCTTTTCAAGGGTTTCCGGACTGTCATGGAATGAAAATCCGATATGCTTGATCTTGCCTTCATCACGCTTTCTCTGGATATAGCCGAAAGCGTCAGTGCTCTGAATATACTCGTAGATGTCCTTATTTACGGCATGAAGCCAGTAGTAGTCGAGATAATCGACTCCAAGACGGGTCATAGACTCGTTGAAGATGTTTTCACGCTCGTCTTCATTAGGCTTTGAGAATAGCGGAAGCTTTGTCGTTACGGTGAAGCTGTCTCTCGGATGACGCTTTACAACTGCTTCTCTGAATGCGACTTCGCTTTGTCCACCGTGGTAAACATATGCGGTATCGAAGTATGTAAAGCCACGCTCAAGGAACTTGTCAGCCATCACCTTTACTTGCTCGATGTCAATCTTTGAATGGTCGCCGCCGATAATAGGCAGTCTCATAAGTCCGAATCCTAATTTTTTAATACTCATAGTGCCACTCCTCTTATACAAACATTTCTAACTTATAATTATACGGATATTTGCGAAAAAGTCAAGAATCACTGAGGAAATCCCGGAGCAAATCCAGGTTAATATCGTCATGTTCGAGTTCTTTTGAAACAAGCCGGACGGTTTCTGTGAAATTGTCACCCAATGTGCAGAGCTCATATAGCGCTACAATCAACTTGCACTCGGTCAGGATGTCTTCTGAGTTGACGGCTTTCAGGAAGAAGCGGAAGATGAGATAGTCTAATAAAGCCCGACTTTCTATGCAAGCACTTCGCTTTTCGCAATTTTCGAGAAGTCCTCGCCATTCGGACGTCAGGATTTCTGTTTCTTCGAGAATAAACCCGGTCAAGCTTTTGATATCTATCGGCTCACTGTCGGGGATTTCTCCGTCCGGGACTTCAAAAGCGCCGAAGTCTGTTTCGTCTTGAAGGAGCTCTCCATATGCAATAAGCTGTGATGGCTTCAGTTCAAAGGCTTTGATTCTTGCTTCGAGCAGGAAATCAAGAAGCTCGTCGCCGGTTTTCTCTTTGCAAATTGCTTCGTAATCAGCTTTGTTCGCTGAAAGCACAATTCTTGCCGCTTCGGGGCAGGAAACGGAGATGCCGGCTTCGGTGAAGACCATTTCATCTCCAACGTAATACTCCTCGTAGAATCTCGGGTGCTTAGAGCAGACGTCACCCATCATCCCGGATTTTATGTACATCTCACAAAGTCCGTCTGAAGTAAGGTACGGGCAGACATTATTCTCGTCTACACGAAGGACTGTGTCTCCGTCTGAACCGGTGCGGATATTATTGTCTATTTCAAGTGCCCGGTAAGCTCTCAATTTCTCGATAGTATCATCATCTATCGGTATCTCCCAGCCAGCTTTGCAACAGCTGTCAGGGCAGGCTCCCATAAGGCAATGAAAGCTATCAAAATATGACGGAGTAAACAGTGTGTCTTTCATATATATTCTCCTCCAAAATCTCAGGATATATCAATAAAGTCATGAAAAAGCGTCATTGCATTTTGCACATACGTGTATTATAATACATTTGAAAGAAAAAGTCATCTACTTGGAAGAAGATATTATGCAAGTACCTCAAGATATTTTTTGCAGGTAAAACGGCACAGGATTCATTACCCTGTGCCGCTTTGCTTTATATCAAGCCTTTACCGGCTCTTTTTCGGTTTCAGAAGTAGAAATGCCAAGCTTTTCATACTCTTCCTGTTCCAAAACTCTGTACGCTACCTTGCCGACAAGAGTTTTGGGAAGAGTCTCCCTGAACTCGATATCATACGGAAGCGCGTATTTGGCAATATTCTTCTTACAATATGCCATTATCAATCCCTTGGTTGTTTCATTTGGCTCAAATCCCGGCTTAAGCATGATGAATGCCTTGATTTTCTGCATCTTATAGTCGTCAGGCACGCCTATTACACAGCTCATCTGAACTGCTTCGTAGCCGTCAAGTACGTTTTCGAGCTGAGACGGGTATACATTATAGCCGGAAGTTATAATCATGCGCTTAATTCTCTGCTTGAAGTAGACGAAGCCTTCCTCATCCATGTAGCCCAGGTCTCCCGTGTGGAGCCAGATTCTGCCGTCACCATGAAGTCTTAGCGTATTTGCAGTCTCTTCAGGCTGGTCGAGATAACCGAGCATGACAGTTGGTCCGGAAATGCAGATTTCGCCGTCGGTGCCATAGGGAACTTCAATATTCGTTCCGACATCGACTATCTTGTAGTAGTTATCAGGAAGCGGCTGACCTATGGAACCCTCTTTATAGAGGTGAACAGGAGTCAGACAGCTTGCGGTTACGCATTCGGTTGTGCCGTAGCCCTCACGGATGCGGATTGTTGCGCCGTGGTCGGCGAGGAACTTGTCAAAACGCTTTTTTAGCTCGACTGACAGGGAGTCTCCGCCAGAGAATACGCCTTTCAGGCAGCTCAGGTCTGCGCCATCCATCGATGGCTGTCTTAAAAGCGCTTCAAAGAGTGTAGGAACGCCGGCGATGAAGTTGCAGCAATGCTTGACGATGCCCTTGGCGTAGGTTTCGGCAGTGAACCGGGGAACCAGGATGCAATTACAGCCATTTGAAAGCATTGCATGGATGCTGACGCCAAGACCGAAGCCGTGGAAGATTGGCATGACTGCGAGCATCTTGTCGCCCACCTCAGCCATAGGGTTGGTTTCCATAAGCTGTTTTGAGAGGGCATTGAAGTTGAGATTTGAAAGAAGAATGCCCTTGGTTGTGCCGGTGGTTCCGCCGCTGTAGAGAATTACTGCAGGGTCTTCCTTCTGAACATGGGCGATAAAATCACCGACATAGGTCTTGCCCGTTTTCATGAAATCGTTCCAGATGATTACTGGGGCGTCCTTGGGGATCTTCTTTATCTTCTTTGCTTCGGTGAGATCGTATCCTAAAGTTACCGGGAACGGGAGGGCGTCACGTGTGCTTGCAATGATGAGGTTTTTGACCTCAGTGTGCTTCATTATCTCCTCGAACTTCGGGTAGAACATGTCGAGAGTCAGTGTGCAGACGCTCTTTGAGTGGCTTATGAAGAATGCGATTTCGTTTTCACTCGAAAGCGGATGAATCATGTTGGAGATTGCGCCGATAACATTGATGGCGTAGAACATGATGACAGCCTGAGGGCAGTTGGGCATACAGATTGTTACTCTCTGCCCTGGCTTGATTCCGATTGCCTTCAAACCTTTTGCACATATGTAGACCTGCTTCTCAAAGTCGCGATACTTGACCTTTGAGCCCATAAACTGATATGCGATGAGATCGGGATACCTGTGCGATGCGTCACGAACCATCTCCCACATTGAGCCCTCATAGTATGAGAGATGGAAATTGATGTTTCCGTAGTTATTCAACCAAGGCGCTTTTACTTCTGTTGCCATATTTTTCCTCCTAAAGTTCGACCGGAGTTTCGATGGGAAGCTCCAAAAGCTCGGGATGAGCGAGTAGGTGTCTAATAATCTTGATAGACTGTGCATAATAGTAGCCGTCAGCGATTCGCTCGTCGATAGTGACACCGAGGTCGATTCCGTCATGAACCTCCATAGTGCCATCGGGATTTGCGAAAACTGTGGGTCTCTTCTCGCCGATTACAAGGAACAGTGAATTCGTTCCCCACTCGGCAAGGTGATGGTATGATGCGTGGAGCTTGATGCTTCCCAAGTTCGTGATAAAACAGCTTGAATAGTACGGGTCGCCATCCATCAGGAACCGAGGGTAGACGCCGTGGTACTCCATCTTCTTAAGCGCCCACATGATGAACTTGAAGATGAATTTCGGGAGCTTCTGGAGGGTGTCCATAATGTCGCCGATGTCGTTATTGGAGCCGCCGTCTTTTCTCACCGCATTGACGAACTTATCAATCTTACTGTGGACATGCTCGATCGGAATGGTGCCCTCCCTGTCGAATTTAACGGTTATAAGAGCTTCCCCGCCGTCTTCGGCAAACTTCTTTCTTGCGACAAAGGAAATGCTGACCTCTTTTTTCTCCCAGAGTCTGTGACCCGAGAAGAAATAGTTCAGCTTCGGGCGCAAAACAATCGTCTTTGCTATTGCCGCCGCAATTACGTGGAAGAAAGTATATTTGAACTCAATTCCCTCGTAATTCTTCTTTGCGAGATACTCCTCAATCGGAGTGATATCAATAGTCTCGTTCAAAACTGCTTCGTTTGCGGTTCTGCCTGGGATGTTGTAAGGCATGATAAAATGCATCGAATCAACGTCTCTTACCAGCCAGGCATCCTTTCTGTCTCCCCTACGCTTCTTTTCTTTTTTAGCCTCTGCCACCGTGCACAGCCCTTTCTATTTTAAATTTGCTGTGCAACAGTAAAGACACACAACGTATAAAGTATACTACTTTTTTTGAGTCCTGTCAACGAAAATTGTCGAGGTGTCGGAGAATTAAGAGAAATCGTGACTTCCCAAAGTAAATTCAAGAGTTGAGAGAGAAGTAGAAGTTAGTGTG
>JAJQHD010000046.1 GCA_021199855.1 Oscillospiraceae bacterium
ATCTTTCTTCGTTATTTTATTCTTTTTGGGTCACATCTCTTGACAACGCAGAAAACCGGCGAAATTTCGGGCGAAATACTCTTGAAATCATCTTTAGAATGTGGTATCATAGCTTTGTATAATGAGTAAATGTGGCTTTTGGGGAGAAATCCCCGGGCTTTTTCGGAAATCCTACGAAAGGGATGGTACTGTTTAATGATAAAGATTGAGAATCATCTGGGAACGATAGCTATGACCGATTCGTATCTCACCTCGCTCATCGGGCACGCCGCAACAAGCTGCTTCGGCGTCGTAAGAATGAGTCCTGTCGGGGCGAAGCAGGGGGTCAAGACGAACTTACTCGGCTTGGGCGGAATCGACAATGGCGTCAGAATCTACACTCCCGCAAGAAAAGACCATGAAAATCAGAACAAGATGTCTATCGACCTTCACATCTGTGTGACATACGGAATCAACGTGAACGCCATCGTCGACAGCATTGTAAATAAGGTACGCTACGTCGTCGAGAGCGAAACGGGCATCGAAGTAAAGAAGATAAACGTCTATGTTGACGGTATGGAATCATAATAAAAAAGGATAGGTACTGCAAATGATAACTGGTAGTATGCTGAGGGATGCGTTCATAAGCGCCTCAAACTGCATTTCAAACAATAAGAAGGCTATTGACGAGCTGAATGTCTTTCCTGTTCCGGACGGTGACACCGGCACCAACATGTCGATGACCCTTTCAAACGCCAAAAAAGAGCTTGAACTTATGGCTGACGACGTAACAGTCGCTCAGGTCGCAAAGGCGATGGCTTCGGGACTTTTAAGAGGTGCCAGAGGAAACTCGGGAGTCATCACATCGCTTCTCTTCAAGGGCTTCGACAAAGCACTTTCTGGGCAGGAAACCGCTGATATCGAGCTTATGACTCAGTCTTTAGAAAAGGGCGTCGAGAGAGCCTATAAGGCAGTCATGAAGCCGACCGAGGGAACTATTTTAACGGTCGCCAGACTCGCTTCCGTCAAGGCAAGAGAGCTTGCTGGGACTGAAACTGATTTGGTCTCTTATTGGGAGCAGGTTTGCGTTGAGGCTGAGAGAGTCCTTGAAACGACTCCTGATTTACTCCCGACACTAAAGAAAGCCGGAGTTGTTGACGCCGGAGGCAAGGGCCTTTGCATGATTTTCAGAGCCATGCTCCAGGTATTCATGGGTGAAGGAATTGTAGCTGACGAGTCCCAGAAAAAGCAAGCGGAGGCGGTCACCATCGAAACCTATGCATCAGTAGTCGGAAGCTTCGAGGATGAAATCCACTATACCTACTGCACCGAATACATAGTCAAGAAGGAGTCGAAGGCTGAGGGCAATGCTCTTAAACTCAGAGCTTATCTTGAATCCATCGGCGACTGCGTTGTGGTTGTCGAGGATGACGAAATTATCAAGGTTCACGTCCACACAAATAACCCGGGACTTGCGATTGAGAAGGGTCTTGAATTTGGTTCGATGAACCTGCCGAAGATTGAGAACATGCGCGACCAGCATAAGGCGAAGAAGGACGGGGACAAAGTAACCGTTTCGAGCTCGAATAAAGTGTACAAGTCGGTTCCTCCCGAGAAGGATTACGGCTTCGTAGCCGTCGCAACCGGCGAGGGAATCGAAGCGATGTTCAAGGATGCCGGCGCCGACTGCATAGTCCGTGGCGGTCAGACGATGAATCCTTCTACTGAGGATATCTTAGCGGCAATCCAGTCAACTCCCGCAAGAACCGTTTTCGTTCTTCCTAACAACAAGAACATCATCATGGCGGCTGAGCAGGCAGTCAAGCTTGCAGACAGAAAGGTTTGCGTCCTCCAGACAAGGACAATCCCACAGGGTCTTTCGGCACTTCTGGCATTCGACCCGACAGCCGACTTCAAGACCAACAGCACCGAGATGACCAAGGCGTTTGAGCGAGTCCAGACCGGACAGGTAACCTTTGCCGCAAGAGACAGCGAGTTCGACGGCGTCGAGATTCACGAGGGCGAAATCTTAGCCATGGATAACGGCAAGCTTTCTTTGGTCGAGAAGGACGCAGTCAAGGCGGCATACAGACTTACAAAGCGCCTGGTACGTCAGGACAGCGAGTTCATATCCGTCATCTACGGCAAGGACGTCAAGGAGTCGGAAGCGGAAGCCCTCAGGGCAAAGTTAGAGGAAAAGTTCGGTTCACGACTTGACATCAACGTCATCAACGGCGGTCAGCCGGTCTACTACTACATCATCAGTGTAGAATAAAATTGAGATTCAAATGCCGTTCGGTTTCGGGCGGCATTTGGTGACTAATTCGGAATTATGAATTCGGAATTGCGTTTCATGTTCCTCTCATCCTGCATGTGGCGTGAACGCTCGCCCTGCAGGCTCGCGCCCTCTCAGTCAGCCCGTTGGGCTGACAGCTCCCCCAAAGGGGGAGCCGAGAATTTGCGGGAGAGCGGCAACTTGGCTCTCCCCTTGGGAGAGCTGTCACGGCGTAGCCGTGACTGAGAGGGCGCACCGCTAAGCGGTGCGTTTGCCATTTCCAAAATCCAATCAGGGAGTTTTAACATATGCGAAGTCTTCTTAAATACTTCAAGGGCTACAGATTGCAGGCGGTGTGTGCGCCGTTGTTCAAGATCATTGAGGTCATATTTGAGCTTATGGTGCCGCTTGTCGTTGCGGAGATTGTGGACACGGGTATACCTGCGGGGGACAAGCCGTACATTTACAAAATGTGCGGTATACTTGTGCTGTTCGGAGCTTGCGGACTTGCGAGCACCCTGACGGCGCAGTATTTTTCTGCAAAAGCTTCTGTCGGATTCACAGGAGCCGTGAGGCAGGCGCTGTTTGATCACATCCAGTCGCTGTCCTTCACGGAGGTCGACAAGCTCGGCACCTCAACACTTATCACAAGACTCACAAGCGACCTTAATCAGATTCAGACTGGCACTAACCTGACACTCCGGCTTCTCATGCGTTCGCCGGTTGTAGTCATCGGCGCTACGGTGATGGCATTCAGAATCGACGCACAGGCTTCGCTCATCTTCGTTACCGTAATCCCAATTCTGTCGGTAGTTGTTTTCGGAATCATGCTGGGGACAATCCCACTTTATACAGCCGTTCAGAAGAAGCTCGACGCAGTCTTACTCAGAACTAAGGAGAACTTAACCGGCGCCCGGGTAGTCCGTGCATTCTGCATGGAAGAAGAGGAAACCGCCGACTTTAACGAGAAGAACAATTCCCTCGCTAAAGCCCAGAAATTCGTCGGCAGGATTTCCTCCATCATGAACCCGATGACATACGCAATCGTGAATATCGGAATCGTCGTCCTCATCTATACCGGAGCAGTCAAAGTAAGCACCGGAGTTCTCACACAGGGCTTGGTAATCGCACTCTATAACTACATGTCGCAGATTCTTGTGGAGCTCGTCAAGCTTGCAAACCTCATAATCAGCGTCACGAAGAGCCTTGCCTGTGCCAGAAGAGTCGAAGAGGTCTTCGAGATTCAGCCTTCAATGGTTAGTGGAACTTATACCGGCGAAAAATCCTCTGAAAGCGAATATGCAGTCGAACTGAGCGACGTGTCCTTCAAGTACTCGGGAGCGTCGGCTGATTCGCTCGAAAATATAAGCATCAAGGTTAAAAACGGCGAGAAAATCGGAATCATCGGCTCAACCGGTAGCGGCAAGACAACTCTTGTAAGCCTGGTTCCCAGGTTCTATGACGCCACCGAAGGCTATGTAAAAGTAGGCGGAGTGGACGTAAGGGATTGGGATGAAGAAGCACTCCGCAACAACGTCGCAGTCGTCATGCAACGCTCGTCACTCTTCTCGGGAACGATTCGGGATAACATCAGATTCGGCAACGAAAATGCAACCGACGAAGAGATAATGGAAGCAATTTCGGAAGCCCAGGCTGAAAACGTCGTTGAAGCGAAGCCGGAGGGACTTGACAGCATGATTGAGCAGGGCGGCAAGAACCTTTCCGGCGGACAGATTCAGCGCCTTACAATCGCCCGTGCTCTTGTCAAGAAGCCGAAGATTCTTATTCTGGATGACAGTTCTTCTGCACTCGACTTTGCGACTGACGCCGCACTCAGAAAGTCGATATCGAATCTTGATTACCATCCGACAGTCCTGACAGTTTCGCAGAGGGTTTCAACCGTCATGCACTCTGACAGAGTCCTGATGCTTGAAGATGGCGTGGCAGTTGGCTTGGGAACTCATGAAGAGCTACTTGAAAGCTGTCCCGAGTATCTTGAGCTCTATCAGTCCCAGATTAAAAATTCGTAAGAAAGGGGAGTCAGATTATGATAAATAAAAAAGCAAAAGCACAATCAACCGAATCGACTTCCCAGACATTGAAGAAGCTTCTTGTGTTCATAAAGAAGTACAGCGTTCTTCTCGTCCTGTCAATAATCTTAGCGGCGGTTTCGGTGGTTCTGACACTTTACGTCCCGATTCTCTTCGGCGACGCAATCGACTATATCACCGAAAACGGCGTCGATTTGCAGATGGTCGTCAGCTTTTTGGTAAGAGCCGCGGTAATCGCTATTATAGCGGCACTCTTGCAGTGGCTGATGAACGTCATCAACAACCGAATTACCTATGAGACGGTCAGGGACCTCAGAGAAAAGGCGTTCTTGAAAATAGAGAATCTGCCCTTAAAGTACATCGACTCCCACGCCCACGGCGACCTGGTTTCAAGGGTCATCTCCGACGTCGACCAGCTGGCGGACGGACTTCTCCTAGGCTTTTCACAGTTCTTTACGGGCATCGCTACCATCATCTGCACGCTTCTCTTCATGCTCTCAATAAGCTGGAAGATTACGATTATTGCGGTTGTCCTGACGCCGCTTTCACTCTTCGTTGCAAAGTTTCTGGCGCAGTCGACTTATAACCTTTTCAAGAAGCAATCGGAAATCCGTGGCAGTCAGACCGCACTCATCGACGAAATGGTAGGCGGTGCGAAGACCGTCAAGGCGTATAATTATACCGAACGAAGCCACGACCGCTTCAAGAAAATCAACGACGACCTTACGGAGACTTCTTCGAAGGCTATTTTCTATTCTTCGCTCGTCAATCCTTCGACAAGATTTGTGAACGCCGTTGTCTATGCGGCAGTGGGACTTGCAGGAGCTCTTTCAGTTGTTGCCGGAACGGTCACCGTCGGCGGACTCACTTGTATCTTAAGCTACGCCAACCAGTACACCAAGCCCTTCAACGAGATAAGCGGCGTTATAACCGAGCTCCAGAACGCAATCGCCTGCGCCGCCCGAATCTTCGAGCTTATCGAAGCTGAGCCTCAGCCTTCTGACGAAGGTTTGCCCGAACTTTCTGAAGTCGACGGCAACATCGAACTTCGGGACGTATCCTTCTCATATAATCCCGACACAAGCCTCATAGAGAACTTCAATCTTTCTGTCAAAGCCGGTCAGAGAATCGCCATTGTCGGTCCTACTGGTTGCGGCAAGACAACCCTTATAAACCTTCTCATGCGCTTCTATGACGTCGACGGCGGAAGTATCAAGGTCGAGGGCGAAGACATCCGTGACATCACCCGCCACAGCCTCCGCCAGAATTACGGCATGGTTTTGCAGGACACCTGGCTGAAATCCGGCACAATCCGTGATAACCTGAAAATCGGCAAGCCGGATTCTTCGGACGAGGAGATGATAGCCGCCGCAAAGACCACCCACGCCGACAGCTTTATAAGACGCCTTCCGCAGGGCTACGACACCCCCATCGGCGAGGATGGAGGAAATCTCTCGGCAGGTCAGAAACAGCTTCTCTGCATCACCCGAGTCATGCTCACAAAGCCACCAATGCTTATCTTAGATGAAGCTACTTCTTCGATAGATACGAAGACCGAATTCCGTGTCCAGCGCTCGTTTGAGAAGCTCATGCAGGGCAAGACCACCTTCATAGTCGCACACAGACTCTCAACAATCATGAGTGCCGACCTGATTCTTGTCATGAAGGACGGACACATCATCGAGCAGGGCAAGCACGACGAGCTCCTTGCAAAACACGGCTTCTATTACGAGCTTTACAACAGCCAATTTGCCCACTGATAACTTCTAACCGCCGTGAGACAAACATATAATGCACCAAAAGACAACTTTTCGGAGGGATAAGTATGTTTGTTAAGACGGTGAAGGTTAAAAAGATAGCACAGATACTTGGCTATATTCTCATGGCACTGCTTTTGGTGTTCGTGGCGGTGTTTCTCTTCAACAGATTTTATGGCGGGAATAAGACGATTTCTCTGCCGGATGAGGCGTCACAGCTGGAATTTTTGCATGAATTGGGCTGGGAGACGTCCGAATCGGCAATCGATGTCCGGAGCGTCATCATCCCTGAGGACTGGAACGACGTTTACAACCAGTATAACGACCTGCAATTAGAGCAGGGACTCGACCTGAGCGATTACAAAGGCTGCGCTGTTGAAATCTACACTTACGAAATCTATAACTACGGCGAAGAGGACAATATCGTCGTCAACCTGATGATTTGTGACGGAGTACTGATCGCCGGCGACGTCTGCTGTACTGAGCTCGGCGGCTTCATGCAGGGACTTGTCAAAACCACAACATAAATGGTGATAAAAGATGTATAAAACCTGTATATTCGACTTCTACGGGACTCTCTGCGACATCCGCACAGATGAGAGTAAGCCCGAACTCTGGGAAAAGCTCTCACTCTTTTATAGCTTCAACGGAGCGGATTACACTCCCGAAGAGCTAAAAAACAGCTATTTTCGGATAGTCTCCGAGCTAGAAAAAGAGTTCCGGGAGATTCAGATTGAACGTGTCTTTAAAGAATTGTTTATAAGAAAAGACGTCCCTGCGGATGACACTCTTGCAATCCATACGGGGCAGTTCTTCAGGATTCTTTCAATCGAGCATTTAAGGCTATATGACGGCGTAAAGGAAATGCTTGAAAAGTTACGGTCAAGCGGCAGGAAGGTCTATCTTCTTTCAAACGCCCAGCGGATTTTCACCGAGTATGAGCTGAAATACTTGGGAATATGGTTTTCGTTCGACGATATCTTCATTTCGTCCGACCATAACTCGAAGAAGCCGGATATTGAGTTTTATAACAAGCTTATCGAAAAACACGATATCGATGTCAGCACCGCAATCATGATAGGAAACGATGGAACTTGTGACATTGCAGGAGCAAAGTCTGCAGGACTTCATACTCTGTACATAAAATCTGATATTTCGCCGGATGAGCCGATTCCAGAAGCCGACCACCTTCTGCTGGAACCGGATATGTCAAAATTAGCAGAGATATTACTTAGTGAGGATGACTGAAATGCCACTTATGCGCCTTGACAAATTTATATCCGGACAGATGCCTTCGGTCTCCCGTAACGACGCCAAAGAGCTCCTCAAAAAGGGACTTGTCACCGTTGACGGCGTGGTGGAGAAGCATTATGATTTCAAGCTGGACCCCGAGAAATCGGTTGTTGCCGTTTCGGGAAACGTAATCACATATCGTGAGTATTTGTACATAATGCTGAATAAGCCGTCGGGAGTGGTCTGTGCCGTCAGGGATAGAATCACTCCGACCGTTATGGAGCTTCTGCCGCCGGAGCTAAGGCGACCGGGGCTTTTTCCTGCCGGAAGGCTGGACAAGGATAGCGTCGGGTTCGCGCTTTTAACCGATGACGGCGAGCTTGCACACAAAATGCTTTCTCCCGTCAGTCACGTCCCGAAAAAGTACTTTGTCCGGCTTGAAAAGCCTGTTTCTGAAGATGTCCCGGAGCTCTTCGGGAGCGGGATGACTATTGATGGAAATGAGAAATGCCTGCCTGCTGAGCTTGAAATACTCAACCCCAATATAGAGTGCTTTGTGACTCTGCACGAAGGCAAATACCACCAGATAAAGCGCATGTTCCAGGCGGTTGATAACACCGTTGTATACCTGAAGAGAACCACTATTGGTGGAGTTATTCTGGATGACAAACTCAGTGAGGGAGAAGCACGACTTCTGGAAGAAAATGAGATTAAGTTTCTTATTTCCTATTAACAAAATTTTCTAGAAGACCCTATAGTCAAATTGCATAAAAACGCGCCTGAAACTTTGGTGAAAACGCCGTCTTGTAAAGGTGGGCTCAATATAGTATAATTAACACAGACGCTAATTTAAGGGATTAGCAAGTTTTAAAAATTCGGCGAGGAGGCCTTTTGATGGCAAGCTTATCACTAAAGCATATTTACAAGAAGTATCCCGGCGGAGTTGTCGCAGTTTCCGACTTCTGCCTTGAGGTTAAGGACAAGGAATTCATTATCTTTGTAGGACCTTCAGGATGCGGCAAATCCACAACCCTTAGAATGATTGCAGGTCTTGAGGAAATCACAGACGGCGAGCTCTATATCGGCAACAGATTGGTTAATGATATCGCTCCTAAGGACAGAGATATCGCAATGGTATTCCAGAACTACGCTCTCTATCCTCATATGACAGTTTTCGAGAACATGGCATTCGGTCTCAAACTCAGAAAGACCCCGAAGGATCAGATCGCTCGTAAGGTTGAGGAAGCAGCAAGAATCCTCGACATCTCCCACCTCCTCGATAGAAAGCCGAAGGCTTTGTCCGGCGGTCAGAGACAGCGTGTTGCTCTGGGACGTGCACTCGTTCGTGAGCCTCAGGTATTCTTACTTGACGAGCCTCTTTCCAACCTCGATGCTAAACTCCGTGCTCAGATGAGAACCGAGATCACTCTTCTCCATAAGAGACTCGGAACTACATTCATTTATGTAACCCATGACCAGACCGAGGCTATGACAATGGCTGACAGAATCGTCGTTATAAAGGACGGCTTCATTCAGCAGGTCGATACTCCTCAGAACCTCTATAGCTATCCTTGCAACCTCTTCGTTGCTGGATTCATCGGATCTCCTCAGATGAACTTCATCGATTCCAAGCTCATCAAGGTTGACGGCAAGTACACCGTTGAGTTCGGTTCTGAAGACACCAAGGAAACCAGAGGAAGAAAGTTCTATATCGAGCTTCCCGAGGCTAAGGTCAATGAAGAAGCTTTGGCTCCTTATCTCAATAAGGAAATCATCTGCGGCGTTCGTCCCGAGTGCATCCATGATGAGGAAATGTTCATCTCCTCCGCAAAGACCGGCGTTATCGAGACCACCGTTAACGTAGCTGAAATGATGGGTGCTGAGACCTATCTCTACCTCACCTGCGAGGGCATCAACCTCACTGCTCGTGTTTCCAACCGTTCTACTGCAAGACCTCAGGATGTCATCACCTGCGCTATCGACGCAAACAGAATCCATCTCTTCGACAAGGAAACTGAGAAGACCATTATCAACTGATAGTAACTTTACGAACGTATAGAATTAAATGCGGCTGCGCACAGTAGCCGCATTTTTCTTAAGAAAGGCTTATATTATGAAGAAAATCATATCATTAATTCTGGCAGCAGCACTGATTTGCAGCTGTTTTACTGCCTGCGGAAAGGATGAGACATCGGTGGCTCTTGAAACAATTGAAAATCCCACGACCTATGAAGAATATCTCAACAATGCGAAGATAATTTCCCTCACCCAGACCGGCAACACCTACCGCCTGAAGCAGGCTATCGAGAAAGCCGAGAGTGGGGAAGACTGCAACATCGTCTATATCGGCGGCTCAATCACCGAAGGCGACGGTCTTGAGACATGCTATGCCTACCGTTCGTTCACCTATTTCCAGGAGAAGTTCGGCAAGGGTAACGGCGATAATGTCCACTACTACAACTCTGGCATAAGCGGAACACCGTCAACTTTAGGAGCCCTCAGATTTGAGGACGACGTTGAAGCATATTCTCCTGACATCGTTTTCATCGAATTCGCCGTCAACGACGGAAGCGACAGCGAGTACTACGACGCATTTGAGAGCCTTATCCGTGACTGCTTGCAGTGCGAGTCTCATCCGGCAGTAATCCTTCTGTTCGCGAGAATGGAGGAGGGCTGGACTTCTCAGGACTGGAAAAAAGAAATCGGCAAGTACTATGACCTGCCGATGATAAGCTATGCTGACGGTATTACTTATCTCTTCGATAACGGCGCTCTTGAGTGGAGCGAATTCTCGGACGACTACACCCACCCGAACGCCGACGGCAACGCAGTTGTAGCCGAGTTCATCGCCTACTTCTTCGATGAAGTCGACCGCCTGGATGGCAGTACTTCCGATATCACCATTCCTAGTGCCATGTACGAGTGCACCTATGAGAATGCCCACATGCTCCAGCATTCGACCTATGAAGCAACTGACCTCGGCTCCTGGAAGGAAAAGAGCTCCGGCTTCCATTACAGTGACGGCTGGACAAAGACATTTGACGAGTTGAACGACCCGCTTGTCTTCACCTTCACCGGCACGAACGCCTATGTCGTTTACCCAACCTCATCCGGTGCCGACTACGGCACCCTTGAAGCAAAAGTCTACTTCAATGGCGAACTCGTAAACAGCGAAATCTTCAACGAATACGATGAGAGCGGCTGGCTCTGCCCGTCGGTCGGAATCCTCTACAGAGCCGAAGAAAGCGGCGAATTCAGAGTAGAATTCACCGCCTACGGCGACAGCGTCAAGTGCGACCTGCAGGTTCTGGCTGTGGCTTATACGGACTGACAGCTCCTTCGCCTCCCTACGGTCGGCGCCCTCTCAGTCAGCTTCGCTGACAGCTCCCCCCAGAGGGGGGAGCCAGGGCTTCGCAAGAGGCACATTCTTGGCTCTCCCTTTGGGAGAGCTGGCACGCCGCAGGCGTGACTGAGAGGGCGCCCGAAGGGCGGTCGCCGAAGGCAACTACTTTCCCATCAATTTCGACTTCTCCTCACACGCCTCCACAGCCTTCACAACAATATCCTCAAATCCCTGCTCTTCCAGTACCTTCACCGCCTCTATGGTGGTGCCGCCGGGGGAGCAGACGTTTATTTTGAGCTGTTCGGGGGAGATGTCGCTTTCTAGCACCATCTCTGCCGCACCCTTGACCGTCTGGGCGGCAAAAAGCTTGGCGGACGCTTCGTCCATGCCGCCTGCGATTCCTGCCTTGATTAGTGCGTCGATGAACATATAGACATAAGCTGGTCCTGACCCGCTGATTCCTGTTACGATGTCCATGAGACTCTCGTCAACTACAGTCGCCTTCCCAAAAGATGAGAATATTTCGACAACTTTCGACATTTCTTCATCCGAGACATTCTGATTCCTGCAAATTCCGCTCATCCCGACTCCCACAAGCGCCGGAGTGTTCGGCATTACCCTGACAATTTTTGCGTCGTTCCCGAAAAATCCTTCAAGAGTGGAAATCTTCTTTCCGGCGAGAATGGAGACAATTACCACCGACTTCTTGATTTCGCCGATTTCCGGAATAAGAGCTTCAAGCGACTGCGGCTTGACTGCGAGAATCACTAAATCTGTGTCCGAAATAGCAACGCTAACATCCGGAACTGCCCTGACTCCAAGCTTCTCCGCCTTCATGCGGCATACATCCGACTTGTCAGCTCCCACAAGAGCCTCCGCCGGCAGTATTCCTCCTGAAACGACCCCATTAAGTATCGCTCCGCCCATATTGCCGAGCCCGACAATAGCGGCTTTTTTTATGCTCATACCCATGCTATGACCTCCTTTATTGGA
Source organism: Oscillospiraceae bacterium (assembly GCA_021199855.1). Lineage (GTDB taxonomy): Bacteria > Bacillota > Clostridia > Oscillospirales > Ruminococcaceae > Faeciplasma. The sequence goes on from JAJQHD010000046.1 coordinate 11,632, forward strand.
AGTATCATAGCACAAACCCGCGCAAAAGGCAAGATTTCGTGACTTCCCAAAGTAAATTCAAGAGTTGAGAGAAGTGGCGATTAGTGTGGG
>JAJQHD010000048.1:0-90500 GCA_021199855.1 Oscillospiraceae bacterium
ATGAGGTTCCACCTGTTCCCATGCCGAACACAGAAGTTAAGCTCATTCTCGCCTACGATATTTGGATGGCGACGTCCTGGGAAAATTGGTGTTGCCGACACATTTGCACCATTAGCTCAGTTGGTAGAGCAACTGACTCTTAATCAGTGGGTCCTGGGTTCGAGTCCCCGATGGTGCACCACCACTGGCCCGTTGGTCAAGCGGCTAAGACACCGGCCTCTCACGCCGGTAACGCGAGTTCGATTCTCGCACGGGTCACCATGGCTCTTCACGAGGAATGCCTTGAGTTTCCCTCGTGAGGGCTTTTTGTTATTTTATGGTGTCTCATACGAGTTTACACTAAGGGCCAATAGCTCAGTTGGTTAGAGCCACCGGCTCATAACCGGTCGGTCCGGGGTTCGAGTCCCTGTTGGCCCACCACCTTAGGGGTATAGCTCAGATGGTAGAGCAGCGGTCTCCAAAACCGCGTGCCGAGGGTTCAAGTCCTTCTGCCCCTGCCAACCGTCAAACGGCTTTAATACGTCGTTTGACGGTCTTTTTATTTCTACACTTTCCTAAGTAAATACCTTTGATTTCTAACACTTTTTCTAATTTTAAAAGCCAACGCATTACTACGTTGGCTTTATGCTTACCTGGCTTCCTCTTCCTCATTCACCTATATAATTCTCCGCCTGCTTGGTGAACATTTCGCAGTACAAGCCCTTCTTAGCCATCAGCTCGTCATGCGTTCCCATTTCGGCAACCTGTCCCTTGTCAATGACAATAATCTGGTCAGCCTTGACGACTGTTGAGAGGCGATGTGAGACGAAAATAACCGTTTTATCTCTGCCGAGCTCGTAGATCTTCTTGAAGAACTCATACTCGGCATTCGGGTCTAAAGCACTTGACGGCTCATCGAATACCAGAATATTTGCGTCCCTATAGTAAGCCCTGGCAATAGAGATTTTTTGCTTCTCGCCGCCGGAGAAGTCGACGCCCTCTTTATCAAATCGTGTCGAGAAGACGCTCTTTTCTTTCTTCGGAAGAGAATCTATCTTATCTTCCAATCCGGAGAACCTGATGCTGTCCTCAATCTTGCCGGAATCAATGTCTTTCTCGCCACGGAAAGCGATATTTTCTTCCAAAGTAAGCGGAATATTCACCGAGTTCTGCAAGACAACCGACAATTGCTTGTACCACGAGGACAGGTCCACGTCGTTTATGTCGGTTTCGCCATTGATGAGAATCTTTCCGCTCGTCGGAGGATAAAGTGCTAAAATCAGCTTTAAAAGTGTTGTCTTTCCTGCACCGTTTTCGCCGACGATGGCGATTCTTGATCCGGCATGAATCGAGAAGGAAACGCTATTGAGCGCATTCTGCTCCTGATTCGGATATTTGAAGCTGACGTTTTCGAGCGTTATCTCCTCGCAGTTGTCAATCTTCTCGGTGCCGTTCTGGACGTACTTCTCATCCTTAATATAATCCATATAGAATGATGCCTCGTTGACGTTGTTTTTGAGATTTATGAACAAGCCGAGGAATTTGTTGAAGTTCTCCGCGAACTGCTGAACAGCCACAAACAGTGCCGAATAGGTGGCGACATCAAGCTGTCCCGCAAACAGCATATATTCGAAATAGAGATATGCCGAAAGTAGCTGAACATTGCCGAGGAGTATTGCGAGGTAATTCCACCTGAATCTCTGCCTGTCCTTCTTGTTGCCCTCAATAGCAATAGCCATGCCCTTTTCGTTGACCGTCTCTATCGAATAGTCGAAAGCCTCATTCAGCTTGACGGTGGAGACATAGTCCTTTTCGTTGAAAAGCCTCTGCAAATACTGCAAAAGTCTGACCTTCGGCAAACGCTCGGTGTTCTGATACTTGAACCACAAATCGTTGACCTTGTTCATGCAAAGATGCGAAAGAATCAGGGTTGCGAAGATTATAATCACAATTATAACGCTGACCTGACCGACGATATACGAAACACCTATCAAGGTCAAAATGCAGGTGATCATCTGCGAGAGTATGTTTATGACTTCATCGGCACCGACATATGTATAGTTCAGAGCCTTCTGAAGCGCATCATATTCACTGCTGTCCTCAAACGCCAGCATACTGTTTTCGTTCATCTTCCTGTAGATATGCTCCCGAAGCTCAACACTTATGTACTCGGTGTTCAAACTCTGCTTCAGCGTCAGTCTCCGCTCGACATACGCCCACACCGAAATAATCAGGATATATCCGCAAATATACCCGACACCCAGCCACAGGTCTTCCTTATAGAGAAAAGCGTTCAACGACATCTTCGGCAGGTAAATCACAAGCATATTGCTGATAAACCCATACAAGGTCGTTATGATGTAGATAAAGAAATAGGACTTGTGCGATTTCCAAGCGATTTCAAAGAAAAGCTTGTTGGTTTCTAAGAAAGTTTTTAGTTTTTTCATTATATTTCCACCTTTCCTGCTTTATATATACATTTTACCCCCCACAAAAATTTGTCAAGCTTTTTTTACAAAAATATCGGATATTTTGACGAAAAAGGTGGACGAAAAAAGTGAAAGAGCTAAAAATATATTTATACCAATCAAACGAGTGCAAACCTGTTCATTAGAATCACCCCTTTCCGTCACTTCAAAATTATTTCATAATGACATCGCGTGTCGTTTCAGAGATCAATTCGGCGTAGTATTCATTATCCTGTTGCGTAATTTGAAGTGTGAGTTCATAAACAAGCTCATCTTCCATATCAATAGATGAAATGAATACCGTGTAGGGGATGACCTCTGTTTCGCTCGGAATGAAAATATAGTAGTTCTGACTGGGATCAATGGCTATCCCGACAATTTCATCAATGTATTCATTGAAATTTCCATGTGTAATAACCGAAATTGACGCAACCGTATCATTTGCTGTATTTTCGCAAGAAAACACAAAACCGAGAATACCCGAACTAGTTTCAAAATAGCTTACTGGGACGCTGACGCCTTGTTCCAGTTTTGTCGTTACTATATCTGCATTATCTGGAGAAATTGCGTATGCTGTTAAGACGAATGGCAAAGTAGTTTCATCACTACTATCAATGTGAGATAGACCAATTCCTAATACAATGGCAATTACCAAAAAACAAGCGCAGGCTTTCATAAACGGCTTGCGGAATATTCGGGTATGCAGAGTAACTCTGCGAAACGCAATCGCCTCAGAAATCAATTCATCATCAAGGTACTGCATAGCCTCAACTATTCTTGGAATTCTCATATCTCGACACCTTCTTTCCTTAAATACTCTCTCAATTCATTACGAGTATGATACAGCATGGATTTGACTTTACTTTCTGTAAATGAGTATTTTTCAGCAATGTCGCTTACGGTATCAAAAAACCAATATTTGCGAATGAATACAGCACGAACGACCGGTCTTTTGGTGCGTAGAAAATCACTTATCTTCTCTCCAATTTCTTGCTCATTCACATCAGGCATAATCGTGTTGTCCGGCAAAACATCTTCAAGCTCGTGTAATGATACAACGGCAGTTGAAGTGCGTTTATGTGCTTTGTTATGTTCTAGCCTTTTCAGCGATAGATTTCTTGTTATCTTGCAGATAAAGGCTGCAAAGTGATTTGGTCTGGCTGGCGGGATTGTATTCCACACGCCCAAATATGTATCGTTCACGCATTCCTCCGAATCTTCTTCGTTGCCTAAAACATTGATAGCGACACTAAAGCATAATCGTCCATATTTTGTGTCGGTTTCCTTAATTGCTTTTTCATCGCGTGCAAAATACAGCTCAATAATTGCCAAATCATCCATTTGTTTATCTCCTTTTTTTGATTCATCAGAGACCTTTCCCTTTTATAAGTACGATTTTCTCGCTACAGGTTGCAAAAAAATGAATATTCTTTTTCTGCACAAAGAAATACCCGCACTGCCGTTGCCGACAGTATGAGTACTAAATACTTCAAGTCAGTTTATACGTTTATAAAATGCTCCTCTCCCCATTGATGCAACATAAATGTATTCCTCTGTGGCATCATCTCGAACAGAAAACACATAGTATGAAGTGCCATGCGCTCCAGTTATTTTGCCGAGTATCCAGCCTTTATCTTTGTGCGTGTGGTAGTCATCACATATCACATAAGATACCCCATCATCAAAAATAACCTTTTCATTTTCGGGACCAGATAGCTTGCCGATTACCTGATTAGAATATAGTATTAAAGTTGCAAATAATAACGCCACAATAACTATGACGCTGACAATAACTCTTTTCTTCATCTAAATATACCACCCTTTCGCTCTATAAGTACGATTTTCTCGCTATAGGTTGCTAAAAACGATGTGGGTATTTACAATGGAACTATTTTTTAAAAAGCCTATATGCCGAGCATATCACTGCTAAAATTACAAAACCTAAACAAACATACGCCGAAATCATAGCAGCATTAGGTTCACCATTGGCATAACAGAGCAAGCTAACAAAAAAGCTAATTGCCATGCACAGAACGCAGAGGATAAATAATCTTTGAAGAATTTGCCTCATATTTGATTGCTCCTTCCTAAACTCCACCTAATATTATACCCCCCTAACTGTTTTGTCAAGACTTTCTTGCAAATTTTAGAGGGGTTTCCGAAAAGAGGCTTAACTCCTCATCAAATCCTGAATCGTAAACCCATCCAGATATTCCGAAATCATCTTATCAAGCCCTTGCCACATAGGGTATGACCGGCATTCGTAGCGGCGCTCGCATTGTTCAATCGACTTGTCGACGCAGGAAACCGGGGCGAGTTCGCCTTCAGTGAGGCGGAGGATTTCGCCTACAGTGCATTTGTCGGGAGAACGGCTCAGCTTGTAGCCGCCACCTTTGCCACGTTGACCTTCTAAGACTCCGCCCGAAACAAGGCTCTTCACGATGGCTTCGAGGTATTTTTCCGAAAGGTTCTAACCGTCGGCAATCTCCTTAAGCGGGATATAATCCTCCGTCTCCCTCTCGGCTATATCAACAACAACTCTCAAGGCATATCTGCCCTTTGATGAGATAAACATACTATTCACTCCAATTCAGCTTTAGCTGTATACAAGTATACACCATCGGGAATCTGATTTCAAGCCCCGTCAAAAATCTTGATTTGTGCTGTCCAAAATGGGGCATATTCCCTTGACAAGCGGCTTCAAGTGTGTTACTATATCTTTAACCTACTTTTCGGGTTGGTTTTTATAATGTATACAAAAAACGGAGTGTGAAATATAGTGTCCAAGTCTACACTTTTGAGTGTTAATAATTTGAACGTCTCGATTGACGATAAGCACATCCTGCATGATGTCAACATGCAGATTAACGAGGGCGAAGCCCACGTCCTTATGGGACCGAACGGCGCCGGCAAGTCGACTCTCGGCTATGCTCTTATGGGCAATCCCCAGTATACTATAAACTCAGGCGAAATAATTTTTGCTGGAAATGATATAACTGAAGAATCGCCGGACAAGCGTGCAAAAGCGGGAATGTTCCTTTCGTTCCAGACGCCGCTGGAAGTTCCCGGACTCACTGTTGAAAGCTTTTTAAGAAGCGCTCTGGAGCAGAGAACCGGCAAGAGAATCAAGCTTTTTGACTTCAAGAAGAAGTTTTCAGCCGCAATGGAGCTTCTCCAGCTCGACCCATCCTATGCGAAGAGAGACCTGAACGTCGGCTTCTCAGGCGGCGAGAAAAAGAAGACTGAAATTTTGCAGCTTCTCATGTTCCGCCCGAAGCTTGCAATCCTTGATGAGACCGACTCCGGTCTCGATGTCGACGCAGTAAGGCTCGTCTCAAAGGGAATCAAGACCTATCTTGAAGAGGAAAACGGCGCACTCCTCGTCATCACTCATTCAACAAGAATTCTGGATGCCTTCGATATCGACAAGACCCACGTCATCGTTGACGGAAGAATTGTTGCCGACGGTGACGCCTCAGTTGTCGACGACATCAACGAAAACGGCTACGAGAAGTATATCGAGCTGGTGGGAAAGTGAGCGAACGATGAAGGAAAAAAGTCAGGTCGAAAATATCGACCGCAACATGTATGATTTCCGGAACGAGGACACCGACAACTACAAACTCAACGCCGGTCTCACGGAAGAAATCGTCGACAAAATCTCAAAAGAGAAGAACGACCCTGCCTGGATGAATCTCTTTAGACTCCAGTCGCTACAGATATATAACCAGATGCAGGTTCCGAATTGGGGACCGCCGATTGACGGGCTCGACATGGACAACATCGTCACATATGTGAGACCCAATACGAAGATGAGCGCAAAGTGGAGCGACGTTCCTGACGAAATCAAGGATACATTCGAGCGCCTTGGAATCCCTCAGGCTGAGAGAAAATCTCTTGCCGGAGTAGGCGCACAGTACGACTCGGAGCTCGTCTATCACAATGTCCGTGAAGAAGTCGCCGCAATGGGTGTAGTATACACTGACCTCGAAAGTGCAATGCACGGCGAATATGCTGACATGATAAGAAGCCACTTCATGAAGCTTGTCAAGCCTACAGATCATAAATTTGCCGCGCTTCACGGCGCAGTCTGGTCGGGCGGTTCGTTCGTCTATGTCCCGCCGCATGTCAAGGTCGAGATTCCGCTTCAGTCATATTTCAGACTGAACGCCCCCGGTGCCGGACAGTTCGAGCATACGCTTATAATAGTAGATGAGGGCGCAGACCTCCATTTTATCGAGGGTTGCTCTGCTCCGAAGTATAACGTCGCAAACCTCCATGCCGGATGCGTCGAGCTTTTTGTCGGCAAGAACGCCCGACTAAGATATTCGACCATCGAAAACTGGTCGAAGAACATGTACAACCTCAACACCAAGCGTGCAACCGTCGAAGAGGGCGGCACGATGGAGTGGGTTTCCGGTTCCTTCGGCTCGCACGTCTCGTATTTGTATCCGATGACCATTTTGAAGGGCAAGAATTCCCGCATGGAGTTCACAGGAATCACCTTTGCCGGCAAGGGTCAGAACCTCGACACCGGCGCCAAGGTCGTCCACATCGGGGAGAATACATCGTCATATATAAATACAAAATCAATCTCCAAGGACGGCGGAATCAGCACCTTCCGTAGCTCCGTGATAGTCGGCAAGAACGCCCACAAGAGCAAGGCAGCGGTTTCCTGCCAGTCACTGATGCTCGACGACATCTCCCGTTCCGACACAATCCCTGCGATGGATATCCGCACCGGCGACGCAGACGTTGGACACGAAGCTCGGATTGGCAGAATCAGCGATGATGCGGTCTTCTACCTCATGTCCCGTGGCATTTCCGAGGAAGACGCAAGAGCAATGATTGTCGGAGGTTTCGCCGACAATGTCTCGAAGGAGCTTCCGCTTGAATACGCCGTCGAAATGAATAACCTCATCCGTCTTGAGATGAAGGGCGCAATAGGTTAAGGAGTGGATAAGATGACAAATGAAAATATTATTTTAAATCCGCTTCCAGTTCCGACATGGAACAGCCTTAAAATGAACGAAGCGAGTTATTCTGGCGAAATCCCGGCAGTCAGCTGTACTCCTGAGATAAAGAAGCTTCCGGACGCTCTCAAACTTGTTCAGAATGCAACTTTAGATGGCATCAAATCCTCTGCCGGAGAACTCTGCGCATTTCTTACAGGTGATTCTGTCCTGATAGAATCAGACGCAGATGCATCCCCAGCAGTCCTAAACTACGACTTCTCCGGTGGCAAGACCGCAAGGCTCTTTCTACATGCTAAAGAAAATGCCACTCTTCCCATATCAGTCGTGATGACAGGCGAAGGAACAGCAGTTCTTGAAATCAAGATTCAAGCCGACTCCGGTTCAACCGTCGATTTATCCATAATTCAGGCGGTAGGGGACAGTTGTGATGTCATAACCGACATCGGTTGCACCTGCGAAAAAAATGCTACGTTCAATCTTACCAAGCTTGAACGCGGCGGCAAGAGCGAATATGTTGCAGTTTCCGTCGATTTATTCGGCGAGCACAGCACATTCTCTGCAAATTCAGGTTACAGGGTAAAGACAAATCAGAGCCTTGATATGAATTACGTCGTCCGCCACACCGGCAGGAAAACCGAATCAAACATCTTTGCTTCGGGAATCTTAGAGAACGACTCAGCAAAGCTTTTCAGAGGCACAATCGACCTAATCAAAGGCTGTGCCGGGGCAAAGGGCACCGAAAACGAGGACATTCTTCTCCTCGGTGACAATCAGGTCAACCAGACTATTCCGCTAATCTTATGTGACGAGGAAGATGTCGAGGGCAATCACGGCGCATCCATCGGCAGACTTGACGACAATATCATCTTCTATCTCGGTTCCCGAGGAATCTCTCCCGAAGCGGCTGAGGACATAATCGCCCACGCAAAGCTTGATGCAATTATCTCACACATTCCGGATGAAGAGATAAAGACTCTTGCTCACAGTCTCATTTCAAACAGTGAGGCGGATGGAGGCGAAGATGCGTAATTATAAAGACGATTTTCCACTTCTAGGGAGCACGGATATAGCCTATCTCGATAATGCCGCCACCGAGCAAAGACCGGCAGTTGTTCTTGAAGCGGTCAGGGATTTCTATGAGCACTCAAATGCCAACCCACTGAGAGGCTTGTATTCTCTTGCTTATGACGCCACCGAGCACTATGAAAACGCCCGTGAGAAGGTGGCGGGGTTCATAAAAGCTCCGAAAGCGAGCGAGATTGTTTTCACTCGCAATACCACTGAGAGCATAAACCTGGTAGCATATAGCTACGGTTTGAATTTTCTCCACGAGGGCGACGAAATCCTCATCGCGATTTCCGAGCACCACTCAAACATTCTCCCATGGCAGATGGTAGCAAGAAAAACTGGCGTAACGCTTAAATATCTCGAATGTGAGCCTGACGGCTCGTACCCGTTGGACAGGCTGAAAGAATCCGTAACCGAGTACACCAAGCTCGCCGCAATGGCACAGGTTTCAAACGTCCTGGGAAGCGAGAATCCCGTCAAAGAACTAATCCAGCTGGTTCACGAAAACGGCGGAGTTGTGCTAGTGGATGCCGCCCAGAGCGCACCGCACATGGCTATCGACGTCACCGAACTTGATTACGATTTCCTTGCATTTTCCGGTCACAAAATGATGGCACCGATGGGAATCGGCGTTCTCTACGGCAAGGAGGAGCTCCTTGAGAAAATGCCGCCATTCCTCAGTGGCGGCGAAATGATAGAATATGTCACAAGAGACGACGCCACCTACGCCGAGCTCCCTCACAAGTTCGAGGCGGGAACGGTCAGCGCCGGCGACGCAGTCGGTCTTTCGGCGGCAATCGACTATATAAACAGTATTGGCATGGACACCATCCATTCAAGGGAAACCGAGCTTACGAGACTTCTCTTTGAAGAGATGCAGAAAATTCCCCACGTCAACATAATAGGCAGTTCTGACTATAGAAACCACTCAGGAATAGTCAGCTTCACCGTGGACGGCGTCCATCCGCACGACATCTCGGCTATTTTGGATGAAGATAAAGTGGCAATCCGAGCCGGACATCACTGTGCTCAGCCGCTTCACACGTTCTTAGGAGTCCGTTCTTCTGCCCGGGCAAGCCTGGCATTCTATAACGACGAAGCAGACATCGAACGGTTCATACAGTCACTGAAAACATTAAGGAGGCGAATGGGTCTTGGCGAATAACACTTTTTATAACGAAGTTCTGACAGATCACAATCTCTATCCGCAGTATAAGGGAACCCTTGAAGACGCAACCTGTGCTCTGGAAGGCGTGAACCCTTCCTGCGGCGACGACATCGTCCTGCAACTTAAGGTCGAGGACGAAGTAATCGTCGACGGCTCTTTTGAAGGCGACGGCTGTGCGATTTCTCAGGCGTCAGTCGACATTATGCTCGACCTTGTAATCGGCAAGACCAAAGAGGAAGCCCAGCACCTTTCCGACCTGTTCTTAAAGATGATTAAGGGCGAAGCTTCGGACGAAGAGATAGAAGAGCTCGAAGAAGCCGGAGCTCTTAAGGACGTTTCTCACATGCCATCCCGAGTCAAATGCGCAGTACTAGGCTGGCGGACGATGAGCGAAATGCTCAGTAAAACCGAATAAGTAAAAAAACAGGAGCCGTTGAAAGCTCCTGTTCTTATTTTGCTTCAAATCAGGTTCATCCAGACCCTCATCTGGTTCTCGCCACGGTTGCACCAAGCGTAGTAGGGAATCGCTTTCGCATATCCCTCTTCATACGCCGGCTTGTTCATTGTGTAAAGCCCATCCGCTTCACAACTCTTGACAGCCGGAACCCTGAGTGCCACAATCTCATCCGGCAAACCATCCGCCTTTTCCAGGGAAATATCGTCGCTACCGGTAAGAGAAAGCGAGAGAATATTTCCGTCGCACCAGTCGTTGTCCTTGCCCTCAAAGCAGTAGACAAGCGGACCTCTGCAAAGTGCCACAGACCCGGTAAGCTCGGGAATCTTGTTTGACGGATAAACGTAGTAGGGGAGCGAATCAAGCTTCAAAACAATTTCATCGCCCTTTTTAACATCAAGGTAAGCATAGCCGTTTCTGATTTCACATCCGGCTTTCCCACCGTTTACTGTCAAGCTAAACTCCTTACTCCACTCGGGAATCCTGATAGCAAGCTCGCTTTCACCGTCAAGAATGGTGTAGTTTACATCGAACCCAAACGGGTACTCCGTCTTGCAGGAGAGCTTCAGCCCGTTCTCAAAATCGACTTCTCCCGAAGCAAACATGTGGCAGAAAGCAGTCTTCTCATTCTCGCCGTAGGCATGTTTTCCGAATGAGCAGACGCACCTCGCCAGATTCGGAGGACAGCAGGCGCAGGCATACCACTTCGGTCTTGTGGTTAAGTCGTGCCGGTGTGTCGAAGCCTTGCCAGAGATACCGGGCACGCATTCGAGCGGATTGACATAGAAGAAGCTCTTACCGTCAAGCTGAATTCCGGCAAGAACGGTGTTGTAAAATGCCCTTTCCATAACGTCGCCATACTTCGAGTTCGCATCGCTTTCAAGCATTCTCGATGCGAAGAACATAAGACCTATTGAAGCGCAGGTCTCGCAATAAGCTGTGTCGTTCGGCAGGTCATAATCAACTGTAAAGGCTTCGCCGTTGCAGGATGAACCGATTCCGCCGGTCAGATACATTCTTTTCCCGATAATACTCTCCCAGAGGCGATCGCAAGCCTCCAGAAGTTCTTTATCGTTGGTCTCGCTAGCCAAATCAGCCATAGCAGTGTAGAGATAAACCGCCCTCACCGAATGTCCGATGGCGTCCGACTGCTCTCTAACAGGCTTACCGCACTGCATATAGTCGTGGTCTCTTCCGTCTCCGCCCCAGACAACCCAGTCGCGGGATTTTCTTTCCTTTTCAAAGTAGTGCGGGTCTACGCCACGGACGTCGATAAAATGCTTCGCCAGCTCAAGACACTTGTGGTTGCCGGTTAGACGGTACATCTTCATGAGTGCAAGCTCGACCTCCGGGTGCCCGGGGTAACCCTTGTGCCCACCGGTTATGAACACGTCGTAAATGTGCTTGGCGTTCTTCTCCATGACTTTTAAAAGCTTGTCCTTCCCGGTAGCCTCATAATAGGCGCAAGCCGCCTCCATCATGTGCCCGGCACAGTAGAGCTCGTGCCCTTCGAGAAGATTCTGCCAGCGGTGATTCTTATCTTTAATCGTAAATGCCGTGTCGAGATAACCGTCCTCGTCCTGAGCCGAAGCTATAATGTCGATTACTTCATCGGCAGTTGCTTCGAGCTGAGAATCAGGATGAATTGCTAGCGAATAGGCGACCGTTTCGAGCCACTTTGCGGCGTCGCTGTCCTGAAATACCATTCCATAAAATCCGTCTCCAACGTCTTCGCCCCGAAGAGCCTTACCTGCATTGATAAAGTTCGCAATAACGTGGCTCTTCTCAGTGTCCGGCGCCTCATCTTTAAGAACCGAGTACTGATAAGGAATAACCGTCTCCCTGATGAGCTTCTGCTCACGCCCGATGAAACCGTCGTCCGGCTTGTAAGCTGTCTGTTTGATCTGATGTTGATTTTTCATAATATAACGCTCCTTTCGTAACTGAAAGCTATTAGCTATTATATAACATTACGGGCTTCATTGCAAGAAAAATCTCCCCGGGTTTTGCTCTCGGGGAGACTTATTTTATGGTTTACTGAATCGAGCAGTCATCTACATAAAGAACTCTCGGTCCGTTGTCAGCGGGCTTCGTGACAGCAACCTTCTTTTCCTTTTCGAGACGGGACGCAAAGAACTTTGTCGCAACCTGTGGGAAGAGTGCGTAGCTCAGAACATCCTCTTCGGAACCGTTGAAGCCGGGGACGTTCTTGACTTCTTCACGGTACTTGTCGAGCTCCGGTTCGATGTTGTCGGCTGGACGACATGAAATAACTTCATCATCGCTGATTCCAGCTTTCTTTCTGACATCCGGATTGACTTCGCCAGGAAGACGTCCGTACTCGCCTCTAAGGAGTCCCTTCGATTCCTTTGTGAGCATCTTGTAGCGCTCGCCGGAAAGGACGTTCATAACCGCCTGAGTGCCGACAATCTGGCTGGTAGGAGTTACGAGCGGAGGATAGCCGAAGTCTTCTCTTACTCTCGGAACCTCAGCCAGAACCTCGTAGTACTTATCCTCGGCGTTAGCCTGTTTCAGCTGTGAAATAAGGTTTGAGAGCATTCCGCCCGGAACCTGATACATAAGCGTCTTTGTATCAACATTCAGAACCTTCGGGTCAAGTGAACCTTCAGCTTTCAGCCGCCCTGCAACATCTCTGAAGTGAGCAGCCGCATCGGCAAGCTTCTTCTGATCGAGCCCTGTGTCTCTGTCAGTTCCTGCAAGAGTAGCAACGAGAGATTCTGTAGCCGGCTGTGAAGTGCCATTTGCAAGAGGAGAAAGCGCAGTATCGACGATGTCAACTCCCGCCTGTGCTGCCATCAGGTTTACCATGTCGCCGGTACCAGTGGTGTTATGTGTATGAAGGTGAATCGGAATATGGACATGAGCCTTTAATTCCTTGACAAGCTCAGCCGCATCGTAGGGAAGAAGCAGGTTCGCCATATCTTTAATGCAGATGGTGTCCGCGCCCATCTCTTCGAGCTCCATAGCGAGCTTGACGAAGTATTCCTTGTTGTGAACAGGGCTTGTAGTGTAGCTGAGAGCCGCTTCACACATTCCACCGTACTTCTTTGTGGCGGTGATAGCCGCCTGCAGGTTTCTTGTGTCATTAAGGGCATCGAAGATTCTGATAACGTCGATACCGTTTTCTATTGATTTCTTAACGAACGCATCAACGACGTCGTCCGCATAGTGCTTGTATCCTAAGATATTCTGCCCACGGAAGAGCATCTGAAGCTTTGTGTTTGGCATAGCCTTTCTCAGGGCTCTGAGTCTTTCCCACGGGTCTTCATTGAGAAATCTCATGCAGGTGTCGAACGTCGCACCGCCCCAACATTCAAGTGACCAGTACCCGATGGAATCGAGTATCGGGCAGGCGGGAAGCATGTCGTCAAGTCTCATTCTTGTTGCCGCCTGAGACTGGTGTGCGTCTCTTAAAATCGTATCGGTTATATATAACTTGTTAGTAGCCATTTGGAACTCCTTTCATATCAGCCCAGAAGCGAGATGAGAACACCCGCGGCAATAGCCGAGCCGATAACTCCCGAGACATTCGGACCCATAGCGTGCATGAGCAGGAAGTTCGAGGGATCTTCTTTCTGACCTTCTTTTTGAGCAACTCTCGCCGCCATAGGAACTGCAGAAACGCCTGCAGCACCGATGAGCGGGTTGATCTTGTTCTTCTTCGAGAAGACGTTCATGAGCTTTGCAAGAAGTACGCCGCAAGCGGTTCCCAGGCTGAACGCAACGATACCGAGGACGAGGATTCCGAGGGTATTCAGATTCAGGAAAGAGTTAGCAGTAGCGGTAGCACCGACTGAAATACCCAGGAATACAACGCAGATATTCATAAGCTCGTTCTGAACGGTCTTTGAAAGTCTTTCGGTAACTCCGCACTCTCTCATAAGGTTTCCGAGCATCAGGCATCCGATAAGCGGAGCCGCAGAGGGAACGAGGAGTGCTACAAATATTGTGACGATAATCGGGAAGACAATCTTTTCAGTTTTTGAAACGGGGCGGAGCTCCTTCATGACGATTCTGCGCTCTTCCTTGGTGGTAAGAGCTCGCATAATCGGCGGCTGGATAACCGGCACCAATGCCATATAGGAGTAAGCCGCAATAGCAATAGGACCTAATAGGTTTGAAGCCAATATCTGCGTAGTGTAGATAGCCGTAGGACCGTCCGCACCGCCTATGATGGCAATAGCTCCTGCTTCCTGCGAAGTGAAGCCCATAAGAGTAGCACCGATGTATGTAATGAAGATACCAACCTGTGCGGCGGCACCCAAGAGCAATGTCTTCGGGTTAGCGATCAAGGGACCGAAGTCAGTCTGTGCACCAATGCCGATGAAGATAAGACAGGGGTAAATACCCAGCTTAACGCCGAGGTAGAGGACATCCAAAAGTCCTACCGAAACAGTTTTTCCGATTTGATTAACTAGCGTCGATGCTACAACAGTGTTTTCTATGCTGTCGATAAACTCCTGCGTTATCGCCGCACCTCCGAACAAGTCCCAGTGAATATGTCCGTCTACAAATAAAACCTCGTGGAACATTTCAGAGCCTGGAATGTTGGTTAAGAGCATACCGAACGCAATCGGCAGTAAGAGCAGTGGCTCAAACTTCTTTACTATCGCAAGGTACAGAAGTACGCATGAGATAGCAAGCATAATGATAACCTTCCAGTTATCCGCAAGCATTGCGAAGCCAGTCGTCTGGAGAAAATTTAAAATATCATTCATTTAAGCTTTTTGTCTCCTTTCCGTAAATACAGCTACAAGCCGCAATTATTCGATTGCACAAAGAACGTCGCCGGTCTTTACCGATGCGCCCTTTGATACGTTTACGGAGACAACCTTGCCCGACTTCGGAGCCATGATTTCGTTCTCCATCTTCATAGCTTCGAGAATCATGAGTACGTCGCCTTTGTTAACAGACTGTCCCTGAGATGCCTTGACATCAAGGATAGTTCCGGGCATAGGAGCAGAAACTGTCTCTGCGCCTGTAGGAACAGAAGCTGAAGTAGCCGCAGGAGCAGGCTTTGCCTCAGTCTGACGGGACTTAGCTTCCTCAGCGGAGATTTCCTCAATTTCGATTTCGTAATCGGTTCCGTTTACATTAACGTGATAGTGTTTCATAATGTGACCTTCCTCCATTGTCATAAAAATGCTGTGTAATTATTACAGCTTCTTGATAGATTTAATCCTGATTGCTTCTACGTCTTGCCCGAGCTCTTCCGCAATAACGGCGGAAACAGCTGCAATAAGCTCCTGTCTGTTGACGATAGGCTCACTTGCAGGTGCACTATTCACAGCTGGAGCGGCATTTACAGTAGCAGGCTCTTTATCAGCCTTGCCCTTGCTCACTCTCGTCATGATGAAGCCGAGCAGATAGCAGATTGCGATAAGACAAATCAGTCCGAAGAAAACCGTGCCAATGCCGAGACCAACTACGGTTGCGGTTGACGGGGTTTGCGCTTCTAAGAGTATCATAGCAGTTCTCCTTTCAAATTGCCGAATCAAGATTATTGTAGCACAACACCGCTATTTTTTCAAGCCCTAATGAGTATGATTTCGGATATAATTTTCACAGATTCGACATTCGCCCAAAAATGTGTAAAAAACAGTGGAAATTTTTTTTGCAAAGTGATATACTGTATCGTGATAGATTATGTGAACATTAAGGAGCATAGTATGACTATAGCTGTAAACGGCATAAAAATAACTTATAAAATGACAGGTACCGGCGATGTGGTTCTCTTCCTTCACGGTTGGGGAGCAAACATTGAGCTCTTCGATAAGCTCATGACCGCCGTTTCTGAAAAATATACCGCACTGGCACTTGATTTGCCCGGATTTGGGCAGAGTGAAGAACCTCCCGAACCCTGGAGCGTCGGCGACTATGTGAATTTCGTAAATGCATTTTTAGACGCACTGAACGTAAAGCCAATTTGCCTCATCGGACACAGCTTCGGCGGACGAATAATGATAAAAGAGCTCGCCGGTAATCTTCTTCCGGGCGTCACGAAAGCCGTCTTCATAGATGCCGCTGGAATCAAGCCGAAAAAGACTCTGAAGCAAAAGCTCAGCCTTGCCTGCTACAAAGTCGGAAAAGCGGTTTTAAGTTTCAAGCCAATCAAGGCACTTTTCCCGGACGCACTCGATAAACTCAGAAGCAAGCGTGGCTCTGCTGACTATAAGAGCTCCACACCCACAATGCGGGCAACCCTTGTGAAAGTCGTGAATGAAGACCTGACCGAACTCTTGCCAAAAATCAACGTCCCGTCGCTTCTGATCTGGGGAACAGCAGACACCGCAACGCCAATCTCAGATGGCGAGACTTTCGAGAAGCTGATTCCCGATGCCGGACTTGTCAGAGTCACCGGAGCCGGACACTATTCCTTCCTGCAAGCTCCCGAGCTTTGTGAACGTGCAATCCGTTCATTCTTAGAAATTCCACTATAACAAACCGGAGGTTATAACCTATGATTAACCTATTCAAGATACTCAGCGTCGTAGCATATCTGTTTGCGACCTGCCTTTCCGCACGCCACTTCATCCACATGTTCCAGCTCAATTCCTATAAGCCTCATGTGCAGGCAAAATGGCTTTTCTCACATGCGTCGACTTATATGGTAGTGCACCTCATAGTGCTTGTGATTGCCATTGCACTGAGCGCAATCTGCACAAATTCTCTTATTCCACTTGTACTGACTGCAATACTGATTCTATTGACAGCCCTCCCGAACATCCCGAAGGGCAAGGACAAAGTCCCACTCAAATACACAGCCCGTGTCAAGCGACTGATAGCGACTTTAGCTATTCTCTATGTAATTCCGATAATTCTTTTATGGACTGTTCCCACAAAAATTTCCGTGTCTCTGATGGCACTCTGGATATTCCTGGTCCCGTGGATGGTTCTCCTTGCAAACCTCATCAACCGTCCGATGGAGCTCGCCATCAACCAGCACTATATAAATGACGCCAAGCGAATCTTAGCCGATTGTCCGAACCTGACCGTAATTGGCATCACCGGAAGTTTCGGCAAAACCAGCGTCAAGTATTTTCTCGATTCTTTACTGAGTGTCAAGTACAACGTCCTGAAAACTCCGGGCAATTTCAACACGCCTTTGGGCATTGTCAAGACCATCCGTAGCTCGCTTCGGGCAACTCACGACATCTTCCTCTGCGAAATGGGAGCAAAGAATGTCGGTGATATAAAAGAAATCTGCGACATAGTCAACCCAACTCATGGAATCATAACCTCAGTCGGCGAAATGCACCTCGAAAGCTTCGGCTCGATAGAGAACGTCAAAAAGACCAAATTCGAGCTCGCTGATGCCGTAAAGGACAAGGGAATGTTGTTCTTAAATATGGATAACGAGAATATCCAATCTGTAGCACCTAACTACGACCATATCTCATACGGAATAGACGACCGTTCCGGCTACTATGTAACAAATCTCAGCATTTCTGAAAAGGGCTCAGAGTTCACGGTTCACTCGCCATCCGGCAAGAGCTGTGAATATCATACTCCGCTAATCGGCAGACATAATGTCGTGAATATCTGCGGAGCAATCGCTGTTGCAAATTCTTTGGGAATCACTCTCGAAGAGCTCAAGGCGCCTGTTCGTAAGCTCGAAAGCGTGCCCCACAGACTACAGCTCATCAACAAGGGAGACTATACCGTAATCGATGACGCCTACAACTCGAACCCCTCCGGAGCAAGAGCCGCACTCGAAGCACTTTCGATGACCGACGGCATGAAAATTCTTGTCACTCCCGGAATGATTGAGCTTGGCTCCAAGCAGTATGAACTCAACAAGGAATTTGGCACGGAAGCCGCCGCAGTATGCGATTTTGTGGCGCTCGTAGGCTCAGCCCAGACGAAGCCGATTCACGATGGTTTAACAGAAGCCGGCTACCCGGAAGATAAAATCTACGTTGCGGAATCGTTAAATGAGGCGATGGGGACAGTTTACTCCTTGACAACCGACGGAAAACGTAAGATAATACTACTTGAAAACGACTTACCCGATAATTATTGATATAAGGAAGGAAGACCAATATATGAAAATAAAACTCGCACTACTATTCGGAGGCAGAAGCACTGAGCACGAGATTTCAATAATCTCTGCTCTTCAGGCTTACTCCTACCTTGATAAGGATAAGTACGACATCATTCCCATCTACATATCCAAAACCGGCGAAATGTACACCGGCGAGCACGAGGCGGACATCGAAGCCTATAAGGATATTAAGAAGCTTCTTTCGGAGAGCTACCGTGTCACATTTGCCAGAGTCGGCGACAGGGTAGAGCTACACAGAGTGGAAACCAAGTTATTCCAGAAGTCTTTTGTCGACTATATTGACATCGCTTTCCCGATTGTTCACGGCACCAATGTCGAGGACGGAACTGTTGCAGGGTACCTCAATATGCTCGGACTCCCTTATGTAGGCTGTGAT
Organism: Oscillospiraceae bacterium; assembly: GCA_021199855.1. Taxonomy (GTDB): domain Bacteria; phylum Bacillota; class Clostridia; order Oscillospirales; family Ruminococcaceae; genus Faeciplasma. The sequence continues at coordinate 18,576 of JAJQHD010000048.1, forward strand.
GTCCTTTCGTCCGCTCTCGGCATGGATAAGTACGCCATGAAATGCGTCTTCAAGGATAACGGAATCCCGGTTCTTGACTGTATGCTTTGCTACTCCGACGAATTTGACGAGAACCCGAACCTCGTCATGCTCTCAATCGAGAAGAAATTTGACTATCCCGTCATCGTAAAGCCTGTCAACCTGGGCTCCAGCATCGGTATTTCAAAGGCGGATTCAAGAGAGAAGCTCGAAACTGCCCTTTCTGATGCCTTCAGATACTCAAAAAAGATTCTCGTCGAGCGGGCTATAACGAACCTGACAGAAGTCAACTGCTCTGTCTTAGGCGACGACAGGGAAGCCGAAGCCTCCGTCTGTGAAAGACCGGTCAGTGCCGACGAAATCCTAAGCTTCAATGACAAGTACATGAGCGGCTCGAAGTCCTCAAAGGGTATGGCGAGCACCAAGCGCATCATCCCTGCCGATATCTCTCAGGAGAACACCACCGCCATTGAGGAGTATGCCGTCAAGGCATTCAAAGCACTCGGCTGTAATGGTGTCGCCCGAATCGACTTCATGATTGACAACGATTCCGGCGAGGTATACTTGAATGAAATCAACACCATCCCCGGCTCGCTTTCCTTCTATCTCTGGGAGCCGAAGGGCGTCAAGTACGCAGTTCTTCTCGAAAGAATGATATCCCTGTCCCTGAAACGCTACCGTGAACAGCAAAGCATCACCTATACTTTTGACACGAACGTCCTGAGTGGCGTCCACCTCGGCGGCACAAAGGGAGTCAAAGGTGGAAAGGCATAATCAGCAAGGAGGAATCCGATTTGGATTGGAAAACCGTCAAGAAAATCGATGCACATGTCCACATTGTTCCCGAAGAAACATTGAGTTGGATTGGGGGCGTCTGGCAACACGCTGAACGTGAAGAATACATCCGACTCATGGACGAATACAATGTCGAAAAAGCCGTCTTGGTTCCGATTAACGAAGGAGCAACCTACTATCCCGATTGCAGCAGGACAAACCAGTGGCTTGCGGAAATGATGAATTCATCTGATGGGAGATTCATCTCGTTTGCGGATGTTCTCCCAGCGGGAGGATATTTCTACGACACGGCACCATATTTCTTGGAGCAGGCTGTAAATGAATACGGCTTGAAGGGTCTGAAGCTTCACCCGTCAAACCTCGGAATCCCGGTTGATTCGCTCGAAATGGTCCCGGTGATAAGAAAAGCATGCGACCTGAAAATTCCGGTGATGATACATTCCTATCCTTTCGGTGGAACTGACTTCGACCTGTGCTCTCCTTCGAGAATCCACAATATCTCAAGAGTTTTTCCGGACGGAACCTTCATAATCTCCCATATGGGAGGCTCCCGCTGGCAGGATGCCCTCGAAGGCAAGGAGTACGTCGACATTTCGACGTATTTGCCGGAGCTCGTCCGAATCTACGGAATCGAAACCTCAAACCGTATTCTTCGCGAATTCGGCGCAGACCGCCTGATATTTGCCACCGATTATCCGCAGGTCTACGGAGTAAATCCGGAAAATATCTATGAAACCTACTGCGATATTCTAAACCAGATGGACTTTACCGACTCCGAAATCGAAAAGATAGCCTACGGTAATATATCTGACATCTTAGGACTATAACAAAAATCCCGTCACAAATAACCTGTGGCGGGTCTTTTTATGCCCAATTATTAAGAACTATTAAGATTTGATTAAGATTTCTTAATATTTATTGACTTGCAGGAAATGCGGGGTGTAAACTTTAAGCATCAAACCCGAAAGGAAATGTGATTATGAAAAGAATATCAATATTTGTAGTTCTGATTATGTTTACACTTTGTCTTGTTGGATGTGGTTCAGATAACATGATGTACTCAGAAAGCAAAGCAAGCTCCGATAGTTCGTACTCAATCCCGTATTATGTAGCAGAAACCGACAGTGCCATTTACGTCGACTGCACCGTGAATTCAGTAAACGTAGAAGAAGGGAAGATAACCTCCACTTCAGACTTTGGCAGAATCAACGACTGGTACTCAGCACTTTCCGATGACGGCACCCTTGCCGACGGCTATGTTTTCGTTAGTGTCGAAGTAACTCTCAACAGTCCTGAAACCATCGACTCTCTCAGCCTGTCCTGCTTCTGGCTCTGCTATGGAAAATCAAGCAAGAACTACGACTTCAAGGAACCGAGCTATATCAGTGACTCAGCCGCTCCCGATGACCCTCACAATGCTATGACTGTAAACGTCACCGCAAACGAGGACAAAACCGTGACAATAGGCTATCTCATGGCAAAATCCGGGCTAGAAGGCTCGAAATACATCGCATTGGGTGCCGCATTCACTGACTTCGGCGATGATGGCGAATACACAAACCCACTTATCAAGCTCGCCGACAGCCTGGAGGAGCTTTCATGAAAGTATCACTAAGACTGGAGCTCAGAAGGCTCTTCTCTTCAAAAGAGCTGTATATCGCACTTTTGATAGGTTTTGCACTGGTTGTCTGGCTGTTTGTGTATGAAGTTTCGGAGCTAAGCCGCTTTGAGGAACAATATGCCCTCTATGGCGACAAAGTTTCCGGCTATCTCTATTACCCGAAAACGGTATTTAATTCTTGTATTGAGCTCGAATATGACGCCCTGCCGCCAATACTTCTCTATCTTCTCTTCCTAATAATAGCGGCATTTCCGTATGCGTCGACATATTGCAAGGATAAGAAGAGCGGCTACTTAAAAAATCTTCTGGTAAGAATCGACCGCAGGGATTGCTATCTTAGTAAGTACATAGTTTCTTTTCTCAGCGGCTTTTTAGTAAGTGGAGTAATCCTTCTGTCAAGCTTACTTCTCACCATGCTTGTCTTCCCGATGCTCACTCCCGAAGTGGTTACACAAAACTACTATGTCCAATCAGACAACATGTGGGGAAATCTTTTCTACACAATACCCATCTTATACACACTCCTGTATATCCTGATAGACATGCTCTGGTGCGGCTGTATGGCGACATTTGCATTGCTTGTAAGCATGTTTACCTGCTCAGCATTTCTGGCAGTTACGGGAAGCTTCATCGCTTTTGAAGTCCTCGACTATGTCCTTTCGCTATTCTCGCTTTCACAGTTCAGCCCGATTACCTTCCTAAGACCGATTCAGACCGCCGGAGGCATCTCTCTCGGAATCATCCTGACCGAATTTATACTATTCATGGCGGCAAGCTTTTTGGGATTTTACTTTTTGGAGCGCAAGAAAGATGTATTTTAAGTATGACCTGAAAGTCGGCTTCCTCAGAGATTTGCCGAAGTTTCTTATCTTCGCCGGCATAGTCCTAGTCGCAAATATCTCGCTATACAGAAACGCCGAACTGTTTTCTCTGAATTTGGGAAGCCTCGACTACATCCTGTATCTCGAAAAATCCATCGCACCATTCCCACAAAGCGGTGAGGAGTTCAGATTCCCGGTTGTCTGGTACCTTATACAGCTTTATTTAACATGGATAATCGGCAGATACCCGTTCTCCTCCGTCTGCGAAAGTGTCCTTATATACGGCGGTTCCCGCCAAAGATGGTATCTCTCGAAAGTAACATGGATAGCATTAACAGTGCTCACATACTATTTCGTGATGATTATAACTTCGCTTGCTTTCTGTTTAGTAGCGGGCGTCCCGATTTCGTGGGAGATAAACCTTCTCGAACACGCAGATGAGATTTCAGTCGCAACACTTCTCTTGCCAATAGCAACGTCGTTCGTAACCTGCGTATTTCAGCTCTTCCTGATGACTTTGACAACGCCGATAATCAGCTTCTTCTTGGTAGCCGCACTTTCCGCCGCATCAACCTATATAACAAGTCCGCTACTCTTCACAAACTGCTCCCAGCTTCTGAAGCTCTCGGCGTTTTCAGAGTACGGAATCGGAAGCGGCGAAGGCTATCTGACTTTGGCAACAGTATTATTAGTCAGCCTTGCGGCAGGGCTTATAATCTTCAACCGGCGGGACATTCTTAAGAGCCAGAGAGATGAGGAATAAATATGATTTTGGAACTACAAAACGTAACGAAAACAATAAAGGGCGTAACCATCCTTGACAACATCACCCTCACCATGCAGGGCGGCAAGGTCTACGGCTTCCAGGGCAAGAACGGAAGTGGGAAAACCATGCTCATGCGCCTAATCTGCGGACTAATAAAGCCAACAAGCGGGCAAGTGATTATAAACGGCGAAATCTTAGGCAAAGACATCTCTTTCCCAAGAAGCGTTGGAGTACTTATTGAGAATCCGTCCTTCCTCTCTGAATACACAGCTTTTAAGAACTTGAAACTCCTGAGCGATTTGCGAGACAATCTTTCCGACGACGAGCTCAAAGCCATTCTTTCTGATGTTGGTCTCGACCCGGTAGACAAGCGGAAATACCGCAACTTCTCTCTCGGCATGAAGCAGAAGCTCGGCATAGCCGCCGCAGTCATGGGTGAACCAGAACTCGTCATCCTCGACGAGCCCATCAACGCTGTTGATGACGCCGGAGTCGAGAATATCCGCCATATTCTTGCAAGGCTCAAAGAAAACGGCTCCCTCATCATAGTTGCCTGCCACGACAGGGAAGAGTTAGAGCTCATCTCCGACGAAATCCTCAAAATCGACGCCGGGAGGATTCTCCCATGAAGCGAATTATAGCCATCATTGCCATACTTGCGATAGCCTTTACAGCAAGGGTCGTCTATGTCAATGCCGTCGAGTACCGTTTCACCAAAAAAGCCGTCTATCAATCCGGCGAGACCTTCACCCTTCACGACTTGGAGCTCACCTGCACCTATGACGGCATCTACTCTTCCGAAGAGCTCACGAAGATTTACGGCGAAGAAGTCCTCAGCTATTCCGACGAATCCGACCTTTTGCTGACCCTCGAAATCACCAATTTGACAGCCGAGTCTCAGACTCTTGACCTCACCTCCTTATGTATGCAATACGCCTACACCTCCGGTGGAGGCATCAACCCTTATCTCTTCGGCTACATGAACCCCGGCACCGGCTCGAAATGCACGATAGCCCCTGCCGAAACCCTCACCGTCCTTCTCCCATTCCCATACGACTGGGACACTTTCGGCTCCGAGAAGCCTTACGACCTCGTCCTGTCTCTCTATCCCGAGAATGTGAGGGTGAGGATAGTAGAAAAGTAATCAGTATCAATAAAATCTCTCTTGCTCAGTATTATTTCCCCAATCCCGGCAAAAATAATGGAAGTATTTTTGAGGAGATGGTTTTATGTGGGGAAGAAGTGTGGCAGAAGCGGCAGTCAAGCGGATGGTGATATTTGTCGCTGGCGGGCTTAGTTATGGATTGCTCGAAATAATCTGGCGGGGATATACGCATATTTCGATGTTTCTGGTCGGTGGGCTGTGTCTGGTGATTATCGGGAGCATGGACGAGGGCGGGGAAGCGCCTTGTCTTTTGTGGCAGGCTTGCCTCGGGAGCCTGACGATTACGGTTATGGAGTTCACTTCCGGGGTGATAGTAAATCTTGTTATGGGGCTTGATGTCTGGAATTATTCGTCACTGCCGTTTAATATAATGGGGCAGATATGCCTGCCGTATTCTGTGCTGTGGCTTATGTTGTCGATTCCGGCGATATACTACGAGGATATCCTGAGGCACTTTCTTTTTGGAGAGAGTATCCCGCACCAGAGACTGCTTCCCGAATTCATAGTATCTGAAAATTCGCCGAAAAAGGCAAAATAACGGGCAAAATCATTGACTTTTCAGTCTCGTTGTGCTATTCTTTATGTTTGAGCGGATATGTTCCGCAATGTATAACGCCGAAAGGAAATGGTACTTACGAAAAAATCAACTATAAAAAAGTACGCCAAGCTCATTGTTAAAGTTGGCGCAAATGTACAGAAGGGTCAGACTGTTCAGGTCTATGCCGATGTCGACCAGGCTGAATTCGCGGCTCTCGTTGTCGACGAGGCTTACAAGGCAGGCGCAAAGAAGGTCAACGTAGAGTGGGGCTGTGATGCTGTCACCAAGCTCAACTACAGACATGCTTCCGTCAAGATGCTTTCAACCGTTCTTCCTTGGCAGGAAGAGAAGATGAAGTGGCAGAGCGAGGAGCTTCCCGCAAGAATCATGATTGAGTCGAGCGACCCCGACGGTCTCAAGGGCATCAACATGGAAAAGATGCAGAAGGCTTCAAGGGCAAGATACAAGGTTTCAAAGCCCTATTCCGAGAAGATGGAGAATCACCACCAGTGGACTATCGCCGCAGTTCCGGGCGAGGCTTGGGCAAAGAAGGTATTCCCGGGACTCCGCAAGAATCAGGCTATCGAAAAGCTCTGGCAGGCGATTCTTGAAACTGTCTATGTAACTGACGATAATGATCCGATTGAGGTATGGAACCAGGTCAACGAGGACTTCAAGACTAAGTGCGCAAAGCTCAACGCTTATCACTTTGAGAGACTTGAATACAAGTCCTCAAACGGTACCGACTTCAAGGTCTGGCTTATGCCTAAGGGCAGATGGTGCGGCGGCGGGGAGACTGATTTAAACGGCAGATACTTCAACCCGAACATGCCCACAATAGAAGTCTTTACCACTCCCGAAAAGGGCAAGGCGGAGGGCAAGGTTGTCTCCACAAAGCCTCTTTCCTATCAGGGTCAGCTTATTGAGAACTTCTGGTTTGAATTCAAGGACGGAAAAGTTGTTGACTACGGCGCAGAGAAGGGCAAGGAGCTCCTTGAAAAGATGGTAACTATGGATGAAGGCGCATCAATGATCGGCGAGGTCGCACTTGTTCCTTGTGAGTCTCCTATCAACAAGCAGAACATTCTCTACTATAACACTCTCTTTGATGAGAATGCCAGCTGTCATATTGCTCTCGGCAGAGGCTTCAACGACTGCGTTGAGGGCTTCGAGGATTTGAAGAAGGAAGACTTTGACGCCATGGGCGTAAATGACTCGATGATCCATGTCGATTTCATGGTCGGTGCACCAGATATGTCGATTGTTGGTTACACTCACGACGGTCAGGCTGTCCAGATTTTCGAAAACGGCAACTTCACTGCAGAATTCAACTGATTTCAATAAATGTATATGAAAAGCCCGCAGATTCAAAACCTGCGGGCTTATTATTGTGCTTAAAGCCAAATCAGAACCCTAAGGAAGCCTTAAACTCCTTGGCAATCTTCTGTCCGAGCTCCACCGCATCTTCTCTTACAGCCGCAATAGTGGTGTAGTAAGCCTTGATCTTCGGCTCGGTGCCGGAGGGACGGATGATGACGGTTGCCTTGTTTTCGAGGGTGAACTTGAGGACGTCAGACTTCGGGAGGTCGATGCCCTTTGATTCGCCTGTAACAAGGTCGGTGTCAGTCTTCTTTAGGTAGTCGGCAAGAGCAACAACCTTGAAGCCTGCAATTTCCATTGGAGGATTCTCGTGGAGGTCGCCCATAATCTTCGCCATCTCAGCCATGCCGGCGGCACCTTCGCAAACGAAGCTCTCGACTGTGTGGACATAGTTTCCGTACTTCTTGTACATAGCCTCTCTTGCATCGAGGAGGGAAACGCCGATTGAACGGTAGTAAGCCGCCATCTCGCAAATCATCATCGAGCCGACGACAGCGTCCTTGTCTCTGACATAAGAGCCTGCGAGGTAGCCATAGCTCTCTTCAAAGCCGAATATGTATCTGTCAGCTTCACCCGCCGCTTCAAGGTAGCCAATCTGCTCACCGATGAACTTGAATCCGGTCAGTACGTTTCTCATCTCAACACCGTAATCCGCGGCAATAGCGTCCGCAATGGCGGTGGAAACGATGGACTTGACGGCAACAGGTCTCTCAGGCATAGTGCCGAGCTTGATTCTTTCCTTGCAGATGTATTCAAGGAGCATAGCTCCGACTTCGTTGCCACTGAACAGGACGTAGTTTCCGTCCTTGTCAGGAACAGCGATGCCAACTCTGTCGCAGTCCGGGTCGGTTGCAAGAAGCAAATCGGGCTTTACAGTCTTGCAGAGCTCCAAGCCAAGGTGCAAAGCTTCCTTGATTTCGGGATTCGGGAATGGGCAGGTGGGGAAGTGACCGTCCGGGTTCTCCTGCTCGGGAACAACGGTAACATCGTTTACACCGATTCTCTTTAAGATTGCTCTTACAGGCTTGTTACCGGTTCCGTTAAGAGGAGTGTAAACAACCTTCAATCCGCTTGCGGCGCAAATCTCCGGGTGAATCTGCTGCTTCTGAACTTCGTCAAGATATGCAGTGATGACGTCCTGAGAGATGTATTCGATCATGCCGTTAGCAAGACCCTCTTCAAATCCGACGAGCTTCGCTCCGCCGAACATGGGAGTAGCATTAATTTTTCCGAGAACTGTGTCAGCCGCTTCGATAGTCATCTGGCAACCGTCCGAGCCGTAAGCCTTGTATCCGTTGTACTTCGAAGGATTGTGAGAAGCGGTGCAGACGATACCTGCCTTGCAGTGAAGGGTTCTTACAGCCCACGAAAGCATAGGCGTTGGCATAAGCTCGCTGTAGATATAAGCCTTGATTCCGTTTCCGGCAAGAACTCTTGCCGCTTCTTTCGAGAAGAGATCCGACTTGATTCTCGAATCGTAAGCGATGGCAACAGCATTGTCCTGCCCGGGATAAGCTTCGTTGACATAATCGGCAAGTCCTTGGGTAGCTCTTCTTATCGTGTAGATATTGAGTCTGTAGGTTCCAGCTCCTATTACGCCACGAAGTCCTCCGGTACCGAATTCGAGGTCGCGGTAGAAGCGGTCTTTAATCTCCTCATCGTTTCCATCAACCGACTTTAGCTCCTCGATAAGGTCGGGATCTTCCGTTGCGTTTTCAAGCCAGAGCTTATAGAGCTCAGCCTCACTTGGTCTTATTTCACTCATGGTAAAATGCCCCTTTCAATGTATTTTTATAGTTCGGCAAGAAGCAATCAGGCTTCATCGCCGTTACGAATCTGTAAAAGCTTCTGCTTGAGGTCGTCCTCCATCTTGACCATCTCTGCCTCAGCGGCGAGTCTTGCGGCACGTCCGTCAGACTGAATCTTCATGACGTCGTCAAGAGTCTGGATGAGCTGATCGTTGGTCTCCTTCAAGGTCTCAATATCGACAATTCCTCTTTCTGCCTCCTGAGCAGTTTCAACAGAAGCAGTGTAAAGCTTCTCGGCGTTCTGCTTGAGAAGAGCATTTGTGATGTCGGTAACCTGTCTCTGAGCCTGAGCCGCCTCTGTCGAGTGCTCGATTCCAAGAGCCAGAACCATCTGATTCTTCCATAGAGGAATAGTATTGTTCAGGGTTGTCTGGATCTTCTCGACCATGACATTGTCGTTATTCTGGATCATGCGAATCTGCGGAGCAGTCTGAATAGCGATAGTTCTCGTGAGTTCAAGGTCGTGAATCTTCTTTTCAAACCTGTCGCACTTGTCGGCTAAATCTCTTGCCGCCTGTGCGTCTTCAGCAAGACCTGTCTCCTTAGCCTTCGCTTCGAGCTCTTTAAGCTTGCCACCCCGGACTTCCTCGAGCTTCTGCTTGCCAGCCATGATGTACATAGTCAGCTCCTTGAAGTAGGCTAAATTCTGATCGTACATCTTGTCAAGGACGGCAGAGTCCTTCAGGAGTCTTACCTGATGTTGCTGAAGAGCGTCGGCAATTTTCTCGACGTTGACCTCAGCCTTCGCATATTTGGCTTTCATAGTTTCAAGCTTGTTCGACTGCTTGCGGAAGAAGCCACGAATGCCCTTTTCTTCCTCTTCGTTGATGCCCTTGAGCTCGTTTACCATGCTTGAGATAAGATCTCCGACCTCACCTAAATCCTGAGTGCGGACACTGGCGAGTGCGGCATCGGAAAAATCAGCCATCTTCTTCTGAGTGCTGGCACCATACTGCATAATCTGAGCGGTGTTTTCGACGTCGATCTTGGCGGCAAATTCCGTGACAGCCTTTTGCTCTTCCGGAGTCAGTGTGGTGTCGGCGATCTGAGTCGGCTTCTTGTCAGCTTCGACAATCTCCGCCACAGCCTGTGATTCGGCATCCGGTTCTAAAGTCAGATGTGGAACGCCGGTGAATTCTTGCTCGTTTACATTATCCATAGTCATGCTCCTGTTCTTGATGTTTGATTTTTATGTTATTGTTATTTTTGCTCTTATTTGAAATCGTCCTCGGTGAGACCCTCCTGCGCAAGAAGGGTATTCAGAACGGAAATGTCGCTCGAAACGTCCATAGCAGTGTCGGAGAACAGCTCATCGAGAAGCTTTTCAAACGCCAGATTCAAGGTATCAAGGGTCTCCTCAATCTCACGCTTTGACGCCTGGATGTTCTCGCCCTGAACCGGCTGTTTGTCCATGTCGGCATAGGCATTGAGAAGCTTCACAGTCATAGGAAGATAGTAATCCATGAGCTTCTTGAGGTCAGGGACAATCTCGGGATTGGTTTCAGCTCTCTCGAAAATCCGCCTGACTATAAGCTCCATTCTTGAAATCTTCCCGGAAATCTCTTCTCCCGGGATGGCATCATTGCAGGCTCTTATCTGAGCAATAAAACTGTTGCCCTTGTCAAGGACTTCCTGAAGCTTCGCATCCTTCTCCGACTCACGCTCCTTAGCTTTGTCCTTGACCGACTGCTCTGCCTGCTTGATTAAGCTCTTCTGGTAGTCTTCATAGGTTTCATCACTTGTTATAAGAACCGTCTGCTTGTCATCCAGATGACCCTCCAGAAAAAGCCCGTCATTTATCATTCTTTTCAGCTCTTTGCGGACTTTCTTTGCGCTCTTTCCAACGCCCTGTGAAAGTTTTTCGATTGTACAAAGTGTCTTGTTGCCTAAAATCTGCCTGTAGGTCTTGAACCTGTTCGCGAAGCCTACCTGCTTGCCGCCACTGACAATGAGCGGAAGACCGACAACTATTCCGGCAAAGGCAGGCAAAACAGTAATCAGACCGAAGTCAATATAGAACCACCATCCGACAAAGCCTATCAGTGCCGAAAGGCAGACAGCTCCTCCTGCAAGTATAATTCCGCCGATTATCTTCATAATCCCGCCTGATGTAATCTTCTGCGGATTGCCATAAAGTGCAGGCAAATTATTCGCAGACGGAACCACTTTGGGAGCAGACTTTGTCCCATCCTGGTAACTGTCATCATCGTAATATTCGGCATCATCGTAGTATGAACGCGAACAGCCACCGGTTGCTCTTCTGAACATTCCGGTGCCCATATTTATAACATTTCCAACAAGGTTGCGAACCGACTCATTCAGCTCGCTGTAATCCTGAGAATTAACAGCTTTGTCAATGACATCGCGGATGTCGTCGCCCAGATCATCCCAATTTAAACTGCTCTTCGCCATGCTATCCTCTCATTTCTTGAAAGTCAATCCTAATCATCTAATTATACCGCATTTTTTATCACTTTACAAGTGCCGATGAGCGGTTTAACGTAATTTTCGCATAAATTCAGAGTCTGTCACTTTTTGCTGGACCTTTGTAAGCACTATTATTCGTTTTCCCAGTACTTTCTGTCAAGGCAACGATATCTTACAGCCTGGGCAACATGCTTGCGATCAATCCGCTCTTCGCCGTCCATGTCAGCCATGGTCCTTGAGACTTTCAGAATCCGGTCATAAGCCCTTGCTGATAAACCGAGACGGTCGAAGACTTCGCCGAGAAGCGTATTTGCATCTTCAGTAAGCGGGCAGACTTCGTGCAGGACTTCAGATGTGATTCGGGCATTGCAGGTGATTCCGGTGCCCTTGTATCTCTCATTCTGGATTTCTCTTGCTTTCTGGACTCTCTCGCGGATAGCGGCACTTGGCTCTTCTTTCTTTGTTGAAGAGATGTTCTCATACTCAACCGGTGCAACCTCAATGTGCAAATCGAATCTGTCAAGGAGCGGTCCCGAAATCTTTGAGAGATACTGCGATACCTGCTTTTTGGTGCAGACGCACTTCTTCTTCGGATGACCGTAGTAGCCGCAGGGACATGGATTCATCGCCGCAACAAGCATAATGTTCGACGGGTATGTAACTGTGCCAGATGCTCTTGAAATCGTGACCTTTCCGTCCTCAATCGGCTGGCGGAGGATTTCAAGAGTTGAGCGTGAAAATTCAGCAAGCTCGTCAAGGAACAGAAGCCCATTGTGCGCCAAAGATATTTCTCCGGGTCTGGGAATTCCTCCACCGCCTGCAAGACCGGCTGTCGAAACAGTATGGTGCGGAGCGCGGAAGGGTCTTTCGGTAACCAATGGCGCATTCTTGTCAATAAGACCTGCTATAGAGTAGATGTTGGTCGTTTCTATCGACTCTTCAAAAGTCATTTTCGGAAGAATTGACGGAAGCCTCTTGGCGAGCATACTCTTGCCTGAACCGGGAGAACCGATCATAAGAAGATTGTGACCTCCACATGCGGCAACTTCCAGAGCCTTCTTCGCAAACTGCTGACCCTTGACATCGGCAAAGTCGAGTAGATCTCCCATATTCTTTTCAGTCGGAACATAAGGTGGAGCCTTTTCGAGAATTATGTCTCCGCTCAGGAAGTGGGCAAGTTCACTCAGAGATTCAACGCCATAGACTTCTATGCCTTCAACAACGGAAGCTTCGTATGCGTTCTCTTTCGGAACATACATCTTCTTTACGCCCATCCGATGGGCAAATATCGTCATAGGAAGGACACCGTTTATCGGGCGCAGATCTCCACCCAGAGAAAGCTCACCGACAAAGCAGGAATCCTCAGTGCGCTCAATCGGGAACATGCCTGTTGACGCAAGAATAGCGACCGCTATCGCTAGGTCGTGTGATGAGCCACTTTTCTTGACATCGGCTGGAGCAAGGTTTACAACTATGCTGACTGGAGGAAAGCGAAGCCTTGAGGAGCGGAATGCAGAACGGATTCTCTCGCGCGACTCCTTGACGGCAATATCAGCAAGACCGACAATATCAAATCTCTCCATGCCCTTTGACGCTTCAACTTCAACGCTGACCTCAAAGGCATTCATTCCGAACAGTCCTACACTTTTAATTTCCGAAAACATACCGATCACCCTTTCCTGGCTAATATATTCTTTTACTATTCTACATTATTTGAGCCCTTTATTCAAGGGCTCAGGGGTTCTTTCTTCAAAAAAATTTCGGAAATCTGCATGATTACAGCCTATTCTTCTCTCACAGGCATCACAGTTCCCAACTCGACATTGTAGTCAAATATCAGTGGAACGTCTTTTGCTAGATATGGATAGCATCTTCCGCGGAAGATAATGTTTTCGTTCTTCTGAATCCTCTGAAGCCTTGATACAGACAACAGTGGTCGATCGAATTCGTTTTTTCCTGCAAGCTGACTGATGTACTCAAGAAAAGATATCTCTCTGCTGTGCAGATAGATAAGAGTTCCGCAGTTGTCGAGGATGGTTCTTGAGATGTGTTCTCCATACTTGTCTACCAGCTGTTCATATGACTGGATAACGAGGTGGAACCGGATGTTGCGGCTGCGGGCAGCTGTGAGCATCGACACCATGTCGGTGAGCATCGGCATGTTGCAGAATTCCTCCAGGATAAAGTTTACTCTTATCGGAAGGCTTCCTCCGAAGCCGTCTGCCGATTCAAGAAGCGACTCATAGCATTGGCTTATAAAAAGCGTGGCAAGGAAGTGGAAGGTGGTCTTCTCGTCCGGAACCACGAGGAAAATAGCTGTCTTCTTCACACCGATGTCGTCGATGTCGAAAGAAGAACTGGATAGCATTTCCGTCAATGCCGGTGCGGCTCTGAATATGCGAATAAGCTGGTCGAATGTCGACATTATGCACGACTTTGTGTTCTCAGCCGTAAGAGTCATGACACCTGCAAGATTCTGATATACATCGCTGTCCTTCGGCAATGCCTCAAAGGCTCTTCTTAGGGCGCCGTTTGGGTACTTTTCATATCGATACTGAAGAAGCTTGCTGACTGTAATTTCCTGACCTAATTCGAGAATCAGCTTGCAGATTCCGAGGGCAAATTGCCCTGCGGATTCGTTCCAGTATTTGTCTTTGTCACTTGAAGAACGGTTGATGAACAACCTGTCAAGCAGGTCGTTAAGAAGCAGAACAGCCGTGTTCTTGTCTCCCGAAAAGTACAGCTTGTTTATCTTTCCGAACATGTTGTAGGAGTCAGGAGATTTCTGTGGGTTTCTGAGATTTATAATTACCGGCTTGTAGCCCTTTTTTTGAGAAACGGTGTAGTCTTGGTTGCAAGTTCGCCCTTAGGGTCGATGATAATCATCGATTCGCCCGCATCTGAGCAGGAGTATATCATCGGCAGAACATATCGAAGTGTTTTTGTTGAGCCGGTGTCGCCGTTGATGAGTGTGTGCGATTCGCTTGAATCGGTGTACAGCCTTTTTCCGTCAGCGAAGAGAACCGGTCCTCCCGAAGATTTTGGACCGTCGTTTTCAAGAGAAAATGATGCGAGTCCGTCAATGAACTCTTCATCTGAAGCCATGTGTGAATCCTGGTAAGTGAGTCCGTCCTTTAACATGATTTTTCCTCCTATCTGTTGTTTGCAACGAATCCTATCCGCCCTGAAGAGTGAGGCTTGGAAGCGCCACCGAGATAGCTTATTTCAGAAATGTCTATTTCCGGACTGTAGTTCGGGTTGACTTCTCTTCTGAGAAGGAGCTGCCTTATCAGCTTTTCGGCTATCTCCTGATTTGAGACATCCGTCTCATCCCGGCTTCTGAATATCTGAGCAAGAGATTCTTTCACATCCTCCGATATATTCAAGCCGCTTCTTTTTGCAGCAGCTTCAATGCAATCAACGCATTCCTCCGGAGTGTAAGATTCGATTTTGACTGGAAGCCAGAAGTCAACACTGCACAGCCCGTTGTAAATGGAATTGATATGCTCTTTTGATCCTCCATCATCGACAGCCAGGACAATGAAACAAATCTCATCGTGCCTTTTCAGGTAGTCGAAGACAATCTGCAGTGAGCTGTTCGAGCCCTTTTTTGACCATTCCCTGTCGCATTCGATTATCACTATTCCTCTGAACTGGTAGTAGCAGTCCCTTGCGATGCTGACGCTTTCACCAAGACGCCTTACGAATGACTTGGCTGATTGCTGGTCGGAAAAGTATGGCATTATGATGCTGAATTTCTGCTTTGTTCCCATGAAGCTGATAAGCCTTCTCTGCTCGATTCCATCCGCAAGTTCCAAAGCGGCTCTCTCAAGCGACGAGTAGGACTTTCCTGTTAGGAAGAAGTCAGGACAGCTGTGCCCATCAATCTTTCGTAAAACATCCTGCAAATCAAAATCCCTTATAGCCATTTTGAATTCCTCCTATACGATTTCTTTTTTACACCTGTACAGTCGCCGGACAAGCCTTTTTCCCGACGGGCGCCTGGCAGCAAAATTACACTTAATCACGATTTTATTATGGATTTTCGTATTGCGATGTGCTATAATGAGAAAAATAGAGTATTTGCCTTCATGAAAGTATATAGGGAGAACCGATGATGATAAAAAGTATATCAGAGCTTATGGCTGAATTCCGTTCCGCGGAGCTCATTCTTGCGTGTGGCGGAAGAAGCACCCGGATGGGTGGAGAAAACAAGCTTCTGTCGATGATTTCGGGCAGACCTTGCATTTATCGCGCCTGCAAGCCGTTCTGCGAATTTCCGGAGATAAAGCGGATAATAATTTCAGCTCCTGAAGAGCTTTTTGACACCTACAAAGCGGCTCTCGACGGCATAAACAAGCCGATCTTGTTTGTTAATTCCGGTGAAACCCGTCAGCAGTCGGTTACAAACGCAGTAAAGGCTGCAACTGAAGACATAATCATGATTCACGACGGCGCAAGACCGCTGGTCTCACATGATGAGATAAAAGCATCTCTTGACGACGCTTTTGAGTATGGGAGCTCGATAATCTCAACTCCGATGACCGAGACGATAAGATTCTCAGATGGCGAGACTTCCTATTCTCCCGACCGTTCAAAGTTCTATCTCATAAAAACTCCTCAGAGCTTTTCCCGTAAGCTTTATCTCTACGCTCTGGAGAATTCAACCGGCGACTATACCGACGACGCACAGCTTCTCGATTCTGTCGGCATAACGCCACATCTTACAATGGGAAGTAGAAATAACATAAAAATTACCGTTTCGGAGGATTTAAAGATGGCAGAAGGATTTACCGGAAGTTCAATAAGAATCGGTCACGGCTACGATGTTCATAAGCTCGTTCCCGACAGGAAGCTTATCTTAGGTGGAGTCGAAATACCATATACTCTCGGGCTTCTTGGTCATTCCGACGCCGATGTTTTGACACATGCTCTCATGGATTCACTCTTGGGAGCGGCGGCACTCGGTGACATAGGAAAGCTCTTCCCGGATTCCGACGACCGCTACAAGGGCGCAGACAGCATCGAACTGTTAAAAGAAGTCTGCCGTGTTCTCAGAGCCAATGGCTTTGAGATAGTCAACACTGATATCACTGTAATCGCCCAGAAGCCGAAGCTTGCATCGTATATTCTCACTATGCGGGAAACTCTGGCGTCGGCAATGGGAATCGACATCGGTTCTGTCTCTGTAAAAGCTACCACCGAGGAAGGCTTGGGCTTCACAGGAACGGGCGAGGGAATATCCGCACATGCTGTTTCTCTCATAAAAGGCTGATTAAATTATTCTCATAAAGCTCTGCTCCGGCAGGGCTTTTTTGTTGTGGCAGTGCAATCTGTTTTCACATATACTATGTTAGCCTCTTGTATTCAGGAGGCAGTAACAAGTGCGAGGTGCACTTTGAAATGAAATACACTCTCTTAGCCGTTTCTTCAATCACCTACGCAATGAAGGCGAAAAAGCTTCTCAACAGCATGGGAATATTCTGCGAGGTGTCAAAAACTCCGAAGAACTTAGCTTCCGGTTGCGGCTACTCGGTGAGAATACGGGATAATCCCGATTATGTTTCGGGACTATTGGAGAAGAACGGCATAGCGGTAAAGGACCGCACGACTGTTGAAATGTAAAATACGGTCTTTACGAAAGGATTTGTCAATGTGAAAGTGTCATACTTTGATAATGCGGCAACGACCTACCCAAAACCTCCGTCAGTTGTAAGGGCTACGGCTGAAGCACCTGTAAAGTACGGTGGAAACCCGGGCAGGTCGGGGCACGCTTATTCATATAATGCGGCGGCGATGGTCTATGATGCCAGATGCACAGCCGCCGGGATGTTCAAATCCAGCCCTGAAAATACAGTCTTCACGAGCAATTGCACCCATTCTCTCAATCTTGCAATCAAGGGCATAGTAAGACCCGGGGACAGGCTGGTTATCTCTTCGATGGAGCATAACTCGGTAGCCCGTCCTGCCTATGCCATGTCAAAAGCAGGAGCGATTGTCGATGTCGCAACAGTAGGGAAGACGGATGAAAAAACCCTTGAAAATTTCCATAGCCTCATAAATCCCGGCACCCGTTGTGTTGTATGTACAGCCGCCAGTAATGTAACCGGCAGGATAATGCCAATCCGTGAGATTGCGGAAATGTGCCGGAGCATGGGCGTCTGCTTCATAGTTGATGGAGCACAGGCTTGCGGAATTATTCCGACTACTTTGGACGACGGAATGAACTTCATCTGTACAGCCGGTCACAAAGGGCTTTACGGCGTAACCGGAACCGGTCTTCTTATCTCGGACGGCAAGTACGTCCCGAAAACCATAATCGAAGGAGGAACGGGCGCCACGTCAGCCGAGCTCGAACAGACCGGCTTTATGCCCGAAAGGCTGGAAAGCGGAACTCTCAACACCGTCGGAATCGCATCCCTTAAAGCCGGAATCGATTATGTTCAGAGCTACGGCATGGATGATATTTTCGAGCACGAGCAGTCGCTCTGCGAAATATTTATCGACGGGCTCAAAGACATAGATAACGTGACGGTATATCGAAAAGGCAACCGCTTTGTCCCGATAGTGTCATTCAATGTTGAAGGAATCCCGTCTTCTGCCGTTTCGGAAGCACTCTCCGAAAGAGGCTTTGCACTTCGGGGAGGACTCCACTGCGCACCTTTGGCACACAGAACGCTGGGAACGCTCCCGGAAGGAACCGTCAGATTCTCGCCATCCGTTTTTAATTCAGAGACGGACGTCAGGAGACTCATAGGAGAAGTAAAAAAATCGCAAAAGATGGGCTTTGACTATTGAAATTTCCCGCGATTGCTGTTAAAATAGAAAGAGTATCAATGCCGATTAGGGCGGAAAGGGAAATGGACTTGGAATTTGTCAGTGACGTTTGGGTAAAGTTCGTAAGTATAGTCAGCTCAATATCCTTCCGGGACATTATTGATATAATCATACTGGCGTATATCTTATATAAGCTTATCAAGATAATCCGTGAAACGAGAGCCCAACAGCTCCTCACCGGAATTTTAATCATAGTCGGCGTTTATCTCGTCGCCTCGTGGTTACAGCTTAAAGTCATGTCGTACCTACTGGAAAACTTCTTCCAGATAGGAATCTTAGCGGTAATCATCGTCTTCCAGCCGGAGCTCAGGCGAATACTCGAAAAGATGGGTCAAGCGAACGTCAAAAGCCTCGGCATCTTCGGCGGCGGAGGCTATAAAGCGGACGACGAAGCGAAGAACTGGGATGACACCATCGAGGTCATCGGCGAAGCCGTAAGTCAGCTCTCCGAAACAAGAACCGGCGCACTCATAGTAATCGAGAGAACCACCCGTTTGGGCGAACAGATTGACAACGGCACCGTGATGGACTGCATCCCGAGTGTTCCGACTCTCGGCAGTATTTTCTTCCCGAAAACTCCTCTTCATGATGGCGCTGTAATCATAAGAAACGCCAGAATCATTGCGGCAGGATGCTTCCTTCCGACTCCTCAGAAGGAGGAAAGAATCAACAAACAGCTCGGCTCCCGTCACAGAGCGGCAATCGGCATGAGCGAAAATTCCGATGCCATAATCGTTGTCGTTTCCGAGGAGACCGGAACAATTTCTATAGCAGAAAATGGCGAGCTCACAAGAGGCTACACCAAGGAAAGAATCATAAAGTATCTGAAGTCTCAGATTATGGCTGAAAAGCAGTCTCCGGATAAGAAACTGCTCGGCAAGCTGTTTGTAAGAAAGGAGAAGACCGATGGCGGAGAAAACAGCCGAGAAAACCAAGAAGAGTAGTTTTTTCAAAAGCGGCAACTTTTATCTGATGCTCTTTTCGATAGTGCTTGCGTCCGTCATCTGGATAATCATGTCGCTTACAGTCTTCCCCGAGACGACTATCACCCTTAAAGACGTTCCAATCGATTTCTCACTTGACGGCTCTTATGCAGATGTTGCCGGAATTTCGGTTATGAAGACGTCCGTAGATTCGGTAAACGTAGTCATCTCTGGTGAAAGATACCTCATCGGCGACTATACTGCTGATGATATTCACGTCAGTGTAAATGTTGATGCAGTAAGAGCGACCGGTTCATATGAGCTTTCTCTTGTGGTAACAAGCGTAAACGGTGATACCATTGAGGTTGATCAGATCGAGCCGGCAACCGTCAAGGTCGATTTCGACTACATGGTAACAAAGACCTTCTCAGTTGAGGATGGAACCCTTGTAGCTGACGTCTCCAATCTTGCAGCCGCCGACGGTTATATCATCGATGAGGATGAAATTACAATCTCTCCGTCGACAATCGAGGTCTATGGTCCCCAGGATTATATCAACCAGATTACCTCCGTCGCTGTCAAGGTTGACAATGCCGCAACCATTCAATCTACGATGACCTCAAATCTCAATTCTGTAATTCTGTACAGTGGAAATGAGGAATTTGAGAGTGAGGATGTCACAACAGATAATGAAAGCTTTGAGGTAGTAGTTCCGGTATATCTCCTGAAGTCGCTTCCTTTCTATGTCACATTGACTTCATCTGTCGATTCGTTTGACACTTCGTCTATATCATACAGCATAAGCCCTTCAAGCATTTCAGTGAGATCTCAGAATTCGAGCCTCAGCAGTATAGAAGATATACGTCTTGGCTATATCTCAGTGAATGAAATAACCGTAGGAAGCGTGTTTAATATCACCATCGACGAATCGAGCTACTACGAGAATATCTCCGGAATCGACACTGCAACGGTATCCTTTGACCTTGAAGGATACTCAGAAAAGGTTGTGACGCTGAGCAATTCGCAGATATATATCGTGAACAGCACGGATGATAAGGTTGTCACCGTCGAGACGGCTCAGATTCAGAACGTAATCCTTGTCGGACCCGAGGATGTCTTGGAGCAGATAAGCTCGTCCGATGTCATAGCAGAGATTGATATGCTCGACTACGCGAATACGACTGTAAGCTATACCATCATGGATCTCACAATCTATGTCCCAGGTTATGACAATGTCTGGTGCTATGGAAAGTATCGCGTATACGTCAGCATCGAGACGGTGGAGACGACGGACGAGACTGAAACTGAGGCTGAAGTGGAAGAAGCCGGATAAAAGGCAAATGTGAAATCAAATTTATCGGGGCGAAAGCTGATTTTGCCCCGATTTTTTGTGTAAGTGAGGAAATTCTATGCCGATTATAGTCATGAATATAAAGACTTCGATTGAAGCAGGCGAAGCCGAGATAGTTTCAACTGCTTTACGTGAAATCGGAGTAGGCAAGCGCCACGTTCTTTCAGCCTCGATATACAAGACCTCTCTTGACGCAAGAAAGCGTGAGAGAACCCGTGAAGGCATTCACCTTGTCAGTTCTGTTCTTCTTTCTCTTGACTCAGAATATCTCGAACGTGAGCTATCAAAGAAGCAGAACGTGAAGTATTTTGAAGAGCTTGCACTTTCACCGGCGATTTCCAGCAGGAAAACAGACGGACGGGTAGTAATCGCCGGCTTCGGACCTGCCGGAATGTTTGCAGGACTGATTCTTTCAGAATACGGCTATAAGCCGATTGTTCTTGAACGTGGCGGTTCGGTTGACGAGAGAATCGAGAAAATCACCGAATATTGGGCAGGAGGCGAGCCCGACGAGTCGACCAACGTCCAGTTTGGCGAAGGCGGAGCCGGAACCTTCTCTGACGGCAAGCTTACAACCCGAATCAACGACCCACTTTGCCGTTATGTCCTTCAGAAGTTCGTCGAATTTGGTGCTCCGGAAAGCATACTGAGAATTGCCAAGCCTCACCTTGGCACAGATAACCTCCGCGGTATAGTCAAAAATATCCGCAATCGCATAATAGAAAATGGTGGCGAAGTCCGGCTTCACAGTGAGCTTACAGGAATTGAATCTGACGGCGGACGGATTGTCAAAGCGAAGACGCCATCCGGCGACATTGAAACGAGCGCACTGATTCTTGCAATCGGTCATTCAGCAAGAGATACCTTTGAAATGCTCCTGCAAAACGGCATCAGGCTTGAACCAAAGCCTTTTTCCGTCGGCGCAAGAATAGAGCACACTCAGGAAAGTGTCGACCGAAGTCTCTATGGCGACTATGCCGGAAACCCACTTCTCCCGAAAGGCGAGTATCAGCTTTCCCACAGAAGACCCGACGGCAGAGCCTGCTATACATTCTGCATGTGCCCGGGCGGACTTGTTGTAGCGTCTGCATGTGAAAAGGAAACCATAGTCACAAACGGCATGAGCATGTACAGCCGTGACGGCGAAAACGCCAACGCCGCAGTTGTCGTATCGGTCACTCCGGATGACTTCGGTCATAACCCACTCGACGGCGTAAAATTTGCACACGATATCGAGAGAAAAGCGTATCTAATAAGCGGTGACAGCCGTGCTCCCGCAATGACTTTAGGTGACTTTTTAGGAAATCCTGCAGGCCGTTCAGTAACTCCAAGCTACAAGCCCGGAGTAGTAGACAGAGATCTGAACAATCTCTTCCCGCAGTCTGTTATTGATGTGATGAAGGAAGGTCTCACAAAATTTGCAACCCAGATGGATTGCTTTAAAGATATGGGAGCAGTCCTGACAGCTCCCGAAACGAGAACCTCGTCACCTGTTCGTATCCCGAGAGACGAAAATATGCATGCAATAGGCACTGAAAACCTTATTCCGTGTGGAGAAGGTCCCGGCTATGCCGGAGGCATAATGTCTGCTGCAGTCGACGGAATCAGGGCGGCACTCGAAGTGATGAAAAGCTTTGCTCCGTAAAGTAAAACCGCTTTCCAGCGGTAGGGAAGCGGTTTTTGATTTATTCACGGTTTGTAATGAGCCTGAGTAGTCCCGAAGCTATCGGCACAGCCGCCGCAAACATAAGCGACCAAACCATTTCCGGCAATAAAAGCGGAGTCGTCTCCATTGCAACCGACAAAAACGGCAGATAAATGCACAGCGCAGTCATCCCAGCCGAAACAAGCACAGCTAAAATCAGAGCCGGATTCTCAAACGGATTCATCCTGAACATCGATTTTCGCTCGCTTCTGCACTCAAAAACATGTATCAGCTGGCTTGCAATAAGAGTCACCAGAGCACATGTCCTCGCCGTGTCAATATCGCATCCGAGGTATAAAGAATACGCAAAGCACCCGAGAGTGCAGAGCCCGATAAGAATTCCCCGGACAGTAATTCTTCCCAGGAGCCCTCCGCTGAAAAAGCTCCCTGAAAATTCCGAAGGCTTCATTCTGAGGATTTCCTTTTCGCTCTTTTCAAGGCTTAAAGCCATTGCAGGAAGCCCGTCGGTGACTAAATTTACAAGAAGAATCTGAGTTGGCAAAAGAACAACCGGCATCCCTAAGATTATCGACAGAAACATCACCATCACTTCGCCTATATTGCAGGAAATCAGGTATCTTACAAACTTCCGTATGTTCATGTATACTGTTCTGCCCTGTTTTACTGCTTCGCAAATGGTCGATAGATTGTCGTCTAGTAAAATCATGTCCGCCGCCTGCTTGCACGCTTCCGAGCCGTTCTGCCCGATTGCGATTCCGATGTCCGCCTCCTTGACGGCAGGAGCGTCGTTCACCCCGTCGCCTGTCATGGCGACGATGTTGCCCTTTCTTTTGAGAGATTGCACGATTCTCAGCTTATCTCCCGGGTCAACCCTTGCAAAAACAGCGGCTGTTGATATTATCCTGTCGAGCTCCTTGCCGGTCATTTCATCGAGCTCGTCTTTTGATATAACCAACTCCCCACGCCTGAGAATTCCAACTTCTCTTGCAACCGCTTCAGCAGTCAGCTTGTGGTCTCCGGTAATCATAACCGTTCTGATTCCGGCTTTTCTGAGTTCGCTTACTGATGCCTTCGCTTCAGCTCTCGGAGCATCAAGCATACCTGTCAGACCCAAGAACACTTCATACCCAGTTTTCTCATCCGTAAAGGCAAACGCCATTACGCGCAGTGCACCGGTGGCATAGTCATCTACTACCTGATATAACTCTCTTCTTCGCTCATTCGCCAACGGCTCAATGCCAGAATCGGTATAAATCATCCGGCAGTTTTTGAGAATGACATCGGGAGCGCCTTTTGTGTACGTTTTCATCCCATGATTAGAGGAAACTGTAACACTCATCCTCTTTGTTTCGCTGTCAAAAGGTATCTCAGACAGCCTTGTATAGCCACTTTTGTCGATTCCGAACTTCTTTGCGGCGACAAGAAGGGCTATTTCTGTAGGGTCGCCGATGCCGTCATTTTCGCTGAGAACAGCATTGTTGCAGAGCGCCGCACATCTGAGAAGCTCGCCAAGACATTTATCGAGCTTTGAGTTATCTGTAATGGCATATTCCTTGTCAGCTGTCCTGATTTTCGTTACGGTCATTTTGTTTTCGGTGAGAGTTCCCGTTTTGTCTGTGCATATTACGTTTGCACAACTGAGTGTCTCAACCGAATGAAGCTTCCTTACGAGTGCATTTCTCTTCATCATCCTTCTGACAGCCAGTGCAAGAGCAATGGTAACCGCCGCAGGTAACCCTTCAGGAATTGCGGCGATAGCTATTGTGATTCCCGTCATAAGCATGTCAAAAATCGGTTCGCCACGGTATATTCCTGCAATCACAACCAGAACGCATACAGCTGCACAAATGAGACAAAGCGTTTTTCCCATCGACCCGAGCTTTCTCTGAAGCGGAGTTTCCTGATTTCCGGCTTCGTCAATCAGCGTTGAAACCTGTCCCATCCTGGCGTTCATACCAGTTTGCTGGCACCGGATAACTGCATTTCCTCGTGTTACCGAGCTTCCCATATAGACGAAGCCGTCTTCGCTGTCTTTTTTTACCGCCTCCGACTCGCCGGTAAGAATCGACTCGTTGCACCAAAGTCCGTTTGAACGGAGTATTTTCCCGTCGCACGGCACTTGGTCTCCGGCTTCAATCAGGATAACATCGTCAGGAATAATGAGGGAAGCATCGACAGTTTTCTCTATTCCGTCACGAATTACTCTTGCAGTCGGAGCTGTCAGCTTTTCAAGAGCCTCCATCGTTCGTTCGGTTCTGAATTCCTGAATGAACCCGAGAATTGAATTCATCAGAATAATCAGTATAATTGTCACGGCGTCGTATATTTCGCCCATGAAAACCGAGATAACCGTAGCACCGAGAAGCACTAAAACCATAATGTCCTTGAACTGCGACAGAAATATCCCGACAGGATTTTTCTTGTTCTTCGATTTGAGACGGTTGTATCCGAACTCTTTTAATCTCTTTTCGGCTTCCGATTCACTGAGACCGCCAAAATTATTTTCCTGCATGATAAAACTCCCTTCCGAAACTCGTCCTAAGATGAGTTTATGAAAGGGAGTCATGTTTTAGAATTTATTTCAGTCCGCCTTGTAAGCCTTGACTATCTCGCCGATGTACATCGTGTGAAGGTCGTTCTCGGGATAGTTGCGCTCAAACACTGTCTTATCGACAAACGAATCTTCAGTCATCTTCTGAGCGTAGAGCTTTCTGCAAACCAAGACGAGATTCGCCTCTTCAAAAGTGACTGTTCCGTCAGTGAACAGGGGAGTGAGTCCTGCTTCCTTTGGCTTGTCGTGGTCTCTTCCAGAAACTCTGCCGCAGAGCCCGAGAGCCTTCTTGTAGCCTTCCGGGAAGAATGTCAGGGTGAAGTAATCGCTTCCGTCGACAAACTGCTTCGTGTATCTCTGAGGTCTTATATAGCAGGTCGCAACTTCTCTGCCCCAGAGTATTCCGACTCCGCCCCATGAGGCTGTCATCGTGTTGAAGCCACTTTTGTTTCCAGCTGAGATAAGGCACCAATCGTTGCCGATTCTCTCAAACGGATTGAAAGTGAGTTCACCTATGTTAAATTCTTTGAGCATCAGAATCATCCTTTCTATGCTTTTTCAGGGATATTTTATGCCGGATTACTTTCCTCTATGCTCTTTGATAAGACTCTGAATCTTCTCGTGTGGGTCGATGATGGAGCTTACCGACATATCGTGGTTGAGAGCCGTAATGAAGTAGGAAACATACTTCGAGCAGTCGACAACATGATACCATTCTTTACTCAGGAGTTCCTTAGGAGCATAAGTAAGATTCGTTCCGAATACTCCGTCGATGATGCCATCACGGTAAGCCTTGTCCATCTCGTCATAGCCTTTTGTGAAGATGCAGTAGGTAGCATAGGTGAAGATTCTCTTTGCATGTCTCTTCTTGAGGTCATAGGCGACTTCAATCATCGACTTTCCGGAGGAGATAATGTCGTCCGCAATGAAGATGTCCATTCCCGTGACGTCGTTTCCGAGATATTCGTGCGCTTCAATCTTGTTGACGCCGTCGATAACCTGGCTGACATCTCTACGCTTGTAGAACATTCCTAAAGTAACCTGGAGCTCAGAGGAATAGTGCATGTTTCGATTCATTCCGCCCTCGTCAGGCGATACAATCATGAAGTGCTCTTTGTCTACAATCAGGTCAGGGAAAGCTTTGAATAAAGCTTTAAGAGCCTGATATGAGGGGACAATGTTGTCAAAGCCCATCAGAGGCACTGCATTCATAACTCTCGGGTCGTGAGCATCGAACGTGAGGACATTCTCAACTCCGATATTCTGGAGCTCCTGAAGCATACACGCTCCGTCAAGCGATTCACGTCCGTTTCGCCTGTGCTGTCTGCCACCGTAAAGAAGCGGCATGATTACATTGACTCTGTGCGCCTTTCCTCCCGCCGCCTGAATCAATCGTTTTAAGTCCTGAAAATGGTCGTCGGGGGATTTGCGATTCTCATATTCGAAATAAGGATAAGTGCAGGAGTAGTTTCCAACATCGCAAACGAAGAAAAGGTCATAGCCTCTGACTGTCTCGTAGATGAAGCCTTTTGCGTCACCAGACTGGAATCTCGGGCAGCTCGCGGGGATAAGGAAGGTATCAATATCTCTTCCTGCCTGTCTTGCCCAGGTTACGAGATAGTTGTTAATCTTCTCACCGAGCTCTTTGGCGTTGTCCATTGCGATAATTCCGAGCGGAGCTACACTGAGCTCAGGGTTGAAGATTTGCGAGGTCTTTTTTAACATTGTCATTGAATCATGCCTCCATATTGTATTTTGAATAATAGTGTGTAAGATATGCTATATTCTAAATCTATAAGAGATAGATTTCTACAGATGATCGGAGTGCTTCTTTCTTGCACGTCTGACATTGACGAATACAGTCGCCGCCAGCATAGCAACAAGGAAAATTGGAACGAGCCACGGATTGGTTCCGTCAATCTTCAGCTGATTCCAGAGTGTCTGCATTAGTTCGTTTGTCTCGTCAGAGAGATTGACAAAGACTTCCGTATGCTCATTGAGATATTCATCCGACGGATATTGCAGAGGATTGTTTTTTACCTCATCGTCCAGAAGCTCGTATGCCGCCTGATTCGGGGTTGAATAGCCGGTATATTCGCAGTTTGCAAGGGCAACTTCAGCTTCGCAGAGGAAGTTTATATACATCTCCGCCGCTTCCTTGTTCTGAGCGGTAGTTGGAATGCAGATAGCGTCGACAAACTGATTCGTACCCTCAACAGGAATACAGTATGTCAGGTCTTCGTTCTCAGCCATCATGGTGACGGCATCGCCGGCATAGTAAGGAGCTATTGCGGCGGAACCGCCCTCCATCTTGTCGAAAATCTCGTCCATTACGTACGCCTGAACTATCGACTTCTGCTCTTTCAGAAGAAGTGCCGCTTCCTGAAGCTCCAACTCGTCTTCAGTGTTCTGGGAATATCCCAAATACGTAAGAGCAATGCCGAATGCGTCACGTGGATTGTTGAACATCAGAATATTTCCAGCATACTTTTCATCCCAGAGTGACGACCAGGATGTTATCTTCTCATCGACCATAGTCGTGTTATAGATGATAACAACCATTCCCCAAAGGTAGGGAACCGAGTATTCGTTCGTCGGATCGTATTCGGGATAGAGGAACGTGTCCATGATGTTCGCAAGATTCGGGATGTTGTCAAGGTCGAGCTTTTGTACAAGACCCTCATCAATCATCTTTGAAATCATGTAGTCGCTCGGGATGATGATGTCATACTCCGCGCTTCCCGACTGAATCTTCGAGTAGAGAGTTTCGTTGCTTGCAAATGTTGTGTAGTTGACTTCGATTCCTGTAAGAGCTTCAAACGCTTCGTTTACGTCGAGCATGTCCGCTTCGTTCAGGCACATATACTCGCCCCAGTTGGCGACGTTGAGTATAACGTCCTGTCCCATGAATCGGGTATAGTCGTAGTTGGAAAGGAGCTCCTCATCTAGCTCTGAATAGGCACCGTATGCATTTCCCGAAGAGCATCCGCAGAGGGAAAGCGCAAGAATAAGAAATGCCGTAAGAAAAGCAAACAGTTTTCTCATACCATGCTCTCCTTCCTCTGAGCGGCACGGAATTGCTCCTGTTCACGCCTCAGCTTGCGGTTGTCGAGTATGTTTTTGGTTATGAGGATAACGCAGATTACGAGGAAGATAATCGCCGAAAGAGCGTTAATCTCGGGTGAGACTTTAAGTCTCGTCATAGACTCAATTGTGATTGAAAGAGTCTGCACGTTCGTGCCGGATGTGAAGTAGCTGACGACGAAGTCGTCAATCGAGTAGGTGACACTCATGAGAAATCCCGTGAAAATGCCTGGCATAATCTCAGGAATAACGACCTTAAAGAACGCCTGTCTCTGATTGCACCCAAGGTCCTGAGCGGCTTCAACAAGACTCGGATTCATACTTCTGAGCTTCGGAAGAACGCTGTATATGACGTAAGGAACATCGAATGAGATATGCGACAGTATAAGTGAAGCAAAACCGAACTGGAATCCGAACGAGGTTCTGAAAAACTGGAAGAGAAGCATGAGTGATACGCCCATGATGATTTCCGGACTGACAACAGGTATATATGTCAGGTTCATGAAAACAGTTTTTGAGCGCTTTTTCATGCTGTTGATGCCAAGCGCCGCAGTAGTGCCCAGGATTGTAGCGAAAATCGACGCCGCAAGCGCAACTATGACGGTGTTCCTTAAAGACGTGAGTATCGTCTCATTGTGAAACAGCTTGACATACCAGTCAAGAGTGAAGCCTGTCCAGTTGGAACGTGACTTCGACACGTTGAATGAGAATACAATCAGAACGAGAATCGGAAGATACAGGAACAAGTACAAAGCGTACATGTAAAGTTTGGAGGACAGCTTTCTCATAGCATAACCTCCTCTTCCGAGCCGAACTGGTTGAACAGACTCATCAGGAATATTACAACCACCATAAGTACCAGCGCCATAGCTGAGCCCAAGTGCGGGTTGTACGAAGTTCCTAGGAACTGCGATTCGATTATATCGCCGATAAGGTCGTTCGTTCCGCCACCGAGCATCCTTGAAATTACGAATGTCGAAACACTCGGGATGAAAACTGCTATAATGCCTGAATTGATACCGGGCATCGAAAGTGGCAGAATAACTCTTCTTACGAGGTTGAAGTTATTGGCGCCCAAATCCCTTGCCGCCTCAATAACGCTCGAATCAATCTTTACCATTACCGAATAAAGTGGCAGAATCATGAACGGCAGATAGTTATATACCATACCAAGTATAACTGCGCCGCCGGTGTTGATAAGATTCAGAGGACCAATCCCGAACAGCCCTAAAAACTTGTTTATAAGACCGTTTGATTCGAGAAGAGTCATCCAGGCGTAGGTTCTTAAGATGAAGTTTGTCCACATAGGGACCATTATTAAAACTATAAGCGAGGACTGGTTGAACGACTTTGCACGCGAAATGATATATGCCGCGGGAAAAGCCAGAACAAGACAGATAACCGTTGCGATAATGGCGAATAATATTGAGCGGAACAGTACCGCCATATAGTCGGACATATCGAACAGGTTTTGAAGCGTAAAGCTTCCGTCAGAATCGGTAAGAGCGAATCCGATTACAAGTCCTAGAGGAATTATCGTGAAGACGAGAATCCATACAGCGTATGGAACAGCAAAAACCTTGGATACTTTCAACGGTTTAAGCCTCCGACTTGTGCATGATATGTATGTCCATAGGCGTTACATTCATGCCGATAATCGCTCCTATCTCCTCGCTCTGAGTGGAGTGTATTTTCCATTTGTAGCCGAGAGCATCGACGCCGATTTCGTAGTGAATGCCCTTGAAAATACAGCTTTCAACTACTCCGACGATAGCTCCTTGATACTGAGGCACAACCTTGATGTCTTCCGGTCTTATGACAACGTCAACAAGCTCGTCAGGGGCGAATCCCTGATCCACGCAGGAGAATTCTTTTCCGGCGAACTCGACTAAGAA
The DNA here is from genome assembly GCA_021199855.1 of Oscillospiraceae bacterium. Classification (GTDB taxonomy): domain Bacteria; phylum Bacillota; class Clostridia; order Oscillospirales; family Ruminococcaceae; genus Faeciplasma. Next base: position 48,222 of record JAJQHD010000048.1, read on the forward strand.
GTCGCGTCTCATTATTCCGTCTATAATGTTTGACTCGCCGATAAAGTCGGCAACAAAGGCGTTTGCAGGTTCGTTATAGATATCCTGCGGTGTGCCAATCTGCTGAATTGAGCCGTCTCTCATTACGACTACCGTGTCACTCATCGTGAGAGCTTCCTCCTGGTCGTGTGTGACATAAATAAACGTAATTTCAAGTTCACGTTGCATCCTCTTCAGCTCAATCTGCATTTCCTTTCGGAGTTTCAAATCCAATGCACCCAGCGGTTCGTCGAGCAGAAGAACCTTCGGGCGATTGACGAGAGCTCTGGCAATGGCAATTCTTTGCTGTTGTCCGCCGGAAAGAGAATTGACCGAGCGTTTCTCAAAGCCTCGCATGTTTACAAGCTCAAGCATCTCTCCAACACGCTTTGCGATTTCTTTCTCGGGAAGCTTCTGAATCCTGAGACCGAAAGCAATGTTGTCGTAGATATTCAAATGGGGGAAAAGCGCGTACTTCTGGAAGACAGTGTTGACCTCACGCTTGTGGGGTGGGAGGTTGTTAATCTTCACGCCGTTAAAAAATAGCTCACCGCTTGCCATTTCGGCAAAGCCACCAATGATCCGCAGTGTTGTGGTCTTTCCGCATCCCGACGGACCCAAGAGTGTTACGAACTGCTTGTCCACTATGTCGAGGTTGATGCTCTTGAGCACCTGAATCCCGTCATACTCGACAACAGCATTTCGTATGCTGATGATAGTATTTTTCAATTACAATCTTTGTCTCCTTGTTTTAAACAATTTTTTCGGCAGCATGATACCCCATAATGCCACTATTCATTATATAGCAAATTCAGACCGTTTACAATAATAAAATTATAAATATTCCTGCTATTTTGATAGGATTTTTTTATCCTTTTTTCGTACTTTGCACCGTCGTCAACCCGAAATTCAAAAAAATCTTCTCGCTCTCGCGAAAATAGGCATTGAATTGCGTCCCGAAATGTTATATAATATCATAGGCTGAAAATGTATAGTGACGTATTGTGTGTTCAGCCCAGCAAAAGAAATCGAAAGGCGTGAATATATGAACAAGACACAGAGATTTTTTGATTCTCTTAAAGATATGAAAGTTGCCTTCATCGGCACCGGTGTAAGCCATACCGAACTTATAAGACTGTTCCTGTCCAAAGGAATAGATGTAACCGTTCTCGACAAGAAGACAAAAGACCAATACGACCAAGAGCTTTACAATGAACTCTCCGAAAAAGGCGTTAAGTTTGTACTGGGTGAAAGCTATCTCGACAGCCTCACTGACTATGACGTAGTCTACAGAACCCCGGGAATGTACTATAACAACCCGAAGCTCGTTGAAGCGAGACAGGCAGGAGTCATAATAACAAGCGAGATGGAGTCCTTCTTCGAGCTCTGCCCGTGCAAGATTTACGCAGTCACCGGCTCCGACGGCAAGACCACGACAACAACGATTATTTCTGAATTCTTAAAAGCCGAAGGCTACAAGGTCTGGCTCGGAGGAAATATCGGAAAAGCACTTCTTCCAAGAATCGAGAGCATTTCCGAAACCGACTTTGCAGTAGTCGAGCTTTCAAGCTTCCAGCTTATCTCAATGCGTGAGTCTCCCGACGTCGCAGTAATCACGAATATTTCTCCCAACCACCTCGACGTTCACGGGACGATGGACGAGTATATTTCTGCAAAATGCAATATTTTAGACCATCAGAGCGCATTCTCAAAGGCTGTCCTGAATCAGGACAATGCCGAGACAGTCAAGCTCAGTTCACACGTCAGAGGAAATCTTGTAGGATTTTCAAGGCTTTCTCCCGTCAAGGTCGGGGCATATCTCAATCCCGACAGAGTCCTCTGCTATTGTGATGGAAGAAAAACAGTCAAGATAATCCCAGCTGAGAGAATCAAGCTTCCTGGCGAGCACAATATTGAAAACTACCTTGCGGCAATCAGCGCAGTCTGGGGAGATGTTTCCATCGACTCCATCTGCCGCGTTGCACGTCATTTTGGCGGAGTTGAGCACAGAATCGAATTCGTACGTGAGCTTGACGGCGTCAAGTACTATAACGACTCGATAGCCTCCAGCCCGACAAGAGTAATAGCCGGTCTCAAAGCCTTCGGAACAAAGATAATAGTTATCGCCGGAGGCTATGACAAAAAGATTCCCTTTGAACCGCTTGCAGAGCCGGTCAACAAGTACGTCAAGACCCTGATTCTCATGGGTCAGACCGCACCGAAGATTGAGAAAGCTGTCACCGACACTCCGTTCTATAACCCTGATGAGCTGAAAATCCTTCACGCTTCCGGAATGGAAGAAGCGGTTGAGCTCGCAAGAAGGTGCGCCGAGCCAGGCGACATAATAACCCTTTCGCCTGCATGTGCCTCGTTTGACATGTACCCGAACTTTGAAGTCAGAGGCAGGCACTTCAAGTCAATTGTGAGTGGTCTAAGATAATGATAAGGCGAATAGACAGCTTTGACAACGCAAAGCTACTCCTCCGAGATTCTCACTATTCGAGAATAATCCTGTCTCACATTCTCGCCTACGGAACTGAATTCGATTTCTGTGAGTTCTACGAGCTACTGAAAGGCAACAAGCGTGTCGGAATCTTCGCATCAATGAACAGCTCACTGACGGTTGACCTGCTGGACGATGCCCATAGCTCATCCGGCTGTATAAGGGAAACCGCCGAGTTCATCCGGTTCAAGTACCCGATGTTCGTTGAGATGCCGGAAGTGCTGATTCCGAGACGAGGTTTGAGCGAGTATCGCAAGGAAAAGAGATATTTCTTCTCCGTACCGGCTAATGAAGAAGTGCTAGAAGACAAAGAGCTTTTGCGTGAGCTTCCATATGAATCTGTTTTCGGAACCGCTTTTTCGGGACAGGATGCAAACTATGGCTTGTGGCTCACAGACACTGTAAGACGTGTGAACAAAGGGATAGTTCGCATCTATGGCTATAAATCGTCTGTTCTTACGGTTAAGTGCCAGAGCTACGGAAGAGCCTATCTTGCGGATATAGCGACGCCTGAGGCTGACAGAGGCAAAGGCTATGCCTCAACACTTATAAAACTCGTTTCGCAGGATCTGAAAAAAGAGGGAATAGAGTACTATCTTGCGTCAGACGAATCGATGAAAGATTTTTACCTTCGCCTCGGTTGCGCTGAACTAGGCGAGGACTATGTACTGAAACTAAAGGAAAGAAAAGATTATGAAGAACTTGTTTAATATCGATGAAAGAATCCTTAAGCTTGCAGATGAAGCCGAGGCTCAGTGTTCGGAAGCTTTCAAGAGAATTGATAAGATTGCGGAATATAACAGCATGAAGGTGCTTTCTGCGTTCATAAAAAATAACGTCAGCGAAACCTGCCTTCACGGTACAACCGGCTATGGCTATGACGATGTCGGAAGAGACACTCTTGACAAGGTATATGCTACAGCCTTTGGCTGTGAGGACGCACTCGTCCGCCATACAATCGTAAACGGCACCCACGCGCTCTCAACTGCGCTTTTCGGAGTCTTAAGACCGGGCGACAAGCTTCTGATGCTCTGCGGCGCACCCTATGACACACTTGAAGAGGTCATCGGCAAGCGTGGCGAAAAGGGCAACGGCTCACTCATGGATTACGGAATCGAGTATGAGGAAATCGAGCTTTTGGAGAACGGTATGCCCGATTTGGAAGCTATCACCGAAAAAGTAAAGACCGCAACGGTCGCCTATATCCAGCGTTCAAGAGGTTATTCCACAAGACCATCCTATACTATTGCAGACATAGAGAAGATGATTCAGGCTGTCAAGAAGGGCAACCCGAACGCAATAATAATGGTCGACAACTGCTACGGCGAATTCGTCGACACGAAGGAACCGACCGAAGTCGGTGCCGACCTCATTATGGGTTCACTCATCAAGAACCCCGGCGGAGGAATCGCCTCAACCGGCGGATATATCGCCGGAAGAAAAGATTTGGTCGAAAAATGCGCGTATCGCTTGACGGTAGTTGGCATGGGAAAAGAAGTCGGAGCAAGCCTCCACCAGAACAGAGAAATGTATCAGGGCTTCTTCTTAGCTCCCCAGGCGACAGCCGCCGCAGTAAAGACTTCCGAATTTGCCTGTGCACTTCTGGGACTCTTGGGTTACGAATCACTCCCGAAGCAGGGCGAGCCTAGAGCGGATATAATCGCATCAATACTACTCAAGAACGAGAAAACTCTCACGTCATTTATAAAGGGAATCCAGAAGGGTGCGCCGATTGACAGCTACCTCATTCCCGAAGCAATCCCCACTCCCGGCTATGAAAGCCCGGTAATAATGGCGGCAGGAGCCTTCACAATGGGAGCTTCGATTGAATTCTCAGCCGATGCCCCGATTAGAGAACCCTATGCCGCATGGCTTCAGGGCGCATTAACATATCCAACAGGAAAAGCAGGAATACTTATTGCCGTTCAGAACATGCTTGAGGACGGCGAGATAAAACTGGATTAACAATTACACAGGAAGGAGAAACCAATGGCAGAAAAATATACAGTTTCACTCGCGCAATTTGCGAAGGAAGTAAACTTAAAAACGGTCTACACACCGAAGGATTTATCCAAAATTCTGATATCCAATAACGATATCAACCGCCCGGGTCTTCAGCTCACCGGCTTCTACGCCTATTTCAACAACGAGAAGATTCAGATTTGCGGGAACACCGAATTCGCCTATCTTCAGGGACTTGCGTCGGATGAGAGAAAAAGAGCCCTGATGACTCTGTTCTCCTATAAATTCCCGGCTCTGATTATCTCCCGTGGACATGAGCCATTCCCGGAAATGATGGATGCGGCAACAGAATATGGCGTCCCGGTTCTCTCGTCAGAGCTTGACACCTCCGAGGTTATGTCAAGAGGAATCGCATACCTTAACACTCAGCTCGGTCAGAGAATCACCCGCCACGGCGTTCTCATCGAAATCTACGGCGAAGGCGTCCTCATCGTCGGCGAAAGTGGTGTCGGTAAATCCGAAACTGCAATCGAGCTCGTCAAGAGAGGACACAGACTTGTTGCTGACGACGCAGTTGAAATAAAGAAAGTATCTGCAATCTCCCTTGTCGGCTCATCTCCCGATAATATCCGCCACTTCATCGAGCTCAGAGGCATCGGAATCGTCAACGCAAGAAGGCTCTTTGGTATGGGAGCTGTCAAGATGACAGAGAAGATTGACCTTGTCGTCAAGCTCGAAATCTGGGATCCCGATAAGGTTTACGACAGAATGGGCGTCGACTCCGAAAGCATGGACATCTTGGGGGTAAACATTCCCTGTATCACAATCCCTGTTAAGCCCGGACGTAACCTTGCAGTAATTCTCGAAGTTGCCGCAATGAACAACCGACAGAAGAAGATGGGCTATAACGCCGCTCAGGAGCTTCTCAATAACTTAGGTCTTGAAATGGAAGGCACCGAGACTGTTTCCAAGTGGGAGGATTTCTGATGCTGATTCAGGCTGACCTTCACACACATACAATAGCCTCCGACCATGCCTATTCAACCCTGACAGAAAACTGCCGTGCGGCGGCTGATTTGGGCTTGAAAGCCATCGCAATGACCGACCACTACGGTGTGATGCCGGATACCGCTCACGAATGGCATTTCACGAATATGAGAGTCCTTCCAAGAACTGTTTTCGGCGTTACCGTTCTTAAAGGCGCAGAGGTAAACATATATAACTATAACGGCGATGTCGATATGCACGAAGATCTTCTTCAAAAGATGGAGTGGGTGGTCGCATCATATCATAAGTACACATTCGATGAGCTTTCTGATGATCCGAAGGTCGTTTCCGACGGCTACATAAAGCTCTGCCAGAACCCGTATATCGACGTTATCGGACACCCTACAACCGACTTTTTCCCGTTCGAGCACGAAAGAGTCCTGAAAGTCTTCAAGGAGTATGAGAAGTTAGTTGAGATAAACGAAAGCTCTCTCATGCGCAAGAAGGGCTCTTTTCGGAACTCAGTTCCGATTTTAAAGCTCTGCAAGAAGTATGAAATCCCGATAGTTGTTGATACCGACGCACATTTTTGGAACGCTGTCGGAGTGACTTCGACGGTCGAGAAAGTCCTGAAAGAAGTCGACTTTCCGGAAAAGCTTATCTTAAACAGCGACTGGGAAAAGGTGAAAGAGTGGATTCTTAGAAAGCACCCACAGCTTGAACTATAGTAATAATTGAAATGGTGACAAAGTAATGCCAAACAGTATAGAAGTTTTGAAGGAAATATCTTCAAAACACGGTTGCAGATTTCTGATAAACGAGCCTCTTAAAGAGCACACTTCCTTCAAAATCGGCGGTCCCTGCGATATAATGATTTTTCCGAACAGCATAGATTCTCTTAAAGAACTTATTTCGGAAGCCGATAGATATATGATTCTCGGCAATGGCTCAAACGTCCTTTTCTCAGACAACGGCTACATGGGAGCGATATTCGTCCTCGGCTCAGACATGTCAGAGATAAGCGTGGACGGCGAATATATCACGGCTTCTGCCGGAGCTTCGCTTGCGAGAGTCTGCAAGACAGCACTTGATTCTTCGCTTACAGGTTTAGAATTCGCCTACGGAATTCCCGGAAGCGTCGGTGGAGCAGTCTTCATGAACGCCGGAGCCTACGGCGGGGAAATGAAAGATGTAGTGTCGGAAGTAACCTGCATAACTCATAACGGCGAAATCAGAACTTACCAGAGCGATTCTCTTGATTTCGGTTACCGTAGTTCACACTTCACAAATTCGGGCGAAATAATTGTCTCCGCAAAGTTTAAGCTTCTTGCTGGCGACAAATCCGCAATCAAAGCCCGAATGGACGAACTGATTGCACGCCGCAAATCACGCCAGCCGCTTGAATACCCGAGCGCAGGCTCTACTTTCAAAAGACCTGAAGGAACATATGCCGGACTGGTAATCGAAGAGTCAGGACTTAAGGGCTTTTCTATTGGCGGCGCAAAGGTTTCCGACAAGCACGCAAACTTCGTGATAAACACCGGAGGCGCCACAGCCGCTGACGTCATGAACCTGATTTCCCACATAAAGAAGACAGTTTTTGAGAAAACCGGCTATCAGCTTGAATGTGAAGTCAAGCTGATAGAGGAATAGGCTTTAATCTGGGAGGAAAAATATGAAAATCGTCATCGTAACGGGAATGTCGGGAGCAGGGAAGTCGAGCGCCATCAACTATCTTGAAGATATCGGCTACTACTGCATCGACAATATGCCTCCCGAAATGCTCCTAAGCCTCGCAAGATTCATTATCGGCACAGATAAGCTGGTAACAAAGCTTGCAGTTTCCGTAGATATCCGCTCTGGCGAGCTTTTCTCGAAATTCGAGGACTGCGTAAACGCCCTGAGAGCTCCCGATGTCGAGCTGTCAGTTCTCTATCTCGATGCCGACGACGACACGCTTGTCAAAAGATACAAAGAGACACGCCGCAAGCACCCACTTGATGCCGAAGCGTTCGGAAATCTGTATAAAGCCATCTCCCTTGAACGTGAAGAGACCGAAAGAGCCAAGGAAATGTCCGATTTCTACATCGATACGACCGACTTCGGAATGGCTGATTTCCGTGCCGAAATGGCGGAGTTCTTCACCGATAAGGGCGCAAGAATGGCAATCAGCGTAATCTCCTTCGGCTTCAAGTACGGAATCCCAAAGGATGCGGATTTGGTTTTCGATGTAAGATGCCTTCCGAATCCGTATTACGTCCCGGAGCTCAAAAACAAGACTGGGCTCGACAGCGAAGTATATGACTATGTCATGTGCTTTTCTGAATCAAATGAAGTGTTCAAGAAAATATACGACCTCCTCAGTTTAATGGTGCCCATGTACGAAAAAGAGGGCAAGCCCCGACTTGTAATCGCATTCGGCTGTACCGGCGGCAGACACCGTTCCGTCAGCTTCGCAAGAAGAATGGCAGACGCCCTGTCAGCGGACAAGCTCAGCGTAAGGGTAGAGCACCGGAGCTTAGAGCAAAAATCATGAAAGTAAAATCGACAGAATCCTTCGTATATAAAGTAAAATCCGAAGCGGCAGAATCCGTAACTGGCAGAAAAAAGTCTGACGCCTGCCTTTTGGGAATGTTACTTCTGAGCGATAATTCCGATGGCATTGTCTATAAAACCGATAACGAGGTCTGCAAAGACCTGTTTCTGAGGCTAATCCGGCACATAATCCCTGATGATAGCAATATTTGCGAAGAAGTTGTCCGCCATCGTGGCAGACTTCCTGAGTACAGAATCTCAGTTTCTGAGAAAAGTGACACAAATGCGGTTCTCAATCGTCTCGGAATATTGGATGTTGACTCCGGCAAGATTCTCAATCGTGCGGACAAGCTTGCCGACTCCAATTTCGGTGCGTTCATGACCGGAGTATTCCTTAGTTGTGGCAGGGTGACAGACCCGAGCAGGGAATACCATCTGGAAATCGCAGTTCCTGAGAATGCTGATATGAGACTGTATGACGGAATCAGCGAACTTCTGGAAAAACACATTGGGCTCATTCCGAAACGCCTCACCCGCGGAGAGAAAAAAATCCTTTACTTCAAGGACAGCGAAAACATTGAGGACATGCTGACATTAATTGGCGCCACCGGCGCAAGCCTTGAAGTGATGAACACTAAGGTCTATAAAGACATTCGGAACCGTGCCAACAGGGCAACCAATTGCGACACAGCCAACCTTGAGCGCCAGAATGCATCAGCTCTCCGGCAACTTGAAGCAATAAAGACAATTGAAAACTCTCCCAAAGGGCTTTCTCAGCTTTCTGACGAGCTTCGGGAGGCGGCAACACTCCGACTGAAATATCCCGAGTACGCCCTGAGCGAGCTTGCATCGGAATTCAATCCGCCACTGTCTCGTTCGGGAGTCAATCACAGATTTAAGAAACTAATAGAAATTGCGGACAACATAAACAAATCCAAAGAAGGGTAACTATGGCGAACTTTGTTCATCTTCATGTTCATAGTGAATATTCGCTTCTCGACGGTGCTTGCAGGCTTAAAAGCTTAGTCAACCGTGTCAAGGAGCTGGGGATGGATTCTGTCGCTGTGACCGACCACGGCAATCTCTTTGCGGCTGTCGAGTTCTACAAGATAGCCAAAGCCGCCGGAATAAAGCCAATTATCGGCTGTGAAATGTACGTCGCCCCGAGAACAAGATTCGACAAGGCGGGGAAGATAGACAACCCATATCACCTGATAATCTTATGCAAAAACGAAACCGGCTACAAGAATCTCTGCAAACTGACATCGCTGTCCTATACTGAAGGCTTCTACCGCAAGCCAAGAATCGATTTTGAACTGCTTGAAAAGTACCATGAGGGTCTTGTCTGCCTGTCCGGCTGTATTGCAGGTGAAGTTCCGAGATTGCTAAGTGCCAGGGACTATGACAACGCAAAAAAGACGGTTCTTAAATATAAGGCACTTTTTGGCGACGACTACTACATTGAGGTTCAGAATCACAACTTCTCTGACGAGACTGATATACTGCCGTATCTTTTCAAACTGAGCGACGAAACTGGCGTCAGACTCGCCGCAACAAACGATGCACACTATATAAATCGCACCGATGCACCTGCCCAGAAGGTGCTCATGCGAATCGCAACAAATACTGCACTCGACGACCCGGACGGCATGAGCTTCCCGAACGACGAGTTCTACATCAAGTCTGAAAAAGAAATGCTTTCTGCATTCTCAGGTCATCAGGAAGCAGTTTACAATACCGCAGAGATAGCAAACAAGTGCAACGTAGAATTTGAATTCGGAGTAACCAAGCTCCCAGCATTCTCAATAGAAGGCGTCGCCGATAACGAAGCATATCTCCGGCAGATGAGCCTTGATGGACTGAAAAAGCGCTACGGCGACAATGTCACCGACGAAATCAGGGAACGCCTTGAATATGAGCTGAGCGTAATCTCAGGCATGGGCTATGTCAACTACTATCTCATAGTCTGGGACTTCATAAACTATGCTAAAACCCACGGAATTCCTGTAGGTCCCGGCAGAGGCTCGGGAGCCGGAAGCCTGGTAGCCTACTGCATCGGCATAACCGGAATTGACCCGATTAAATATAACCTGCTTTTTGAGAGATTTCTCAATCCTGAAAGAGTTTCAATGCCCGACTTCGATATCGATTTCTGCATCGAGGGCAGGCAGGATGTCATTGACTATGTAAAACGCCGCTATGGTGAGGATCATGTAGCACAGATAGTCACATTCGGAACAATGGCGGCAAAAAACGCCATCAGAGACTGCGGCAGAGTCATGGGTCTACCATATAGTATAACTGATAAGGTTGCCAAGGCTATTCAGTTCGGAGATACTCTTGCAAGTGTCAAGGAGAATTCCCCTGAAATTAAGGAGCTCTACAATTCTTCTCCGCAGGTAAAAGAGCTTATCGACATGGCGGAGCAGATTGAAGGTATGCCACGGCACTGTTCAATCCATGCCGCAGGAGTTGTAATCACGGCAGGACCCGTTTCCGACTACGTTCCACTGATGACAAACGACGGTCAGCTTGTGACTCAGTACACGATGGGCGTTCTTGAAAATCTGGGAATCCTTAAAATCGACTTTCTGGGTCTTCGGAACCTGACGGTTATCCGCGATGCTGTAAGAGAGATAAGAAAGTTTGAACCCGATTTTGATATAGAGAAGATCCCTCTTGATGACAAAGAGGTCTACAAAATGCTCGCTGACGGAGACACTGTCGGAGTTTTCCAGTTTGAATCGCAAGGAATGACGAGCACAATTATGCGCCTTGTTCCTGAAGACATAGAAGACCTGATTGCTGTAATCTCTCTTTATCGTCCCGGACCGATGGATTCCATTCCGACTTATATCCGGAACCGTCACAACAAAAACCTGATTACCTATAAAACACCTCTTCTGAAGCCGATTCTGGACGTCACCTACGGCTGTATCGTTTATCAGGAGCAGGTGATGCAGATTTTCCGGAGTCTTGCCGGCTATTCATACGGCAGAGCGGATATAGTCCGCCGTGCTATGTCCAAAAAGAAGCATGATGTCCTCGAAAACGAAAGAAAAGCCTTCATCTATGGCGAGAAGAACCTTGATGGCTCGGTCAACTGTTGCGGATGTGTAGCAAACGGCATCTCCGAGAAGATTGCAAACGAGCTTTTCGACGAGATGACAAGCTTCGCTTCCTATGCCTTCAACAAGTCCCACGCCGCTGCCTATGCAACAGTTGCATACGAAACGGCATACCTCAAGCGCCACTACTTCAAAGAGTACATGTCTGCGCTTATGACAAGCGTTTTAGATAATGTCGCCAAAATCACCGAGTATTCCGCTGAATGCGAATCGAAGGGCGTCAAAATCCTCCCACCTGACGTAAATGAGAGCAGAGAGATTTTCGTGCCAAAAGAGAACGGCATCCGCTATGGCTTGCTCGCTGTCAAGAGCTTAGGAAAGAGTGCAATAAACGCTATTTTGCGTGAACGTGAGAGAAACGGCAAATTCACATCTCTGGTGGATTTCATCCGAAGAACCCATGTGGCAGAGGTAACCGTCCGCTCAATAGAAAGCCTCATAATGTGTGGAGCTTTCGACTGCTTCGGGACAAATCGCAGACAGATGCTTTCAAGCTATGATACAATTCTTAATGCCATTTCAAGCGAATCAAGAGCCGGGATAGACGGTCAGACGGATTTATTCGGTGTTGCCGAAAAGACGTCAACAGATATGACAATCCCGTATGTTGAGGAGTACTCTCTTGCAGAACTACTTGAGATGGAAAAGGAGACAACTGGAATCTATATCTCTGGTCATCCTCTTGCGGAGTATTCCGGCTGGGCATCCGCCTCGGGAATGACTACAGCAAAGAAGATAATCGATGGCGTCTCTGACAATCCGCCAACCTACAAGGACAAGCAGGAAGTCAGCATAATGGCTATCTTCCGCTCAAAAAGGGTTCATAACACAAAATCGGGGGCTATGATGGCATTCTGTGTGGTTGAGGATGCAACATCAGAAATAGAGGCTATCGTATTCCCAAAAACCTACGAAACAGCGAGAAATCTTCTTATGAGCGGAACAAGGCTGGCAATAACCGGCAGGCTTTCTCTCAAGGATGACGATACTCCGAAAATTCTTGTAGACGGCATCCAGAATGCAGATGACTATGTTGATGAACTGAAGAAAAGACCTTTGTGTCTTCAGCTTAAGTCGACCGATAAGGATAAGATTTCTGCACTCCGAAAGCTCTGTGAGGAAAACAAGGGCTCCGGAAGGCTCATAGGCTACCTGTCTGATGTCAGAAAATCCACCGACATCAAGGGCGCAAATTCAATCAATATCAGTTCTCAGACCATTTCCGAGCTGATTAAGATATTCGGCGTTGAAAACGTCAAGTTTACCGTCAAGAAAGGACAATGACAATGAAAAAATTACTTCAGGGCTTAGTCTGTATGCTCACAATAGCGGCAATACTCTGTACTACAGCCTGCGGCACAGCTGTTATGGAGAACGCCACCTTCGGCGACGTAAGAAGTGAGTACAACACATCGCTTGACCTGAGCGAGAATACCTACACTGAGAACAATGCTCCGAGCGACTACTATCAGCTTCTTGAATTTGAGAACGCAACCTTAGGAGGAAACTGCTCCATCAAGACTAACGATCTTTTCTCCGGCGGCTTGGGCGTTACCGGGCTTAATTCCGACAGCGATTCCATGGTGCTTACTTTTGAGATAGAGAATTCTGGTTTCTACAACCTGACAGTTTCCTCATACACGTCGTCAGCAGGTAGAATCAACTATGCCAATCTTGACGGAAGCTATATCGGCTCTGTAGAAAACGATGTGGCAAACGAAGTCTGTGACGTAACTCTCGAATACATCTATCTGAGTGCAGGCACTCACGAGTTCTCGATGACAGTGAGCTGGGGCTGGGTCGATTATGACTGCCTCACCATAACTGCTTCCGATATAAATATCGAGGATGTCTATAATGTCACCTGTTCTCTCTCAAACGAAAACGCTGATGACAACACAGTAAGGCTCTATAATTTCCTCTGTGATATTTACGGCAAGTACACTCTCACCGGTCAGTTCGCCGACGCAAGCAGAGACTCTGAAGAGTATGAGTGGATTACATCTATCACCGGCGAAGAGTTTGCGGTCTTAGGTCTTGACATGATGAATTACACCCCCGTTGCACAGGCAAACAACGCTACAACAGAAACTGTCGAGAGAGCATATGACTGGTACGTAAATTGCGGCGGAATAGTCCAGATTTGCTGGCACTGGCAGTCACCGGAAGGCTATGTTTCCGATAATGGAGAATGGTACAGCTCCTTCTATACTGAATATTCAACCATCGACCTTGACAAGGCTATGAACGGCGAGGATGACGAGCTCTATAACCAATTGGTCGAGGACATGCACGAGATAGCTTCCAAGCTCCAGATTCTCCGCGACTATGGAGTTCCAGTTCTCTGGAGACCGCTTCATGAGGCATCTGGCGCATGGTTCTGGTGGGGAGATTGCTCCGCCGAGAGCTATATCGCACTTTACAGACTCATGTACGAGATATTCACTGAGGAATACGAGCTCACAAACCTCATCTGGGTCTGGAACGGTCAGGATGCCGACTGGTACCCGGGCGACGACGTTGTCGACATAATCGCATGGGATATCTATCCCGGCGAGAACGAATACTCATCTCAGGCGGCAACATTTATCGAAGCATACAAGTGCTCTGATGAAACCAAGCTTGTAGCTCTTTCCGAAAACGGCTGTATTCCCGACCCGGACAACCTTCAGCAGGACAATATCCACTGGCTCTACTGGGGAGTATGGAGCGGCGATTTCGTCTACACATGGAAGGGCTATAACGAGTCCTACACCGAAGAAAGTATGCTTATAAAAGCATACCAGAGTGACTATACACTGACACTTGCCGAACTGCCGGATCTGACAAAGTACCGGCTTGATTGACGCAAAATCCTACACTAAAATATATTTGGAGGAATTACAATGATTAAACTACTATTCCAAGGCGACAGCATAACCGACATGGGTAGAGATCGTGAGAACATCCACGACCTCGGCTGGGGCTATCCGAGATATGCCGCACCCGCACTCAAGGAGCTTTGCCCGGACGTCGAGTTCGAGTTCGTCGATCTGGCAATCGGCGGGGACCAGACAAGTAATCTTGTCGAGCGTCTGGAGAGCGACTTCGTCGAGGTTCAGCCGGATATCTGCTCGATTCTCATCGGCATCAACGACGTATGGAGCCACGCAGGCGAAAGGGACTGGATGAGCGACGAGCAGTTCGAGAAGAACTACAGAACTGTCTTGGACGCACTCAAAGAGAGAACTAATGCCAGAATCATGCTCATGGAACCGTTCCTGATTCCCGTTCCCGACAAGCTCTACTTCAGAGAAGACCTCTACAAGAAGACGGAAGTCATAAGAAAGCTTGCCCGTGAGTATGCAGATGTCTATGTCCCGCTTGACGGACTTCTCAACTCCGCATTCATAGGCGATGACCCTGTGTCATTCGCCGAGGACGGCGTTCATCCGACCGAAAAGGGCGCAAGGCTCATCGGTAAGATTTATGCCGAGTACATGAAGAAGATTGTAGACAAAATCAAGTAATCAGAATTACGGTGCGCTTCTCTGAAAAAGGGAAGCGCATTTTCTTCAGAAAAATAGAGCTTTATAGTGCACGGGGTTCTTGAAATATGTCGCTTGAAGTGGTATAATAACTCCATTCGCAGATATTTTCGGACAAAGGAAGGAAACGGCATGAAAAGATGGGAAGTAAGAGAAATAAATACAGATGCTGTCGAAAAGACTGTCGGCAGTACCGACCTTTCACGCCTTACAGCCGAAGTCATGTCCGCAAGAGGATATAACAGTCTTGATGATATAAAATCTTTCTTTAACGGTACTGAGCTAAGCGACCCATATCTTCTTCCGGATATGGACAAGGCGGTTGCCACCATCAATCAGGCAATTGAAAACGGTGAAACTATCTGCATTTACGGCGACTATGACTGCGACGGCGTAACTTCTACGGCAATTCTCTATGACTACCTCATGAATATGGGAGTGGAAACTCTGTGCTATATCCCTGAACGCAGTGAAGGCTATGGTCTTAATATGCGCGCCATCGATGAAATCCGTGAAGGTGGTGCTACGCTGATAGTTACAGTCGATAACGGAATTACTGCTGTAAAGGAAGCCGACTATATCTATGAGCTCGGAATGAAGCTTGTAATAACCGACCATCACCAGCCTGCTGTGTCTCTCCCGAGAGCCGAGGCATTGGTCGACCCATACCTCGAAAATTGCAAATCCGATTTCAAGGATTTTGCCGGTGTCGGAGTGGCATTAAAGCTTCTCTGCGCTCTTGAGGACGGCGGACAGGATTTCATAATCGAGCAGTATGCAGACATCTGCGCCATCGGAACGATTGCTGATATAGTTCCGCTTGTCTCCGAAAACAGAACAATAGTCAATATGGGCTTGAAGGAGCTTAAATACACTGAGCGTGAAGGTCTTGTAAGTCTCATCGAGCAGAGCGGAATCAATCGTGATAACATGAATTCGTCGTCTGTGTCATACTTCCTAGCTCCAAGAATCAACGCCGCAGGGCGTTTTGGTTCTGCCATAACAGCGCTCGATATGCTTGTCACCGAGGGTGATGAAGCCGTCGGTAACGCCCACAAGCTGACAACTCTTAACGACCAAAGAAAACAGTGCGAAGCCGAAATAGTTGCAGAAATAGGGAAGTATATTGCAGAAAATCCCGATATAGTTCACGACAGAGTGATAGTTTTAAGCGGCAAGGGCTGGCACCACGGAGTCATAGGAATAGTTGCAGCAAGACTTCTCGAAAGATACGAAAGACCGGTTGTGATTATCTCAATAGATGATAATGGCTTTGCCATCGGTTCGGCAAGAAGTATTCAAGGCTTCAACATCTTCAAGTGCTTCGATTCCTGCAAGGAAATCTTAGTCAAATACGGCGGTCACGAATGTGCCGGGGGCTTGACTGTCAAGGAATCCGACATCCCGAAGCTTAAAGAGATGATTCTTTCTTATGCAAAAGAGAATTTCCCCACAATGCCCCGGTTTACTCTCACAGCTGACAAGCTCCTTAGGGGCAAAGACATAACCGAGCAGAATATAAACGACCTCAGAAGAATCGAACCCTACGGCGCCGGAAATCCCGAGCCGCAGTTTGCACTTTCCGGTGTGGCTGTTCTCAGAGTGGTTCCTCTCAAAAATGGCGAGCACACCAAGTTTGAAGTCTCGTATGACGGCGTGCATCTCAGCTGCCTCATGTTCAGAAGAAAGACAGCTTCTGTCGGAATCCAGGCGGGCGATAAAATAGACCTGATGGGAACTCTCTCGATAAATGAATACAATGGCAAAAAGAGCTTTACTCTCACGGTTTCGGACTACCGCCTCCACGGAATTCGCCAGGACAGCTACTTTGCGGCATACGACGCATATGAAAGCTTCCGCCGTGGTGAGGATTTGCCACTTGAAATCATGAAAAAGGGCAGACCGACCCGTGAAGAGCTTGTTGCAATTTATAAGTATGCCTTCAACCTTGCGGCACCGTTTACTGTGACGAACCTGGCGGCTAGGCTCGGAATAAACTGTTTTAAGCTGTCAGTGGCAGTCGATGCCTTCTGCGACACGGGACTTTGCAAGCCTGCCGAAAATGGTTACATAGAATTAACTTCACCCAAAACAAGGGTTGACATAGAAAGCTCAAAGACACTCAAGTGCCTTGACAGACTGATTAAAGATAAAGAGAATGTGCAAGAATAAGTGAGGATGGAACAGTATGGCAGAAGCAGATAACAAAATGGAAAGCGAAGTTAAGATTGATGCTCCTAAAAAAGTAATCAGGACACCAGAGGAGAACGAGAGAATCGCCGATGAAGCCTACAAGGACTTTATGGACTCAATAATCGCTCTTGACAAGAACTACAATGTTGAGAAGATTGAGCAGGCATATGAGCTTGCCCGTGAAAAGCATGAAGGACAGTTCCGTGAGTCGGGCGAGCCGTACATCATCCACCCGATAGCAGTTGCAAAGATACTTGTAGAACTCGGAATGGATGCCGACACCATCTGCGCGGCTCTTCTTCATGATGTCATTGAGGACACCGGAACGCCATATAGCGAACTCAAAAAGCGTTTTGGCGAGGACGTCGCAAATCTCGTCGACGGTGTAACAAAGCTGAATCAGGTCGCACTCTATTCAAAAGAGGAACAGCAGGCGGAGAACATCCGAAAAATGCTTCTCTCCATGTCAAAAGACATAAGAGTAATCATAATCAAGCTCGCTGACAGACTCCACAATATGAGGACTCTCGGCTATCGCAGTGAAGAAAAGAGAAGAAGCGTCTCACTTGAAACGATGAGTATCTTCGTCCCGCTTGCGAACCGTCTCGGTATAAGGCAGATGAAAGAGGAACTTGAAGATTTAGCGTTCTCATATCTCGACCCGTTCGCCTACAACGAAATAGAGCAGTTGCTGGAAAAATCAAAACCGGAGCGCGAAGCCTTCATCGAGCAGATTAAAAAGCGTCTTGCAAAGCGCCTCGAACAGGATTTCAATCCTCTTCCGACAATTGAAGGGCGGGTCAAGAGCGCCTATGGCATTTATAAGAAAGTCTATGAGCAGGGAAAGCTCTTTGACGAAATCTATGATAAGTATGCCGTCCGTGTAATAGTAAACACCGTAACTGAGTGCTACTACGTTTTGGGTGTGGTTCACGACATGTTCCAGCCGATTCCGAACAGATTTAAAGACTACATCTCCACTCCGAAGGCAAACATGTATCAGAGCCTTCATACAACCGTTATGGGCAGGGAAGGCATCCCGTTCGAGGTTCAGATAAGAACCTACGAAATGCATCATACCGCCGAGTACGGAATCGCCGCACACTGGAAGTACAAGGAGGGCGTCAAGGGCAAATACAAATATGACGGTCGCCTCAACTGGGTTCGCCAGATACTGGACAGCCAGCAGGAATCAAACGACGTCGAGGACATCGTCAGAGCAATCAAGGACGATTTAGCTCCTGAGGACGTATTTGCAATGACTCCAAAGGGCGACGTTATTTCGCTTCCGCTCGGAGCTACGGTTATTGACTTTGCCTATGCAATCCATACTCAGGTTGGGCACAGAATGACCGGTGCAAAGGTCGACAAGAAGCTTGTTCCGCTTGATTACCAGATAAAGACCGGCGAAATTATCGAAATAATAACCACGAAGGACCCGAACCACGGTCCCAATCGTGCATGGCTCAATATCTGTCAGACCAATGAAGCGAAGTCCAAAATCCGTTCATGGTTCAAAAAAGAGCGCCGTGACGAGAACATCGCTGAAGGCAGGCAGGAACTCGAGCGTGAATTCAAGCGCAACTTAATCAGAGTCCCAGAGGATGAGCTTGAAGACTTCCTGTCACTGGACATGAAGCGCCATAACTGCGAAACTCTCGACGACTTCTATGCCGCAATCGGCTATGGCGGCGTCACACTTTCAAAAATAATCCCGAGGCTCAAAGACGAGTACACAAAGAAGTATATCCAGAATGCCAATCAGAATGAAAATCAGTATGTTCAGGAGCAGTTCACCGGCAGGAAGAAGCCAAGTTCCGGTATCATAGTTGACGGAATGGATAACTGCGTCGTCAAGCTCTCGCAGTGCTGTTCACCGCTTCCGGGCGACGACATCATCGGCTTCATAACCCGTGGACATGGTGTTTCCGTTCACAAGTGCGACTGTGTGAATTACCTTTCGCAGAAGGATAACGAGCCGGAGCGCTGGATTCCTGTCCACTGGGCTGGCAAGGATGAAACCGCAAGCAACTACTACAAGGTAGTCCTCGATGTAGTCGGCTATGACCGAATCGGAATTCTGGCGGATATCATGTCCTGCTTGCAGGAAACAAGAACCATGACCTATGAATCCACGGCAAGAGTCCTCAAAAACGGCAACGCCAGCATAACTCTCACAATCAGCGTAGCCGGAACAGCCGAGCTCCAGAACGTCATAACGAGGCTCAAGAAGGTCGAGGGCGTCTTCTCGGTCGAAAGAAGCTCAAAGTAGGTGCCAATTATGAATATAACCACAATTCCCAATATGGGGGATTTCGGAACAAATGCATATATCGTAAGTTCGGGCAGTATCGCTGTCCTGATTGACGCTCCCTGCGATGTCGACAGAATCATATCGAAGCTCGGCGCCCTGAAGCTTGAAGCCGTGCTTCTGACTCACGGGCATGTCGACCATATCTCTGCGGCAGGAGAGCTCAAAGAGAAAACCGGATGTAAAGTGATGATTTCCCATGAAGATGAGCCGATGCTCCATAGCTCCCGGCTTTGCCGTGCCGACTATTTTTCCGTCCCGTTTTATCCCTGCAATGGTGCGGAGTGCTTTTCTGATGGCGACGAACTGAGTTTTGGAGACATGACTTTCAAGGTTGTTTCCACCAAAGGTCACACCGCCGGCTCGGTTTCGTTCATCATAGAAGATACAATCTTTTCCGGCGACACGCTTTTTGCAGGTAGCATCGGAAGAATCGATATCGGCGGAAGCAGTTTCAGTGATATAATCTCTTCTGTTGGTAAGCTCTATAAGCTTGCAGACGGCAAAAATATGCGGATTCTCTCGGGACACGGACCTGAAACCGATTTGTATTCCGAGCTTCTGGAAAATCCGTACTTGGGCGCACTCAGAGGTTAGAATGATGTTTACACTTGTATTTTCGGGAAATGATTTTAAATATGAGCTCGAGGCTGTCTCGAAGCTCTTTTTCCCTGCGCAAAGCTTCGGCTTTATATTTTTGGACACAGAAGAGAACTCGGAGCTTCCCACAGACAACTTTGCACTTATCGAAAGAAGCGGTTCTCTTCTGAAAGCCACAGTCACTCTCGACGGCAAAACCGCTTCCGAAAGCCTGACACTTCCCACTGATACCGAAGACTACGAAAACGAATGTGAATTCCAGCTCGGAAAGCTTCTGTTTTTGTGCCTGAGAACCCTTACTGGAATTTCTCCTGAGTGGGGAATTCTTACCGGAGTCCGACCGGTGAAGCTGATAAATAAGCTTCGCGCAAAGGGCTTTGATTTTGAGAAAGCATCTGCATACCTCGCCGGCAGATATCTCATGACCGACGAGAAGATAAACATCGGCTGGAAGACTGCCGAGAACCAGGATGCAGTTGTGTCAGCAATGCCGAAGCGTTCGTTCAGCCTTTATGTCGATATCCCGTTCTGCCCGACAAGGTGTACATATTGTTCCTTCATCTCCCAGACGGTGGGAAGCTTCAAAAAGCTTATGCCGGAGTATGTCGAAAAGCTTTGCAAGGAAATAGCATATACAGGCGAGCTTGTTAAGGGCAAAGGCTTGACACTCGACACAGTCTATTTCGGCGGAGGAACGCCAACATCGATTGAAGCTAAAGATTTGGACAGAATCATGAAGACTATTGCATCTTCATTTGACATGTCTCATATCCGCGAATACACCGTTGAAGCCGGCAGACCGGACACGATAACATCCGAAAAACTCGATGTTATCAAATCAAACGGCGGCGACAGGGTGAGCATCAATCCTCAGACTCTAAACGAAGACGTTCTGAAGGCAATCGGTAGAAGCCATACTGTCAGCGAGTTCCTTTCAAGCTATGAGCTTGCAAAATCAAAGGGCTTCAAAGCCATTAATGTTGACCTTATTGCCGGACTTCCGGATGACAAGCTTGATAGCTTTACACAGTCTGTTGACGGCGTCATGGCACTGAACCCGGAGAATATAACCGTTCATGCGCTTTCAATCAAGCGTGCATCTGAACTCATGGCAAGGCGAAGCCTCGGCGACGGCGAGCTTTGCGAAAAGATGATTAAGTATTCGACCGAGAAGCTAATGAGCGCCGGCTACAGCCCATATTATCTCTACCGCCAGAAAAACCAGCTCGGCAATCAGGAAAATATCGGTTGGACCCGTGACGGCTATGCCGGAATCTACAACATAAATATCATGGAAGAAGTGCAGACGATTCTGTCTGTCGGTGCCGGAGGAACAACGAAGCTTGTCCTGTCGCAAGGCGACGGCGACCGCCTTAACAGGTTCTTCAACCCGAAATATCCGCTTGAATACATCAAGCACTTCGACACGGTTCTTTCAAGAAAAGAAGAAGCCGGAAAGCTTTTAGATTTGATTTGACGAGGTGATACAGTGCCGATTCTCTGTTCAACTGGCGCCCTGATAGGACGTCCCAATAACCGTGACTATACGCTTCTAAAAGACTTTGCACCGAAGCTTTCATGCGATGGCTTCGAGCTTATGATATACCCTGACTGGTATCCGAAAACCGACAAGCTTATCAACTTTACACGTAAAATAGGCATAAATATCCCGGTAATCCATTGTGAAAAGCGCATTGGCGAGCTTCTTAGCAGTGGAACTTCTGAAGATTTAAAATCCGCAATGCTGGATTTCCGACTGAACTGCGAAATAGCAAAAGGAGTTGGAGCCGAAAAGCTCGTACTGCACCTCTGGAACGGCATTGTTTCCGACAGCCATATCGAGAATAACATAGCCGGTTATAGATACCTGCGCGAAATTGCCGATGAATATGGGCTTATGCTTCTTGTCGAGAATGTTGTTTGTAACGTCAGTGACCCGATGAGCAGGTTGCATGATGTTTATGAAGCATACCCCGACGCCGGTTTTGTCTTCGACACGAAAATGGCAGCATTTCACTGTCAGGAGGAGCTCTTGTACGATGACGACAATGCGTGGCTACAAGACAATATCAGGCACTACCATGTCAACGACTACGGCGGCGGTTATATGGACTGGAGCAATCTCAAAGTGCTACCGATTGGCGAAGGTCGAATAGATTTCGATAAGTTCTTCTCATATATCGTGAAGAAGAATCATCAGAACTTCACTTTTACAGTCGAGTCGACTGCATTCGATAAAACCGGCGCAGTACATACTGACATACTCAACAGGTGCTTTGACAGAATCAGAAATTATTTATCGGCGGGAAGTGACAATAGTGCTGAATAAAAATGATGTAATTGAGCTCAGCATCGACGCTCTCAGTTCCGAAGGCTCAGGAATCGGTAGACATGAAGGCATGGCGATTTTTGTCCCTGACACGGCAATCGGTGACAAGATTTCTGCAAAAATTCTCAAAGTAAAAAAGAGCTATGCCTATGCCAAAATCGAGAAGCTTACTGAGGCTTCCCACGACAGAGTCGAGCCCGATTGTAATATTCACGCCTGCGGAGGCTGTGTCTATCGCCATATTTCTTATGAGGCTGAACTCCATGCAAAAGAGCAGTCTGTCAGAGACGCTTTCAGACGCATCGGTGGATTTGATTTGGAGCCGGAGCCGATAGTCGGAAGCCCTGAAGTCAATCGATATCGCAACAAAGTCCAGCTATCGGTGTCGATGTCAGACGGAAAGGCTTACTGTGGCTTCTTCTCGCCGCGTTCACACCGGGTAGTTCCCGTTTCCGATTGCCTTTTACAGCCGGAAATCTTCACCGAAATCTGTGCTGTTGTCATTGATTACGTTAATCAGAATAGAATATCTGTCTATGATGAGAAGATTGGCAGGGGACTCCTCCGCCACATTTATCTCAGAAGAGGCTTCCAAACCGGCGAAATAATGCTGAGTCTTGTCTGCACAAAAGAGACAAAGATTTTTGATAAGCTTGCAGTGACACTGGTTGAGAAATTCCCGGAAATCAAAACTGTTCTTCTCAATATCAACTCTGCGAATACAAACGTGATTCTCGGCAGTAAAGATATCTGCCTTTACGGCTCCGGTACGATTCGTGACACCATGTGCGACGTGTCTGTCGAGATTTCCCCGCATTCGTTTTATCAAGTAAACACTGAAGCTGCCGAAAATGTCTACCGCGCGGCAAGAGATTTTCTCGGACTTGATGGCACAGAGACACTTCTTGACCTGTATTGTGGAATCGGCACGGTGGGTCTTTCTATGGCGAAAAGCGTGAGAAAGCTTATCGGCGTTGAGATTGTCTCTGCGGCGATTGAAAATGCCAGACGAAACGCTGAGATGAATGGGATTACAAACGCCGAATTCTTTGCCGGAGACGCAGGCACAGTCTCAGAAGAATTAAGCTGTAAAGGCAATAAGCCTGACATAGTAATTGTAGACCCTCCACGAAGAGGTTGCGATAATGAAACCCTCACCGCAATCACCAGCATGTCACCAAAAAAACTTGTCTACATCTCCTGCAATCCTGCCACCTGCGCCAGGGATCTGAACATTTTATTTGAATCTGGCTATAGACTAATCAGATATAAGCCCTTTGACATGTTTCCAAGAACCGCACATGTCGAGACCGTGGTGTTGATGCATAAGAAACAGAGGTAGCATTTGTAACATCCGATTGAGCTAATTTTCCGTACACACCACAACCGCACCCGGACAACAAATCCAAGTGCGGTTTTGTCTTATGCAGGATGTTGTTATATATTCCTGTGTAGTTGTCTCTTTTAATTTATGCCCTGCATAAGCATTCTATTGTAGCAGGCAGAGCTGGCATTAGAGATGTTGTGAAGTTTAGTTCACGATTTTCGATTCAAGTGAAGCGAACTTCATAGTTAATTTGTCGAAAAAGCTGTAAAATAGAATAGGTTGAATAAGGAAAGATGAGTATGGTGGGATGAGAAAGTTCTGAAGTTTGCGAAGGACAGCAATCATTAAGTGGTTTTAAAGAAAGTGGAGGAATTATCATGATAAAGGCTATTACTTTACTAGTAAAAGGTAATGAGGATCGAGTTGCCAAAATTCAAAATGATGTCGAGAAAATTTGCATTAAGTACGAAGTGAAAGCTCAAACAGAATATTTTGAGGATTCAGAAGATGTGAATAAGACAAATGAGCAAAAAGATTCGGCGGTGCTTGATTCATATCTATCTGAGCTATTTGCAGACATTGGTATGCCAACAAACCTACTTGGATATTACTATCTGAAAACTGCGATAAATCTTGTTCTAAATGGTTCTTCATATCTTCAACGTAATGTAACTTCACGTTTGTACCCTGAAGTTGCAGCTGATTTTAATACTAAACCATCTTGCGTGGAAAAAGCCATCAGATATGTTATTACTGCGACATGGGACAGAGGAAATTACGCGCGGTTGGAGGATATTTTCAAATACTGTGCCTCTGCATCTACAGGTAAGCCAACCAATTCGGCATTTATTGCAAGGACTGTGGAAATCGCAAAGAAAGAAGTGGGATAAAATCAGACGCTCCGTTTCTCACTCTTGACTAACCCTCAAATTTATGGTAAGCTATATATGGAACTTAAACTTGAACACACAAGGAGGTAGACTGAAATGGGAGTATATTTGAATCCAGGCAATGGACCTTTTCAACAGATTTGCAACGGAATCTATGTAGATAAAACCGACATGATTGATTATGTGAACAGCACTGTTGGCACACCAGCGAAGCTGACTTGTTTCAGTCGCCCAAGAAGATTTGGCAAGTCGTTTGCTGCAAAGATGTTGTGCGCCTATTACGACAAGAGCTGTGATTCAAGGAAACTGTTCGAAGGTTTGAAGATTTCAAAGATGGATTCTTTTGAGAAATACTTGAATAAGTTTGACGTGATATATCTCGACATCACTCGCTTTATCTCAAGGTCAAAAAGTAAGGGTACTGACGTTGTGGCAGATATGCAATTTGCAACCATCGAAGAACTGAAAAAAGCATTTCCTGAGTTTGTAAAAGAAGATGAGACATATTTGCCAGATGCATTGAGTAGCATCAATCAAGCTACTGGAAATAAGTTTGTCGTCATTATTGATGAATGGGATGCCCTTTTCCGTGAGGCAAAAGACGATGATAATCTCCAAAAAGAGTATGTTCAGCTTCTGAGAGGATTGTTCAAAGGCGGTACAGCGACCGATGAAACAATCGCTGCTGCCTATATGACAGGCATTCTACCAATCAAGAAGTACGGCACAGAGTCAGCTTTGACAGATTTCCGTGAGTACACAATGACAGACCCCACCGGGCTGGCTGAATATGTCGGCTTTACTGAAGACGAGGTAAAGGCACTTTGCGATAAGTATCAAATGGATTTTGAGAGTATGCAGACATGGTACGATGGCTATTCATTTGATCAGATACAACACGTCTACAGCCCAAACTCTGTTATGCTTGCAATAAGCAAAAAGAAATTCAAAAATTACTGGACGGCATCAGAGACATACGAATCCTTGAAAAAATATATTGAGATGGATTTCGATGGTCTCAAAGGTGCAATCATTGGTATGCTCAGTGGCGAAGCTGTGAGAGTAAAAGTCAGCACATTCCAGAACGATATGACATCTTTCAGGAATAAAGACGATGTTTTGACGCTGTTGATTCACCTCGGATACCTTGCGTATGATGATAATACTGAAAAGGCGACTATCCCTAATTTAGAGGTTGCCGGAGCTTTCGGAGATGCAGTCGGCGGAACAGATTGGGCGTATGTAGCGGGTGCAATCAAGGACTCCGATGACTTGCTCGATGCAACGATTGAAGGCAAAGCAGATAAGGTCGCCGATGCTCTTGAAAGAGCACATGAAGGAGCTTGCTCTGTTTTGGAATATAACAACGAGGCATCTTTGAGTGCAGCGATTGTTCTTGCATACTACACAGCAAGAAGACAGTATGAGATCGTTCATGAATTGCCAACAGGAAAAGGCTTTGCCGACTTGGCATTTCTGCCTCGTAAGTATTCAGACTATCCTGCAATGGTAGTTGAGCTAAAGTACAATCAAGATGCTGACACAGCTATCAAGCAGATAAAAGAGAAACGCTACGATGGCAAGCTGAAAGAATACTTCGGAAATCTCCTTATGGTTGGTATCAATTATGACAGGGAAACTAAGAAGCATACTTGTGTGATTGAGAGAGCATAGTGTCAGTATCGAATCGAATAGTACAGAAAGCAAAAACCTTCGCATTTCTGGCTTCAAAGCCATAGCGTGAAGGCTTTTTGCTTGTCGGAAATACTTTTATAAATAAGTAGTTACTTATTTTGGCAACTTTCCAGCGACCATATGACGAAACAAAACTGCCGTAAAATTTTTCTTAAAAAACTCTTGACATGGGGAGCTGAGTATGTTATTATCTATGTAGATGTGAAATTGTCTCAAAAAGTGGCGATTCGCGCGAACGTGTGGGGGGGTACAACCTCCGGCGTACCCGATTTTTAACCTCCAACACTTTATTAGTGCTGTGGGGTTATTTTGTTTATTTCATCTCCTCGGTACTAGTGACCGGGGAGATTTTATTATACTGAGATTTCGGCTATCCTGCCTGAATAAGGCACAGGCTACAGAGAATAGACATTGACTGAACCTGACATCATCTCATTAGTTGCACGAATGCATGATGCGGGACGATCAGCGCGCGTCCCGCATTTGTGCAACGTATCAGAAAGGCAGAAAACCATGGCTACTGAAAACATAACTGACAAGAACAACGATACAGTAAGTGAAGAGATCAGCACGGAAATTGCTGAGGAGACCACAAAAAAATCAAAGAAGCAAAAGCCAGACAATGAAGCCCATGAGGGCGGCGTACTCTCCACAATTGCTGACTTTGTTTCAACCTTCATAACAACGATAATCGTCATTGCGGCAGTTGCCATAGTCGCCATCCGGCTGATGGGATGGAGCATGTACTCGGTAGACAGCTACAGTATGGAGCCCGCATATCCTATCGACTCTCTTGTAATAGTGCAGAATGTCGAGCCGGAAACTATCCAGATCGGCGATGTCATTACATATGTACTGAATGAAGATGGAGTTCTGGTGACCCACCGTGTAACCGCTATAGACAGATCCAATGAAACCTTCACGACAAAAGGCGATGCCAATGCATCGGCGGACTCTTCTCCCGCCCTTTGGGGAAATGTTGTCGGCAAGGTGGTTTTGTGCATTCCGAAGCTCGGAGCGCTATTGAGAGTAGTGACTGACGAAGGCAATCGCCCGATCGTAATCGGCATAATTGTAGTGCTTCTTGTAATCTCATTCGGCTTCGACTTTGTTTCAAAGCAAATGAAGAAGAAAAAAGCAAAGAATGTTGTGGCTGTGGAAGAAGCCATTGCCGCTGAAAAACCGGATACTACGGACGAATCTCTTGATGACGTTTCCCCTGAGACTGAGCCCGAAAGTCAGTCTTCAACTGAATCGGAAGAAACCGACGAAACCTACACCCTGGATGAAGTTATTGATATCATCCATGGTGAGGACAACAATACAGAGCAAATCGACGATACAAGTGAGGATGACAACGATCCGGTCGATGACGAAGAGAACATCGATGACGTTGAGCAGACCTGACTGGTATCTCGTGAAAGCGAATAAAACTGCCCCATGAAGGCAGGAAGCCTAAGGAAAGAGCTTTATGACCCTGGTAGTCATAAGCCACCCTGCATTCACCCGGGGACAAAGTCCCCAGCCTCAAATCCCGCCTGAAAAGGCGGAATATCCCCACAACTTAGTGGATGGAAAGAAGTTTTACAATGAAGAAAAGAAAAATTATTGTCTCTTGCGTGGCAGTAATCCTCGCAGTGGCAATGCTGGCAGGTGGCACGTTCACCTACCTGACCGGAGAGTCGAGAGAAGTAGTAAATACCATCACGGCAAACTACAACTCGGTCGAGCTCCATGAAACAGACCCGGAAACCGGCGATCCTACTCAGGGAAATGAGTATGAAATCGTCCCTGGCATGTCCGACGACAAGGACCCTGTAGTTACTGTCAACTACACACTTGACTCCTATGTATATGTCACGGTAACTGACATTACTGACGAGCTCATTGAGTACATGATAGCAAGCGGCTGGACTGAGATTACTGATCTTGAATCCACAGATGCCAACACCGGTGCTGTCACAAAGGTATACTATCAGCTAGTCACTACAGAAGACACAGATGCTAGAGTGAACACTACAATGTCCACCAACAGTGTAACTGTTTACACCAAGACATTAGAGGTTCTTGAAAACAACAGCATCTCCTATGCAACCAGCATTACAAACGAGCAGATGCTTGATGCGGGCGGCAATCTTATCGAAGATCTTTCCCTCACATTCAAGGCATACATCATGCAGGCTGACCCGTTCCTCTCGAACAATACAACTGAGTATGATGGCGCAATCGCGGCTTACTATGCAATGCTTGATGATTCTAGCCTCATCGCTTCTCACGGCTATAAGGCTATGGCAAACGGCGTTCTCTATGAGACAGTCGGCGAAGCAGTTTCCGCGGCTCTTACATCCGGCGGAACATCTACAATCACTCTCTATGATGATTCTAGCTGACCGAAACCATGTTGCTCACTTCAGCAACCAGCGCAAACATCACCCTTGACCTGAACGGCAATTCGATTACATACACCGGCGACCCAACTAACGCAACCTCTGGTTCTGCTCTGATCCGCGTCGCTGATGGAGTAACACTTACCATCACTGGCGACGGCGTAATCGATGGTACAGGCATAAGCGATGATAATGAGCTTATCTGGGCTCGCGGCGGCAATGTAATTATTGAGAGCGGCACGTTCCTCCTTTCCTCTAATGGAGAATCAGTCGTTTATGCAAGTACACCTACTGGCGGCTCAACTGGTTCAGTCGTCATCAATGGTGGTACTTTCAAGAACTCTGCTTCCGGCAGCTACACTTACAGCTCTGCACTTGATCCGCTTACTTTGAACCTCTTGAACGGTGCTCCTGGAACCATCACTGTTTACGGCGGTGTCTTCTATGGTAACGATCCAGCTGAAGGCGACGACAATCTCGGCGGCACATTCGTAGCCGACGGCTACACCTCAACTGAGGTCACTCTCACCGATGGCACAGCTTACGTTGTAGCAAAGACCGATGCTAATGCAATAACCGTATATGCAAGTGAAGCACTCAGCTTCAGCAATGCACTTACTGCGGCAACTGCGGCAACCTCCAATGCTACCGATCCTGAAATCACTGTAGTTCTGGCAGAAGGTAGCTATACAGTTGAGTCTGCTGACCTCACCAGCCTCAGCGGCGTAACCATCGAAGGTAGCACTACTGGTACTACGTGTCTTGATGTAACCACATTGGCTTCTACAAATAGGAACACAGCAGTTGAAGACATCTCAATCAGCAATGTAACATTTACTTCAACAAACACAAGTGGCACGTATTCTGCATTCCAGTTCGCTGGTTCAGGTACTTTCACAAACTGTGTATTTGACTATACAAACGGACAGTCAAGTAGTGCGGCTCGTGCTCTTACAGTTACAGGTGATCTCACCTTCGAGGATTGCACATTTGTAGCGAATGTTTATGCTCTTAATCTCAGCGCTGACAATAGCCTGGAAGCAACAGTTACTTTGAAGAATTGCGATGTTACTGGCTGGACTTCGTTTGGCGGCACTAGTTTAACATTGGTAGTTGAAGACTGCGCATTCCATAACAGTGCTTATACAGTTGACACTGTAGATCCTTCTGGCAATAGCATGGCATACGGTGTTCTCCGCTTCTATCAGAACGCTACAGTTACTAACTGCACATTCGACAGTGACTTCGAGTTCATCGACTGCGCTACAAGCGGCAAGACCATCACCATCGTTAACAGCACATGGACTGCACATGACATTGCAGATCTCCTGTATCTCGCTGATATGGACGTTACAGGAGTAACATGGACTGTTGATGGCACGACTGTTACAGTTGATTCTGCTGACTGGTGGAATTAATTCAACTTTAGCCCTATCCCTCTCGGAAGCTCCGTGCTCCCGGTGGGGGAGTCCTGAATACCTCAAACATAAACCTAAATCTTTATAGGCAGATCCCTCCGCAGAGCGGAGTATAGTGCTCGTGTGGGGGGGGTAGAAAGGATAAATCCATGACCAGAAAAAAACTGATTACAATAGCTGTGGCTGTTATATTTGCAGTTACCATGGTTATTGGCGGGGGAACGCTGGCGTATCTCACCGGGGGTTCTGTCGGGCTGACCAATCAGTCCACCCAGAACTTCAACTGGGTTTCAATTTCTGAAACTGGTGCTTCTGATGATGGAACGGGCTCTGGCAATCTGCTCAACAGCTCCTATGAAATCGTTCCAGGCACTTCTCAGGACAAGGACCCGACCGTCAGCGTCAGCTACTCGTTAGATTCATATGTCTTCATCACCATTGAGGACACCACCGGTGGAGAGATATTTGAATTTGACGTAGATCCCGACTACTGGACACTTCTCACCAGCACTACTGACAGTGATGGTGTCATCACATACGTTTATTATCACCTCTGCGAGGAAGCTGAATCCGGTTCGACATCCGCTGAAGCAAATGGTGTCACCTACTATAAGAACAGCTATCCGGTGCTTGAGGACAACTCCATTTCATATCTGAGCAGTGTTGACAATGAAACTCTGGTAGCAGAATTCAGCGATACCGGCGACCCGACATTCTATGATGATGTCGAGTACAAGCTTGTATTCCAGGCGTACATAGTTCAGGCTGATGTTGTTGGCGATGATGGAGTAAATGACGATCCCACCACCTGCTGGCAGGTTGTAGCAGGAGCACAAGGACTCGGCTATGCCGCCGTCGGCGCAACCCTCTATCAGACCGTAGAAGAAGCCATCCTGGACCTTGAAGAAGGCGGAACTGTAGTCTTACTGGCGAATACAACAGTTTCTGAGGGAATTGCATATTCTGCTGAGGTTCCGACTGTTTACACCATAGATCTGAATGGTTACACTATGACGATTGATAACGCTCAGATGCAGTTGAGTGCAGTTGAAAATGTTTACGTAACTGAATCGAACTTCTCTGAGGTATTTGGAGAAGTATACTCTTCGCAGTATTCTTATTTGCTTGGTTATGTGGTTTCAACCACAACTGTTCCCACTGAAGTAACCATCGAAAACGGTACAATCGAATGTGTCGGAACTTCGGGCAACATGAGATTCGAGTCTGGCACTACGCTGACGTTAAACGATGTTGAATTTGTAAGTGGTAGCGGATCATTTGTAAAGGCTATTCAGTATTACGTTTCTGATAACACGACCACAAACACAATCACTGTTTCAAACAGCACATTTGACAACACCTACATCGACATTTGTGGCTCATCTAACAATAGACCTTATGAGGTCACTGCAACATTCACCGATTGTGACTTCTCTGCAACACCTGGAAACGGTGGCGGATGTGTTACATTTGATTCTTACATCTACGGCGACTTCACATTTACTGATTGTAACTTTGAAGTTACCGGTGGCGGAAATGCCAATGGTGCAATTGTAATCAATAGTAGCTCAAGCTATTGTGATGATGGCTCCGTAAATCTGGTATTGAACAACAACACCATAACTTGCAATTCCACATACATTTCTGTGTATAGCAATTATGTACCTGTTCCTGTTACAATGCGCAACACCAGCGTCGTCAACGTCACCGACAACAAAGCGTCAGCTTACAGCTACACGCTGGATGGCGAGCCGGTTACTTATGACGGTCAGGCAATTACCGTGGTTACGGCTGATGGCACTACAACTACATTGTCTAGTGCACTTGCAACAGCTGCCGCGGATACAACTGGAAATACTGTAGTCGAATTGAGTGCTGATACTACGTATGTTGTCAGCAGTGACGACATTACAAATCTCAGCAATGCAACCATTGAGGGTGCAGAGGACGGAAGTTCTGTTTTGGACGTATCTGTCCTTACTATGCAGAAGTCTGTAACTAATCTGACGGCAAGTAACATTACTTTCGTAAACAACACCAACAACTATGCTTTCCAAGTTAGCGGCTCTGGTAATTTCACAAATTGTGTATTCAGCACAACTTCTGGAAGTGGAATCCGATATGCAATCTGCAATGGTGATTTCTACTTTGAGGATTGCACAATCAGCGGTGCAGTGTATGGCATAAACATCGGCGAAGGCACAGGTAATGTCACTTTGAAGAACTGTGATATTACAGGCTGGAACTCATTTGGCAATGTCGGAACAGTTACGATTGATGGATGCACGTTCCACTACAGTGGCTCTTATGGCACTCTACGCTTCTACCAGAATGCCACAGTTACAAACTGCAAATTCGATAGTGATTTCGAGTGGATTGATTCTAACCAAAGCGACGTTACTATTACTATCACAGACTGTACATGGACAGGACATGAGAGCATCAATAGTCTGCTTTATCTTGCTAGCGCAGATGTTACAGGTGTAACCTGGATTGTAGATGGTGAAACTGTCACAGTTACACAGGTTGACTAACATTATAGACCCCTCCCTTCCGGGAGCCCAGCTCCCGGTGGGGAAAACAAGTATTTATCTCAGTTTTATTGAA
The DNA here is from genome assembly GCA_021199855.1 of Oscillospiraceae bacterium. GTDB lineage: Bacteria > Bacillota > Clostridia > Oscillospirales > Ruminococcaceae > Faeciplasma. The sequence goes on from JAJQHD010000048.1 coordinate 80,639, forward strand.
TTTGAAGACCCCCATATTTACGGAAAGGAGGCTTCCATAGCGATATGAGAATGAAATCATTCAGCAAAAAACTGAAAATCATAAGCCTCATGCTGGCGGCGATTGCGGTGTTTACGGTTTCGCCGACTTTGGCATGGTTATCGGCGACGGCTACCCCGGTTGTCAACTACTTTGCTGGCGGTGCTATCGCGATTAAGATCGATGAGGCTCCCGTTGACACGGACGGGCATGAAACCACTGGCGACCGTGTGCAGGAAAACCACTATAAGTACACAGCTGGTGCTGTCCTCGACAAGGACCCGACAGTCACAGTTTTAGCAAACAGTGAGGACTGCTATGTCTATGTCTGCGTGGATAATGAACTTCCGTCGACCCTCTTTGCAATCGACATCAACACCACGGCGTGGGAGTATGTCGCAACCTCCGGCAACATGACCATCTACCGCTACTTCACCAGTGTGGCAAATGCATCGGTTGACCAGAGCCTGGTGCCTGTGTTTGAGCATGTAACCGTTTCGTCTGCGCTTACAGCTGATGATATCACATCTCTCGGCGATATGACGCTGACTGTGACTGCTTATGCAATCCAGACCGAATCTCTCACAACTTCTGATGCCGATTCTCTCGCAATGTCCTACTTCCTGAGTGGCAACAATCTCGCCGCGTTGACTTCGACCCAGTCGGCTTCAAACGCAGCCCTTTGGTCGGCGAATGAATCCACTGTAAAACTCACCGATGAGGATGAAGAGATTGACCTTGATGAAGAAGAATCCGAACCGGAGGAGAACTCTGCGCTTTTGAGCACAGCTGATTCCGGCACAAGTGAATCTGAGGAGACCGAATCGGAAGAGGAAGCAGTAGACATTCCGGACGAGGAAGAGCTTGAAGAAACCGTAACCGGTATTGAGTAAGCTTACACCACTGATCCTTATCGCAATACAGACCTGGTTAGGAGGTGTACGCCACGAAAAAGCTCATAAAAAGAATCAAAGTCATTCAGGTAGTTCAGCTGATGCTATTGGTGTGCCTTGTTGGCGTACTTATCCTGGGATCTGTTGATGATACTCTCGCGTATATCACATCGTCCTCTGTGACCGTTGTGAACACGTTCGTGGGAGAGACGGAACCGGAGCCTGTAACGCCAATAGTTTCCGTCACACCTGTAGAGCCTGAACCGGTTGAACCTGACGAACCTGACGAACCTGATGAACCGGATGAGCCTGATGACCCGGATGTAGATATCGATGATAATACAGAATCGGATATCTCAGGCGCATATTCCGATTACATTGAAGAAAGCATTCGACGCACCCATTTCGGACTGTTTATCCTTGTAGCGGTCATATGCATGGCGGTAATAATCACCCTGCTTATCATGCGGATAAGAGAGAGTAGTCAGGATGAGGATGGCGAAGAATAAAGACAGCCTGGAAAGACGGGCAACACTCTGAAGCTTTATCTATGTGGAAGGGTAGAAAGGAGCTGTTATGACAAAAACAAAAAAGAATTTGCTTGTCACTGCTGTTGCGATCATGCTCGCAGTCGTAGTTCTCTGCGGCGGAGCAACGTATACATATCTGTCATCGTACACCGAAACAGTGACGAATAAATTCAACACCAACGAAGTTGACATCGATCTCGAAGAAACCACCGGCGAGGAGTATGAAATCATCCCCGGCACTTCTGAAGAGAAAGACCCTGTTGTTTCCGGCACATTTACAGTTGACTCCTATCTCTATGTGCTGGTCTATGGCAACAACCCGACATTCACTAATTCTGCTGGCGATGAAGTCACCTACATTGAGTGGGCGGAAGAAGACGGCTGGAGCGTACTGGATCTTTCCAGCATCACCGATCCTGACGAGCAGGATGCTATCCTCGGCTACTTCGGCATAGATCCCGCCGACGTTGACTGGGATACCGACGTCATCACCATTCTTTATCGTGAGGTTAACGGAAGTGACGTTGAGCAGGAATTCCACGTCCTCAAGGGCGACAAGGTAACCTATAACTCTGAGATCACAAGCGAAATGCTCTCGCAGTATGCTGACGGCGATATCTATCTTGCATTCGCAGGCTATGCTATCCAGCAGAACCCGTTCAACTCAGCATATGACGCTCTGACCCAAACCCTAGTTACAACTGCGTCCGGCTTGACCAACGCTCTCACAGCCAGCGGCTCTGTAACCCTTAGTGGTGACATCTCGATGACATCAACTGAACTTGCAACTGCCATCGCAACTGCATCCACCGTATCATCAGATGTAACCATCGACCTTAACGGCAATACATTGACCCTCACTGACGGCACTACAATCGAAGTTCCTGAAAACAGTACTCTTACGTTTGAGAACGGTAATGTTGAGACTACAGACTATGGAACTGCCGCAAGCGGCTTGACCGTTTCCAATAACTCTGTATTGACATTAAGCAATGTTGAGTATGAGGGAGCATCTCTGTCAGTCCTTCAGGGTGTTGACAACGCAACTATCAATGTCCTGAATTCCAAGATCACTGGTACCAACGGCTATGCTCTTTCTACCAATGCATCTACACCTGCTTCCAGCAATATTACAATCAACATTGATCATTCAGAGCTCACCTCTGTTCTGAACGAGGTTACCGGTGATCCCGAGGTTGCCGCTGTTCTCATCAACATCCCTGCAACTGTTACCATCACTGAATCCACCATCACCGGCGGAGCTCAGGGTCTCATCATGCGTGGCGGCACAGCGACAATCACCAACACTGTTATCACAGCCGCTATGACCGGCTATGACACCGACGCTACTCCGTTCGCCACTACTACCAGCTACTATGCTGGCGGAAGATGGGGCTCCGGAAACGCAGTTCCTGCTGCAGCATTGGTTGTAGGTAACAACAGCGACAGCTCTTACGCTTATGACACCAGCGTAACCCTCAGTGGTGTAACTTTGGTAGTAGGCGAGGGAACCTCAACTGTTCCGTCCATCTATGTTGCAACCTCTAACGGCTATTCTGCAACCGTTACCGGTGTTGAAGACAGCGACACCATTCTCTGCTATGTAGGCTCAGGCTCTGCATCAGTCAATGGTACTGCATTGACAAGTGTTATCACTGAAATGACCACAGTAAAAAGCCTTGCCGACTAAGTCGCAAGCTTATTGAACCCCATCCACCCACGTCCGCCGGGTGACCTCCTTGCCCGGCGGCGGGACAACAACATAATTATAGTCTGAAAAGGCAAATCCGCCAGCTTCTGGCGGGGAAAGGATTGATTATGAACAGAAGAAGAATAATCACCATAGCTGTGGCAATAACCTTTGCTGTTACCATGGTTATTGGTGGAGGAACCCTGGCTTACCTCACAGGAACTTCTGTAACGGTAACAAATGAAGTTGAGAACAACTTCAACTGGGTTTCCATCACAGAAACCGAGGGTGAACCGGAGGTTGATAGTGACGGCAACATCGTCAATTCCGCCTATGAAATCGTCCCCGGCACCTCACAGGCAAAAGACCCGACCGTAAGTGTCAGCTATTCTCTCGACAGCTACGTATTCCTGGTTATTGAGGACACCTCAGTAGTCGACGGTCAGGAAGGTCTCATCGACTGGGCAATAGCTTCCGGCTGGACCAAGCTTGACGACGCCTGCGACGAAACCAACGGCGTATACGTCTACTACCGTCTTGTCACCGAAGGTGAAGCAGGAGCCACAGAGCAGACCTACAGTACTCTTACCTACTACACCAACAGCTTTGAAGTCCTCGATGGCAACGAGATTTCCTACTCATCGACCATCACCAACAGTGATCTTGTTGAAGTTGATGCAAACGGTATTGTAACTGAAATCTACAACGAAGACATCAAGCTCATCTTCCAGGCATACATCGCCCAGGCAGACATCAGCGGCAGTGACGGCGTCAACGAAGACCCTCTCGATGTCTACAACATAGCATTCTCCGGCGCAAGCTATTATGTTGCGGGAGCTAACTATGTAGCTCTTGCTTCAACAACGTCATCTGCTCTTGCTACTGAAATGACAAATGCAATCAGCACAGCAAGCTCCGGTGAAACTTTAGTATTCGTTCTTGCTGGTAGCTCTTCAGTTTCCTCGACGGATTTGGAGAATGTATTGAGTTCAGCCGCAACTGCTGGCGTAGAAGTAGTTATCGATTTAGCTGAAGAAACGCTTGAGATCTCATCAGGTTCAGGAACAGTCAATGTTGCCGAAAACGCTAACTTGACTATTGCAAATGGTACAATTGATGATAATTCTGGCATTACTGGTAGTAATGCACTCTTCAAGACATACGATGGCACTTCACTGACATTGACTGGTGTAGACGTAGATTCTGGTGCTTCTATTGTATATGCGTATGGTAACACATCTGAAATCAATATCATCGATTCAACTCTTTACACTACTGGTGTTTACTGTGTTTCAACTAACGCTTCTACTCAATATAATACAACTATTAATATTGAGGACTCTAAGTTGACAGTAGCGGCGGCAGACGGTGATGACTGTGCTGTGTTACTCAATGTTAGCGGCACATTGAATATTACCAATTCTGAAATCACCGGCGACCGCCAGGGCGTTGTCGTTAGATCTGGTACTGCAAATATCTCTGATAGTAGTATTACCACTAACAATGTAACAGCAACATCAGCTTCTAATCTTCCAAGAAGACAGGGTACAGATTCAACTGCTACTGCAGATAAAGTCTGGGGCTCCGGCAACGAAGTTGCAATAGCTGCATTGACAGTAGGTAACTACAGTTCAACTGCATATGGTGATGAAGCAACTGTAACCCTCAGCAACGTAAGCTTGAATGTTGCTAATGAGGCAACAGCGACTACAGGTGTGACTAATGCTCCGGAAATCTTTGTAGCGTCATATGATAACGGAAATGGCTATGCAAGCACTACCACTGTTAATATCGTAAGTGCTCCGCAAACCTATGACCTTAACTCAACCACTCTGAACAGCGGCACCACCACCATCAACTACGCCTCCTACTATGTTTCAAATGCAAACTATGTCGTTTTGGACGAGACAAGTTCTACTGAATTGGCAACACAGTTGACGACTGCTTTGAGCAGTGCTTCTTCCGATGAGACCACTGTTGTGGTTCTGCCGGAGGATAGTGAGGTTACTGTTGCTATCGATTCACTGAGCAGTGCAGTTTCAAGTGGTGAAGCTGTAGTTGACCTTAACGGAAGCACATTGACTTTGAGCAATGGCTCTACAGACAATCCTGTTGTCGTTGATGATGGCGAAAGCCTGACACTTGCTAACGGTACTATCGTTGAAGAGACTGATCGCTCTGGTAGTAGCTCAATCCTTCGTGTAGAAGCAGGTGGATCGCTTACTCTTGACTCAATGAATATCACATCTGATGGTGCTGTAGTATTCCCAAGAGGTAGCGCAAACTCATCTGAGCCTGCTACAGTAACAATCGTTAACACCACTATCAATACCACTGGTTCTTATGGCGTTGCAACAAACGCTGAAATGAAGGACGGCGACAACGAGTGGAAGGGTGTCGATATTACTATCGAGAATTCTTCTATCACTGCTGTAACTGGTGTATGCGTCAACCTCGCAAGCAATCTGACCATCACCAATAGCTCCATCATCGGTTCTTATCAAGCAGTCATGGTTCGTGCTGGTACTGCAACCATCACTGATTCTACCTTGACCTGCACTGGCACTGGAAATGCTGATTACAACTCCAGTTATGTTGACGGTACCAGGGCTTGGGATGCTGGCAATGGCGTTCCTGCCGCGGCTTTGCTCGTCGGTAACACCAATGGAACTTACCTGGCAGATGCAGACGTTACTCTCTCCGGCGTAACGCTCTCAAGTAGCAACTCAACTGTCCCTGAAATCTTCTTCGGTGGCGGCTATGTCTATAACGGAACATCCTATAGCACAGTTCTTACCGGCGCTTCTGATGATGACACCATTCAGGTGCTCATGCTTTCAGACACTAGCTTCACCGGCACCGCTACCTTGAACGGCACAGCACTCACAAGTGCTAACAACACCAGCACTACAGTTTCAACTGTTTCCGCCTTGATTGGCTAAACTTTCATCTGACAGCCCAACCAACTTATATATCCCAAAAAGCAATCCCGTCGGGGGAATACCTCCGGCGGGATTGCTTTGTCTGTGCTCGTCTCTTCCTGCAAAACCCAAATTACAGCTTCCTTATTGCCGGTGCTATGATACTGGCAGAGGTTAGCTTGCCTGACCTCGTGCACATTTGCCGGTCTCTTTTTTAGGACGGCAACGCGCTGAATGTGGAAGACCGTGGTTTCACGGTGCTGTCGGAATCCCTGACTTCGGTCGGGGATTTCGGCATTTTAACTGATATTTAGCAAAAAATAAATGCAAAAAATGCAGTTTAATTCATAGTGACTCATTGCAATTTTGGGCGAATAATGATATAATCAAATAGAACGAAAATTGTCGAAACGGTCGCCTCATCAGGCTAAATAAAAGCGTGTTTTAATACGAAACCGACAATTTGTGTGTAATTAAATATATTCGCAAATACCGCCCTCAACTAAGGGCTTTTGTTGTTATTGTTACGCGAGCCGGTGGTAAAATAATTTTTACAGTATAAAAGGTTACACATGTACAATAGAGAATATAATACTGTACTTTCTCGAACGGAGGGATATTCATGAAATATGAAATCCAATATTCCTGCATAAGCCATCAGGGCAATCGCAGACCAAACAACCAGGACAATTTCATATGTAACAACATCTATAAGCCCATAGATAACTCATATTCAGAACCACTTGTCGGCAAACTTAACAATGATAAGCCAAGGCTCTTCGGAGTGTTTGACGGTTTGGGAGGAGAAGCATGTGGCGAGGTTGCTTCATATATCGCCGCAAAAACCGCCTCTGAATTCGACTGGCGTGGAGATGTCAGACAAAGGCTTCGCGATTACTGCTTTGTTGCCAACGACCGTATTTGCCAGTATTCCGAAGCAAATTCGGTGGGAATAATGGGAACAACAGCCGCAATTCTGGCTTTTTCTCAGGAGGATATATGCCTTTGCAATATCGGAGATACGAAGATTTTCAACCTTTCCGGAAAATCTCTCGATCAGATTTCCGTCGACCACGTGGTGACATCCGCCTACGGCACGAAGCCTCCGCTCTTCCAGGACCTCGGAATACCGACGTCGGAAATGATAATAGACCCATATATAGTCAAAGGAATGTACAATAGTGGCGACACATATCTTATCTGCTCTGACGGGCTTACAGACATGGTAAGCCTTGACGAAATCGAGAGAATTCTGAAAAAGTACAAAATAGCGCAGGCGCTGGAGGTTCTTCTTGACGAAGCGTTAAAAAATGGCGGCAAGGACAATATAACGATTATTGTACTAAAGGTGAATAAGGTGAAGACACCTTTCTGGAAGCGCGGCAAAGCCGACACTTCCTCAATTGAAGAAGATTCCACAACCGAAGAAATATTGATACCGGAGGATACTGAGAAATTATGACAGACTATAGATTAAATGGTGTATTGAACGACTGGGAGCTTACAAGCTGTATCGGGCAGGGAGCCTTTGGCACAGTTTATGAAGCGATAAACTCCAAGTCGGTCAGATCCGCAATAAAAATAATCAGCATTCCGGCTTCAAATGAAGAGGGAAGAGTTCTTCTCGACACAGGTGATGAGAAAATCAGAGCCGAGCTTTCCGACGTTGTAAATAGCCTCTCTTCCGAGCTCACCCGTATAATAGGCATTCAGCACAGCCCAAATATAGCCAGCGTTTACAATTTCAAAGTGATTGAGAACAACGGTTCATTCGGCTGGAATGTGATAATCCGGATGGAGCTTCTCACATCGCTGAACTCGTATATGGTCGCACACCGCCTCACCCAGCCTGAAATTATCAAGCTTGGCATTGACGCCTGCAATGCCCTCAATTCCTACAGCCAGATCTGCTCCTCGGGTCATGGCGACATCAAGCCGGAGAACATCTTTGTGGACGGCTATGGCAATTTCAAGCTAGGAGATTTCGGCATTTCCCTCATCCTTAAAAACCGAATCGGCGATTTGCCGCAAAAGGATTCCATGAGCTATATGGCGCCCGAAGTGATGAGAGGCAAAAAATATGACACAAGAGCTGATATCTATTCTCTCGGAGTCCTTCTCTACCGCCTTCTGAATTTCAACCGTCTCCCGCTTCTTGATGTCGGCAAGCAGATCATAAGTCCGAAAGAGAGGCAGAATGCCGTTAACCGCAGACTTATGGGCGAGAAGCTCCCTGCACCGGCTGAGGCTTCGCCAGAGCTTTCTGAAATCATATTGCAGGCATGTGCCTTTAACCCTGAAGACAGGTTTGTTACCGCAACCGCCTTCAAAAATGCTCTTGAATCAATCAGTGGTCTTGAACCCAGAAAGGAAGCGGTTTCAACGCCGTCAGTAAACCTAAGCAACAACATTCCAGTCACTCAGAACGAAGATGAAACCATGTCCGTAAGAAGACCGGATGGAGCAGTGAACAAGCCGTCCCGCAACCAAAACAGTTATTCATTCGATATGGGGAATCAACAGCAGGAAGCAAAAACTGATTCTCCATACGATCAATACACCTATGGCAAGAGCCTCTATGAAGTCGGAATGTATCCTGAAGCACTGAAGCAACTGAGGTCAGCGGCGGCAAACGGCGTAGATGAGGCAAAGTATCTTATCGGCAGATGCTACTATCGTGGATACGGCGTGCCGGTTGACTATTCCGACGCTGTTTTCTGGTTCAAGGAAGCCGCCCTTTCTGAGCTTGCTCCGGCACAGTATTCGGTGGGAATATGCTACTACTACGGTCAGGGAGTGGAGCAGGACTGTTCCGAAGCCATAAGGTGGTTTGCGAAAGCTGCGGTAAGCGGCTATGCTCCGGCGGAGTATTCCTTGGGCGAATGCTACTACAGCGGCATTGGTGTCGGCAAGAACTATGAAAAAGCTGTCGCCTGGGCGAGGCGAGCTGCCGACAAAGGCTATTCCAAAGCCCAGAATGCCCTCGGCATCTGCTATTACAGCGGACAGGGAGTAGAGAAAAATCTCCCCGAAGCCGCCCGCTGGTTCCGTCTAGCCGCCCAGAACGGCAACAAATACGCCCAATCCCAGCTCGACGAGCTCACAAAGCTTGGATATTAAAAATCGCATTAAAATCACAATTTTCGGAGGGAATTTCAATGAAAAAGCTACTAACTATTATGATAGGCATAGTGATGATCATGACCGTTTTCGCTTCTTGTGGCAAAACAGAAGAACCCTTGACCTCGGCAGAACTCTTAGACCTCAGTGAGAAGTATCTTCTCGACCTTGACTATGAGCAGGCTATCATTTACTTCAATCAGGTTATAGAAGTAGAACCCCGCAACTCCCGCGCCTATATGGGTGCGGCAGAAGCCTATCTCGGCTTAGGCGACGCTGAAAGTGCAATCAATATTCTCAAGACGGCTCTCAATGTCTTCACCGATGACGAAGACGTCAAAATTGAGCTTCTCGAAATGCTTATAGAAATCGAACCCATCACGGCTGAGTGGTACCTGAGTTTGGCACAGATATACATAAATCAAGGCAACACAGATAAAGCTATTGAGATTTTGGAGCAGGGCATAGTGAACGCAAGCGATACTGCCGAAATAGAGGTGGTTCTTGCGGGACTGCAGAATAGCTCGACGGAAGAAGATGAAACGCCTGAAGAGCCTGAGGAAGAAGTTGAGCCGGTATTTGTGACGACGGCGGAATACTATTACTATTCCGATGGAAGCATTGCTTCAAGCAGGGAATACGAATACGACACTAACGGAAACCAAACAAAGTATGTTGTCTATAATTCCG
>JAJQHD010000048.1:90600-120800 GCA_021199855.1 Oscillospiraceae bacterium
CCAAACAAAGTATGTTGTCTATAATTCCGATGGAAGCGTTGATTATTGGAATGAATACGAATACGACACTAACGGAAACCAAACAAAGTATGTTGTCTATAATTCCGATGGAAGCATCAATGGTTGGAATGAATACGAAAACGAATACGACTTGAATGGAAACTTTACAAAGTGCGTTATCAGTTCCAACGGAAGCACCATTGGTTGGTTTGAATACGAGTATGACTCGGACGGAAACCAGACAAAGAAGGTCTGGTATAATTACGAAGGAAGCTTCGGTTATTGCTATGAATACGAATACGATTCGAACGGAAGCACTACAAAGTTTGTCAGCTATAATTCCGAAGGAAGCATCGTTGTCTCGTATGAAAATGAATACGAATACGAATACGACTCGAACGGAAGCCTGACAAAGTATGTTATCTATAATTCCGATGGAAGCGTTGATTATTGGAATGAAAACGAATACGATTCGAGCGGAAATTGTACAAAGACTATCGCGTATAATTCCGATGGAAGCATTCTTTCTTGGGCGGAGTACGAATATGAATATGATTCATCTGAAGTAGTTACGAGTATAAAAATCATGGCGTATGATTTAAATGGTATATTAGGTTGTATCGTATACCAATCCCGCATCAACTAATCAGGAGGAACACAAAATGAAAAAACTATTATCCCTAATCCTAATATTAACCCTAACCCTCACCCTCTTCGCTTCCTGCGACAAGGTGGAAGAAGCCCTGACCGCCACTGAACTCTTAGACCTAGGCGAGAAGTACCTTTTAGATCTTGACTATGAGCAGGCTATTGTGTACTTCAACAAGGTCATTGAAGTAGAGCCGAAGAACAAGTCAGCTTATCTCGGCTTGGCAGAAGCCTATTCAGCTCTGGGCGACACCGAGGCGGCGGTGGAAGTCCTCACGACAGCCCTTGAAATCTTTTCCGACGACACCAGCACCACGCTTGAAGTCTACGAAAAGCTCGCAGAGGTCGATTCGAGCAACTATGTCTGGTACACAGAACCGGCGCAGATGTACCTCAGCCAAGGTGACACCGAAAGTGCAGTTTCGCTTTTGCAAAAAGGCTTAGAAAATGCGGAGAGCACGGAGGAAATTGAAGAGTTGCTTGAAACGGTGGCAGAGGAGTCGGAAGAAGATAGTGAATCCATAGAAGATGATGAAGATAGTACTATCATTGAAGAGCAGGATTCTGATAATGTTGAAACCGATTCAGAGGAAAGAGAAGCTGCGGAAGAAGCTACAGAAGATGAGAGTATTGATAATTCAGGTATGGAGGAGGAAGAGAACGCACTACATATATGTATACACCGCCAGCGGTTATTTATTTTGATGATGGAAGCTATTTGGAGTATGAGTATGATGACAGTGGAAATATATTAAAAGAGAGTTATTATAATGCAGATGGAAGCCGTTACGAGACTGAATATGATGTAAATGGCAATCGTGTCAAGCAGATGTCGTACACAGCAGATGGAGTTAGTACGGGGTGGATATACGAATACGATTCAGATGGAAATATGATTAAAAGCTATTACTGCGACAGTAATGGAAATATTACCATAAAAAGTGAGAGTGAGTATGATTCTAATGGGAGGAAAACGAAAGAAATTTATTATAATTATGACGGGAGCCATGATGTGTACGAGTATGATGATAACGGCAATTTAATAAAGCAAACAGATTATTATTCGAGTGGAATCATTTGGCAAGAATGGGATTATGATCGGGATGGTACTGTAGAAAAGTTTACAGTGTATAATTCTGATGGTAGTCTCAGTAGTTGGACAGAGTATGAGTTTGAGCTTGATTCTAATGGAAATACTGTGCAACGTGAAATACGCTATAAAGCTGACGGAACCGTGAGTGATTGGGTTGAATGGATATCCGATAGCAATAATAATCTTATCGGTATCGTTCTGGAAGATGGAACGTGGCAAGAATTTGAGTATGATTCTAACGGCAATATGATTAGATCTACTGTATATGATTCAGATGGAACCGTCTCCGAATGGTATGAACTAGATGAAGATGGTAGCTGGATATATCATCACCTAGATGGCACAACTAGCATACTTAGCTCACCTGGATATATTCACAAGTAATACGATATAAAGGACGTGAAACAATGACCGATTACAATGACAGGACTACATTTTATCGCACAGGGCGGGCTCAGCAGACTGGGGTTGTGGTTACTGTGTTCGATGGGCAGAGTAATCTTATCAGCTTTGAGCTGGACAGCTTCGGGAAGGACACCGTTTCCTTCGGACGAGGGGACGGCGTGGATGTTAAGCTTACTTCCAAGCTTGTCACGCATTCCAAGCCTCATGGCTTCTTTGTCAAGCGTGACGGGCAGTGGTTTGTTGAGGATAATGCCAGTACCAACGGGCTTATTTATAACAACATGTCCGTAGCCTCGATTGCTGTCAGCGATGGTGAGTTTGTGAGAATCGACGACGGAATCGAAACCATCAGCGAGGGTGTTCTGATGGTGTTCTCGGCAGGGGATTCCAATAACAAGTGGAGAACCTTCTCGATGACCGGTGCAAGCACTTACACCATAGGACGAGACCCTACCTGCAATATCGTGCTTCCTCATATCAGCATCTCAAAGCTCCATGCAAAGATAACCTATGAGTATGACGGCTATTACATAATGGATTGCGGGAGTACCAATGGCGTTGTCCTGAACGGCAGACGACTTGTCGGGAAGGAAAAGCTTCACGAAAAAGATGTAATCACAATCACCAATTCAAAGCTTATCTTCACTTCCTCCGCGCTTCACTATTGCTGCTATATGAGCGGCATAACAGTGGATGCTGTGAATGTTGTAATCAAGCGCAGGGACAAGAAAACCCGCAAGCTGTTTACGACATGTAATGATGTAAGCCTTGGAATCAAGCCGGGAGAGCTTGTAGCAATAATCGGCGGCTCAGGAGCTGGTAAGTCAACAGTTTTGGAGGCAATGTGCGGCTATCTCCATCCTGCTTCAGGCGAAGTCTATATAAATGGAGTAGACCTCTATAAGAACTTCGATTCCTTAAAACAGCTTATAGGATATGTTCCTCAGTCGGATATAGTTTATGATAATCTCACGCTCAAGGACATGCTCACATATGCCGCAAAGCTCCGGCTCCCGAAGGATACCACCGCTGAAGAGCGGGAGCACGCAGTAGACAGGGCAATTGAATTGGTTGAGCTTAATGAGAAGAGGACAAGCTACATAAAAGCCCTCAGTGGCGGTCAGCGAAAGAGAGCGAGTATAGCCGTTGAGCTTCTTTCCGACCCGAACCTGATATTCCTGGATGAGCCGTCTTCCGGACTCGATCCGGGAACCGAGAGAAACCTCATGCACTCGCTTCGTGAAATGGCAGACCGAGGCAAGACGGTAATTCTCGTAACGCACAGTACATTGCAGTTAAAGCTCTGTGATAAGATAGTCTTCATGGGCAAGGGTGGAAATCTCTGCTACTTCGGAAATTATGAATCTGCACTGAGCTTCTTTGGAGTCAACGATATTGTAGATATCTATAATCTGATAACCGATAATGCGCCTGCGTGGAGTGCCAAATTCAAAGCCATGCAAAAGGCGTCCCTGAAACGTGATGGCGAACTCGACACTTCCCGTTCAAAGAAGCGAAAGAGAGGACAGCTGTCAGTTCTGAGTGCACGCTACTTCAAGCTTGTCATCAACGACAGGCAGAGGCTTCTCCTGTTGCTGCTGATGGCGCCGCTACTTGCATACCTGATTTCGCTGGTAGCTGATGGAGAGCAGTTTGAGCAGTACGATATGACCCAAAGCCTGCTGTTTGCGCTGTCCTGCTCCGCATTCTGGGTCGGAATGTTCAATGCGATTCAGGAGATATGCAAGGAGAGAACAATACTGAAAAGGGAATATATGACCGGACTTTCTCTTAACTCTTATATCCTCTCAAAGGTAATAGTTCTCGGAACTATGTGCCTGGTCCAAAGTGTTCTTATCATGGGAGTATTTGCGCTCACCATAGGCTTGCCTGAGGAAGGAATCCTGATGAACCCGTTCCTTGAGCTTTTGGTAACGACGTTCCTGACAGCAATTTCGGCAACAGCAATGGGACTGTTTGTATCGTCGCTATTCACAAATGCCGACAAGGCAATGATGGTTGCGCCTTTACTTCTGATGCCGCAGATACTTTTCTCCGGACTCATCTTCAAGCTTGACGGAGCTACCAAGATAATCTCCTGGTTTGCACTCTGCCGCTGGAGTGTCGAGGGCTATGGCACAACTGCCAACTTAAACGACCTGCCGCTCAAACTGCAACAGCAGGGAGTGCCGGTTTCACATGTTGCGGAGGACTTCTATGAGTACACAGTTGAGCACCTTGTTCAGTCATGGGGAATCCTCATACTGTTCGGAATTGTATGCATAATTCTAGCAAGGATAGTACTAAGCTCGCTCAGAAAGGAGAAGTCGTAAATGCCGGATGACAGAATTGACAGAACTGATTTTACCGAAATAGCCTGGGAAAACTTCTACAATTCCGTGGATGATCCCGACTTTCAGAGGGACGATGCCGGAAAGATTTTTGAATCGCTGTCGGAGAATCTGAAAGCAATTCCATTTGGTGACTATTTTAAAAGGTACATCCATCGGACTGCCGGCATGACAGACGACTATCAGGACGTTCCCTTGAGCGAGTATCAGCAGATTATCAAGGACTCGTTTGAGGAAAATTGCACTCCGGTGTCCTTTGAACCCACAACTGCACGCTTGAGTGCCCTTTCAAAGAACTGGCTCACCCAGCAGACAGTCAGGAGAAGCGTTGTATTTCTTCTGGGATTCGGGCTAAGAATGAGTGTGGATGATGTAAACGGTTTCCTAGAAAAAGCTTTGCATGAGCATACATTCAATCCAAAAGATCCTTTCGAGGTAATCTGCTGGTATTGCTTCCGGAATGGTCTTACTTATCCCACTTTCAAGTCCTTGTTGGAGCGTTACAACAAGCTTGAAGTGAATACTCCGGCTCCACGCAGTGTTTTCGATGACAGGACAACGGTAATAAGAACAGGAATGCAGACTATCCGAAGTGATGACGAGCTGATGAATCACCTTGCAAAGCTCAAAAGCGGCAACGGTCTTTCGAGAATGAGCGTATCATCCGAACTACATTTCCGGCAACTATATAATGAAGCCAGGATATGTGCCGCTACAATTATGAACAACCTTGAGGAAGAGCGTTTTCAAACGGAATTTTCTGAATACAGAGATATGCTCTTGAGAGACAACAGGGTTTCCGATGAGGAACGCATCCGCAGGCTGAACAGGAAGAGGGAAGAGAAAAGGCACTATTGCGAAGCGGATGTGACCGAAGCGGATTTTGAGCATATCATATGCTCCGCTGTTCCGATTGGAAATCACGGAAATCTGATGCCGTCAAAAGCGTCATCTCTCAACCATAGCTTCTATGGAAAGCGATTCAGCCGACAGCATATCAATGATTTGTTGTCGAAGAAGGTAGAGGTTGACCGCTTCGATCTGATAACGCTGAACTTCTTTATCTTCTCTCAGAAGCTTGACAGATATCAGAATAAGCTCAGGCGGTATGATGCGTTCATGGACTCTACAAATTCAATTCTCGCTGATTGTTCTTTGGGAGAGCTCTATGTTGCAAATCCATACGAGAGCTTCATACTGATGTGTATGCTTTCTGATGATCCACTAGGAACGTATGCAGATGTTTTGGAATTGTCATACCAGCAGTAGCAATTCAATAAAAATCCGCATTACAGAAAATCTTATGTAAATGGTATCATAATTATAAGATATGATACCCATCAATCAGTCCAAATCACTCATGAAGCGATAAATATAGGAGGTAAATTAAAATGAAAACAAGAAAGAATTCAGGAAAGACAATCAAGAGAGTGGCGACGATCTTCTTCGTTCTCGGAATAATTCTGGCAGTGTTGCTGGCAATAGCCGCAATAATCTCAGGAATCTTCTGCTTCTCTATAGAAGAGACTGCGGCAGGAATTGGACTTATAGTCGGTGGAATTGTTGAAGCTGTTATTGTTGCATTCCTGTGCTGGGCAGCCACGAGAACAACCTACGGAATAGGAGAAATTGTCGAATTCACGGCAGAGCTCACTTCCTATGCCGAAATTCTGACCAAGCAGAACGGAGCAAACACCGAAGTTATGCCCTCATTCCCGCAGTCACCCACTCCTGCTCCTACTTATGGCAGAACCCCCACACCCACACCTGTCCCGACACCCGTTCCCACGCCTTCGCCTGCACAGCAGCCGGTACGTCCTGCTTCGTCATCTGAGGTCATTTGCCCCAAGTGTGGTAAGCCACAGCCTGCAGGCTTGAACTATTGCCGTTATTGCGGACAGTCGATGAAAGACTAATCAGTAAGGAGATATACAATGAGCGTATTTGATAATTTCGGAAAAGTGGGAGCAAAGGCAAAAGAGTGGTCCGATGTTTCCAAGCTCAATTCACAGATTTCTGATGAGCAAAAGAAGATAGATGAGTGCTATCTTACCATAGGAAAGCTCTATGTTGCGAAGCATTCCAAAGATTGTGAAAGCGAGTTTTCCGCCGCAGTTGCCGCTATCATGGAATCCAATGCCAGGATTGACAATTACAAGAAGCAGATTCAGGCGGCAAAGGGCATTAGAGCTTGCCCTCAGTGTGGAGCAGAAGTTCCCGCAGGAACGCTGTTCTGCAGCTCCTGCGGATGCCGTATGCCGGTAGCAGAGACAGTACCCGACAACGTGGTCAAGTGCCCGAATTGTGGAGCATCAGTCGCAAAAGGCATGAAGTTCTGCACCAATTGTGGCAACCCGATGCCAGTGCCGGCACCTGCACCAGCACCTGCACCTCAGGGTCAGCATTGTTCAGCTTGTGGAGCAATTGTCCCTGACGGCTACGCGTTCTGCACCAACTGCGGAACTCCATTTGTTGCTCAGCCAGCTTCTATGCCAGCCCCTGCACCTGCACCTGTACCAGTGCCGGAGCCTGACAACACTCCTGAAGTTCCCGCAGAAGAGCCGAAGGTTGAGGAAACCCCAGCTCCCGTAGATCTGACCTTGACGGAATCAGTTTCAGCTGAAGCAAATCCCTTCAATTCTGTTTCGGAAGAGCCAGTTCCTGCTGAAGCAGTTCCGTTCGAGCCAGTCCCTGAAGAGCCGATTACTTTTGAGCCGGTTTCAGCTGAGCCAACTCCTGTCGAACCTGCACCCGTTGAACCAGTTCCTGAAGAACCGGTTCCAGCCGTAAAGACTTGTCCGTCATGCGGAGTAGTAATCGAAGAGGAAGGTGCTTTCTGCACCAACTGCGGCGCATCTCTTAAGGAAATGCCAAAGCAGGCAGAGCCTGAAACAATGCCAGAGGAAGCATCCAGCAAGGTCTGCGCCTACTGTGGAGCCGAAGTTCCCGGCGATTTCGCATTCTGCACCAGCTGTGGCAAACCGATGCACAACTGACCCAATTCAATCGAGAGAGGACGCCAAGTCCTCTCTCACCCCGAAACCTGTGGAGGGAAACTGATGAAAAAGCTGTTATCTCTGATTCTGGTCGCCATGATAACCATGACTATATTAACATCATGTGGAGCTGCGGACAGAGCTTTCGTTTCGTCATATCTGAATCTCGGCGAGAAATATCTTACCGACCTGAATTATGAGCAAGCGCTGGTCTGCTTCAACAAGGTTATCGAAGTAGAACCTAAAAACGAGCGTGCCTATCTCGCCTCCGCAGAGGCATATGTCGCTATGGGAGACATTGATTCAGCAATAGAGATTCTTGAGCAAGGAATAGAGACCGTCGACGACCCAACTAAGCTTCAGGTGATGCTTATGGAGCTTCTGGGTGAGGATGAAGAAGAGGTTGTTGAGCAATACAATTTTGACCTGGTGCCGGATGGAGCAGGAGAATATGACGGACACTATTATTATGTGTATGACATTGAGTCGGTAACTTCCTGGGAAGACGCGAAGGCTTACTGTGAATCGCTGAACGGGTATCTGGCAACGATAAGTTCGGAAGAAGAGAATGAATTTTTGTACAATTATATTGTTTCTCAGGGATACAGCAGTGCTTATATCGGGTTAAGCGATGAAGACGAAGAGGGAACCTGGGTATGGACCAACGGAGAAAGCATCGCCTACATCAACTGGCACAAAAACGAGCCGAACAGCGAAAGCTCCAATGAAGATTATGCCATGTTCTATTACAAGTATTCGGACGGAACATGGAATGACGGAGACTTCAACGGCTCAACTGTGAATGGAGGAAAAGTGTTCATTTGCGAGTGGGGAGATTATCTAACAGATACGCTTAACGATACAATACAGTAAGGAGAACCTCAAAATGAAAAAACTACTATCCATAATCCTGGTCATAACGCTTACCATGACTCTTTTCACTTCCTGCGGAGCAACGGAAAAGGCTTTCGCCTCTACATATCTTAACCTCGGCGAAAAATATCTCACCGACCTGAATTATGAGCAAGCGCTGGTCTGCTTCAACAAGGCTATAGAAGTAGAACCGAAAAACGAGCGCGCCTACCTAGGCGCCGCAGAGGCATACGCCGCCCTCGGCGATATCGACTCAGCCATAGCCATTCTAGAACAAGGCATAGAAGCCGTTGATGACCCAACCGAACTTCAGGCAAAGCTCAGGGAGTTGTTAGGAGAGAATGACGTTCAAGGAGATACTGATAACGCGGTTCCAGAGCAAGTAACTGTTGCCGAAGAAACAGAAGAACCGGTGTTTGTGACGACAGCAGAGTATTTCTATAATTCAGATGGAAGTATGAACTGGGGACGCGAGTACGAGTACGACTTAAACGGAAATGAGATAATGTTTACGGGTTACTATTCAGATGGAAGCATCGATTCATATGAATCCGAGTATGAATATGATTCTAACGGAAATGTGGTATCATATAAAGAATACTTCTCAGACGGAAGTGTCCTTGATTGGATAGAGTATGAATATGACTCTAGCGGAAACAAGATAAAACAAATCAACTATGATTCAGACGGAAGTGTTAGCACATGGTATGAATGTGAGTATGGCATAAGAGGCAATCTGACAAAGCGAATTTACTATGGTTCAGATGGAAATGTTAGCAGTTGGGATGAATATGAATACGATTCAAACGGTAATCAGGTGAAAGACACTTACTATAAATCCGATGGAAGTGTTTCTTCGGTGCGTGAGTACGAATACGACGTAAATCGTAATCAGATAAAGCAAGTCAACTACGATTCAAATGGAAGTATTAGCTATTTTATTGAGAATGAATACGATTCAAGTGGAAACCTTACAAGGAGTGCTTACAACTACAATGGCTCAGAATGCTGGTATGAGTATGAATACGATTCATATGGAAAAGTGAGCAAGAGTACAAAATACGATTCAAATGGAGATGCCACTTGGTGGGGAGAATATAATTACGAATACGACTCGAATGGAAATGTGGTTAGGTATAAAATAGATGCTTCTAGTGCCGCAGAACCCACAATGACTTTTGTAGCAGGGATACTAATGGAGGTTGTAACTTTTCACCGTGGAGACGATATCTACTATGAATACACCTACGACTCAAACGGAAAAATAGTTTCCAAGACAATCACTACATACGAAGACGGTGTTCTGTACAGCATCGAATACCAGACTCGCATCAACTAATTAGGAGGCAAATAATGAAAAAACTACCATCAATAATCCTATCTATCGCCCTCACACTTGCCCTCTTCACTTCTTGCGATGCTACATTTCTTGCACCGGAGAATACATCCGATGAAAAGCCGATTTTGGCGACAACTGCGGAGTATTATTATAATTCCGACGGAAGCCTTAGCTGGAGCGGGGAGTATGAATATGATAAAGATGGCAATATGATATCTGAACTGTATTGCTACTCAGAAGGCGTTATCGATGAAGTGTATGAATACGAATACGATTCGGATGGAAACGAGATCAAGGAAACATACTATAGTGGTGATGGAGAGAACCTTGGCTGGTATGAGTACGAATACAATTCGGACGGAAACATAGTCAGGGAAATATGCTATAACACTGACGGAAGCATTGCCTCCCGTTATGAATATGAATACAATTCAAATGGCGACGAGACATTGGAAACATGCTATTTTTCGGACGGAATTGCCTACTCCTGGACTGAATCTGAGTATGATTCAAATGGTAATCTGATAAAGTTTACCATCTACAATTCTGCTGGAACCGTTACTTACTCAAGTGAGTACGAATACGATTCGAACGGTAACGAGACAAAGTATATCAGCTATGGCTCAGGCGGAGATATCCTCACTTGGTATGAATACCAGTACAATTCAGACGGCAACCGGACAAGGCGGGTAACGTATAATTCTGACGGGCGTATAAGTGCTTCGTATACATATGAGTATGATTCAGACGGCAACGAGATAAAGTACTATATACATAATTCAGCCGGTTCGGTCAAATGTTGGTATGAGTATGAATATAATTCATCTGGCAAAAAAACGAAGAGCAAAATATATAGTACTGTAGGTCTCAAGTCTTACTGTGTGTACGAATACGATTCGGCGGGAAATCAGACAAAGAGTACAGTATACGAAGCTGATGGAAGTGTGACTTGGTGGCGTGAATACCAATATGAGTATGATGCATACGGAAACATTTTAAGTCGTACAAGAAGCAGCTCCGATGAATACGAATTGTATTCTGTAGACGGGACATGGTATCAGAGCTCTGCAAGCATGGACTATTCCAGCGAATATGAGTACAATTCAAATGGAGAAGTAATCTCGAAAATAACTACAACATACAGCGACGGCTATACATACAGTATCAGATATCAGTCCCAAGTAAACTGATATTATATAAATATTTGAAAGGAAGATTATTATGGCAAAATTTTGTGGAAATTGTGGAATGAGGTTGGAGGATAACGACCGGGTGTGCGGAAATTGCGGAATGCCTTGTGGGGACATGCCTGAGGTTAAACCTGTGGTCAAGCCGGTAAAGGCAAACAAGCCGAAGAAAGGCATAGTTGCGGCGGTTATATGCGTGGTGATTGCGGTAGTCCTACTCATTACTGGCATATGTGTTGCATCGGTAAATTCAGGCTACAAGGGTCTTCTGAAGAAAACGGTGAAAGCGTACATCAACTATGACATTGACAAGATTGTCAAAAACGCCAGTGAATCGTACGACTATTCCTACTCTTCTTACGCCGACTATTATTTCCAGACAAAGATTGACGACAGCCTCGAAGCATTCGACTACTATGTAGGCTATAACTACAAGCTTACATATGAGATTGAAGATTGCTATATCGCTTCGGACAGATATCTTAATGAGGTCAAGTCAACTCTTGCGGCGAAGTACGGCACATTTGACACGGACATTATCAAGAAAGTCGCAATTGCCGAAGTTACAGTCACAGCATCATCCAAATCGGGAAGCCTTAAGGACACCCAGACCATGCAGATAACCTTTACCAAAGAAAAGGGCTCATGGAAGGTGCTCTATATCGACTTCTCCATGTAAACTTCCTATATCCCAAAAGCCGGCGCAAACCGGCTTTCTGGGTTTATTAAGATGTGGAACAAACCCCTGAAAAGTCCCAAACAAGACCATTTATGGAGGAACAATATGAAAAAATTATTAGCGATAATCTTGGCAATCACTTTAACCATAACTCTCTTCGCTTCCTGCGGCAAGTCCGAAACTGCCCTGACCGCAACGGAGCTCCTCGACCTCGGTGAAAAGTATCTCCTTGATCTCGACTATGAGCAAGCCATCGTCTACTTCAATCAGGTCATTGAGGTCGAGCCGAACAATGCGCGAGCTTATATTGGCTTAGCTGAAGCCTATTCAGCATTAGGAGATACTGAGTCTGCAGTAGAAGTTCTTACATCAGCCCTTGAGATCTTTTCTGACGACAGAATCACCACTCTCGAAGTCTACGAAAAGCTCGCTGAGGTTGACTCGGGCAACTACATTTGGTACATAGAGCCGGCACAGATGTATATTAGTCAAGGTGATCTTGAAACAGCGTATTCCGTCCTTCAGCAAGGACTCGATAATGCAGAGAGTACAGAGGAAATTGAAGAGTTGCTTGAAGCGGTGGCAGATGATTCTGAAGATGATAGCGATGCTACTGAAGAACAAAATTCTGATGAGGATGAAGCAGATTCCGAGGAAGGCGAAACAGCGGAGGATGAGGGCACTGATAATTCGGAAGCGGAACCTGAAGAGAGTAGTACAGATGCAGGTACAATCCCCTCTGTGACTGAAAATGATAATTCAAATGATGTTGAGGCACAAAAAGATGAATATCCAGCTGTAACGTACAACTTAGATGGAAGTTATACTGAGTATGAGTACGATGAAGATGGAAATGTGGTTAAAGAGACAGCTTATGATTCTGATGGAAACATTAAGAGGATTAATGAGTATGATTCGAATGGAAACAGGATAAAGTTCATTACATACACGTCTGATGACTACATGGAATATGTGTATGATTCTAATGGAAATTATACAAAGATTGCTCATTATGATATGGATGGAAGCATAAAGTATTGGTCTGACTACGAATATGATTCAGATGGAAATATGATAAAAAAGACTAACTATCATTCGGATGGTAGCATTGGAGACTCATACGAATACGATGCAAGTGGCAACGAAACTAAACATCTGTTGTATGATTCTACTGGAGAAGTATATAGATGGTCTGAGCGCGAGTATGACCAAGACGGAAATATAAGCAGATACACTGAATACACAGCAGATGGATCGATTGCATTATGGGACGAATATGAGTATGACTCAAATGGAAACAACATTGAGTACATAAGGTACAATAAAGATGGCTCCGTAAATTTTTGGTATGGATATGAGTACAATTCTGATGGAAAAGAAATCAAATCGATCATCTATAACAAAGACGGCAGTATATCATGGTGGTATGAGTATGAATATGATTCAAATGGCAACATGACTAAATTGTCGAAATATCAATCGGATGGAACTTGTATTTGGCAAGAATATGAATATGATTCAAATGGCAATTTGATAAGGACAACGATTTACAACAGTGATGGTAGCGTTGATTGTTGGAGTGAACTTCAGGATGATGGAAGTTGTGCGAACTATGATTCTGATGGTAATGTCACTTATGGCTATTGGAGCCACTCTCTTGTAAAGTAATTGAACCATGGAGTACAAAATAATAAGGAGGAACCCAATATGAAAAAACTATTCTCTATCGTCCTAGCCCTAGTGCTGATCCTTACAACCTTCACTTCCTGCGGCAAGCCAAAGACTGCCCTGACCGCCACGGAGCTTTTAGACCTCGGCGAGAAGTATCTTTTAGACCTTGACTATGAACAGGCAATCGTTTATTTCAACCAGGTCATTGAGGTCGAGCCTCGCAACTCCCGGGCATACATGGGAGCGGCGGAAGCCTATATCGGTTTAGGCGACACCGAGTCCGCCATCAACATTCTCAAGACAGCTCTTGAAGTCTTCTCTGATGACGAATCCGTCACAATAGGGCTTCTCGAAATGCTCATAGAAATCGACCCGACCACGGCGGAGTGGTATCTTGATTTGGCGCAGATTTACATAAATCAAGAGAATACCGACAAGGCTATAGAGGTTTTGCAACAGGGCTTGACAAACGCCAGCACCATTACCGAAATAGCGGCTCTACTCATGCAACTCATGAATGGGGAGGTGGTTGAAGTTGAGACTATTGCTGAAACCAGTGGCAGTCTGCTCGATAACGATATGCTTCATAGTCCTACATACTTTGATAAGACCACTATTACCGAAATCGATTTCCTTGATTCTCTTGATAGTGCGCCGGCAGATGCCTGGGATTTCTCACTTGATAGTGATGGAAGCGTGCTTGGATGGCTTGATGGGACACACCTCTATGTTGCGGGAGATGGAGGTGTTATTGCGGATGAGGATGCGAGCGAATTGTTTAGTGGATATTCATATAAAGATGAATACGGTGACTATGAAGGAACTTTGCGGGAAATCAATTTTAACGGCTGTTTTGACACATCGAATGTTGTAGATATGAGGTCTATGTTTGACCACGGCAGCGAACTTATAACACTTGATGTCAGCAACTTCGACACTTCAAATGTTACTGATATGTCTTGTATGTTCAGGGGTTGCAGATCAATCACAGAATTAGATGTAAGCGGATTTGATACTTCCAACGTGACTGATATGAGAGCGATGTTTGAGCTTGCCGAATACATAATAATGGGCGGTGGCAGTCAATCGAAATTACAGTCTTTGGATGTAAGTGGATTCGACACATCAAAAGTAACTAATATGAGTGATATGTTTTGCTTCTGCGTCTTAGTTGAAGAACTTGATGTCAGTAACTTTGATACGTCTAATGTTGTATATATGGGTGGAATGTTTTACGAATGCCGGAATATTTCCTCAATAGATTTGAGCAACTTTGATACATCAAATGTGGTTGACATGGGATCCATGTTTAGTGGCTGTTATTTATTGGAATCTATTGATGTGAGCAAGTTCGATACTTCTAAAGTTGAAGACATGAGTGGAATGTTTGCTGGGTGTAATTCTCTTGTTACGCTGGATTTAAGCGGATTTGATACATCAAAAGTCACTGACATGGGAAGCATGTTTGATCAATGCAAGTCACTTGTCGTGCTAGACTTAAGCAGCTTTGATACATCAAATGTGACGAATATGAGTTATATGTTTTATCAGTGCAGCTCTCTAACTACTCTTGATATTTCAAGCTTTGATATGACAAATGCAGATACTAGTTGGATGTTCTTATATACAATCTTCGACTAAAAGCCAAGGAGGACTCTAAAATGCCAAATAATCAAACTATAGAAATCCCCGTAATATCCAATCCTCGTTACCGCATCACCGAACAGCTGGGAGCTGGCGGTGGTGGAGCGGTGTTTAAGGCTTGGGACTTTAACTTGCAGAAGTGGGTCGTTATCAAGACCTTGTTTAACGCTGACGGCAGTTCACAGGAGAGGGATGCACTTAAGAATGTCAAGAGTGAATTCCTGCCGCAGGTTTATGACTTTCTGAACGAGAACGGACAGTTTTACACTGTTATGGAGTTTATCGAGGGACAGAGTCTTGATAAGCTTCTGAAGAATGGAGCTACATTTACGCAGGCGCAGGTGGTCAAGTGGTATGCTCAGCTTGCTTCGGCGGTAGAGGTGCTCCACAAGAACAATATCTGCCACCGTGACATCAAGCCGGGAAATATAATGCTTTTGCCGAACGGCGATGTCTGCCTGATTGACTTCAATGCGGCTCTGGTTTCCGGAAATGATGTTCAGTTGATCAGCCGTTCTTTGGGATATTGTTCGCCTGAACAGTATGCGATTTACGAGAAGTATAAGGCGTTCTTCTCCGCACCGATTCGTTATGAGCATTCCGACAGGCATGTAAGGAGCTCTGATCCCAACGCCACAGAAAGACTTGACAATGAAACCACTGAACGCGTGGGCGGTGAGACCACTGAGCTCGTGGATGATATAACTTCTCCGCTCGATGATTACCGTCCGATAGATGATACCCGGATTGACTGGAAGCTTTCTGACATCTATAGCCTTGGAGCTACTATGTATCATCTTCTGAGCGGAGTTCACCCACCTGTGGTTCCGTCTGCAATTGAACCTCTTTCAAAGTTTGGACACTATAGCGAGGGTATCGTCTACATAATTGAGCAGTCGCTTAAGGAAAATCCTGCAGAAAGAATTTCCAGTGCCGAAGCATTGAAGACTGCTATTGCCAATATCCACAAGCATGATGCGCGCTGGCGTGTTTCTCAGTTGAAGAAAATAGCGGCGGCGGTAATTTTGCCGGTACTGTTCGTGATATTCATCTCAACTACAATTGCCGGTTATGGCGTAATGGCGCAGGAGAAAGAGGAGAGATATTATACTCTTGTTCGCGAGATTGAAACTGCCGAAGATCCATATGAGCTGTATGATGAGGCGTTGTCGCTATATTGGGACAGAATTGACCCGTATCTCGCAATGGCAGAGCGCCTTTGGGCGGATGACGACATCACTGCTTGCCGTGACTTTATTGAGGACAATCTCGGAAACATAGCTGAGTTCCAGTCAGTGGAGGAGTATCAGCACAGCTTCGGTGACATCTACTATATCCTTGCAAACTGCTACTATTATCAGACGGGTGATCCCGACTATGCGACAGCAAGGGATTATTTCGCAGTTGCAACGCAATATGTCACCGACAATGCTACCTATTATCGTGACTTTGCCGTTTGCCTTGTAAGAACCGGATATGTAGAAAAGGCAGAGGAGATTATAGGAATAGCAGAGGATCTTGGACTCGATGAGGTTTCGCTCAGCTTTACTTCCGCAGAAATTGCTTTCGCAGAACAGGATTACGACCTCGCCGTTGAGCTCTTCAAAGAGGTAATCAGTGAATCGAGCGACAAGTATCTCCTCTACAGAGCTTACAGAACCACCGATGAAATCTATAAGCTTGAAGGCAAGGCAGGATTATCTGTGGAGCTTCTGACCGAATCTTTGAAGAGAATTCCGCTCAGTTGCGTAAACGAAATGAAGGAGCGCCTGGCGGATGCTTATGTAAGCGTCAAAGCATATGAAGGAGCAATCTCTGTTTTCGAAGACCTGAATGAAAGCGTATCTTCGCAGTTCCACATAATGCAGAACCTCGCTATTCTCTACCAGACAGTCGGAGATTTCGACAAAGCGATGGACATGCTCGAGGAAATGAGCGAGCTGTTCCCGACTGATTACCGTGTCCCAATGCGAATGGCGTTTGTAGAGGCGGACATGCAGTCGGAGCTTGCGAACGAAGAGCGTGACTATACTAAGACAAAAGAGTATTACGAACAGGCTAAAGAGCTTTACGAAGCAAATCTCACCACAGAAACCATAGACACAGATATGCAGCAGCTTGAAACTTTGATAGCTCAGCTCGAAGCAAACGGCTGGTTTGAATAAGGAGGTACCAATATGAGCTTTACACCAGGACAACTTCTCTTTTACGGAGGACTTTTGGGAATCGCAGTTACATTAGTTGCAACCATCATCGTTATAGTCGTTCTCTCAGGAAGCCGCAAGAGGCTCAGGAGAAAGCTTAACGAGGAATACGGCATTTCGCCGAAGTGAATTTACAAATTGGAAGGAACTGAAAAAGACATGAAAAAGCTTCTTGCCGTCATAGTAACCGTTGTTTTAGCCTTATCCCTCTTCACCTCCTGTGCAGAGGGATCCAAGGCTTTCACCTCAGCCTATCTCAACCTCGGTGAAAAATATCTCACCGACCTTAACTACGAAAAAGCCATCGTCTGCTTCAACAAAGCCATCGAAGTAGAGCCCAAAAATGAGCGCGCCTACCTCGGTGCGGCAGAGGCTTATGTTGCCGTTGGTGATATAGATTCAGCAATAGCCATCCTCGAACAAGGCATAGAATCCGTCGACGACCCGACAGAGCTTCAGGCAATGCTCAGTGAGCTTCTGGGAGAAAGCGAAACCGAAGCGGAGGATGAAGCGGTTGCGGATGATACTGTGCAGGACGACCTGGTGGAGGATGAAAATGCCACGCCGGGAGAAGAGGAAACAATTGAGGAATTCACAACCGAGCCGGTGTTTGTGACGACGACTGTGTTTTACTATAACTCGGATGGAAGCGTCGAATCACACACAGAGTATGAGTATGATGAAATTGGAAATGAGATTAAACATACAACATATGATTCTAACGGGAGGACAACTTCGTGGTGTACATACGAATATGATTCCGATGGAAATATGACAAAGTATTTTGAATATGATGCTGGTGGAAACGTAAAATCGGGCAAGACATATATTTATGATTCCGAAGGAAATCTTATCAGAACTCTGGATTACTTCACCGAATACGAGTATGATTCCAATGGATACATAACAAAATACACAAAATACAACGCAGACGGTAGCGTAAGCTATTGTGAGGAATATGAACTTGACGCCAATGGAAATATAACCAAGAAAGTTGATTATCATTCTGATGGTAGCACTAATGGATGGATAGAATATGAATATGACGCAAATGGAAATCTAACACAGAGATCAGGCTATCATTCTGACGGAACTATATATTTTTGTGACATAACAGAATACAACTCAAGAGGAGATGTTGTAAGTTTTGAGAATATATTTTATAGCGATGATGGAAGTGTGGATTACATAGACTCCGGAAGTTATGAGTATGATTACGATAATAATCTGGTCAGATACATAGTTGGTTCTACTGTATCACGGGAGTATGTTTATGAAGATGTGTATGAGTATGATTCTGCAGGTAGACTGATTAAGGTTGAAACTAAGACAAGCTCCACAGAATATGAATATGATTCTGACGGAAACCTGATAAGTGTTTTCGAACATACAACAGGAATGGCTCAAGACGATTTCGCTCGTCTTTATGAATACGATTCTTATGGAAAAATTATCAGGGAAACATTTTACGGCTCGTATATGTTGGCGGATAATTATCTAGATGACATAGAATACGTATATGAATATGCCTATGAGCGAGATTCATATGGCAATATTATCAGCGTAATTGAGACTGATTCAAGAGGATATGTAGAGAGCCATCTTGAATATTCCTATAGTTATGATATCGAAGGAAATATATTGTCAAAGAGGATCTATGAGTATAAGAGTAACGGAGACTTATACAGTGTTACATATCAAACCCGTATCAATTAATCAGGAGGACCCATGAAAAACCTATTGTCCCTAATCCTTGCACTAACCATAACCATGACCATTTTCACCTCCTGCGGAACGGTGGACAGGGCATTTGTCTCTTCATATCTCAACCTCGGCGAAAAATATCTCACCGACCTTGACTATGAAAAAGCCATCGTCTGCTTCAACAAAGCCATAGAAGTCGAGCCCAAAAATGATCGCGCCTACTTAGGCGCCGCTGAAACCTATGTCGCCATGGGTGATGTTGACAGCGCAATAGCCATCCTCGAACAAGGTATAGCTGTCGTTGATGACCTGACCGAGCTTCAGGCGATGCACAGTGAGCTGGTGGGAGAGAGTGAAGTGGAAAGTGAAGAGGTGGCAACTGATGATAGTAGCATAGCGTCTGATGAAATAGGGGAGAATGAAGAAGCTGAAGCGGAGCCTATGGTCGGTGAGGATGAGAATGGGCAGGGAGAAGTTACATCATCAACAAGCGAATCGCAGGATGAAGAAGACTTGCTTTACTTGTACGACGATGTTCTCGAAACCCTCTATACAGCTCTTTCGGAGCAGTGGAACTTTGAACAGCTTGAAGAAGCCGGGCTGAACTATCTTTATTGCGAAAATGGCTATGAGTTATCTGAAATCGGGTATACATATGTGGATATTAACGGTGACAGGGTAATGGAGTTACTCATAGGTGAGTGTGAGCCATACTGGCGAGGATATTTTATTGATTTATATACAATAGTTGATGGACAAGTTACCCTGATAGTTTCAGGCACTGAAAGGTCATCCTACTATTTGTGTGAAGATGGTAAAATCTATTTTGATGGCTCGGCAGGTGCGGCAAACTCCAGCTATGAATACTATTCAATTACTAGGGACGGAAGATTATCGTTTATTGAGGCTGTTATATACGACGGATTATATGATGAAGACAATCCATACTTCTACTGTGTTACTGGAACAGAATCGAGCGACGGCAGTATGTCCTTCAGCGAAGAAAACTACATCCCCATCACCCAAGAAAAAGCTTCTGAAATTATCAATTCATATACAACCGTTGAGATAACATTTACCCCATTTTCTAGTTTACACTAATTGAGAAAGCTATAAAATCAATATACATGGAGGAAATCAACATGAAAAAGTTACTATCAATTATTCTTGCGATAGTCTTAGTTACGACCACTTTCACATCCTGCGGAATGGTGGACAGGGCGTTTGTCTCTTCATATCTCAACCTCGGCGAAAAATACCTCACCGACCTCGATTATGAGAAAGCCATCGTTTGCTTCAATAAAGCCATCGAAGTAGAGCCCAAAAACGAGAGCGCTTACTTGGGTGCCGCAGAAACCTATGTCGCCATGGGTGATGTTGACAGCGCAATTGCTATCCTCGAACAAGGCATAGCTGTCGTTGATGATCCAACCGTGCTTCAGGCGATGCTCAGTGAGCTTCTGGGAGAAAGCAAAGCCGAAACAGAGGATGAAGTGCCAGTGGATGAGGTCGTGCAGGATGAGCAGGAAGAACAACAAGAAGAATCCTCAGAAATCACAGCCGAAGACATTGGCGCGGCAATAAATGAAGCAAGTATTTTTGCCTGGAACTGGTTCTGGGATAATCAGCATACGGACAAGACCGATACAATTTGGGCGCCGTATTACGGTGACTATTATACATATGAGCGCGTATCCGAAGAGGAAATAACAACACTTGATGATGTCAGGGCTTTGACACAGCAGTATTTCACGGCAGATGCTGCAGAAGAATTGATTAATGTGAAAGAGTGGATAGAGCAGGATGGTGCTCTTTATGTCTCCGGTACAGAAGGACTTGGTGGAATCGGACCTCCAGACTATTATGAGATTACTGTAAGGAAACTCAGTGATACATCGTACAAGGTTTATTTGTATGAATGTTATGAGGGGATAGGGATTTTCAGTAGTACTTTCACTTATAGCTACGTAAATGGTTACTGGGTATTCGATACTGCTTTATCATGCGAAAGCGAAGTGCCGATTGCCATGATAACTGTGGTGGAAGACATAGATGCTGAGCCACTATACGATGATGACGAATTGACAGTATCAGGAACCCTGATAGATCGTTATTATGAAATTAACTCTGATAACTATGGGACAGCGTATGTACTCGTTTTAGATGAACCGATTACAAGAAGCCTTTACAATGACTTTATGGGTTATGATGGAGAGGTTATGGAAATAGACGAGATTCAGCTTATACTTCCATACACAGAGAACTACATAAGAAGTAATTTGCTTGGCGAACACCTTGAAGTGACAGGCACCGTTATGTATGGTCATACGGGACATCATCTGACAACTATTCTTTTAGATATCGAGTAAACAGGAGGAACCCAAAATGAAAAAGCTACTATCCCTAATCCTAGCAATCGTTCTTACAATAACCCTCTTCACATCCTGCTCCCGGGTGGACAAGGCTTTGGCGTCTTGGTATCTGGACTATGGCGAGAAGTATCTTTCGGATATGAAGTATGAGAAGGCTATTGTCAACTTCAACAAGGTTATCGACGTGGAGCCGAAGAATATTCAGGCTTATGTTGGAATCGCGGAGGCTTATCAGGGGATGGGCGATACTGATTCGGCTATTGAGACGCTTGAGAATGCTCTTGATGTCTTCTGGGATGAAGATTACGCGAGGATCGAGTTTCTTGAGATGCTTATCGAGATTGACCCGACAACGGCGGAGTGGTATCTCGAACTGGCTCAGATATACATAACCTGGGGCGAGGATGACAGGGCGATCGAAGTGCTCAAGCAGGGCATAGAGAATGCTTCCAACAAATCGGACTTAAGAAAGCTCCTTGCAAGCTTCACCGGTATCAGCATAAGCGCCAGCACCGCCAGGGTGAGCGGTAATGTCCTTGACAATAATATGATCAGAAACTTCGTTTATTCCACCAAGAGCGATATAACCGTGATTGATTTCCTGGATTCAACTGCGGACGCTCCCGAGGATGCCTGGGACTTCTCTCTTAATAGTGATGGTAGTGTTCTGGGATGGCTTGACGGGACGCATCTCTATGTGGCAGGTGACGGCGGAGTCAAGGCTGATGAGGATGCCAGGGAAATGTTCAGATATTCCTGGAACGATGAAAACGGTGAACAGCACGGTTGCTTCTCACTGACAGAGATCAACTTCAATAACTGCTTTGATACATCTGATGTTACCGATATGGCATACATGTTTGACCATTGCAGTTCTCTGACTTCGCTTGATTTAAGCTGTTTTAACACTTCAAAAGTTGAGAACATGGCGGCGATGTTCGACTCGTGCAGTTCCCTTGCATATCTAGACATCTCAAGCTTTGACACCTCAAACGTCACAAGCATGGATTCGATGTTCGGAGCGTGTAGCTCTCTGACATCGCTTGATCTGAGCAACTTTAACACTTCCAAGGTCTTCGATATGGACTACATGTTTGAGTTCTGTAGTTTGCTCACATATCTCGACCTGACAAGCTTCGACACATCCAGAGTTCTCCATATGAGAGACATGTTCTTCTGCTGCGAATCTCTTGAGTCTCTTGACCTGAGCAGTTTCAATACTTCCCGGGTTACAACGATGAGCAACATGTTCTATTGCTGTGAGTCACTTAAATCTCTCGACCTCAGCAATTTTAACACTCGCAATGTAACGAGCATGTATTGCATGTTCTATGGTTGTACATCTTTGGAAACTGTTGATGTGAGTAGCTTCAACACTTCGGAAGTAACCACAATGTATCGCATGTTCTGCAGGTGCAGTTCTCTCACGGAGCTTGACCTGAGTAACTTCAATACCAACAGAGCAGACACCTCCGGTATGCTTGACGGCACATCCTGGGGATAAGGAGGAAATTATAATGAAAAAATTATTAGCAATCATCCTGGTGGTTGTCCTTACGGCGACCATGTTCACATCCTGCGCTTCAATTGACAAAGCGCTGCTTTCGACCTACCTGAATCTTGGCGAAAAGTATCTTCTCGATCTTGACTACGAGCAGGCAATCGTCTACTTCAACAAGGTTATCGAGGTAGAGCCTCGCAATTCCCGTGCCTATATGGGCGCGGCAGAAGCCTATGTCGGTCTAGGCGACGTCGAATCAGCCATTGAGCTTCTCAGAACTGCTCTAGATGTCTTCTCGGACGACGAAGAAGTCACAATCGAGCTTCTCGAAATGCTCATAGAAATTGACCCGGCAACTTCCGAATGGTACATAACTCTTGCAGACATTTATGAGGGCAGGGAAGACACCGGTTCAGCCATAGCTGTTCTGAGCGACGGCGTGAATGCCGTTACTGACAGTGACAGCCTGATTCTGCTTTTGCAAAGGCTTATTGCTCTTGATCCCGCCAATGTTGACTGGTATCTAGACCTGGCGCAGGTATATGTCGACGCGGGCAACAGAACCTCTGCCATCTCAACTCTTAAGCAAGGCATGGACGATGTCGGCGACGATAAAACAAAGCTCTACGACAAGCTCATAGA
Source organism: Oscillospiraceae bacterium (assembly GCA_021199855.1). Taxonomy (GTDB): domain Bacteria; phylum Bacillota; class Clostridia; order Oscillospirales; family Ruminococcaceae; genus Faeciplasma. The sequence continues at coordinate 113,910 of JAJQHD010000048.1, forward strand.
AATCGATTCCGGTACCACCGACTGGTACTTTGAGCTTGCCGAAGTCTACGAGGACAAAAACAACATCTCCTCCGCCGTAGACACCCTTGAGCTGGGCTTGAACAGCTTTGAAGACGACACCACCAAAATCGACTTCTCCGAAGAGCTCATAGAGATAGACGAAACCAATGCCGAATGGTACCTGACGATAGCCTACATCTATATCGACCAGAGCAACACCGAATCCGCCATAGCCATCCTCAGAGAAGGCTTAGAAAAGGCTTCGGATACTACCGAAATTGAAGCCCTCCTCGAACAACTCTCACCAGACCTGACAGGATTTGTTACTACAAGTTATTATATATATGATGAAGATGGTAATTTAGTCAACTCTTATGAATACAGTCAAAGCGGTATGATTCAAGTAAATACAGGCAAAATTTACTATGCTGATGGGACGACGTCCACTTCTCTGCACACAAGAGAATATGATTCGAACGGCAATTTAGTAAGAGAGAATGATGAGTACGATTCATTTATTCAAGAATATATTCACGAATACGACTCAAATGGAAACAGAGTGAAAACGGTAGAAGTGGATTACTATCCTGAAGACTATAAAAATACGTTCACGACGACATATGAGTATAATTCTAATGGAGATATGATTAGCAGAACCCAAACAAGTGTTTATAATAGCGGCTCAACTTATGCAAGCACAAGTACAAGTACATACAGATATGAGTATGAGTATGATACAGACGGAAATTTGCTTGTTAGGATTGAAAGAAATGCTGACGGTTCTTACTACAATAAGACAGAGTATGAATATGATTCTCATGGCAATATTTCCAAGAGAACATATACGTGGGGTACTGATTCAAGCACAACAACCTATTGGGTTACTTATGATTGTGATTATGATTCTGATGGAAATGTTGTAAAAACAGTGTCAAACTATTCTGCTGATGGATATGGTGCAAGTTTTGAGGGCAGTGATGGTGAACTTCATGAGCTTGCTTCCTATACGACAGAGAACGAGTATGATGAAGAATCTTTGACAAGTAAGACAACTATAACACAGCGTTCAACGGATGGAACGGTCATGGTTACCACGAATGAGTATACATATGACGCTTATGGCAGTGTTATTTCTCGATCAGAAACAGTTGACGGCGTTACTACTACTTATGTTTTAGAGCATGAATATGAATACGGCAGTGACGGCAAGGTGCAGAAATGTGTAATTACTTGGTATTACGCTGACACCGGCAACATTTACAGCGTTACAACCATGGAACGCATAAACTAACAGGAGGAAATTAAGATGAAAGATATTATTTTGGTGGCAGGGTGTTTCGCTGGTGCGGCGGTGTTGATTATTGCGGCGGTGGTGATATTGGTCGCGACGTTCAGGAAAAAGCCGGGGCAGAAGGCGGAGAAGTCTGCTAAAACTAAGGCTAGGAATCAGAAGCCTGCGAAGAGTTATGATTATGCCGCTTATCAGGATGATGAGAAAACACAGGCTGTCCGTCAGCCGGCTTCGGGCGGGATTACATATGAGATAAGGCTCATCAGCCTCAATAATCTCAACGATACCTGGACGCTGAACATCGCCGGCGAGGTTCTTGCCGGTCGTTCCGAGTACGCCTCCATCCATTTTGATGACAAGAGCGTCTCCCGGGAACAGTTCAGAATCATCGCCACTGCCTCCGGTCTTGCAGTTGTCCATTGCGGAAGCACCAATAAGACTACCGTCAATGACTAGCTGGCGGATAATCCGGTGCTTGTAAAATCCGGAGATGTCATCAAGTTCGGCAGGGAAGCGGTGAGAGTCGACTATGTCCAGCCGTATGTTCCCGGAGGATACCAGAATCCTCAGCCTATGCCGGACGCAGGCTGGCAACAGCCCTCCATCACTGAGACGCAATATTGGAAAAGACATTAAAGCGGGAAAGGAAGTTTATAGCTATGAAAAGGGTGTTTGCCATCATTTTGTCGGTAGCTCTGATAATGACATTATTCACATCCTGCATACAAGTAAACCAGGCTCTTTCAATTGCGTATCTGAATATCGGAGAGAAGTATCTTACCGATCTCAACTATGAAAAGGCTATCGTCTGTTTCAATAAACTCATCGAGGTCGAGCCCAGAAATTCCAGTGCGTATTTGGGTTTGGCAGAAGCATATGTTGCCGTTGATGATGTTGAATCAGCTGTAGAGACTCTAAAAACAGCTCTGGAAGTCTTTTCAGATGATGAAGATGTAAGAATAGAGCTCCTTGAAAAATTGATAGAAATTGATCCGACGGAAAGCGAATGGTATATTCAGCTTGCCCGAATTTATCTGGATAGGGGAGATACCGAACGCGCAATCGAAATTCTTGAACAGGGAGTTATAAATGTCGGTCCTGATGATAGCTCGGATATAATGGAACTGCTTGAAGAAATCGATCCATCATATGCAAGCCGTTTTACGACACTCACAGGTGTGGTTTGCAAGGCTTCCGACAGGACTACGCCGATTGAGAACGCAACTATCACTATTTACAGCAGTGGTTCAGATTCAGCGTATGCAAACTGTGAGGTTGATTCCGAAGGAAGATACTCCGTTTACCTTCTGGTTGACGAATACAGAGTGGTCATTTCTGCTGATGGTTATATATCTTTTGATGATTATATTGAGCTGTCTGAGAGCGAAGTTACATATGCGGAAACTTATCTGATGGTTCAGGGAGAGGAAACCTCCACCGGCACTGCCACAGGCACCATAACAAGTGCTTTAACCGGACTCGGAGTCGAGGAGGTCACCCTCACGATTCGTTCCGGATGGAATAACACCAGTTCCGACGAAGTCATTGAAACAATCATGACAGATGAAGACGGCGACTACTCGGTGACGCTTCCTTTAGGAAACTATACCTTGCTTGCTGAAAAGGAAGACTACATTTCAGCAACAGTGAATCTAGTAGTCCAGAATGGTGTAACTTCGTCCCAGAACGGAACCATCTCTCCTGTTCTTTCTGGCGATAGCTTCAGAGTGGTTCTCACCTGGGGAGAGAATCCCCGCGATCTCGATTCCCACGTTGTAGGAACCCTGTCAAGCGGCTCTACCTTCCATGTCTACTATTCTGATAAGTCAGAATATGATGGTTCCGTCGAGGTCTGCAACCTTGACGTCGACGACACTTCAAGCTATGGTCCTGAAACCATAACCCTCAATCTGACCTCCTCCGATCCTTATTACTACTATGTTTATCTATATGCCGGAAACGGATCGCTAGCCACATCCGAGGCAAAAGTCAGCGTATACCAGGGCAGTACGCTCGTAGCCCGTTTCAATGTCCCAACCGATCAGTATAGTGGCAGATATTGGAATGTATTTGCCATTGTCGACGGGCAGATTGTCGTTAGCAACACAATTACTTCCAGCGCAGACTTTTCATATACAGATTGAACTCTGGCTGTAAAAAATTTCTTTTTAAATCCCCACAAAAAAATTTTACTCCCCCTTAAAAAAGTACTTGACAAGTTTAAGGGGGAGTATTATAATGTAAATATGTGGGGGAGGGCTTGCTAAAAGCTTAACCACAAAAACAATTCGGAGATGCAGACGCCCGGGGGTAACCGGCGCAGTCGCGCTGTCCCCGAAAAAATCAGATGTCCGGCGGCTTTCTATATTTGCCCCGGCATACTAAGGAGGAATTTTTTATGGCAAAACGTCTTATTTGCGTAATAATAAGCGTTTTAATGATCGTCTCACTCTTGCCGACCGGCGCGTTCGCGACAGATGTAGATGAAGCCCTAGCTTCAGCCTCATCCGAAGAGCCAACTGTCGCCGATTCTGCTGAGACGGATGAAAATGTGGAAGAAAGTGAGGTAGAGGAGACAGAGACGGTAACAGTGCCAGTTTTGATGGCAACTGCTAGTGACTCCGTATTTCCGAGCGGCGGTGTGCTGGAAAACGCTACATATGAGCTGACTGGCAATGAGACTTTAGACTCAATAACAGTAGCATCAGGCGTTACTGCGACTATTGACCTTAAGGGATACACTTTGTCTGCACCGATTACTGTTAATGGTGGTACTTTGACAATTACTGACTCAACTGCGACTGAGAATGGGTTCAGCACTAGCGCAACTGGTACTCTTTCTGGCAGTCTTACTGTATCTAGCGGATCTGTAACCATTAACGGCGGTACATATACTGGTACTGTAACAGCGAATAGCACCTTGTACATTAATTATGGTGTGTTTAGTAGTTATGTTACAGGTACATATTGGAATGAAAAATATGTAGATGACGACTACGTTAGATATACTAATGCAAATGGTACGTATCTTTATTCTACTAATCTGTCTTCAAAGTATGCGGCAAGCGTAACGGTTGGTACAACGACTTCCTACTACAAAACTTTTGATGGTGCAATGACTGTAGCTAATTCAGCTGAAGCATCAGAAGTTGTTATATTGACAGATGGGAATAACACAGAGCCAATAATTAAGCTTACAAGCTCCATGACAATTAGTGGAAACATAACCTTGAACTTGAATCAAAATGCTTCAATAGTAGCGGATTCAACTTTTACTGGTTCTGGAAACTACTTATTTGAAGTTACGGGTTCCCTAACAGTAAAGAACTGTGGCGATAAAGGTATAGGAACTGCAACTGAATCTTCTGTAAGTGGTATTTATGTCAATGGCGGTACTCTTACTGTTGGAAGCGGTGGCAAAGTATCAGGATATAATGCAGTTGTCGTTGCTAACGGTGGAACTGTAAAGGTGTATGGAACTGTAAATGGATATAATGCGGGAATCAATTCAAATTCTTCTACCGTGGTGGTATCTTCGGGTGATGTTTGCGGCAAGACATATGGAGTATATGCAACAAACAGTAGTACCGTTAGCGTTTCATACCAGATAAACGGTAGTACCACTGGCTCTTATGGCATATATGCAGACAATAGTACAGTTAATATAAACTCGGGAGCAACTATCGATGCTAACACCTATGGCTTGTATGTCACGAATAATAGTATTGTGAATTATTCAGGCGGAGATATAGGTCTTAGTAAGAAACCAATTTACGGTATTTATACTGACAATAGCACTGTTTATTCAACCGGTAGTATTTATGCTACAGACTATTTCGTATATGCTACTTACAGCAGTAAAGTAACAATCAGTGGCGGAACTTATAGTGACTACACAACTACCGGCGTTTATTCAGCATCTAATAGTGCAATTACTATTTCAAATGTCTTGATGTATGCTACAACATGCGTTGAAACAGATGGTAGTGGTACGGTTTCAATTACTGGCGGCGAGTTTTCGTCCTCTGTGAGTGATTATTGCGCAAGCGGTTATAAAATGGTTGAGGGAGGTACTGAAACTGATTATACCGTAGTTGAAGATGATTCTACAACTTATACCGCTCAGAATACTACCTCCGGTGCTAAATACTCCACCCTCCAATCCGCCATCGACGCCGCATCTTCAGGCGACACGGTTGCACCATTGGAGGACTTGAATGAGGAAATAACCGTTGCATATGATAGCAATGTTATTCTGGACTTAGCAGGTTACACCCTTACAGGTAACATCACTGTTGAATCTTCTACATTTACTTTGAATGATTCGAGTACGGCTGGTTCTGGTAAGCTTGATGGAAGTCTTAAAGCAATAAGACACACTTTAGCTACTCTTGATAAAGATGGCGACCTGCTGGGACTTATATCTATGGTTACAACACTATAACTATCAATGGTGGTACAATTACTGGCGGTGTTTCAGTTGCAGGTTATCGTTGGAGTTCAGATGGATATATATATGATTCTTCAACAGGAAGTGGAAATAGCACTTTGATCATAAATGGCGGTACAATTTCTGGTTCTGCGTCATCAAAGGGATATAGCGTTTATGTTGATGCTGGAACAGCAATAACTATGACTGGTGGAACGATAACAAGTTCAACCGGTGGCGGTGTGTACTTGTATCCGGGCTGGGATGACGAGACAATTAATACCGAAGGTATGTCTTCGTTCACAATGACCGGAGGAACAATAACCGGTAACGGTGGCATTGGTGTATATGTATTTGATGGATGTACATTTACGTTAAACGGTGGCACCATATCAGATAACAGCGGTAGTGGAGTCTATGTTTATGGTTATGGTGAAATGGCGGCTTCTGGCACTGCTTCTGCTAAATTCGAAATGAAGAGTGGTACTATCACCGGCAATAGTGCAACCTATGGCGGTGGTGTATACGTAGTAGCAGGTAATGGTAATGCTGTATTCACCATGACCGGTGGAGCTATCTATGATAATACTGCTTCTAAAGCTGGTAATGACGTTTATTCTGTGAAAGATTATGACGCAGGAACAGTATCAGTTAAACTTATAGCTGTAGATTTAATGTATGCTGATGGTGTTGACTTTTCATCTTTGGCTTGGTACGAAGATTACGAAAACACTACAGATGATGCGACAGGCTTGATGGTCAACAGATATAGTTCCGACAATGTTACTAACGTCGTCAGCGTTGACTATGCTATAACAAGTAGCATTGCGCTGACAGTTGCTGATGGGGCGTTCTATCTTGGAGTATCTGGCAGTTCAACTCAGGTTCCTGCTATGATTAGTAGTGAGTTAGGCGGGACTACATTGTACTTCAAGGTTTCAAGTGAGTATTTCGGAGACGACTATTACACTACAAATTCTTATCCGGAAACATCTCTTACTTTCACTGAGACTACAGTAACCGATGACGGATATTCGGAGACGTCTACTCACTCCTACATCTTTGCCGGTTGGTACTCATACGACAGTGAAACTGGAAAGTATTCCGCAATGACCTCATTCCCAGAGGAAGCAGATGCCTACGCCAAATTCGTAGACGCAAACGTCTTGAC
>JAJQHD010000048.1:120900-129425 GCA_021199855.1 Oscillospiraceae bacterium
ACAGTTGGCAACTGAAACTTCTGAAGAAAGCGAAACTGCTAGCATTAGGTTTGTTAGTACTGTGGATTCTCTAAACTATAGTAGTGTAGGATTCAAAATTAGTGTTGGCAGTAATTCAATTAGCCACACATCCCAAACTGTATATATGTCACTAGTTGGGGAAGATGGTAATGAAGTTGTTACTTACAAGCCTACCGAGTTTAGCAGTCTTTCAATGTACTTTATCACTTGCACCCTTATCAACATCCCTAATAAAGGATTTGAAAGTAAAACAACTGTACAGGCTACATGGACAACGCTTGACGGAACAACAGTTTATGGTGAGGCGAGAGATATTACTGTAAATGAACTGCTCAATGCAACTAGTTCAAATAGTTAAGCCATTGTACGAAAGGAGTTACTTGCATGAACTACGAAGAAGCAAAAATGGATGTAATCTACTTTGAAGGCGATGTTTTCGCTGACGACCAGATTCACGCCAGTCAAACTGGTGGATATAACGAAATAGTAGATGGTAGTGGGTTATACGGTCAATAATTCTCTATCACTTTAGGTTCTTTTGAATGAGCCCTTAATCAGGGCGGGGAGATCCCGCCCTGGTTTGTTTAAGGAGGAAGAAAGTTGGAGATTGAAAGGAAGAAAATTGTTATCGCAGTGGTGGCGGTTGTGGCTACGGTTGTAGTTGTTGTCGGGATCGCGCTGGTGGCGGTTCGGATTGGGAACAAGACTATTGATGATCTTCCCGAGACTGCGACGACCGCGGCGGCTACTGAGGCGGAGGAGACTCCGGCGGTTACTTCGGTGACTGAGGTCTCGGAGGTGGTTGCTGACACTGAGGTTACGACTTCTGTCGGGGAGGAACCGGGCGAGGAGACTACTGCTGGGACTACGAGCGGTGGCAGTTCGACGACTAAGGCTACGACTACAACCACGGCAGAGGTTGAGGCTTCGCCAGTTGTTGGGAAGACCAGCGAAAATGATGGACTGGATGTCGTTGACCTTGGCGACGAGGACGAGGACAGCATCGACTTTGAGGAGATAATCTCCGGCACAACAGCGGCGACAACTACTCAGGCTGTTACGACCACTTCGCCGATAATCTGGTACTCGTCAACAACGACTACTGCGACCAACTCAACGGGCACAACTACCACAAGCGGCAGTACAAGCGAAAGCACGACTACTTCTGCAACGGAGGACGACACACCTGAACTGTCGGTGGCAACCGAGTCGTCCGACGACACAAAGTGGGGACCACTATTCTGAAATTCGCATAAGTAAAAACCGGTCTGGGACTTGCTCAGACCGGTTTTTGTTTACTTAATGCTGATTTTGAATTCGAGATGGACGTCCGGCAGGGAAATCCTGTATTTTGGGTCGAGTTCCGGACCACAACTGTGGGTGCCGACTCCTGCCATGCCTGAGTCAACGCAGACAACACTGCTTCCGCACTCCTGAAGCTCATAGTTGTGCTTTCTCCAGGCGAGCTCCTCCTGAGTGTAAACAGAGGCATTGAAGGAGAACGGCTCGGGCGCTTCAAATCTCAGTGTGTTCCTGCCGTCGGATAATTCAGTGAACAGGCAACCGCAGTGGGAGGAGTTCTCCTGCGGGCGGATGTAGTCTTCGTGCATGTCCTTGATGTTCGCTGTAAACTCACCCATATAAGAAGCGTGGTGCTTGTCGATGTAGCTTTCAAAGGGTCCGTAGCCATAATATCTGACCTCATCGAAGCTCTTGTCAAGGAACAGCCAGAGCCCGAATCTCGGCAGGAATTCGACTTTGTTGCTCGTCTTGCCGTCAGTTCTGACCGTGATATCTCCATTTCCGTCAATCGTAATCTCGGAAGTCGCTACGCAGAACGGCTGATTGATGCTCCAGCCAAAGGAGTGGGAGAGCTTGATAATGACTGCATTTCCGGTAATCTCAGCCGAGCTGTCGTAAATCTTCGGGACGTAGTCGTTAAGGTGCGCCTGGTACCAGTCCCACTTCATCGTGTCGTTGTCGGTGGGAGCGCGGAAGAAGTTCCACTCAATCGGCTTGTCGATGAGATTCTTTCCACCAATTTCTATTGTGGAGATTGCCCCGTGCCTGCGATCGAATTTCACGGTTTTATTGCCGGCTTTAATGACAAATTCAAGCGCCGATTCGGCGAGTGAGGGCACGCTTTCACAGATTTCAGCTGTCTTAGAATAGTTCTCCCCAAGCTTAATCTGCTCAAAGCAGACTTCTTCACCTGATTTTGAAGTGAAAATGAACCTGATATAAACGCTTTCGCCGGCGATATTCTCAACTTCAGGAATGTCTACAATGGTTTCACTGTCAGCAGGAAGCGTAAACTCAGCCTGACCTTCGGCAACAACTTTGCCCATGTCAGTAATCTCAAACCTGCAATCGAGATTTTTGTCTGCGTCTGCGAACAGAAGCTTGTTTGTGAATACAAAACTGCCGTCGGTTTCGCCTTTTGTGACTATAACCGGTCTGTAAGCCTGCTTCGCTTCAAGAAGCCCGATGTGCGGAGTTCTGTCTGGATATACAAGTCCGTCCATGCAGAAGTTTCCGTCGTCGTGGGGCTCTCCGAAGTCACCGCCGTAGCCATATTTTACCTTGCCGTTATCAGCAATGCCCTGAATTAAAGCATGGTCGCACCATTCCCAGATAAGTCCTCCCATAAGACGCTCATTTGAATCGTAAAGCTCCCGATAGTCTTCCAAGTCGCCACTGCCGTTGCCCATAGCATGGCTGTATTCGCACTGGATAAACGGGCGTTTCTCATTCTCATCTTTAAGGAAATCATTGCGAATCCAGTCGGGAGAAGCGTACATCTTCGACACGATGTCGAGAATGTCGGTAGGTGTGCCGTCAAGATTGTGGGTGTTTTCATAGTGCAGAAGCCTTGTCCGGTCGTTTGCCTTGATGAGCTTTGCCCCGTAAAGCATATTCTCGCCCCAGCCACTCTCGTTTCCCAAAGACCAGATTATAATTGCCGGATGGTTGAAGTGCTGAGAAACGAGCTTCTGCTCTCTGTCAAGGATTGCGTTCTTGTAACTCTTTTCCATCGTCAGAAGCGAAATGCCGCAGTAAGCGTTTGGAGCGCTCCATCTGAAATCGTTGTAGACTATAACGCAACCATGCGTCTCCAAGTCAGCCTCGGCAATAACGTAAAATCCGTATTCGTCACAAAGACGATAGAATAGGGGAGCATTCGGATAGTGCGAGGTCCTGATTGCGTTGATATTGTGCTTCTTCATCAGCTCCAAATCCTTGCACATCTTCTCTTCCGAGGCATAGTACCCGGTATCAGGGTAGCTGTCGTGGCGGTTCACTCCGTGAATCTTGACAGCTTTACCATTGAGTTTAGCAATGCCATCTTCGATATAAATGCTCCTGAAACCGACCTTTTCGCCGATTATTTCTCCCTCAGCTTCGATTCTGAGACTATAGAGATTCGGAATCTCAGCTGACCAGAGCTTTGCATCTGTAATGGTGTATTCAAACTTCTCACCATCCTGAACATCAGCAGAGAACACAATGCTCCCGTCACTATCAGAAAGAATGATTTTCGCATCCGAGCCCTTGACGGTAATTGCAAAATTGCCGTCCATATCGGCTGTGATTCGATAATCTTCAAGCTTCTTCTCCGGGTGGGAAACCATATAAACATCTCTGAAAATACCTGAGAGTCTGAACTTGTCCTGGTCTTCGAGATACGTCCCGTCACACCATTTCAGAACGGCACAGACGATAGTGTTTTCGCCATCTTTAAGATAGTCTGTGACATCAAATTCCGAAAAAGCATGTGAAACCTGAGTATAGCCGACAAATGCACTATTAATATAGAGATACAGACAACTGTCCACACCCTCAAAAGTGAGAATCCTTCTCATGCCATCGGGCTTATATTCGTAAGTCCTGCGGTAAACTCCAACCGGATTGTCATCCGGCACATACGGCGGGTCATATGGAATAGGGTAATTGACATTGGTATACTGCGCCTTGTCGTACCCATGAAGTTGCCAGTTCGATGGAACGGGAATCTTCGCGTTGAATTCTGTTTCCGTGAAGTTGTCTTCCATGTCAATAATACTATCATAATACTTGAAATCCCATTCACCGTTGAGCATTTCAACTCTGCTCGACTTATCTTTCGTCTCAAACGGGTTCTCACCTTCGCCAAATGGCGCAAACCAGGCATGGTCGGGAAGAGTCCCAACATGCAACGCCTCCGGGTCTTCATGATAAATCATCTTTGCCTTAGCCGAGCCGGCTGTGGCTATCTTTTTCATATCCATTGTAAATTTTCCTTTCTGTTTAAGTTATTACGGGTGCTCCCTTATGCTGACGACTTCCCAGACCCCGTCTTCGTTCTTTTCCACCTTCCAGAGAGCTTCGCATTGCGAACTGGCACTGACGGTGTCTCCGTTCGAGTCAATCGCCTTCTGGGAATAGTAGACCCAGATATAGCCCTCAGTGTCGCCTAAATGTGCACTCCACAGTTCAAGCGAATATTTTACATATGATGCTGATTGTTCGCTTGGTGTGGCATATCTCGAAAGAAGCCCATAGAGCTCATCGCATTCAGCATCTGTATGCTTACAGTCCTGAAATGCCGCATCAGCCTGTCTGAGAACCGACTGCGCCTCTATTCTGTCGGACAGACTCCCGATAGAAAGGAGCATTGCAATCTCGTCGCTGTTATAGTAGGATAACGTGCCGCAGACCATCAAAAGCCTGTAGACCGGGAACTGATAAATCAGTATGCAGACAATAAGAACACAGGCGACAATGACAGTAACGACTGTCCATTTTCTCTTGCGAATTTTCTTCTTCATGCCGGCTATCACTTCGGCATCTTCTGTTCTTTCGGCAAGAGAGGTTTTGTCAATTTTCTTCTCAGCCTTCAACTTCTCAAGCTCGGAAGCGCAATCGGGGCAATTCATAAGATGCTCTTTGATAAACTCAGCCGTTTCTTCACTTATCATGTTTTCATAGTAAAGCGGCAAAAGATCTCGGACTACACTGCATTCGTTATTCATCACTTTGTTCCTCCATTCTAAGCTGTATCATTTTTCTTGCTCGGTGGTAGGTGACACAAGCCCAGTTGTCGGTTTTGCCGTAGAGTTCGCCTATTTCCTTGAACGAAAGCTCTCCGAACACCCGCCACATGAAAACTTCCTTGTAGGGCTCTGCTATGTCGTGCAGGGCTTTTCTTACCCTCAGGAAGTCTTCCTTGCGGCTTGCCTGTTCTTCGGGTGAAGCATCTAGGTCGACTATTTCTGGAAAATCCGCATCGTCAAAGCTTTCTGTCTTTCTTGACTTTTTCAGATACGAATAATAGGAATTCTTCGCAATCTGACAGAGCCAGACACGGATGTCGCATTCGCCACGGAACTTTCCTATGGATTTCATCGCCTTGAAGAAAGTATCGCTTGTGATTTCCTCGACAATATGCTCGTTCCCTGAAAGCCTCAGAATGTAGTTGTAAACCGACTTGAAATAGGTCTTGTAAATCTCCTCAAACTCCACTTGCTCGCCACCACCTTACTTATAAGACTCCATGGAGGAGGAAATCTTACAAGAAATCTGCGAAAAAATTTGAGGAAATCGGTTATTCGCTGTCAGCTATTATATTCGGAAAATCAGTGACATCATCACTGAGAACCACCATCGCCGCACAGTAGGGCGGGAGAGTTATGTTGAAGACATTAGTTTCAGAGCTTTCAACCACATTGATAAGCTGAATCTCATAGGTTTCCTCGTCATAAACGGCATAAACAGCGGCAGCAGTGTAGACAGTCTCAGAAGAGGTCAGATTGATAATGGCGTTTTCATTAAGACCAGAGTCTTTGTTTGTAATCATGAGGGTTACCAGACCGTCGTCATCGGTAGCCGCATATGCGCTTGACAGGGAGACATCGTCTGTAGTCGTGCTGATAAGTGTGTCGCCAAACATGGAACCATCGCCGTCATAGTTGGTGAAGAGCCTGATTCCAGCAAACTGGCAGTCGTTGCCGCCCCAAATTGTCGCAAGGTATACTCCCATATCCGCAAAGCATCCGAGAGCCTCAGCCTCTGCGATGGTTCCGCTTATATTTTCACCACCGAAGTTGTATTCGGAAATGGCAAGCTTCGTGCCAGGGTAATACTCATCAATGGAAGCCTGAATTTTAGGAAGAAGTGGGAGGTTATTCATGCACCATTGCCCAATCCAGCTGTTCTCGGAAAATCCTTCTTCGTAAAGAGTCCGAACTGATTGCAATCTGTCCTCATCGCCGTTCCTTGAAGATTCGGAATAGTAGTGGATGTCTAAAACATCAAGAAGCCGCACACCCGCTTCCTCAGATGCTTGACACATATAGTCGAGATAACAGTCGATAAACCAGTTATAGCCGTTTTCTTCCTTCAATTCTTCCCATTCGGTACTGTCGTCATCATCGGCAAGGTGGTCATAGGCAGTGTAGCCATAGAGGGCAGGACCGAAGATTTCTGCGTTCGGGTCAAGCTCTTTTACTACTGCCGCGAGCTCAGCCGATTTTGTGCAAAGCTCCTCAATAGTTACAGGGTCGGGATGAACCCTTGAGTGTGTTCCAGCCCAGAGAGCAGGCTCATTGTCAAGGCTGTAGCCCTGGATTCCATTTTTACTGGTCGAATCCCCGAGCATGTTGATGATGTAGTTGACGTACTCGTCCATGTACACGACGCCGTCCGTCAGGTCTGGCGTGTCGGGAAACTCGTCGTCAGATTGAAAAATAACTTCGTTGAATCTCTTCGACGGTGCAGTATTCTCTTCTGAGACCTGTCCGCTCTTGTCAGCGGCAACATATCCAGCCATCTGCAGAGTGGTTAACTTGTAGGTGATTCCGTTCTCCTTGGCTTCCTGAGAAAGAGTCCTGACGATGTCGGCGGGTTCGTCTGAATCAGAAAGATTGCTGTCAGATGAGTGATACCAATCGGCTCCGGCGTTCGAGGCGTTCGTCTCCCAGTTGTAAGCCGTCAGACGGTTTCCACCCTGACGGATTGCGGTAAAGTTAGCCGAATCGAGATTCTCTTCGTTGCCGTACTGATTCACTCCGTAGATGTATGGGCTGATTTCCTTCGTCTCTGCGGTGAAGTCGATGACGATGTTCATGTCATAGCCTTCATCTGCGTATATGTCCGTCGGAACCATGACAGTTTTACGCTCCAATACTGAACAGGATGCCATCACCACTACGGCGACAATTACTAATGCTGAAAAAATCAGAGCTTTTCTTTGTTTCATATTTTTATACCTTTCTGAATAAAGTACTATCTTTAAAGCGCTTTATTCCACATTCGATGCGAAAATTATACCATATGTGTCAAACAAGTGTCAAGTGAAAAATGTAATATTGATGATGCAGCTTTTCTTCGCTAAATCTATCATAACACTTGACGATTTTATACAAAAAAGCCTGACCGAATTTTCGGAAAGGCTTTGTGAACAGAGAGTGTCAGGAAAAGATAAATTTTTGCCTACGGTTTACACGTACCACAAGGAGAGTATCCTTGCGCAATAAGGTCATCTCTTGAACCTGTATAATCCTGCCTGTTTTCATCGTGAATTGAGTCTACATGGCGGCACCATGTATAGTGGAATTTCATTGTGTTTGTGTTGAGAACATAGTCTGTACCAGAACTTGTCGTTGCAGTAGTTGTAGTTGCTTCCGTCTCATCTATCACAACAGTTTCTTCTTCGGTTGTACTGGACGTCTCTTTTTTAGTAGTTTCCGTAGTTGTCTGCGTGGTTGTTGCCTTGGTAGTTTCCTTTGTAGTTGTTGTAGCGGCGGAGGTTGTGGTAGCTGTAGTTGTCTCACTTGTAGTTACCGAAGTGGCAGTTGTTGTTTCACTCTTTGTTGTCACAGGAGTTGTGGTAGTCTGACTGGTGGTTGTTGCAGAAGAGACAGTAGTTTCGGCTGATGTCACTGTTGTTGTTTCCATAGACGTGCTTACGACTTCCTCAGATGCAGTATCAGATGATACTTCGACCTCCTCTGAACTGTCAGTAATACTTTCTGTGACTTCTTCCTCGGATGAGTAAGATGAACTATCGTCAATGTTTTCGTCGTTCTCACTTGTGCATGATACTCCTGAAAGCATCAGAGTGAGCGCCATTATTATGACGATAACTCTCTTTTTGATTATCTTGCATTTGTATATATTTTGATTGGGTTTTGATATTCTCATTTTCTTTTCCTCCGGTTTTACTGATATCAAATTGTATATTTACAATAAAGAGAACTATTCGCTACCGTACATTGTACAACATCGGGGCTGAAAAAGCAAGTGTTATCAAGCTTTTTTGCTGATCGTTACGGGAATTTCTGCAAATGCACTTGAATCATCAATCAGTTCATGATACCATAATTATGGCAATAAAGTAAGTAAGGCAAGTAGAAAGAAGATAGCGCAATTCCTGCGTTATTGCGTTATGTCACAATGCGGGAATTACTGTGAAAATCTGCGTTGTCAAGAGATGTGACCCAAAAAGAATAAAATAACGAAGAAAG
>JAJQHD010000029.1 GCA_021199855.1 Oscillospiraceae bacterium
CCCTCCACCACCGCCTTCGGCGGCGGTCCCCCTCCCCTTTCAGGGGAGGCTTTTTTTGTTCTATACAACGTCCCTCCTAGCATATCATTTACCATCCCACCCGAAAGGATGTCCGCTATGACACGTTCTGAATTAAGGCTCAGAAAGCAAAAACTCCTTGCTATCGAATCCGACATCAAGGAGATTTCTTTGGCTATGAAGACAGCGGAGAGCTGTTTTAATGAGGTGAGCGACGGCGATTTGCTGGATGCGCTCATCTATGACCGTGCGGCGCTGGAGTCACGCTATAACTATTTAATAAGGGAGCTGAAAGCGCTCGAAACCGCTACTCAATGAACTTCCCTATTCTCTTGCGGACGGCTTCCGCCATCGGTCCGATGGTGAGAGCCATCAAGACCGTCACGATTCCGACCGTTCCGCCGATGAGGTATCCCAAGATGGCAATTCCGCCATCCCAGAGGATTCTTATCACCCGGAACGGGATTTTTTTCGTCTTCTGGGCGTTGTAGACTATCTCCGGAATCGAGTCATAAGGCGAAGCGCCGAGCCCGACGGAGGTGTAAACCGCAACCGAGAATACGAATATAAACAGTATCACCACGCAGGCGATAATTTTCTGAACCAAGCCGGTGAATGTGAAGTCGGGAATTAGCAGAGTCCGAAGCCAGGTCATGAAGTCGCAGGCATAGCCGACGATGAACATGTTGCACACCGTTCCGATACCGATGTTCTCCCGCCCTTTCCGGGCGATGAAGACGAACAGAACGCAGTTTATAAGCGCCTGCCAGCTCCCAAAGCTCATCCCTAGGTTTTCCGCCATCGCAAGGTTAAATACCGAGCAAGGGTCGGTTCCCCAGGCTAAAAGATTGAGCCACGAAACGCAGAAGCCCATCAGCGTCACCCCGATGACGCAAAAAACAACCCGCCGCACCATGTGTGGCTTGTGGAAGATAGATTTTAGAAAGTCTTTCATGTTATTTTACCAGCGTTGCCGCCATAACTGCCTTGATGGTATGCATCCTGTTCTCCGCTTCCTGGAAGACAGCGGACTTCGGGCTCTCGAAGACTTCGTCGGTAACTTCCATGCAGTCGATGCCGAACTTTTCGTTGATGAGTTTGCCAGTTGTCGTCTTTAAGTCGTGGAAGGACGGCAGGCAGTGCATGAAGACTGCGTTGTCGGTGGCGTTCATGAGCTTACTGTTGACCTGATAGGGCGACAAATCGGCGATTCTCTCCGCCCAGACTTCGTCCGGCTCGCCCATCGAGACCCAGACGTCAGTGTAGACGACATTCTGGTTTTTAGCCGCCTCGGTAGGATTCTCTGTCAGGGTGATGCTACCGCCGCTCTCTTTGGCAAGCTCTTCGCAGGTCTTGACGAG
This sequence comes from Oscillospiraceae bacterium, assembly GCA_021199855.1. GTDB lineage: Bacteria > Bacillota > Clostridia > Oscillospirales > Ruminococcaceae > Faeciplasma. Next base: position 1,380 of record JAJQHD010000029.1, read on the forward strand.
CTCCGGGTTCGGGAAGTATTTTGCGGGAGCGCAGGCGGTGAAGTTTAGTCCCATCTTTGCGCAACCGACCATCAGCGAGTTGCCCATGTTGTACCGGGCGTCGCCCATATAGAGAAAGTTGATTTCTTTCAGGTGCCCGTAAATTTCCTTGATAGTGAGGAAGTCGGCGAGAATCTGTGTCGGGTGGAACTCGTTAGTAAGCCCATTCCATACTGGAACTTTAGAATACTCAGCCAGTTCTTCAACTATCTCCTGCCCGTAGCCACGGTATTCGATTCCGTCAAACATCGAGCCGAGAACTCTTGCCGTGTCGGCAATGCTCTCTTTTTTGCCAATCTGGGAGCCCGACGGGTCGAGATATGTACAGCCCATTCCCAAATCGTGCGCCGCTACTTCAAAGGAGCAACGGGTGCGGGTGCTGGTCTTTTCAAAAATCAGGGCGATGTTCTTGCCTTCGCAGATTTTGTGCGAAACTCCTGCCTTTTTCTTGGCTTTGAGGGTCGCCGCAAGGTCGATAAGACCTTCTATTTCATCGGGAGTGAAGTCTAATAGCTTCAGAAAATCCCGTCCGTAAAGATTCATTTATTTTCAAGTCCTTTCCTGAGTGTGCTGAGCCGGTCTTTTGCGTCCGCAATCTGTTTTTCTACCGAGCTTATCGAAGTTCCGCCCTCGCTGATTCTCTTGTCGACACAGGTCTTGAGGTCGATCTCCTGATACAAATCTTCCTCGAACAGCTCGCTGAACTCTTTATATTCGCTGAGAGACATCGTTTCGAGCACTTTTCCGGTTTCGATGCAGTGCGCCACGATTCTGCCGCTGATTTTATAAGCGCTTCTGAACGGCAAGCCTTTTCTCACGAGATAGTCTGCCAAATCTGTCGCATTGATAAAGCCCTTCTGCGCCGCAGTCATCATGTTTTCACGGTTGGCTTTCATGGTGGAGACCATCCCGGTGAAGACGTCAAGGCACATCTTGACCGTGTCGATTCCGTCGAAGAGGCACTCTTTGTCCTCCTGCATGTCTTTGTTGTAGGCAAGCGGCAAGCCTTTCAAAACGGTGAGAATAGTAATCAAATCGCCATAAACCCTGCCGGTTTTGCCACGAACAAGCTCCGCCATATCGGGGTTTTTCTTTTGCGGCATTATGGATGAACCGGTGGTGAAGCTGTCGGAGAGCTCAACGAATTTGAACTCCCAGCTCGACCAGAGGACGATTTCCTCGGAAAATCTCGACAGGTGCATCATTATAATTGACAGATCGGAAAGCGTCTCGCAGACGAAATCCCTGTCCGAAACGCCGTCAATGCTGTTGCGGCAAACCGAGTCAAAGCCAAGCTTTTCCGCTTCATAACCTCTGTCGGTGTGATATGTGGTTCCCGCCAGTGCACAGCTTCCAATCGGGGAGACGTTTACACGGGCTTTTGCGTCTTCAAGCCGGTCTATATCTCTTCCCAACATCTCAACATAGCACATTAGCTGGTGCCCGAAGGTAATCGGTTGCGCTCTCTGGAGATGAGTATAGCCAGGCATTACGTAGTCTTTGTATTCTTCGGCTTTTGCAACAACTGCGTCGCACAAATCGAGAAGCTTCTCCTGAATCGTGCCGATTTTGGCTCTTGTATACATTCTTGTGTCGAGAGCAACCTGGTCGTTGCGGCTACGGGCGGTATGAAGCTTCTTTCCGACGTCGCCAAGTCTGGAAGTGAGAACCTCCTCCACAAACATGTGGATATCCTCGCAATCGGGGCTTATAAGTAGCTTACCGGAATCTATATCCGAAAGAATCCCCGAAAGACCGTCAACAAGCTGGTCTGCTTCATCCTGAGTTATGATACCGGTCGCCGCAAGCATCTCCGCATGAGCCATACTGCCGGTGATATCCTCCCGATACATCCGGCTGTCGAAGTGAATCGACGAGTTGAAGTCGTCTGCAAGGGTGCTTGTTACACCTTCGGTGCGTCCTGCCCACAATTTTGCCATAGTTATACCTCCTGGAAACCCCTCCGGCGGCTACGCCGCCATGCGCCTCCCTCCGGTCGGCGCACCTCTCAGTCAGCCTTTGGCTGACAGCTCCCCTTATCAAGGGGAGCCTTTTTGAGCTATGGGTAACTTTGTGCTCTCGCACGAACTTTTGATAGAAGAATAATGGCTCCCCTTTTTAAGGGGAGCTGTCGCGAAGCGACTGAGAGGTGCCGCGACCAGCGGGAGCGGCGCAAGTTTAGCCAACGGCTAAACTTGCCGACTTGGCTTCGCCAAGTCGTATGCCCAGCAAGGCGACGTTCTCCCATTATTTCAACCCATTCTTCGCCTTCATCTTCGCATAAACCTTGGTGGGAAGTCCATACAGATTGATGAATCCGCCGGCATCCGACTGGTCGTAGACCTCGTCCTCGTCGAATGTGGCGATTTCGGGGTCGTAGAGGGAGTAGGGCGAGGTTACGCCTGCATTGATGATGTTGCCCTTATAGAGCTTGAGTGTAACGTCGCCGGTGACGGTCTTCTGGGTACTCTTTACGAACGCCAGGATTGCCTCGGTAAGAGGAGTGAACCACTGGGCGTTATAGACGAGCTCCGCAAGCTTCTGAGCAACCAGAGACTTGTAGTGGGCAGTCTCTTTATCCAAAGTTATAGTTTCAAGTGTCTCATGAGCGTGATAGAGGATAGCTCCGCCGGGGGTTTCATAAACTCCTCTGCTCTTCATGCCGACAAGGCGGTTCTCGACGATGTCGAGAAGTCCGATTCCGTTTGCTCCGCCAAGCTTGTTGAGCTCTGTTACGAGCTCGGTTGCGGTCATCCGGGCGCCGTTGACGGAAGTGGGAACGCCCTGCTCGAAGTGGAGCTTCACATAAGTAGGCTCATCGGGAGCCATCTCGGGAGAAACGCCCATTTCAAGGAATCCGGGCTTGTTGTACTGCGGCTCGTTTGCCGGGTCTTCAAGGTCGAGACCTTCATGAGACAAATGCCAGAGGTTCTTGTCTTTTGAGTAATTGGTCTCACGGTTAATCTTCAGAGGAACATTGTGCGCTTCGGCATAGTCGATTTCCTCGTCACGGGACTTGATGTCCCACTCTCTCCACGGAGCAATAATCGGGATGTCGGGGGCGAAAGCCTTGATTGCAACTTCAAAACGAACCTGGTCGTTGCCCTTGCCGGTGCAACCGTGGCAGATGGCGTCTGCGCCTTCCTTGATGGCTATCTCAGCAATTCTTCTCGCAATCGGAGGACGCGCAAAAGCGGTTCCCAAGAGGTACTCCTCATACTTAGCCCCAGCCTGAACGCACGGGAAGACGAATTCGGTGAGGAATTCCTCGGTCAAATCCTCGATATAGAGCTTCGAAGCACCGGTCTTCAGAGCCTTCTCTTCGAGCCCATCGAGCTCAGTTCCCTGTCCGACATTAGCCGAAACAGCGATTATCTCCGGGTTATTGTAGTTCTCCTTCAACCACGGAATAATGATCGAAGTATCCAGTCCGCCAGAATAGGCGAGGACGATTTTTTTGATGTTTTCTTTTTTTATACTCATATTATGAGCCTCCAATTTAGTTTGTAATGGTCGCCTGCGGCGACGCGCCTCCCTCTGGTCGGCGCACCTCTCCGGCACTTCGTGCCACCTCCCCTTAACAGGGGAGGCAATCGCACCCTAATCCAAAACCCCTGGTAGGAGCAGTTATGGCTCCCTCTGTCTAGAAGTTCGCAAGCGAACTTCGGGAGCTGTCAGCGAAGCTGACTGAGGGGTGCAAGTTCGGCAAAGCCGAACTTGCCGACTTGGCGGTAGCCAAGTCGTCTCACGCATCCGACGTTTCGCCCTATTATATCACCACTTGCATAAATATGCAACCCTTTTGAATAAAAATTCACACGTCAGCCCTTAAAATATTTTACTGCGGCTTCAAACATCCTGATGTCGTAGTTTCCGGGGACGTTTTTATAGAGTCCCTTGCCGGTTCTTTCAGAGTGTCCCATCTTGCCGAAGACTCTGCCGTCGGGGGAAGTGATGCCTTCGACTGCGAAGAGTGAGCCGTTCGGGTTGTACCTGACATCCATCGAAGGATTGCCGTCAAGGTCGACATACTGCGTTGCAATCTGACCGTTTGCGGTGAGCTCCCTTATAAGCTCCTCACTTGCAAGGAATCGACCTTCGCCGTGGGAAATCGGGACGTTCACTATGTCTCCAACATTCATGAGCGACAGCCAGGGCGACTTGTTCGAGGCGATGCGGGTTCTGACAATCTTCGACTGGTGGCGGTTGATGACGTTGAACGTAAGCGTCGGGCAGTTTTCATCCGTATCGATAATCTTGCCATACGGCAGAAGTCCCAGCTTGATAAGCGCCTGGAAGCCGTTGCAGATGCCTGCCATAAGTCCGCCTCTTTTATCGAGTAAGTCATGTATGCCATCTTTAATCTCAGCGTTGCGGAAGAATGCTGTGATGAACTTTCCGCTTCCCTCCGGCTCGTCGCCGCCCGAGAATCCTCCCGGGATAAAGACCATCTGCGCCGACTTCAGCTTTTCGGCAAATGTTTCAACACTGCGGCTGATACCTTCTGCCGAAAGATTGTTGATAACTAATATCTCTGGCTCAGCGCCAGCGTCGGCAAACGCCTTTGCCGAGTCGCACTCGCAGTTGGTTCCGGGGAATGCGGGAATCAAGACTTTGGGGCGGTTACTTAGGCTCCCCTTGATAAGGGGAGCTGTCGGCGAAGCCGACTGAGAGGTCCGCCCCGCAGGGGCGGCGTCAGCCAACGGCTGACTGAGAGGTTCTCCCTGCACGCCAATATTGCACGCATACACCGACTCCAACTTATCCTCATAAGGCTTCGAGAGTTCCGCAAGGGTGATGCTCTCATCGCCATAAGTGATAACCTCTTCTTCTGTGGTCTCACCAAGGAACTCCGCGTCCAAGTCCTCAGTAGCTTCGAGGATAAACGCGCCGTAGTTATAGGCGAATATATCCGGAGTTCCGGCGAACCTGAAGCCGACGTCGTTGCCTATTCCCATCTTGAAGATGGCTTCGGCAATGCCTCCGGATGTGGGGGTGTAGGCGGCGACTATCTTGCCTGCTCTCATCCAGTCGGTGACTTTCGCATATACTTCGAGAAGCGAAGAAGTTACCGGCAGATTGTTCTCGTCATAGTCGGGCTTCAGGAAGTATACTTTATGTCCGGCACTCTTGAATTCCGGGCTGATTATGTTGTCTGTTGTCGAAGTGGTGACTGCGAATGAAACCAGCGTCGGCGGAACGTCGATGTCCTCGAAGGTTCCACTCATCGAGTCCTTGCCGCCGATGGCGCCGATTTTCAGCTCTAACTGTGCCTTAAAAGCTCCGAGTAATGCCGCCAAAGGCTTGCCCCAGCGTTTCGGGCCTTTGTTCGGGTGCTCGAAGTACTCCTGGAATGTAAGGTAAACTTCCTCGTCGTCGAACTTAGCGCCTGTCGCAACAAGCTTTGAGACGGATTCTATAACGGCTAAATATGCTCCGTGATAAGGTGACTTCTCGGTGATATACGGGTTGTAGCCGTATGCCATCAGCGAGCAAGTGTCGGTGTGCTTCTTCTCGACAGAGACCTTCTGAACCATCGCCTGAATCGGGGTGAGCTGGTTCTTGCCGCCGAAGGGCATGAGAACTGTTCCGGCACCGATGGTCGAGTCGAATCTTTCTGAAAGACCACGCTTCGAGCAGATGTTGAGGTCTCCGGCAAGCTTCAAATAATTCTCTCTGAAATCACCGGTGACAGTCTTATTATAGTTCTCAAGCTTCGCCGGTGCGGCATCGATATGCTTCTCAGCACCGTTTGAATTAAGGAACTCACGACTGAGGTTTACAATCGACTTGCCGTTCCAGTTCATAACGAGCCTCGGCTCCGCCTTTACTTCCGCAACCTTGCAAGCCTGCAGGTTCTCAGAGTGTGCAATCTCCAAAAATCTTTCAAGGTTTTCCGGCTCGATTACAACCGCCATTCTCTCCTGGGATTCGCTGATTGCGAGTTCTGTTCCGTCCAAACCTTCGTATTTCTTCGGGACTGCATTCAGGTCGATTTCCAAGCCGTCGGCAAGCTCGCCGATGGCGACCGAAACGCCGCCTGCTCCGAAGTCGTTGCATCTCTTAATCATGAGGGATGCTTCACGGTTTCTGAAGAGTCTCTGGAGCTTTCTTTCCTCGGGGGCGTTGCCCTTTTGAACCTCTGCGCCACAGGTTTCAAGAGATGTGAGTGTGTGCGATTTTGATGAGCCGGTTGCTCCTCCGCAACCGTCACGTCCGGTGCTTCCGCCTAAAAGAATTACGATATCTCCGGGCTGGGGGACTTCTCGTCTGACATTCTCTTCGGGAGTTGCGGCGATTACAGCGCCGATTTCCATTCTCTTTGCGGCATAGCCGGGGTGATAGATTTCGTCGACAATTCCTGTCGCCAAGCCAATCTGGTTTCCGTAGGACGAATATCCTGCGGCGGCAGTAGTTACAATCTTTCTCTGAGGGAGCTTGCCCTTGATGGTCTCGCTTACGGGAACTGTCGGGTCGGCGGCGCCAGTGACTCTCATAGCACCGTAGACATAGGCTCTTCCCGAAAGCGGGTCTCTGATGGCTCCGCCGATGCAGGTTGCCGCACCGCCGAAAGGCTCAATCTCAGTCGGGTGGTTGTGGGTCTCGTTCTTGAAGAGGAGAAGCCACGGCTCGGTCTTGCCGTCAACGTCGATGTTCATCTTGACGGTGCAGGCGTTGATTTCCTCCGACTCATCCAAGTGAGTGAGCTTGCCGGTTTTACGAAGATACTTGACCGCAAGCGTTGCGATGTCCATAAGGCAGACGGGCTTGGTTCTCCCCAAAAATTCACGGGTCTTTATATACTCGTCATAGGCGTCCTGCAGGAGCTTGTCCTCGAAAGTTACGTTGTCGATGACAGTCAGGAAAGTGGTGTGACGGCAGTGGTCGCTCCAATAGGTGTCAATCATCCTGATTTCCGTCAGAGTCGGGTCTCTCTTTTCCGAACGGAAGTAGCTCTGGCAGAAGGCGATGTCGTCGTCATCCATAGCTAAGCCGTAGCTCTTCACAAACTCGTCAAGTCCATTTTCGTCGAGCTCGTTGAAGCCGGTAAGTGTCTTGACCTCGGTCGGGATGTCGTAGTTTAAGCTCAGGGTTTCGGGCTTTTCTAAAGAAGCTTCCCTCGCCTCAACGGGGTTTATAACATATTTCTTGATTTTTGCAATATCCTCGTCGGAAATATCGCCATAAAGGCAATAGATTTTTGCAGTTCTGATAAGCGGGCGTTCGCCCTGGGAAATAATCTGTATGCACTGCGAAGCGGAATCCGCTCTCTGGTCGAACTGTCCGGGGAGATACTCGACTGCAAAGACGTAGGCGTCGCCCATGTCGATTTCATCCGAGACGATGTCGAGCTGAGGCTCGGAAAATATGGTTTTCTTAGCGTACTCAAACAGCTCCGGCGTTATGTTCTCAGCGTCATAGCGGTTGATGAGCCGGACGTCCCGGAGCCCTTTAACGCCAAGAAGCGTCGTAGCTTCGTCAAGAAGCCCCTTAGCTTCCGCCGCCAGCTCTTTTCTTTTTTCGGAATATACTCGGTATACCATGTGGTTTCTCCTTCTTTGTTCTATTTCAACTTTATGCACGGCACAACCTTTGTCGCCGCTTTGCGGCGACGCGCTCGCCCTTCGGGCTCGCGCACCTCTCAGTCAGTTGCTTCGCAACTGCCAGCTCCCCTTAAAAAGGGGAGCCTTTTTCCGACGGGCACTACTGGCTCCCCTTTTTAAGGGGAGCTGTCGCCGAAGGCGACTGAGAGGTGCAAGTTCGGCTTCGCCGAACTTGCCGACTTGCCGAAGGCAAGTCGTTGTGACACGAAGTGAGCGGCGTCGCACGAAGTGCGACAAATTATGCCTCCAACGCTCTTCTACCAATATCACTTCTCATATACTGATTCTCAAAATGCACCTTCCCTGCCAACCCATATGCCTTCTCAATCGCTTCGGGAAGGGTGTCCGCAGTCGCGGTAACTCCCAAGACCCTGCCGCCGGAAGTCACAAGCTTGCCATCCTTAAGAGCCGCTCCGGCTACATAGACATTCGGGGCGACATCGTCGGGGATGGTGATTTCGTAGCCCTTTTCATACGAAACGGGATAGCCCTTCGATGCCATTACGACACAGCAGGCACTTCCCTTAGAAAATTCGACTTCCGTTTCGGCAAGAGTCCCGTTCGTGCAGGTCTGCATGATTGTGAGCAGGTCGCTCTTCAAAAGCGGAAGGACAACCTGAGTCTCCGGGTCGCCGAAGCGGCAGTTGTATTCGATGACTTTTGCGCCATCGGGAGTCAGCATCAGCCCGAAATAGAGACAGCCCTTGAAGGTGCGACCTTCTTTGTTCATAGCGTCGATGGTCGGGAGGAAAATCTTTTCCATGCACTCAGCCGCCACTTCTTCGGTATAGTAGGGGTTCGGGGCGATTGTGCCCATGCCGCCGGTGTTCAGGCCGGTGTCGCCGTCGCCGGCACGCTTGTGGTCCATAGAAGAGACCATCGGCTTGACGACTTTTCCATCCGTAAACGAGAGAACCGAGACTTCGGGTCCCGTCAAAAATTCTTCAACAACGATTTCGTTTCCACTTGCGCCGAACTTCTTGTCAACCATAATCGTCTTGACGGCGTCGAGCGCCTCTTCACGAGTCATGCAGACCAAAGCTCCCTTTCCGAGAGCCAGTCCGTCAGCTTTTACAACCGTCGGAATCGGTGCGGTCTTCAAATATTCGAGAGCCTTTTCGGCATCGTCGAAGACCTCATACCGGGCAGTCGGAATCCCGTATTTTTTCATCAGGTTCTTCGAGAAAACCTTGCTTCCCTCGATAATAGCGGCGTTCTTTGCGGGACCGAAGCATGGAATCCCGGCCTCATTCAGCGCATCAACGCACCCAAGCACTAACGGGTCATCCGGAGTGACAACGGCGTAGTCAATCTTATTTTCCGTAGCAAATTTTATGATTCCCGGAATGTCCGTCGCCGAGATGTTCACACACTCAGCGTCAGCGGCAATACCACCGTTTCCGGGTAAAGCGTAAATCTTCTCGACGTCTTTATTTTCAAGTAGTTTCTTAATAACAGCGTGCTCTCTGCCGCCGGAGCCGACGACTAATAATTTCATAGAAAGCTCTCCTTTTTCTTGATATTTCACTTCTGCCAATGCGACTTGCCTTCGGCAAGTCGGCGCCGCCCATCGGTCGGCGCACCACTCACTCAGCTTCGCGGACAGCAACCCATAATAAGGGGAGCCAGTTTCGGCTCGTACAAAAAGCAACCCCGTGAAGGGGAGCTGTCGCCCGA
>JAJQHD010000050.1 GCA_021199855.1 Oscillospiraceae bacterium
ATCTTTCTTCGTTATTTTATTCTTTTTGGGTCACATCTCTTGACAACGCAGAAACATTCTATCAAATTTGGCAGAAGGGTATTGACTTTGCAACTTGATTAGGCTATAATAAAAATGTGAGGTGTCGGATTGGACACTGAATTTAGAACTTTGATTATATCAGATTTCAGCTTGCTTTGCAAGCACCAAAACGCGCTGAATGTGGAATAAAAGAAAACCTCTCCTAAAAAACTTGGGGAGGGTTTTTCTGAATTATGGGGATAAATTGCAGTGGCTGTGTAAAATCCGGATTACAGAAATCGGGAGCTACGGGGGTAGAATGAAAGCACTACAAAAGCAATGCTTTTACAAAGAAAGGAACCTGAAAATGAAAAAAAGAAAACTTTTCCCGGCAATTGCAATCATGCTCGCTGTAATCACACTTTTCAGCGGATGCGAAATGCCTTTACTCGGCAATAAGACGTACAAGCTATATTCTGAAGCTGTTTCCACACTTGAAAAAGCGGGTGGTTACGATGTTGATTGCACTGTGGATGTCTATCTGTATGACGATTCCGGCAACATCGAATCCGCGACGCTCGAAATGAACATCAAGGCAAACGGCGACAACGCACAGGTGTCAGCCGACTATGGCGAACTAGGGTTTGATTACGTCACCACCGTAATAGATGATAGGGCATACTTTGAAATAGGTGACTATTGCGTCTACTTCACCATTCCCGACTCATACTATGACACCTACGATTACGATTCGCTGGTTTCCGAATTCAATCTTCCGGAGCTTGCAGAGAAGGTTTTCAGCGACGTTGAGGTCGAGGAAAACACCAGAGGCATGAAGCGGTTCACTGTTACACTGAGTGATGATGACGATTACGGCGATATGATCGATGAGCTGATAATGTCATTTTTCGTTGAAGATGATATCGATATAGATCTCAGCGATGTAACCTACGTCATGACCTTCGACAGTAATGGCTATCTTTCCACAATGGAAATGTCCTGCGGCATGGTTTTGTCAGCTTACGATGAGTCAATGTATGGCAATATAACCGCCGAATACACCTTCACAGATTTCGGCTTCGCCCCGAAAATAAAGCTCAGCCATGATATCAGTGAGTATACCTATGGCGGAGAGCTGGAAACGTAATACACATAATGACTAAACCCTCTTCCCCAGATTTCGGGGAGGAGGGTTTTGGCTTTGAAATGGTTCGGGGACTTTTAGTCGGAGCTGTTATTAGCTGTCACCCTTAAAATCCCCTGTTCTCCTGCGTTTTTGAGGGTGTTTTCGATTTCGATGCCGCTCATGTGGTTTTTGACCATCAGCTCGGCGACCAGGGCGTCGATTTTGTCCTTGTTTTCGGAAATCGTCTTTATGGTTTCGGACATCTGCTCGCTTAAGATACGGTTGACGGCGGTTCTCACTTCTATGGACATCGCACCGCCGGAGTTGTCGCCGGTGACAACTGCAAGACCGAATTCGCTGTCCATGCCGTATGTGCAGACAATCTGCCTTGCGATATTAGTGGCGGAAACAAGGTCTCCGCTTGCTCCTGAGGAGATGCCGTCTCTTTCGCCATAATAGGCGATTTCTGCGGCTCTTCCACCGAGAGAAGTCCTGATTTTTGCAAGAAGCTCGTCCTTCGTGTAGATAGCCTTGCCCTCATTGTCGGCATGTTGCATATAGCCGCCGTGATTGCCGCGGGCGACGATTGTCAGATAGGAGGGAGTTTCGCCGCTGTGCCAGCACATGAATGCATGACCGGCTTCGTGCCTTGCAACCCGCTCAAGCTGGGACTCATCCCACTTTTTGGTGTTGCCGTTGTTGAAGGTCTCAAAAGCCTCCTCGAAAATCGAATCGGTAACCTTGGTGCTTCCCTCCCTTATGGCGGAGCGAAGTGCAAGCTCCATCGCAGAATCGAGTTCGGCAAGGCTCATTCCGGTTGAACGGATTGCGATGTTCTCAATCTGATCTTCTGAAATGTCGAACGCCTGGTTCTTCGCTATCTTCATTCGGAGGAACCTGATTCTGTCCTCCTTGCCGGGAAGCTCGATATAAACTCTTCTGTCAAAGCGGCGCATCAGTGCGGGATCAAGGCTCTTGCTTCCACCAGGTTCAACGTCGAAATTGGTTGCCGCAAGGACGAATACCGGCTTGGAAGCGTCGCTTGTGAAGCCGTCCATCTCGGTGAGGAATGCAGTCAGAGTCTCCTCACTGCTTCCGCCGTTTACCGACGAGCCCCTGCGCTCCTTTGCAATTGCATCTATCTCATCTATGAAGAGGATCGAAGGCGCATACTTTCTCGCTGTGTTGAACAGCTCGTGCACCTTTTCGGGACCCTCTCCGACATACTTCTTCAAGAACTGATTGCCCTCTGCGGCAATGAAAGTGACGTCCGATTCCTTTGCCATTGCTTTTGCAAGCATGGTCTTGCCCGTTCCGGGAGGTCCATAGAGAAGGACGCCCTTGGGAGCCTTGACTCCCGTTCCGACATACTTCTTTGGATTTTTGAGATACTCGACGAAGTATGTGAGCTCCCTTTTTGCGTCAGCGGCACCGATTACATCGTCGAATCTGACATCTGGTTTGGAAACCGAGCTTAAGACATTCTTTGAGTCCTCGGCGTCAACTGCTACTGCAAGATTGAGATCAAACAGCTTGATTTCGGCAATCTTACCGTCTTCGGAGATGGACTGCGAAGTTTCAAATGTAACGAGCTTATTCGCCATCGCAAGCCTGGTCATGCACGCCTGCTGATGAAGGCTGGTGGAGATGTCCGTAATCGTTTCAAGCAGGGTGTCATCACTCTCGGATATGTGGATGACTTCCCTGACTCCCTGCCTTAGGAATGTTATCCTTTCCTCCTCTACAAGGCTTTCGCCGTCTTTTTCGACGAGATATACCGGGATATCAGCCCTGTTTTCGCGGACAAATTTATAGAAATCTCTTGCCGCAGAGTCGACATCCTCTATATTGAGGCTGGTGATGGTGTCCGGGTCAACTCCGCATCTCATGTCGAGCATAATAAAGCCGATATCGTCCGACTTCAGGTGCTCGATCGCATACTCAGTGCTGTCTGTTCCGAGAACCCTGAACGACGGAAGTTTAACACGGCATGTCGAAGTGACGGAATCATCTGCAAAAACAAGAATCTCGGGCTCTTCGCTTGTTTCAAAGAGAGACCTGACTTCCGGCTTTGCACTTGAAAGGTCGACGCCGATATGTATTTTTTCGAGCTCTTCAATGCCGGAATCGTTATTTCCAGAAGTCATAAGCCGGAGAAGCTCGTAAAGTTCGTCATTGAAGAACGCCTCTGAGCGCCCTCTTATTGTTCTTGCATCGGCAGATGCGCCCTCGGAGAAGAGGAGCGCAGTATAGACATTCTCATCAACCAGAAGTTCGATTCCGAAAGCATCTTTGAGGCTGTCAGCCTGGAGCTCGATCTTGTTCTTCGCTATCGTTCTTAAGTGGCTTGCACTCATCCGGTTGAACATGACGACATTGCCGGAAGCGAATCTTGAGCATATGGCACTCGGGAAGAAAGGAGCTCCTGTCTCGGGGTTGATGTCCTTCTGGAGAGCTTTGACTATCACCTTTCTCGGAAGAGTGGAAAAGTCTCCTGTGTCGCTGTTTTCATACAGCTGTTTTCCGGCATTGGTTGTGAGAATTATAATTGTGTCTGTGAACGAAACCTCATTGTCGGTGTAGTTGTCCCTCAGTCTTCCGGCGTCGAGAATCTGCAAAAACAGGTTGATGACGCAGGTGTGCGCCTTTTCTATCTCGTCAAACAGAAGAACACACTTCGGATGCTCGGCGACAAAGCCGGTTACATTTCCAGCCTTTGCGTTCTTATAGACCTTGTCCGAACCGCAGAATTCGAGGTTTGCTTCCTTGTCGGCATACTCGCTCATATCAAATCTCATGAACGGGAGCTCCAGAGCCTCAGCCGCCTTTCCCGCCATAAATGTCTTACCTACACCTGGAGGTCCGGCAAAGAGGAAGGTGGCTTTCGGACGATTGCTCTTGTAGTGAATGCTTGAAAGCATATCCGCGCGGAAATATCCGGTGACGAAGGTGTTTATAGCGTTATCCTGACCGAAAACCCACTTGTGGAGCTCTTCCCTGAGACGCTTCGTTGAAGTGACTATGTCGGTCATCGTGCTCTTTTTCTTTGCATCCGGCTCATCGGTACTTGGCTTCTCCTTTTCAGGAACATCTTCAGGGACGTCAGCACTGCTTTCGTGTACTCCAAATTTCATCTTCAATACTGCCATACTCGTTTCAAGTGGTTCATTCGGAAGTCCAAGGTCAATGAATTCACTTTTTATCCTGTCATTTGGCTCGTCCATAACGCATTCAAGCAATGTAGCAGTTGATATACATTCAAGCGATTTGCTCCTGGCAATCTTTTCGGCGTTCTGAAGCCTTTTCTTCATATCAAGGTCATCCAGAAACGCGTTGCCGTCAGAGCTATTTATGTATTCCAGGAAAACCTCCTTGATGTGCTGGAAATCGACATATATGCCTACATGCCTGTCAATTACATTCAGAGCTTCAGTCAGCTCTTTGCATCTTTCCTCTCTGGGGGTCTCCTCAAGCTTGTCTATGACAGCTATAACAAACCTTTCCACAGTAAATGGAGCATTTCTTTTATTCCCTATTGTCTTGGAATATTCCATGATATCCGCAAGAAATTCGCTTATCCTTATTTCGCTCATCTGCTTTTACACCCTTTATCACATTATAAATCAACATAAGCCCTGAATGTGGATTCAGGGCTTTTGCCGCAGTAATTATCAGTCTTTCGCCATAAAGTCGGAGATGCTCATAAATCCCTTTTCAAGAGCCAGGAACCTGTCGTTATACTTGTCTACCATCGCGGCAGAGCAGTCTATCATGTACTTGAACAGACCATCGCCGATGGTGCTTTCTCTGAACGAAGCTGTCATGCGGAACATAACAGTGCCATCAGAGATGTCAAAGTCGAAGCTTCCGTCAATCATGCCATATGAGGCGACGCACGCCGCTATAGCGCCATCCATCCTCTTTGATTCGCTCATCTTGAAAGGCAGTGGAGACAAAAGTCTTATGAGCTGTCTGTCGATATCTACAACAAGTATGAATCTCATCGGGAGGTCTTCGCCTCTTACAGTGAAGTAGGCGATGAGCGCGTCCTCTTCCTTATCATATGACCAGCCTCTTGAGTCGATTGATTTGTAAAGATTTGTATAAACCTCTTTTGCGAGGGCTAATTTCTTTTCGTCAGCCATTATATTTTCCTCCTTATTTCTTAGCAAGTGAAGAGATGAACTGCTCGGTTGTGATCATTCCCTTTGCAACCATCAGAAGCTTATCGTTGTAATCATCAATAGTCTTGAACGAGCAGAGAAGCATATACATGAATACGCTCTCACTTACTGTGCTTTCGATGAAGCTGTTTGTCATGCGGAAGAAAATGTGCCCGTTCGTCACGCTGTAGTCGAAGCAACCGTCAACCAGAAGATTATTGATGACGCTGATTACCATTGCCATATCAACGCGCTTGTCCTCCTGAATCACGAAAGGCAGGTGGGAGGTAAGAAGCACCAGCTGTCTTTCCGCATCGACCTTGACTATGAATTCAACCGGCAGGTCATCGCCCTGCGCTCCGCATTCGATAGAGAGCTTCTCCTCATCCTTCTTGTATTTCCAATTGTTCTTTTCGAGCGTCTGACAAAGAAGCTTATAAACCTCATTCGCCTTAGCTACCTTCATTTCATCTGCCATTGGGTAACATCTCCTGTTCTGATTTTTTTATGTAGTACAGACCGCCGTTCACAGCCTGTAAATACAGCTTTCCTGCCTTTGGTTCCACAAAGTATAATGCATTATAACATAAATCCGCATATATTTCAACATATTCTGAGAATTTTATTTACGATTTTGACGAAAACGAAGCGAGATTACTTGCTGGGCTTGGCGCGAACCATCTTCGCACGGACAACTATCAGATTCCTGGTATATTCCGAAATGTACGGGCTTTTTTTCACAAGTTCGCTCAGGATTGCCTCCGCTTTCTTCAGCATGTCCACATTAACAGATGATGGGTCAGCTGTTGCAAGGCTGTAACAGGCAACCGCCAGGTTGTTATAATCCTCATTAGTTTTAGTAAGCTCGGCTAATTGCTCGCATATCGCCTGGCTCCGGCTATACCATATCTTTGCCTCTGAATAGCTTTTTCCGACTAAGCAGACGTCGCCCATTTTTTTATAGCACGAAGACAGTTCCTTGCGGTCTTCAGCCTCGCCCGTCTCCCCGGCTATCTGTTCTCGTATACCAATGCTCTTTTCTAACCACTTTCGCGCCTCAACGATGTTGCCTGCTTTTTCGCACTCTTTTCCCAGGTCGTAATACTTCCGGCTTTCCTCACGAAGCGATGCTATGTTGTATGAATCTGTCCCTTTCTTCTCTACCGGCTCCTGTTTCTTAACAGGTACTGTCTCCGGTTCTTCAGCAGCTTCAATGTCCTCAGGTGCCTCCGCAGAATCATTCCTGCACGGTGCAAGAAGTGGCGTCTTCTCTATAAGCCTGTCAAAGAACTGCTCTTTGTCCTGATACTGGAACCAGAAGGTCGACTGGTATGAGGACAACTGCATGTCCAATCCATCGCTGAGCTCGATGTCCTCAAGATAAACAGAGAGAATGCTTCTTCTCTTCTTAAGAGCGTAATTGACTTCCTGACGGCAATTTAACGATTCCGCAGACGCGTTGCTATGAAACGCTATACACACCTCGCACAAGCGAAGATGCTTAGCGATCGACTCCGACCATTCCGAACCCCACTCGATTCCCTCGTCAAACCAGATTCTGAAGCCCGCGTCATGCAGTCTCTCAATTATCGGGTAGACTATGTCACCATCCACGTGAGCATAGCTTACAAATATGTACTTTTCGTTTCCCTCATACGGTCTGAAACTGCAGGTCATTTTGGTTCCTCCGATGGATTAATTATCGTTTTGGTGCGGCTTTGGAAATCGAGTTGCGGATGGCGCTCAGATAATTTGAATATCGTGACTGGCTCGGATATTGCTTTGCAAGATCAGCAAAGATAGCCTCCGCCTTTTTCAGACAGATAGTATTGCCGGAAAGAGCCTCAATTGTGCCGATTGCAAAATACGCCTTTCCCATCTGTTCGCGGGCTTCCGCAGAGTTTTTATTTCCGAAAATATGCTCCTTAAGCTTCAGGTCTTTTTCATACCATTCTCTCGCTTCGCCATATTCATGCTGTAAGGTGCAAATGGTCGCCAGGGAAACGTAAACGGAGGACAGCTCCCGCCTCGAATCCATCGACCAAGTTTCATCTGCAACCCGCTCTCTTATAGCCGCGCTTTTCTGGTACAGCTCCTTTGCTTCAGACAGACTGTTTCTCGCCTGATAGATTTCTCCCAGCTTTTCATAGCTTGTAGCCAGATTCTGGCGATCCTCCATCGTTCCCGTCTCACCGGCTATTCGTTCTCTTATTGCCAAGCCTTTCTCATACCACTTCTTTGCTCCAAAGTGGTCAAGCTCGGCTTTACAGAGATCTCCGATTTTGTGGTAAAGTACGGACAGTTCCCGACAGTCTTCCACTGTTCCAGATTCACAAGACAGATGCTCTCCTATTGCCACACCTTTTTCATACCATTTTCTCGCTTCGGACAGCCTGTTTTCAGCCTGGCTGACATTGCCCATTCCGTTATACACAAAAGCAAGATCACGGCGAATTTCATCAGAACCTACTTCATTGAGCAGTTGTTCACCTATCTCCAGGCTTTTCATATACCAATCTCTTGCTATAGTAAAATCGCCTGCATTTTCATATTCTTTTCCTTGGTCGTAATACTTCCGGCTTTCTTCACGAAGAGACTGAAACAGAACGGGAGATACGTCTGTATCGTTTTCCTCTTCCGGCTCCGGCTCATTTTCAGACTCATCCACTGATTCTTCCATAGATTCAGCTTCCGGCTCTTCGACAACTTCCTCAGCCGCTTTCTCCGTGATTTCAATCTCCTGCTCTTCAGTAGCTTCTGACTTCACTTCCTCAGTGACTTTAACCTCTTCCTCAGCTACATTCTCAATGCTTTCGGGCATCTCTCCGGCATTTTCACTCCTGCACGGTGCAAGAAGCGGCGTCTTCTCTATAAGCCTGTCAATGAACTGCTCCTTATCCTGATATTGATACCAGAAGGTTGACTGGTATGAGGACAACTGCATGTCTAAGCCCTTACTGAGTTTGACATCCTCCAGGTAGACTGACAGGATGCTCCTCATCTCTTTCAGGGCATAATTTACCTCCTGACGGCAGTTCATGGATTTTGCAGAGGCATTGCTGTGAAACGCGATGCAGACCTCGCATTCGCTGAGGTGCTCCGCAATCGACTCGGACCACTCTGATCCCCACTCGATTCCTTCATCAAACCAGATTCTGAAGCCCGCGTCATGCAGTCTTTCAATTATTGGGTAGACTATGTCCCCGTCCACATGGGCATAGCTGACAAATATGTATTTTTCATTTCCCTCATACGGTCTGAAACTGCAGGTCATTTTGGTTCCTCCACCCGTTTGCCGTTCTTTAGTTATAAATTTACACAATAAGTATAGCATGTACTAAAGCCGTTGTCAACCCGATTTCCGACATTTATCGACCGGTTGGCAACTTCATACTGAAGCGAGAAATCAGTATTCCAGACCGGGTGTAAAATTCGGATTACAGAAACGGCATCTATGGCATTACAATAAGCTCATAACACAGAACAACACACTGAATGTGTTGCGGTGAAATAATTTTTGGAGGATGTTTTAAAATGAAGAAAAAGCTATTATCAATCTTACTAGTACTGGTTTTGTGCATCGGGATGATTCCCTCAACAGTCAGTGCGGCGAGCGCGGTCAACGTGAGCTCCTCGTCCAAGACCTACTACTACACTCTCAAGAATGTGGGAACAGGCAAGTACCTCAACGTGTCCTGCAACAGCAGTGCAAACAACACCAACATCAACGTCTGGGCTAAAGACGGAACATCTGGCGAAAACTTCGCGTTCTACACCGATTCCAAGAACAATGCGTACGTCATAGTCCCTGAATGTTCGACAAGCCGCGCAGTCAACATCTACGGCTCAAGCGCAGGTGCGAACAAGAATGTCTGCACATGGACGAAAACCGGCGATTCCACCCAGGGCTGGGTTCTGAAAGCCGTTTCCGGCGGATATATCATCCAGTCAGCAAACAACAAGAATTACGTTCTCACCGCCACCGGCTCCTCGAACGGTTCAAACGTAAACATCCAGAAGTACAGCTCATCAAACAAAAACCAGATCTGGACCCTCACCCAAGCCAAAACCGTAACCGCAAAGACAACGACAACCGGGTCTTCGACCATTACGGACAAAATAAAGGACAAAATGACTACGACATACTCATCTGCATTGAGTTCATTTCAGCAATCTCCCTCTGGCAAGGGCAGATCCAACTTTACTGATTACTGCGGAGCTTGCGTAGGCTATCAGCTTAAAGCACTTGGAGTCAACACGACAATCATCGCTCCGAATGGATGTGATGCCTACGACACATATAAGTCAACCACTACAACCAAGGGCGGGTATAAAGTAACAGCTTACTCAGAAAGCAGTAAAAGCATGAGCGAACTGCTGAACAGTCTGAATGGCAAGGTCTCCTGCCTGAATAACCAGTATCTTATGTTAGGATTCCAGGTTGGCTATAATGGCGTAGTAGAGGGTCATACACTACTGATATATGCGGTTCAAAACGGATATGTATACTACACCGAATCATTCGGTTCCTCGCCAAGTTACAACAGCAAAACAATTTCAAGCTTCTGCAGTAGCTACAGCGGTTACACCTATGAGGGCGCAATCCTCTTCAGTAAATAAGAAAAAGTCCTCTCCCGTCTATGGGAGAGGATTCTTCATTCCAAGCCAAATTCTGCCCTGAGCTTCTCGATTGCCCGCTTCTCAATCCGTGAGACATAGCTCCGGGAGATTCCGAGAAGGCTTGCTGCCTCCCTCTGGGTGAGCGGCTGTCTGCCAAAAAGCCCGTACCGAAGGATGACGATTTCCCGCTCCCGGTCGTCAAGGATTTCAATCGCCTTGTAGAGCCGCTGGGAATTTATGAGAAGGTCGACCTCCTCACCGATGTCGCCGTCTGTGGCGATGATGTCCATCAGCGTGAGCTGGTTGCCGTCCTTGTCAGTGTCAATCGGCTCATCAAAGTGGACGTCCTGCGCTGTCTTCTTCACAGAGCGGAAGTGCATGAGGATTTCGTTTGCTATCAGGGCTTAATGGCTCGATTTCGCCGTTTACAGGCGGCAAATCCACGTCTCCGTCAGCCGCAAACAGGTAAACATGGGCATTTTCTCCATCCCATACAATTTTACGAACGATGGCTTTCAGGAGCCGTCGTTTTTCTTCCACTGAAGCATCGTCGATATTCGCCGCAAGTGAAGAAATCATTTGTTGGAAGAACTCGAACTCCTGCGATGCCAGCCTCTGATGCTCCATCAGATTCTCAAGCTTGCCAAGGCGTTTTGTCAGGGCTTCGCCGGTCGTGCCAAGCTCCTCAATCTGCTCGGTGATGTATTTCTCGGCTGTGGAACCCGAAACGTTAGCCAGAGATTTGAGAAGCGCCTTTATCGTCGCTTCATTTTCGCTGAGCTGTTGGCGCAAGGTCTCTGCCTCCGCCTCATAGCCGTCACGCCCGGAAGCGATGGCTTTCTTTGTCTGACCCAGAAAGTCGGCAAAGAACTCCTTATCATCCGCAAGCTTCTTTATCTCCTCAATGACTTTGGCATCAAGAGTGTTGCCGTTGGCGTTCTTCATCTTGCAACGGGATCCGGTGCTTCGCTCCTTGGTGTTGCACATATAGCTGTAGATAAGCTCGCCGTCCTTGTTTCTTCTCTGAGTAAGCTTCGGGCGCATATAGTTGCCGCAGTCTCCGCAAATCAGAAGTCCCGACAGCAAAGCAACATTGCTCCTCGGATGGCGATAGCCCTTGTTTCTGTTGCCTTCGAGCATTCCCTGAACCTGAATCCACGTCATTCCGGGAATCAGTCCGGGATGCTTACCGACAGTCACAATCCACTCATCTACCGAGCGGAGCTTTGTACTCTTTCCTGCCTGCTGATGTGTACGGTTATAAGCCATGATGCCGTGCTGAGCATCAAATTCACTCTTATCGGAACACAAATCAGCCTTGTTATCTGCAAAATACCTGTAAGCCGTATCGTCAGCAATCATGTAAACAGGGTTTGAGAGAATATTTCTGATGGTGAATCGTGTGAAATCATTTCCCCACTTGGAGGTATACCGATTTTCAAGCAGGAACTGATCGACCTTTGTGAGGGAACCAGTTTCAAGATATTTATCAAAAATCAACTGTACAAGACTCAGCTCTTCGGGAATCGGAACCAAGCGGAACGACTTGTGAGTCTTGCCATCTATTGTAATCTTGCTCTCACTTTCTGAACGATAGCCGGTCGGCGTCGTTCCACCGAGCCAGCGACCGGTTTTGGCAAGTTCGTGCATATTGTCGCGGATTCGCTCGGCGATAGTCTCCCTCTCCAACTGCGAGAAAACCGAGGCGATGTACATCATGGCTCGTCCCATAGGGGACGAAGTGTCGAACTGCTCCCTGATGGAGATAAAGTCGATGTTTCTCTGCCCAAGGTCTTCGATGAGCTTGGCGAAGTCGCCGATATTGCGGCTGATACGGTCAAGTCGGTAAACGACGATGGCGGTGAACTGCATTTTGTGAGACTCCGCCATCATCCTCTTGAACTGTGGTCGTTCGAGGTTGCCGCCTGAAAATCCCTCGTCCTCGAAAACCAAGGCGTTGTCCGCCTCATCCTGACCGAAGTGCATAGCAATGTACTGCCGGCACATTTCAATCTGGTTCTCGATGGATTCTCCCTTTCCTGTGAATTTGGACTTTCGGGAGTAGATGACGTATTGCTTCTTTTCGACTTGTTTCATGGTGGCACCTCATCGTTAAAATGTTTGAACCCATTATAACATGAAGAACCACATTTGTAAAGATGATTGTTGCGGATTTTGTTGAAATTTAAGAAGATTTTCCCAGCGAAGCCAAGTTGCAAACCTTCAAAGATTTAGCTGACGCATTTACTGTCGGAATAAAGGTCGATTTTTGCGATTTTTCGCCCCTCAGAGCCACGAAGTGAGGATATTTCCGTATAGCTTTGCCAAATGGAGGCATCGTGCGATATAATGCAATTTTCGGGCAGTTTTGAGAGGTTGGTTTTGAATATGTATCACTGTGGGATATAGTTGTAGGGGCTAACGTGGATACGATTATACCTTTTCGGCAATGGGAGGCGATTATTGCTGAAAAGGTATTCTTTAAGCGTATAAAACTTGACTGTACTCATTCCTGCAAACCTGCAGAATACTGTTTTTTCATTTGGCTCAACTTTTCCAAAATCTCATCTTCTGTCACTGTGTTTTCCAGTATGGTTTCAGGAGATTTTCTCTCGGTAACAAGAATAAAGGCCATAGCATTTATTTGATCATCTTCAGAAAGCAGCCAAAATTGATTGGTAGTAGAAAGCGTCTTCATACGCTGATATGCTTCATCAGCATTTATGAAGCTTTCAAGAGTCTCTTTGTTAAAATTCCTGGTCTTTTTAGAATTTCTTGCTCCAATAAGTCCGCGTGAAGTGCAATAACTTATGACTTTTACCAGAGAGTCGTCTTTGGAAGCTAAAGATTTCTTTGTGTCCGCAACAAATTCCGCATCTATTTGTTCTAACATCCACAAAAAGTTCAAACCATTGCGTTGATTCAATGCAGAACCAGAAGCTACCGCATCTTTAGCACGTTTTTCAAAAATTCCTTCAAGCTCTAAAACCTCCTCAAGCGAAAAAGTGGCATCATTTTGAGAGGTTCCATTCTCTGTAAAACGACCAAGTTGATTTTCAAAATCGTGTAGCAACAGCGATAATGTGGACACCTGAATTTCTGAATCACTAAATAGCGTCTTAATGTAAACAAAACGAGATTGTTGATTCATTGCTTTCAACAGAGGGTCAGTAATATAAATAATTCTCCATGCAAATGGTACAGCAAGAAAGCCCCTATCATCTACTTCAAAGGAGTTCCAATTGCGAGCAAGCACTGTAATTATCAGTTGCGCTCTCTCAGCAGTAATGGTTGTTGACCGTTCCTTTCTTGCATAAGCGTCTATTTCCTCAAGTAGTCGCACAATTTTACCTTGTTCATATAATTTCATCACACCATCGTCGAATGCGTTCTCTGTGGATTCAAAAATCAAGTTTTCAATTATGGATGTAGAAATAGCATCGTTCTCTAAAACTAATGTAAAATATCTATCAAAGCATTCCGAAGCCGCTATATTCTTGTTAGTAAGAAAATCCTTACGAGAATAATTTCTGCCAATATCGCTTAATGTACCATCTATTATCTTGATACTTGGAAACAAAATTCCAAGTATATTCTTGGCTGCTTGTAAATTTGCCACTGTTCCATCATCGGTCAATATCGGCGACAATTCTTTTCTTGCCTTTTCCTTTAGCAATTCATTCGAATATAAATACTCGGAGCTACACAACATATCCTTGTATTTTGTCAATTTGGAAAAAATATAAGGTTCAAAAACCTGAAGCATAGTTAGACCGAGCAAATCAACCAAATCCGTGTCTTCTTTTAGAAGCTCATATTTTAGCATAAACACATTTACATAGCGCGACACATCCCTCAAAGTCCTTATGTATTTTGGAAGACAAAACACGTAAAGGTCTGCCCATGCTTCCTTTGAAAAACGTTCCTGCGGAGTATCAATGGTAATAGACTCAAGCTTAGATATCAAAA
This sequence comes from Oscillospiraceae bacterium, assembly GCA_021199855.1. Classification (GTDB taxonomy): domain Bacteria; phylum Bacillota; class Clostridia; order Oscillospirales; family Ruminococcaceae; genus Faeciplasma. The sequence continues at coordinate 13,879 of JAJQHD010000050.1, forward strand.
TGTCGTGAATTATTGTCATATCAGATGCAGGAATCTCAAAAGGCACCTGCACTATTTTTTCTAAATATTGTTTCCCATCACCATTTTGCACCTTACCAAGAGCATTAACTACAACTTTATAGTCAAATGCCAACAAGTAAACTGTGCCAGGAAAATCGGCTATTGCCTTTATGAGCTGAAAAACAGCAATTATTTCTTCTTCCGAGAGGCGATCAATATCGTCAATAGCAACAATAATTTTACACTTTATTTCCTCAAGCTTTCTAACAATTTGATTTTTGCTATATTGCAAATTATCGGTTTGCAATTTGGCTTTCTTGGCTTTTTTAGATAGTACCTTGCCAATTACGGAAAATACGCTCCCCGCAACAGGAATAGAATCTGCCACATCAAATATATCAGCGTACTGATCGACAAGCTTCCATAATTTATCTTTTGCTGGTTGTTCCAATTTTATCACTGTTGCTAATTGCTTAAAGAATTGTGTAACAAGTTGATTGGAGTCTGAACACAGCCACGGATTAAACCTGAATACTATAACGCTCTTATCCAGCATCTCCGCTTCCACATACTCAAGCGCCATATTTATAAGTGATGTTTTCCCGCTTCCCCATTCCCCGTAGAGACCAATCGTAAACGAAGAGGGAAAAGAGTTATATAACATGGTCTTGGCGAGGCTTTGAGCAAACGTCCTTCTGTTTAAAATATCATCCTCGGATTTTGTAATAGGTAAGTCTGTCTCTAACACTTTGTTTTCTCCAATCTTTTGCACTATTCAATATGTTATTTTTCCTTTGTTATATCAGTACTCTTGACACTTGCCGAATTTTTTGGGGTCGAATCAATCGTAATGAGAGTAGGGCATCGAGTCCCACTGTCAAGGTCTTTCTGGTATGCTTCTTGTATGCTTTTCAATCTCTTCGGGTGTCCAACGTCAACGAACATATAAAACATACTATCTGTGTTTTCGGCTTTACCGTATTCCTCAACTTGTTTTTTATACCCGTGTAAGAATTGGCTGTTGGAGGATAGTTTTATTTCACAGATAGACTTGTCTAAGCCTCTACTTATCTTTAAATCAACAGGACCTCGTCCCAAGTCAGATTCAAATGTCAAATCTAAATTATTCAGCTTTATATATTCCTTTGCGGATAAATGCAACAATCTCTGAACGATTTTTTCTCTTTTGCTATCAGAGGCATCTAATATTACAGACCATCCTTTATTGTTCTCAACCCAATCTTTGAATATATTTGAAATATACTTAATGGCGTCTTGGCTAGTTACTTCCTTCAAATTATTCGAATGTTGTAAGAAGTCAAATCCCATCTTCTTTATATCTTTGAATATATACGCTGCAACATAACCCAAATCAGCTTCCCAATCGCACTCGTCTTCATGAGACATACGATAACTTTCTAACAGCCTTTGACATTTATCAGGATCTTCAAATATGTAATGTTTCAGAAATGCTTTCTTTTGGCAAGAAGAATATTCTCTCCATCCTGACCCAACCATCTGATTGATTTCATCACGGATTGCTTTGTTCTCTGACATAACCCTATCAATATCATCCCAACATCTGGCAATCGGCAACTCATGAAGTATCTCTTTTGGGAGAAGTAACAAATCGCAGTTCTTATATGAGTTATGCACTACACCGTTTTTGAAAGTCTCATTTGGAAAGTTATCTGGAGTTATGCCAATTTCCTCATTGATTCTTTTAGTATAAGCGTAAATATCGTCCTTGATAATTGTAGCAAACATATCGCTTAATCTATCTGGACCTACATTGTCTTCAAACAGTCCTACAAGGTGAAAAATTTCAGGATCCTTAATACCCTTTTTGATTATATCGTACGCATCACCAATTATCTTCTTACTTAAAACAGTTCCGAAAGCCGCTCCATATTTCGTCGTCGAAAAGCCAAGGTTGATTCCATTGACTTCAGGAAAATCAAATCTTTTAAGTGCTTCACGATAAAATCTATCTGACTCTGACTTATTTTCCGCATTATCAAGAAGTATCGCTATGTTTTTAAAATACGAATTCACTTTGTTATATGATTCTTTGAACTCAAATGTTGATGCATCTTTTAGCCTGGTAATATTGATAAAATAATGGCTATCTGTATCCATCACCGCATCAAATGTTCCTAAAGCACTAAAATCACGATTGAAATAGCTTGAAATAAACATAACCTTAGAGCCCCTTTTTTCATTAATTTAATCCGAAGTATCCTATATGATAGATAATATCACGCTAAGTCTACAATACTGAACCACTTTAAATTCAATATATGTAACCCACAGTAATTGCATCATCAACACGCAGTATGCCTCATAACTATATTTCTCACCTAAACAACGTACACCCTTCCTCTTTAAATTCCTCGACCTTTGCAAGTAGCTCATCTTCAGTTACCTCAAAGTAGTCCGCAAGGCAATGTAAACAATAAAATTGTTTAGCCTTCCTATCAATAAGCTTTTTGACCAAGCCAATTTCATCTTTTGTAAGAGGGTGTTTGCCACAAGAACAGCAGATTTTTTCGTCAGTATTTCGCATCATCAAATTCCCTTATTCCAAAATTCGGCAAATCCTTGCCTGCATACTCAACGTCGAGCAAGCCTAATTGATACTTGATGGTGTCTCTCATTCTTCTTGCTCGGTCAAGGCAGTATCTCTTAAACTCACGGGTTGATATATCTGTTGGCTCCTGAACGTGCGAAAACAGCAATTTTAAGTAGGCGGTTGCAATACGTTTTACCGCTTCTGTATCTCTTGTATCTGCGCCATCAGGGACAATCACCAGTTCATCAACAATACTACGATATGATGAATCATCTCTTAGTTCATGCATAATCGAGCAAAAGTATTCCGAGTTTAAAGCCCAACCATGAACTTTTAAATCATCGTTCATTCTTGGAATGTTCCAGCCTTTAATGAAGCCGTGGAATCTCTCAATCAACGCAGACTCGTGGAATACCTCAGGCAATTCGGTGAACATATTGCTATAACCGTCTGCATCCATTATCTCCTTACGAATATTTCCGCAAAGTATCACTCCTGCAAAAGCTATGCCTTTGTAGTCACCAACCGTGAAATTACCATTTTCAAGATAACCCTTTAACGCTGCTCTCATTTCATCGGTATCCGTAAACGAAATTGTTTGCACTTCATCCAGTGTCACAAAATCGCTTCCGGTTATTAAGCCTTCTTTACGCTTGGATTGGTCATAAAACATTTTTGCTCTGCTCATAATCCCACCGCTTGAAAGCCAACCGTACCTGCTTACATTTCCGAAAAGATATGATTTACCGGTGCCCTTAGGGGCAAGTTCAATAAGATTCAATCTTTTTTCTACAAAGGGAAGCAATCTTGTAAGCATGGTAAGCTTCTCTTCTTCGGATTTATATCCATCGGCATTGTAATCAACTGCACCCAAAAGTACGTTAATCCACTCATCAGTTGTAAATTCTTTTCTTGCTTCTTTATACTCTTCAACGTCAATATTGTATGGGCAGAAATTCTTAAAGGAAATCAGTTTAATCTTTCCTTCCTTAGAATTCTTTGCTCGTGAAGATTTAGTCTCATATTCAAATTCCATGTCAAAATCATCTGGGGATCTATAGCCAAGCTCGACCATTCCCCATATATCGTGACCTTTGACAAGATCTTCTTTACAAGTGTCCCACACATCGCTTTCGATGATGGTTTCTTTAAATCCAAGTCCAAAATCAGGTAAAGCAAATGATACCTCACCTGTTTTTATATCAATATTGACCGAGACTTTCGCAAGAAACTTGACTCTTTCTCCCTCGACAACGATTTTATTCTTTATTGCATTCCAATCGTCTTTTCTTGGAATGAACTTTTTTACGAAACGAGAAAGCTCATCCTTGTCAAACTCGCCTTCATCGTTCTCGAATTTTTTAAGGAGCCAATCTCGCATAAAAGCCGGTAAGCTTAATGCAGAAAAGAAATTCGTTTTTTTCAAATCTTTATAGACAACCATTTCATCAAAACAGTCTCGCAATTTTTCTGACAGCTCCATAGTAACCTCCTCAATGTTTAGAAATCAAATTCGGAATCAAAGGATTTATCAACATTTCCTGATTTTCCGTGAATGTCAAGATCAAGATTTCCAATCAAATCATCCCCATCGAATAACTCTGCCTGACATTTTTTAGAACGTCTTATATCAGAAAGTGTAACAACAAAATGACTATTGTCTTCCGCTATAGCTGCATACTGATTTTCACCAATTCTGACTCTTACATTTCCGACGTTTTCTACATCCGAAATATATAGCCTCAATATCGTACCAATCTTGCGATCAGCGTAAAGGTCATCACTGTTCAGTATACGAATATCAATATTGTTGTTCTTTCGAAGAGTAAGCGTAATTACAGGTACAACCACCTCTTCAAGCGATGCACCGCCATGTACCTCTACATTAGATTTCCGACTTCCGCTAAATCTTCCATAGTCAGAAAGGACTATAAATCCATTCTCGTCTATAGAATTCTTCACATCACAGCCATCAAATCTTTTACAGCAACGTCCGGAATGTTCTCCCTGTGTATCGGTTTTATACTTTTCTTCCTTGCCATATATAACAGCCAGGCGGGAAGCACCATGATCACTTGCAATAACAAACTTCGAACATTCATGGAGTGCCAACTTTGTCGCAGCTATATCTACGGCTTCTTTAATTACTCCTAGCTCGCTTTCTAAGTGAATTGGATAATGACCTTCTCCGTCTTGCGTGTAGTGATAACCGCCTTTTTCTTTATGTTTGATATTATCCAGACGTTCTTCTTTATACCGCTTGTTTTTGTTCCACTGATTGTAAAAATCACTATTGATGCTTGTAATAGTCGGCAAATCCGCTCTGGCTATATCTACACGCATAGATAATCCCTTCGACCTTACCAACTCTGTAATATAAGCCATATACTCCACACCAAGAGCATCAATCCAATACAAATATGCTGAATTCTTATCACTAATCGCATTGACAACATTATTTCGGGTTTCTAACTTTAGATACTTAAGAGACTCACCGTTTTCTTCCACGAGGCTCAAAAAGTCGTCTGTGACATGGTTTTCAAGTTTCAGCGTTTTATATTGTTCAAAATATGATGTCAAATCGGCAGAAATTTTCCCACAATCAAAGACGTATTTTTTATGATACGCCGCTAATGCAGGATATATCTTGTCTACTACATCATTCCAACCGTTTTGAGCAATCCATCTGATGATTCGCCGCCTTTCAAGAGCAGTATTATCAGTTAGACGATAAATTTCTTCATTCGTAATGATGCTATTTTCTTGAACAAAAATCGCAATATCAGACTCAGGGAAATCGCGAACTAACTTCTTGCGATCACTATACATCTTTTCAAATGAGGACGCGCTTGGTTTGATATTCACAATGAACTTCAAGATATTGTCCTTGAGATCTTCATATGATTCTGTCTTTTCTATTACAAAGCGAAGATACTCACTGCCAATAACAGCGATGTGCATTTTTAAATAGATGAAAAAGAGCCAATTTTTAAACTCGCATCCACTTATTACATTGTAAAATTCCGACTCTAACGCTTCATCAAGCCTGTATTTCTGGAACAATTTGTTTATTGAGTTTGAGCACTTAGTGACCTCGTCCAATAGCTGTTTCCATTGCACTTCAGTACCATATTTGCGCTCTACACAGAAATCTTTATTGATTTGTTTCAAGGCAAGATAGCAATCTGAGATTTCTGTCATAGGAATAAGGGAGTTGCTAAAGAGCAAGTTGGAGGAGAATTGATAACTCGTAACGTCTGATTTTTCAATACTTTTCAGAAGGTTCTTGAATCCTTTTATAGGTGCAAATGATAGTTCCGGAGAATACTTAGTGACTGAAATCTCAAAACTGCAATCATCACTTGCTAAGAATCTTCCCTGCTGTACCAGACGTATGTCACTTGACACGATAGATTTTACCTGTGACGGAATGCTTCTGAGCAATAAAATAACTCGTGCATTGCCCAATGTCACATTCTTTAACCTATTTATTTCAGAAACAGCCTCATCTACTCCTCGAAATGCAAGATATTCACCAAGACCAACAACTACATATTTGTTTTCGCGAAAATCCACATCTCCAGTGCGTATCGTATCAATCAGCTCATCAATATCAGGAAATTTGTCATCTTTGGGACAAAAATCACTTACAGATATTTTTTTGACGTCACGTTGCACTAATTCTTCCAATGTGTCACGGTAGTCTTTATCGCCAACAACATAGAAAAACGGCAGTCCTTTTGCTGTATTTAAATAGTTTTCTACCGTGTTATTCATAGCACTCTTTATTTCCTTCCGTTAGAAATAATCTTCAAGCCAAGTTCAATGTCTTTAGCAGCCAAATCTTTGAGCCATTGTTTGATGTCGCCATCGTCCATCTTATCAATTTCAGCCATTACGGAATCGCTACCACCGGCATTGTATTCATTTTGAGCCATAGTTCTTATCTTAGCCTTAATTTTAGGATTGTCCAACCACTCATATGCTTCAATTCCTAATTCGTCTAATTTAGAACGAACTTGATTAACATTAGTCAACAAACTGGAATAGCTACCTAAAAGGGCATCGGCAAATCTAGCATCCCTATAGTCTTTGTCTGCTATCTTATCAAAGAATGTAGCCTGCTCTAAAAACTGCAACGCAAACTTGATGTCAGCTTCACTTTGCACAGTGCTATTAAGGATAGAAAACGCCCTCTTTACATCTGCATACTGCTCTTCGTCAATCAGGCACAAAATAGGAGTCTTGTATTTATCGGACCATGCTTTTGGCGATTTCGTCCATTCAGCCTTTTCGTGCCAAAGTGTGAAGAGCTGTGTCTTAATCTGACCTTTCTTGTAATCATCTACAGCTTTCTTGACAATCTCATTGCTTTTCGTTGTCGTGAGTCCAAAAAGATCCGATGTTATAGAATTCTTAATTGCCTCACATTCAGCCTCTGTAAATCCATCAAGGTATGGAGAATAAATCTCCATAAACACTTTTAGTGGGTTATTAAGCACATCTTTTATTTCCGCGAAATGAGTGGTGATTTCTTCAAAAAAGGCTTTGTTGTGTTCTGGAAGAACTTCTTCCATATTTGCAATCATCCTCAAATAAGAATAGAATTTTGTCAAGGTCGGCATCTTTGACATTGCTGCGTCACAAGAATATCCGATAAACTTAAGCTTTTCTCTCCAACGCTTTTCAGCATCATTCTTTGTTTTTGCTTGTACGTTTAGAAGCAGGTTCGTAAATTTAATTACTTCATATTCCACTTCAAGCTTTTTAATCTCACTTTCTCCTGTAGAAACGTTCCACAGTGCAGAATACTCAACCTTGACAAATAAATTCTTGATGTCATGAAGTAACAAATCTTCAGCATTGATGTCTTTTGCGAGTGTCAAAAGCTTTCCATCGTCGAAACGCTCAAGGCAACTCAACATACCGTTTCGGCAGTTTTCTATCGTAAGCAACTTTCTAAGATTTTGTGCTACTGAGTGCCGTTGAATATAAATCTCACCAATCTCATTAGCAATATCATGAGCATTATCTGTGCTCTGGACAAGAGAGATATACTTTTCCAGAACATCATATACTCCGGTCGTATCAACATCTTCTAAACACCATACAGGGAAGCCTAAGCCTCTCATCTTTTCCCTGACAACTGTTCCCGCATGTGCAGGGGAAGTGCAGGTGTTAGGCTCAATGCTCCATGCTTCTTCCGTCAATTCATTGAAAGCTCTTTCTGCATCCGTCAAATTGACGATATAAGTAGGATTGGGATTGGACTTTCCTACATATCCTGCAATCATTTCGGCTAATTTGTCTCTGGACATTGCTTCTCGATGACCGGTAGAATCCATACTGCGATATGGTTCAGAACTGTATTCTTTCAACAAGAATGCAAGGACAAATGCAGTCAAGTTACACAGTGAATAGCCATATGTATCTTGCAAAAAGTCGTAAATTTCTCCAATCGAAATCTTGCCTGTTGCTGTGAATGATTCTTGGATAAGCTTATCAACAGCTTTCTTTGCTATAACAATATGGTTATCAGACAGGGAATTGTCTTCCCAATAGTTAGCCTTACTCCATACTTGTCCTAAAACAGATTTTTCACAGCCTGCAATTAGACCTTTAACATCCATATCGCCGAAGCCGCATCTTGCAGCAGATTTTGTCTGAGGTGTGATTTTTAACTGAGATTCTGTCAATCCTTTTGTAAAGTCAACAACGTGTCTGTACTTATTCAAAACAATCGTTTGAAGAATACTCTGCACCGCATTTGCTCCAGTTGCTTTCTCTCCTGATTGATTCTCATAGGAGTAAACAATGAACTGACCATCATGGATTCGGTCTCTCCAGCCACGTTCCAATACGTCTTTGGCTTTCTTATCATTGTCTTTCGACTGCTGATTTTTATTTCCGTTATAGTAGAGTGCCATTGCGGAATAATCAACATATTGCTCAAACGCCTCAAGTCCAAGAGGAGTAGACAGCGCGTCAATGACAGTAATGTTTTCATACTCTTTATTTGCGATAGTCTTCTTAATAAGATTGCGGAAAGTCTGCGCTTCTTCTTCAGTTTTTGCAAGTGCAAGAACAGCAAGGAAATGCCAACCGGCATCTTTATGCTTAAGGCTATCCATTGTTTTTGTGAAATCAGAGTATGTCACAACCGGTAGACACCCTGTTTCAGTATCCTTAGCAAATCTAAGTTTTAACGCAGGGGTCAGACTCAAAGATGTACCAAGAGAGGGTGCATCTGAGACAAGCTTTGAGATTGTACCATTTTGTCTAATATCCTTTTTGTATCCCTCAATTTTTGCTCCATCACCGGCAAGTACAGCTGCATTATAGACTTTCTTGCCATCAGCGATTGGTGACTGAATTAAAATGCCCTTTTCTACGAGTGCCTTGGCAATGTTCTTGCAAGAGTTCTCATATTCAGCGCAATCGCCTTCAAAAGCATAACTGAGGTTCTGATCGGTTGGTTTCAATACATCAACCGTGCCGCCCAAACGTTGGTCGATTGCTTGCATAATAAGAATCGTTTTAAGAACCACTTTCTCTTTTTCAACAAGAGAGGTCTGCTGAGGAAACGTGTCTAATATCAGCCTAATATCAGAAGACAAGTAGTCTTTTCCTTTCTCATAGAAAAAGTCCCACAACATATCAACAGTTATAAGAGGTCTGTCACTTTCAGGACCATACTCCTGAATAAACCACTGAAACGCATGAGTATCCAGATTTTTTGGGGTCTTGATAAAGTCAAACATACTTCTCTGATTTGCTTGGTATGCAGAGGCGATATTCTTTAAGACAAGGGCCGCCATTGGGTGCAAAGGCAACATCTTTTTCAGAACCGCATCATCCTTAACATCAGCAGCTTTTTTGACGGCAGCACGAACACCAGTGAGATTAGAATCTAAGTCATCGGCAATTTTTTGCCAGCTTGCTTGAGCATCCTTCTTTACACTAAACGCATTTCCAATCAAATCAAAAGCTATATTTGAAGGCAATGTTATTTCAACTTTATCAAAGCGTTGCTGAACTATTTTCCATGAATCATCCGCACTGCTTAAAGACGAAATAGGGTGGGTAACGACCACAAGATAGAACGGGGCTTCCTGACAGATAGAAACAATCTTTTGGAACTCACTTAAAGAATTTCTATTTTGGCGGAAGAAATCAGAGAACTCGTCCCAAATCAAAACAATCTTCTTATTGTTGTGCGTAATAATGTCGATAATCCAGTTTCTCAAACTATCTGCTGTTAAATTAAGAGCAGTTATTCCTTCCTTTGCCGCAAGTGCAAAGATATTATTCATCAACTTAGTCACATCGCCACTCTTCTTCAGAGTATTGATAATCTCTTCAGTTGTTGACTGTGAGAACATAGAAAGCCACTCTGGTTTTTGAAGTAACTTGTTCATCATATCTGCATGAATATCATCTTCCAGCCAAGCGATTACGCTTTCTTTCAAGGTGTTCTCGCCATGATACCCAATGCCTTGCTCGTTCATAGCCTTCTTAATACTTTCTTGCACAGCGAAGAAAAATTGTTGTGGCGTGGTGATGTCGCCGGAAGCATAACGCGAAGCTGTGATAATGCCCAATTCACGCTGACCGATAATTTTCTCTAACAAAAGCTTCTGGTTTTTGAGTACATCCCAACTATCCCAGTAATCCCGCAATTCTTGCTCAGGAACTTCCAAGATTTTTCTCATTGCAAAGGCACACTGAGACTTACCGGTGCCATATGCTCCATGTATCCACAAAGAACGATTTGTAGCACCACTCAACATTTTCTCCATAGCAGAAAGCAGTGCTATAAAGGTTTCGTGAGGATATGTATCTGTCCACTTCACGCCCTCATTGATTGCTGATTCGTCAATACAAGGGAAATAAGACTCATTTATATTGAAGTAATCACAATACTTGTTAGCCATCTCATAATTCCTCCCTAAACAAATCTAATACATCATCAGGCGTTTTATCCCGAAGCGTAATGGTCTTCAAGTCATTCGTGAATGTCGCATTGATATATTCCGGATAAGCTGATGAAAGACCTAATAGCATAGACTTAAGCTTTTCTTCGTCATACAGTCCAAAGATTCTAACGGGAGAAATCCCATCTCTTTCAATTTCATTATCATAAAGATACGAAATATGAAATTCCTTGTCTAAGTTGCACTTTTGAGCAAATACATACAAGGCATACAGTAGCACCCTATTGTCATCGATGACACATTGAGTTCTACACAGCGTATCAATCTGGGCTCCATCCATCTCTACATATCCGAATCCTAAGTCCTCACCTAGAGGTAGTGCACAAAGACGCTTATATGCGTTGATAATAGAACTTGCATCATCTGGCTTTACACCCTCATTATTTATTAGCAAATCCGCTATTTCCTGTCTGGTGTAATACACGCCAATCTCCATGTTTTCGATATACCATCTAAATTGTTTGTTATATGCGAAATTAGAAATAAACAATCCCCATGTTGTAGGATTTCTATAACCAAGGCGAGTTGCAATGGAAAAAAGTTCAGTGGGTACACCTTTAGCATCCGTGAAACCACCATCTCGTAAGAAAATCTTTAGCTTTGGCTCCTGATTCTTTTTATTCATGGAGTTTTGAGACCAATAGTCTTCGCCCATGTCAAAAAAGCCCTGAACCCAATCTGGTTTGGGAGCATGATTTGCAAATGAATTAATACTCTCTTTCCTCATAGAACCTTCTCCATTCGGTAATCTTAATGAATGATATACAAGGCAGCCATCATCTATCTCATGGCATTGCCCACATCCTATACAGTCTGTTATTTTAAATCCACCATCAAAGGAAATACAGCCTCTGTGGCAGTTGGTCTCGCATACTCTGCATCCAACACAGTATGCCGATTTTTTAAAAACTTGCTTGAATCTTTTAAGCTCACTGGAATGTTTTTTGGAGACATCAGCAGAACAAGAAACTTGATACCCGTCAGCTGTTTCGCCTACGGCGTACTCAAATGGGATTTTTCCCGCAGTACAAATCCATTCCTTCCAGTCTTTTTTAGGATTTGTTACAGTGATAATCAGCTTTCCATCTTGAATTTCATCCTTGTAGTGCTGTTCGCTGATTGAAAGATCGCGACCATTTTTACGAGCATTCCATCCTCCATTAGAGATATAAGTTGACAATGCAGCTGAATCTCCTGCGTTCCTCGCATTCATATCCTTTATCATTTGGATATAGTTATCAACTTCTTGCGGGTATGAAGCCCTTTGTATGTAGTCGTTTTTTCCTCCACCCATAGGGCAGAATAAACACCCAACCCATGAATTGCCCTTCTTGTAAGCTCCATTTATGTAAATATTGTTTGCAAATATATAAAGCCAAATTTCTGCTGAAGTCCACTCTAATATGGAGTTATGGCTATACTGACCCTTCTGCTTTTTTCCATAGTTCTCAAATTCGTATTTGCTTCGAGTCGCACTTTCAGCCGCTCTAACACCTACAAAATCTAATCCTACATAATCATTTTTTTCTGTTATTTCTCTCATTTTTAGAGTTTGCGGTGTGCTTTTGTGAACGCTACAACACCACCGTAAAACTCTCGCCGGCGGTCCAAACATATGCCAACTATCATTTGGTTCAAAATGCGACTTTGCGGTGTAAAAGGGAGTGCCATCTTCTTCGCATTGCTTTCTTGTTATTTCTACAGCCTTATAAGTATCAGGAAACTCCATGCCGGTGTCTCCGAAGATTACGACAAAGCTTCCTTTCGGTAAAGCTTTTTTCACCAAGTCAAGCAAAACAGCACTGTCTTTTCCGCCGGAAAAAGCAACGTGGAAGATGTCCAGCTTTCCTTTCCACTTTTCGTACTCCTTGACAATGCGCTTAACGGTTACATCTTCAACTACAGACATTAGCTCCCTGTTTTTCTCGTTCATAGCTTTGATGTCAATAGGCAAAAGCTCATACCCGGTGCTTTTGAAAAATGGAATACTATCATCTTCACATCGAATAGGTTGCAGTTCTGGGGCAGTGTACAAGTCGCCACCTTTTAACGTGGCGATTTTTTCTGCCCTATACCAGTAGGTATTAGATTCCGCCCACATATATGGGATTTCATTTTGATTCTCATAAAGCCAGTAATTATTGAATCCTAAGAGATTCATTTCTTCCGCATATACCGGTCGAGGCTCTTTTGAGAAATTAGTAGGAGTCGAATTTAAAAGTAATCCTCCAGTTTCTTTATCAAAGGTGTACGAATACATAACAGTTATTCCTCTCTCAAAGCCTGCGCCTTCTCGGCGATTTCTTCAAGCCAAGAATTCTTACTTTTGCCCAAATATCCTGTCTCGAAGAAATAACGACCTATAGATTCAGGCGATAACTCAATCTTCGCGCGAGCCGCCGCTCTGATGAGCATTTCCTTGTAATCCAAATTTAATTCTTTTTCCGCTATAATTCCAACATTTTTATCGTTAAGATTCACAACACAATAGCTGTACTTTTTGCTGAATCTATAGCAGTAACTCTCTAACAGATAGTGATTCCAGCTCTGTCCGCAGTAGGGAAACAAAACAAAAGTAGATATTTCCTTCACAGCGCAAAAATGATCTGTGATTAGCCTTCCAAGCTCGCTGTCAATAGCATCCACATCGAATTGCACACACTCATCTGCAACGAATTTTTCTTTCGTCACTCGCACCATTGTATCGTATAGTGCCACAAAGGCGGCATTGCGATAGGAGTCTCCCTTTAGCTCTATAACTTTTGCATGAACATCATCGAATGTACATTCTTGCTTGTCAGAGATATATGCTTTGACCAAACTAATCAAATCTAATTCTTGAGAGCCTTTCTTTACGATGATTTTTCCGTTTAAGGAGAAGTTATCAGCTAAAAGTTTGTCGAAGACTGCATTGCAGATACATGAAAGATTTAGCTCATAGTATACCTCTTGTAAATCTCCTACTGGGAGATCTACTAAGGATGCAAATCCTTTGGCACTGCATGTGCTATCAGCAAATTCTATTATCTTTTGAGCCTGTTCATCTTCAATGACAAATCGGTCTAAAAGCAGATACTCATTTTCTGAATTCCGCACAAACTCAGGGTTGCCCGAAATGGCTCTACTGATAATGCTTTTGATAATGCTTTCTGGGATATAAGGCAACCGTTCTGATAATTCAGAGATGTTTCTGAGCTGTTCTTCTCCCCAGACTCGCTTCATCTCCTTTGTAACAACAGCACGTTCCGTTTGCTTGCCAGAGAATGAAAAGAAAGTTTTAGATATATGAACAGGCATATCGCCAAATAATTCTGATTTATGGCTCTCAATAATTGCCTTTAATAGTTCCGGCGATGTGATATGTTGTTCTTCCATCCAATCATATTTGTTATCCATGAGTTTATAATAATAAACTGCATCAATGGACTGAGAAAAGATTTCCTTGATATAGCCTTTTAACGTATGTATGGCATCTTGACTTACTGTATATAATTTATCGCCCGCAATAAACCCTATTTGTTGAAGTTCTTTGCGAAGCTGGTCATTATCATACGAAATTATGATTCCATCATCAACAGCGTATTTTTTCAATCTGCTCATTTCAATATCAGAATTAAGTCTAATTCCATAAGCAAAATGGTTTGATAAAAGGTTTGCTAACGCTTCAGAATTGTCGTGTGTATCTGCATCGCAGTCAAGATTGCCATTCGATTCGATTTCAACTGCAGCTTCTACATCCGTTGCCTTACTTTCGGAAGCCTTGATGTCTTTAAGAAAATACAAGTATTCCGCAAAATATCTATATGTCTTATCGTATAGTAGGGCTGTATTTCTATTTATAACTCTAAACAGATGAGCAGAACGAAGCTTTTCCGACACCTTAAGGTATTCCTCCGGCTCTACCATGTCATCAAACCTTTTCTTGCTAATGCCATGCTTATACGCATATTCACTACAAGCCCTGTAAACCTTTATGATGGCATTTGGACTTGCCTTTAACTTGGGCTTTTCCTTTAACCAATCATAAAAGCTCACTTCTTGCTTATCTGCATTCATACTTGCTTTCTTCCTGTCTTTATCTTCTGATTTCTCAGAAGACATTTTCTTTGCTTTGCAAACAATACGTTCATATTCTTTGCGATTATTTTTATAGGTGTCTACCATATTGGCAAATAATTTGGATGGAGAATGTCCTTCTGTCACTTTGCCTTGAAATAAGTCCTCAATAAAATGATATTGCCAACTCATCCCGTTGTAATTACGATATGTATCGTCAATTACTAATCCATTATTCTGAGCCATTTGCCTTAGCTCTTTCGATAAATTCTCCAAAACTTTGCATCGTGATAATCCATTATCATGTATTTGAATATACGCATCGATAAGCAAAGAAACCTCATATTTATTCCAAACAGGCTGCCGCATTTTTTCTCACTCTCGATAATTTAAAATAAACTCACACTATGCCTTGCCATTATAAAAGCTTTGTACAAAAACTACGCTCTCGTTGCAAGGTTTACCACAAATCACAACAGGATACAATAAATTATTGTATATTATAGCACATAATGCGATATAATTCAATAGTCCCTGAAGAATTCACAAGAAGGATTTCGAAAAGTGTCGATTCTAAAAAATCAACCTATAACAATGTCAAGCAACCGCCATTAAACCAGCATCATATCATGTTCATACGCATTGCCACAACTTGACTTTCTAATTCGAATGAAATTACAATCACAGCAAGGCTTTGGGACTATCCCAACAAGCAAAATTAAAGATTAAGGGCAGGGTTTCCTTAATCGAAAATCGCCGTTTGTCCGGACAGCGGCTGTGCTTGCTATTCTCAAAAATCTCATACATCCCTCGTCTCGACGTTCCGAATTACTGCACGATTCGGGGCGTTTCTTTTTTTCGCTTTTATCTTTCCGAAAAATCCTTGCAGAAAATTTTTTGAGTAAGGGGTAAATTTTCTTTGAAAAATTGTCCGTTGTAAAGTAGGAGGGATTTTTTCGACGCGCCGCACATAAGAAAAAATTCCGGATTTGGTGGGACACTTTTCGGAAAATTTGTCCATTGTAAATTGAGAGAGGCTTTTTACGGCGTATCACTCATGAGCAAAAACTTTTCGAAATTGATGCAACATCTCCCCGAAATTATGTCCGTTGTAAAGTAGAGGGAGTTTTCGCAAATTACACTCAGAAAAATTTTTCTGTGCATACCTCAACAAACGCTGAAAAATTGTCCGTTGTAAAGTAGGAGGAGTTTTAAACGGCAAAAAAATTCAAATTCGATGGGACACTTTCTCAGAAAAACGTCCGTTGTATAGTGAAAGGAGATTTTCTATGGCAAACCGCACACGACCAATCAGATTGGAGTTTTATGTTGACGAACGGGAGCATCAATCAATCCGGCAAAAGATGCAACAGATTGGAACCCACAATCTCAGTGCTTATCTTCGCAAGATGGCGATTGACGGGTACATCATCAAGCTTGATTACACCGAGCAGAAGAAGCTTGCGGCGGCAGTCAGTAATGTCGCCTCGAACGTCAACCATCTCTGCAAACGCATCAACCAGACCGGGCATTTCTATGATGACGACATCGCCGACATGAAAGCCCGTCAGGAAGAAATCTGGAAGCTTCTGAAGGATTACATGAGGAAGCAAACGTAACCGTAACGGGATTTTCCAGCGATGGTTTTTCAGATCACGGATAACCTGATGCTCCAGAGCATTCCATAACCGGATTTCTGGACGATGGTTTTCCTGACCTTCTGGGCAGATGAAATTCATCCCCTAATCAATAAGAATAAAACTAACTCTCAAGATAGTCATCATCAATCCTATCAATCAGTAGCTGACCTGATGGGATGGATAGAACGGAGAATACATGAAAGAATTCTATAAGTTTAAAACAGACAGCCCCGCAACTTCATACATTCCTTTGCCGAGATTTTTGCTGACAGATGAGACTCTGAAAGATCTGTCAAACGATGCAAAAGTCCTCTATGCACTCTTGCTGGATCGTGCAAGTATTTCCAAAGTCAACGGATATGTTGAGCCGGACGGAACTATCCGGCTATACTTCACCGTCGAATCTGCGGCGAAAAAGCTCCACCGAAGCAAACAGTGTACCACAAGAACTTTCAAGGAGTTGGAGTCCTGCAAACTCATCGTCCGTAAAAAGCAAGGTTTGGGAAGACCTGCATCAATCAGCCTGAACTACCCGGCAGATGCAAAAATAATCGTCAGACACACCGAGACTGACATTGTCCCCGAAATACGGGACAAGCCGGAGTGCATATGATTTGTCGAGAGGAGGACAGCCGATGGAAGTATTCCTGCACTTACCAAAAACCGAAAAAGGCAAAGCCGAGCTTGCGGAGGAGCTTGCTCATTTCCACGCCGAACACGCTGTAGAAATTCTCCGCAAGCTGCCCTGCCCGACCGAGCAGAAGCTGAAGCTGTTGGATGCAGTTGTGAAAGATGCAAGACAACAGGCGAAAGGCGAGGGTACATAAAAATCTTCGTAAAGCGCATATTCTTATTGAAATCCGGTTCAAACTCATGTATAATGTAATTGGAAAATATGTGTTGTGATATATTGTGGAGCTAACGTTGCATCTAAATCAGCGAAGCAAAAGATGGTGGATCTTGGTTTCAATAAAAGAATAGCAGTAAGTTCAGAAGTTTTCTACAGGTAAAGGCGGTGAATTTGATGATTGTAAAAATAGGCAATATATTTGAAAGCTCGGCTCAGACCCTTGTCAACACGGTTAATTGCGTGGGCGTTATGAGCAAGGGTATTGCACTGGATTTCAAGAACAAGTACCCCGCTATGTTCAGCGAATACGTTGAGCTATGCAAATCAGAAAAAGTCAAGCCGGGTGTTCCATACTATTATTCTGATTTGTCAGGCACTTCGATTATCAATTTCCCAACTAAAAATCATTGGCGTTCGCCATCCAAGCTTTCTTATATCATTGATGGGCTGAATTGGTTCAGAGATAATTATTGTGACCTTGGCATTACATCCATCGCTTTTCCACCTCTAGGATGCGGAAATGGCGGTCTGCCATGGACTGTCGTTGGACCGGTAATGTACGAAAAACTGCATGACCTTCCTATTGACATTGAAATCTATGCTCCCTACGGAACAAAGCCGGAAGAGCTTACGGAGAGTTTTCTATCCAAAAACATCATTCATTCTGCTGAGGATGTAATCGGAAATCAAAGTTTGCCTTTCAATAAATATTGGCTTCTGATTCTTTACGTTGTCCAGAAATTGAACAATGACAGGTACTCTTTGAACGTTGGAAGGACTATTTTCCGGAAAGTGTGCTACATCCTTACCAGAACCGGTGTGCCTACAGGCTTCAACTTTATTGAGGGCAGTTACGGACCATATTCAAAAGAAGTCAAAGACGCTGTTACGGTGCTTTCTAATGCCAATCTGATGTCGGAACGTCAACTCGGAAAAATGGTTGAAACCGTTGTCTCTCCTGATTTTAAATTGCAAGAGGATCAGTTCACGGAACAGGACATAAAAAATGCAGACCAGGCTTTTGACCTCTTGAGCAGAATCAGAAGCACCGATCAAGCAGAAATGGTTGCTACCGTGCTGTTCTCGTTTGATGAGCTTCTCAAGCAAGGAAGCAATCCCAAAGACGTCGATGTTTTTAATCATATTCTGAAATGGAAGCCTCGTTGGAAGAATCAAAAGGAAGATGAAATAAGCGACACAATCCTCAGTCTGTCGTCGTTGGGTTGGATGAATCCAATTTACACCGGAGAATTGGCTTCTGCTGATGATGCACTTTATGCTTAATATCTTTTTTTGCTGATAGCCTAATTGACATAATATGCAAAAAGCAAACCGCAGTGATGAGTAATTCATTACTGCGGTTAGTGTGATCATACATAGAAATAATCCGCCCGGAGCAGTCGCTCTGAGGCGGATTTATATTCAATATCATGGATTGCTCCGAATCTCCCGGAGCCTTCTGTAAAATGTCGATCTCGACTTAATGCCGGTTCGGCGCATTGCTTCTTTTTCGGTTATCTGATGCTTCTCGAAGCTTCCGGCGACCTGCCGAAGAAGATTTGTATCCACCGAAAGTCTCTTGCGACCGGTGTATTTTCCTTCGGCTTTCGCCGCCTGAATCCCACTTGCCTGAGCAGTTTTGCGATTCTTGGCGTCCAGTTCTTCCTGAATCAGAAACAGCTTGAGGAGCATACTGCACTCTTCTTCGGACAACATACGACTTTCGGATTCGTCAAAGATATGTGCGCCACTTCGGAGAACCGACAGCAAACCATTCCGCAGTTGACGGTTGCTTGTTCCCATTGAACTCAGACTGCCGATTGAGACACAATCATCGGGTTGCAAATCATCCGGCAAAGATTGACTTTCATTGTACTTAATTTGCCTTGCCGGTGCCGTTCTTTCAACAATAAGATTATCAGTGCCACAACGCATATGCGCTCGGAGCATCCATTCAAACCGGTCGTAATAGTCCATGCCGACAGCACTCAGAAGTTCCCAAAGGTCTTCACGGCTCTCGCTCGGCGTTCTTTCAGAGATAAAATACGGAGTCATGTTCACACGGTAATACCGCTCAAGGTGCAGAGACATATCCAGTCCGGGAATGCCCTGAAAGACGGAACCCGGCAAGGCGTCAATAATGCTCCACTCAGGAGAAAAAACATACTGATAATTCTGGTCGTCGAAGCGTTCATAATCAACACGCCCGACTGCATACTTGTGCTCCGACTTATCCAGCGCATAGATGATTCCGCTGTTGCGATAGTAAGGCTCACCGGCTAATGGCTTGGCGTATTCATTCTGGGGTTCAAAATCTGTTATAATCGGGCGCATAGCTTTCTCCTTTCACTGTTGTAGTTTACGATATGGCACCATCAATATTTTTTCAAAACGTTCCCGTAGCATCACTTTATAGAATCGCTTGCGGGTGTCGGTTATTCCTTCCACCTCGTCAATCATCGAATTGATTCTCGTGAAATCCACTTTCGGAACAATTCGTTCCAAAGCCTTGTTGCATTCATCGAACTGCATACTGCTGATGACTTCATAGTAGGAACTCTTTTTGTTTCCAACTTTGATGTGTGAGGTTGGGAAATCATAGATACGACGATTGATTTCATCCTCTGACGCGAGCACACGTTCGATGGCTCCGTCCGTATTCAGTCTCGGATACAGGCACGAGCCGTTGTCATATACAGGAGCAATCCGATAGGCATTGTCACGCTTGATAAAGCCCCAGTTTCCACCATGACGGTCGAAGTTCCCAATCAGCGCATCAACGATAAACATATCCCAGAAACGCTGAATTGTTTCTTCGACGTGGGTAGATTTCGCATTATCCTGCAACATAGATATAATGTCTTCATAAGTGTATTGATAGAGTTCCTTATCCCGTTCCAACGAGCTTTCACCCACGCCATTAAATGCTACAAGTGTCTCTCCGGGTTCCAAAAAGTTTTTCAGAACCACAACATTCTGCCCATCGCAAGTGCCGAGAAACGTTTCCTGCATAGGAATGCCCACTGAATCAAAAATATGGCTTCCAAGATATTCGGAAACATGGTTATACATCAGTCCGACCTCGGAATTTTTCTGGAATTTCACGATATATCTATGCCCGTCAATGACAATCTCAAACTTCTTCTCCGCCCCCGAAAACATCATTGGCGTTCTTTCGTACATGGAATAGTCTTTCATGTGTGCCTCCGCATTTAGTCTTGCTTATATTATAGCAGGTTGCGAGGATAGTGTCAATAGGGTTGATTTTTATTTTGAGATTATAATTGCAGAGATATGATTATACCTTTTCGGCAATAGAATGCGGTTATTGCCGAAAAGGTATTTTTGAAGTCAAAATCAGTTGTTCGGAAAAAGCGAATAACTGAACTTCACTCAAGCCTTCCCCTTGAACACCTCTTTGCTCTAAACTCTTAAAAAACATTCTGGATTTTGTAGGGCTTGTTGCAGATATAAGTATCAGAAAAGCTCTCCACTTTATGTGGGGAGCTTTCTCTTGACATTATATCACTGTAGTGATACAGTATAAATATAACCTAAGGAAGTGATATAAAAAATGCTCCACGCATACCAAGAAATCTACCTCAGTAGCGCAATGTCGTCGATGGGGGAAGCCTTTGATTATGCCGTAAACGACTGCAAAATTCCCGGTGGCGATTTCGTTAAACTGCTTATCGTGAGTCCGGTTAGCAGTAGGATTGAAAACGGCGAGCCGGCATATCTTGCCGGAAAAAGCGGTATTGAGATTGCCCGTGAATGTGTAAAAGACACGACGGGAAAAGAGCTTGCCGTCGAGCCACAGCCCCATTACGACCGCTCTCCCGAATACTGGTGCGGTTGGGCTGTTGCCTACTACCAGTGGTACTCCTCAAGAAAGTATAGCGAGATTTTCAGGGCGGTTTCCTTCGATGATTTGCTCCGTATGTACCCAACCCTGCACGAAGCCGACGTCACCAAGTTCGCTGATATTGTTGACGAGATAGTCCGCAAAGCGTTCCCTGAAACCAATCTGAAACGTTTTCGCAAGTTGTACGGTTACTCCCAAAGCGAGCTTTCAAAGCTCTCCGGCGTCAGCCTGCGCTCGATTCAGATGTATGAGCAGCGGCAGAAGGACATCAACAAGGCAAGCGTTGACACGGTCCGCAGGCTTGCGAAGGTGTTTGGGTGTGCGGTTGAGGATTTGGTGGAGAAGTGAAGCTAAAGTAAACTGAATAGCGACGAAAAACAACCACATCGGCAAAAAATAAAAATTTGCCGATGTAGTTGACACTGTTCATAACCACTCATTTTCTATTTCTATCTTTAATATTGTACATCTTTTTGAGGGGAAATGCAAGGCGTTGTGATGGATTCTTGGTGGGTATCCACTTCCGCACACTTATATTGACCCGTTGTCAGTGGGTGAACAGAAAATGCCCGTTATCGGCTTGATGGCTGATGACGGGCATAAACGTTATTCTTTTGGTATGATGAATTTATATTTGCCGTTTCCGTATCCACTGACGGGAGCAATCAACTCTGCGCTTTTCAGGTTGGTCAATAGGTTTCCAGCTGCTGTAATGGAAAGCCCTGTGATTTCCATTATATCTGTGCGTCCGAATATTCCGTCAAACTCCATATACGCAAATAGCTTTCTTGCGTTTTCCTTTGTGCTTTTCTTTGCTTTTAAGCTGTCAATCGCTGTTTGCATTGAAAGGTTTCGGGAAGTGATTAACACCTTTTCCTCCTCGATTGACACCTTTTCTGTGTCAATTAACACTTTTTCAACCGGAACATTGTAATTGAGGTTATACAGTGTGACCTTGAATGTAGAAATATCGGAATAAAACTTTGGCTCTAATTCGGGACGGTAATTAACGGCAAAGTGATAATCGTCCTTGATTTTCTTGAAACCACTGCCACGACGCTCCATGTAGTTCATCCGGCTGAACACGTCGGCAATAACGGGATTGCGTCGTTTGGAAATAACATTGTCGGTGTCCAGGTTTTGAACAGCTGAGCCGTCAGGCATACCGCCGGGAGATGTAATTTCTATTCTGTCGTCAAAAATATCAATATGAACCTCGCTGCCGAGTATCGAATAATCGCGGTGAATTAAAGCGTTTACGATACATTCTAATACCGCACGTTCGGGATATTCGGGCATTTCAATCCGACCGTTGCCTGTCTTTTTCCAACGCTTCTTTGTGTTGTTATTGACAAATTCCTCACCCGCCTGCAAAAGCGTGATAAGGCTTCCGCTGACTTCTCTATCGTCAAGAGCTTCCATAATACCGGAGGCTTTATCCAACCCATACCAACGGGTGCAGAATAGCCGAGAGTGCCGTATAGGAGACTCGTCTGCAAGTAAAGCACCTGCATTTGTAAGCATACCGTCCTCATCAACTAATCCAAAGGAAGCAAAGTCTGATTCGGAAAGTTCCTTTTTTGTTCGTTGACGATAAACCGATCTGAGTTTTGTAAAGGCAAATCCACTAAAGTTATACCTTGTCGAAATGCTGTCAAATGTTATGTTACTGCCTTTCATAACAAGCCTTTTCAGTGCAGTGGCATCGGCGGGGATGCTTTCATTTCCAACCCTTACAAAGGCTATGTGACCTCCGTCGCCAATGTAGTAATAAGGCGTTTCCATTCCCGATTTAACATCTAAAACGACAAACTCCTTGCCATCCTCTTTATGGATTTTCAAAACAATATCCGGTATTGGATCCATCTTGGTCTTGATAGCTTCACTTATCTTTTCGGAAGCATCCTTGGCATCGTCTAGACCGACAAGCGTCTCATCATCGGACACTCCGAAAATCAAAGCACCGCCAATACCGTTTGCAAACGCACTTACACTTTTAAGCCAACTTTTTGGCTTGCGTTCTTCGAGCATTTCTTTCTTGTCGTATTCTGTGGTTTCGCCTATAAAATCGGATAGCTTCATGCTGTAGCACCTCGTTCCCGCTCCGTTATTCATTCTTATTTTTCTCCGTTTCCTATAAATATTATACTATTCTCAAAGCAAAAGTCAACCACATAAAAGTGTGATAATGCACACGAAAAAGCTCATAACCATAGTTATTGCAATTTTATGTCTCCCTACATGAGTAAATCCAGCTCGGAGTGGTTGCTCTGTATGTAATAGACTTAGGCATTTATAGTACTTACCTTGAAAAAATATAGTTTTACCTTTTCGGAAATAAGTTTGAGCTATTGCCGAAAAGGTATTTATAAGAGCTATTTTACAAACATATCATTTCCACTTCTTGGTGGCTTTTCTCATCCATCAGCACGCGAACCGCTTCAACCAAATAGCCATACGCTTCTATATTCTGATTTCTTATGTAAGATAACTTCTTGTACTTACTATCTGGCATTGGTACGTTTATATATTTTTCTGGATCTTCAATCCTCTGAAACGATTTATTCTTCAAAATGCAAGCCGCAAGATACATCACGGTACAAGCACCAATGGCTGCTGATTCTCCGGAAAATCTTCCACCATAGATGTGCGTTCTTATGCCTTTGATTCCGCCAGAAAGAAGTTGATAATCTTCCCGATTGATCGAACCTCTTGACACAACGCACGCGGCAGTTTCGATTGTGTCATTCAGGCAGTCTTCCACACTGCAACCTTTTCCTCGATAAGCAATTTCCGCTTCTACAGTTCTCATATATGAATCGTATACATCCTGAAAATTATCGCATACGTTGGCAAGCGAAATTACGTCAAACAGTTGCTTGATTATTTCCAGCTCCTTATTTACTCCATAAGGTATCCCTGTTGTATGTGGAGCAAATGCGGTTAGTTTGTCGCCAAGAATGCAGTTTACACTGGGAACTGTAACTTTTAGGTAAGGCTCCTCTGTGATTAACAAATCGTTCTTTATCTCTTTTTCAACAACAGAACTGTAGTGGTCTTCCTCAAACAAGACGTCAAGCAGAATATAAAGTTCTCGATTCCCTACAGGAGAATCATAGTAAAATTTAAAATGTCGCTTTACCACATTGTTCTTACCGATTCTGATCTGTTCATCCTGACGTTTAAAAGGGAAGATTTCTGATGCTCGTTCAATGTAGTGGTCGATGTCTGTTCCCGGCTCAACGATTATATCTACATCAGTAGATAATCGACGAGGGTGTTCCAAAAGTAGCATTAAACTCGTGCCGCCTTTAAAAATAAAAGGCATATCAACACGAACCAACGACTCCAATAATCCAAATGCGTAAATGCTTCTTTCAAGCAAACTCGGATCGCATATCTTGTTACTTGCGAGCTCTTTTATGTGTGCCAAATCAAAGGTCTCTCTTTTTATCATAGCTTTATACTTCCTTATTGTTTCTGATTTTGTTGCCGAGAACATCAATCATAACGTCTTGCTTATTTCTTCGTCTTGCATAGCGAAGCAGCTTAGCATCATCGACAAGATACTTGTCGTACATATCATTTATAATCTGTGGCACCTCGCCAACGCTGATTAAACTTCTCAAAATTTTGTTGGCTTCAAGTTCTACCATGATTTTCTCTAACGGAACAGAGCCTTTCTTATCTCCCTTGGGCGTTTCAGTAATCAACCGACCTATCACGATAGTGCCGTCTTTTCCATAGCGGTACACCTGCTCAACAGTAGGTTTCAGAAGAAGCTCACCATCGTACTTATCTCTGAGTTCTTCATACACAAACTCACAGCCTTCCTTTTCAACATCAAGGAAGATGATATTCTCAGCTACAAGGTGGTTCAGAAATTCATTGAGCCAACGCAGTTCCCACACCTGAAAAGGCAATAGCGGGAATCTTTCTGCTACGTCATTCACCAAATTCTCTGCTCTTTCTGAATACGTACCAGAATAGACTTTTTTAATGTTTTGCCCTTCAGATTTTTTGACATAGCTAACATAGTGACCTCTTCCAACACGGCTGATTCTTTCATTTGACATCAGCTCACCTAAAAGATTCCTGAGAAGTGTCTCTCGAAAAGTATCATCAACACTTTTTGCAATATTGCAAATGTCCTGGCGAGTCATCTCAACACCGGGCTTAAGACTTTTTTCTATTAGCTCTATATTCATGCAATCACCTCTAACCATATCGGCAAAAAATTAAAAATTTGCCGATATGGTTATTATAGCACTCTAGCGTTGAAATGTCAACCACATCGGCAAAAAAATTAAAATTTGCCGATGTGGTTAGTGTTACTCACTATTATCTTCCCTAAAATACCTCTCCTAAGTTCTCTTAACCATCCTTACCTCATCCTTTTCCCACTTCCTGAGATTGCCGGTCGATGCGCCGAGGCGAGCGGCGTATTCTTCACGAGTCAGTCCGAGCTTTTTACGCTTCGCTATCACTTGCTTGCCCTGTCCTCGATAGATAAACAGATTATATTCATCCGTCAGGTCTTCCGCAGGAACGCCATATAGCTCGGCGAGCTTGGCGATATGTTCAGGCGGGCAGAAATCTCGGTCAGGTTCCTCATAGCCGCTATAGGTCTGCCGCTCG
The DNA here is from genome assembly GCA_021199855.1 of Oscillospiraceae bacterium. Classification (GTDB taxonomy): domain Bacteria; phylum Bacillota; class Clostridia; order Oscillospirales; family Ruminococcaceae; genus Faeciplasma. The sequence goes on from JAJQHD010000050.1 coordinate 39,494, forward strand.
ACGCCCAGATACTCGGCGACTTCAAACTGATACAGCCCTTTATGATAACGGTGCCAACGGAGCTTGTCCGGCATACTCTCAACTTCTTCAAGAGATGTGAACTGGAGATTGAACTTCACGGCATCGTTATACTTCTTTATAGACAGCAGAGGGAGATGCAAAACCATCAGCGGTGCCACTTCAATCCGCCCTGTTATATTTGAAGCGACTATATAACCATGGTCTCTTACATACCAAAAAGGCTTCCAAATCGAGCCGAAAATATGATTCTGATGGTCATTTTCAGATATTGATTCCGTTATGTACCGATAGCATTTTCAATACACCTCGCTCCGAACGCCGCAAACCTGTTTCCTTTGCTCGGGTCGAACGAATTGACCGCCTTGATGAGCCCGACCGTGCCGATAGAAATCAGCTCCTCCTGCTCGTCGGCGGTGACGTAATACTTCTTCACGATGTGCGCCACGAGCCGAAGATTGTGGAGAATGAGTGCGTCCCGTGCGCCGGTGTCTCCCTCCGAAAAATCCTTGAAAAGCCGCTCCTCCTCGGCAGGGCTGAGAGGCTTCGGAAACGAGCTCTTGTCCTCGATGTGGAGGGCGAACCAGAGCAGGCGGCTGAAAATATTTGAGATTATTCTTAAAAACATGCAATCACCCCGTTAAGTATATTCGGGCGGGGTGGGGATGATGAGGGTGAGGGAAGCCCTTAGGGCATAAAAAAAGAGCGACGGGGGTCGCTCTGAGAAACTATTTTATTACAACCTTCCACTCGTTTTCATCAACCACATACTGGAACTCGGTCAGGTTGTCGTCGAGCATCACTTTCAGAAGCTCGTCAAAATCGTCCACAAGCTTCACTTCGTGCAGCTTTTCTCTGCGAATCCAGTGCATAGCTCCCTCATCCGAACTTTTCAGTTGCCCGCTGAAAAGCTCAGTCTCAAAGAGAAAAACTATGTACCTGCCATTCTCAATCGGGAACTGCTTGACACCGCATAGGTGTGGATTCGTGATGACAAGCCCGGTTTCTTCCTTCATCTCCCTTACGACTGCATTGACAATGGACTCGCCGGGGTCGATGTGTCCTCCGGGCAAGGTATAGCCCTTCCAATCCTCCGCCAGCCTGTCCTGTAGCAGAAGCTCGTCGCCCCTGTGTATCAGACACAATACCGTAAGCTCAACACTTTCTGTTCTCAAAGCTATCCCTCCCGCGAATATTGATTTGCGTTTAGTATACCATGTCGAAGTGAGAAAAGCAACCCTCCTCCGAAGAAAATCCGTCTGCAAATTATAAATTTCCCCAAAAACCTCTTGCAATCTTTCAAAATATATGTTATTATGATAATAGTGAGACTATCAATTTGAAAGAATGGTTATCAATTTGTTTGAGAAAGGTAAGAGGATGGGTAACACAAAACTTAAAGACGCTGAAAACAGGTTTATTATAGAGACGGCGACGAGGATGTTTCTCGGGTCATCGATTGACAAGGTGACGATGGCGGACATTGCCCGTGAAGTCGGCATTGGCGAGGCTACGCTTTATCGGAGATATTCCACGAAGTAGAGGATTGTTTTGGAATGTGCAACTGCGCTTTGTGGGGAGGTTTACTCCCGATTCAAAAAGCCTGCCGACGAAAAGAACGAGTTTGAACAGCTCAGGCAGTTCTACAACACGTTTCTCGAAATTTTCGAGGACAACCCGCAGTTTTACGCCTTCATTTATCGCTTTGATCTGATGATCGTCGACCTGCCGGAGAGCGAGCTTGGCTCATATGAAAGCGAAATCGACAACTTCAGGTATCTCTTCCACGATGCCTACACCATTGGGCTTCGTGACGGAAGCGTCCAGGAAGTGGATGAACTGCCGTTTTACTATTCGACGACCCATGCGCTCCTGAATCTCTGCAAGAAGCTCACCTGCCAGGGAGAGCTCATCAGTCAGGACAGGACCATCGACAAGGCTGACGAGGTCAGAACACTTATAGAAATAGTACTTTATCGCCTGCAGGCATAACGCAGACGTGAAAATATTTTCTAAATGGAGGAAACAGTAATGAAACGCGTATCCAAAAAAGTCATGGTCTACTTCGCCATGGGACAGCTTGGCTGGTCGATTCTTTCGGGAATCATCACAAACCTACTGGTCAACTTCTATCTCCCAGATGCGACTGACACGGTCATGCAAAACCATCTTTTCATCACACAGGGCGTTGTTATCGCCGGGCTGACGATTATCGGAATCATCACCGCAAGCGGAAGAGTTTTCGACGCCATAACCGACCCTCTTATCGCCTCGGCGAGCGACAAATGCCGTAGCAAGCTCGGCAAGAGAATCCCGTTCTTAAGAGGTGCGGCATTGCCGTTTGCCCTCGTCACCGTTCTCATCTTCTGTTGCCCCGTGAACGGCATTTCATGGGTCAACACTCTCTGGCTGGCCATCACACTCCTTCTCTTCTATCTCTGCATGACTGCATACTGCACGCCATATAATGCGCTCATTCCCGTCCTCGGCAAGCACCCTGTCGACAGAATGAACATCTCGACCTTCATCTCGATTACATACATTTTAGGTACCGGAATCGCCTTCTCCGGCAAGATGATCTGGCAGGCAGTTTCGGAGGCTACCGGACTCGACATCGTCGTTTCCGCAAGAATCGTCCTCGGCGTTATGGCTGTTATTGCGCTCATCTGCATGTGGATTCCAGCGTTTCTTATCGACGAGAAAGAATACACCAAGGACAGTGCGCCAATCGTCACCGAAAACGCATTCAAGTCTCTCGGCAAGACCTTCTCAAACAAAAACTTCAGAATCTTCGTCCTTTCGGACATCCTCTATTGGGTCGGCATCACAATCTTCAACACCGGCTTCATCTATTATGTTGAAAACCTGTTGAAGACGGACAACTATATGGTTCTCTTCATCCTGATGACCCTCGTCTCGTTTGCGCTCTATGTTCCCGTCAACAAGATTACTCAGAAAGTCGGCAAAAAGAAGATTGTCATCGTCGGGTTCCTACTCTTCGCATTCGCTTTCTTCATCACAACATTTGCCGGCAAGCAGACTCTCATCCCGAACGAGATTTTCGGAATGATTATCGCCGTTCTCGTCGGTATTCCGATGTCTATCCTGGGAGTTGTCCCGCAGGCGATTGTCGCCGATATTGCCGAAGCTGATGAGTACAAGACCAAAGAGAACCACGACGGCATGTTCTTCGCATCAAGAACCTTCGCATTCAAGCTCGGGCAGAGCGTTGCGATGCTGATATTCACCTCCGTTGCCACCATCGGACAGTACACTGACGAATTGGGCGAAACGGTCAGCACAGGCGAGGGATACAGAATCTCCCTTGCAATTTCACTTGTCTTCTGCCTGTTGGGGGCACTTGCACTCGTCTTCTATAACGAGAAGAGCGTCCGCAAGGAAATTGCAGAAGGTCAGAAGCATCTCGAAGAAAAGGGTGCCGAATGATGGATTTCGAGCTTATATACTCGTTAAATGGTGAAAAGCACACGGTCAGCGAAAGCGACCGAAATGTCGAAATCACTTCAGATTTCGGCAGGAGAAACACCGTCAAAGTGGCGGCAAAAGCCCCGATAACTCTCGTCTCGGCGATAATCACACTGCCGTACACCTATGGGAAGAAAGAGCCGATTTTCGTCAACGGCTATCAGTCGTGGACGGACACGAAGGAGTTTCTTGCCGGCGAAAGCCTGAAGGACATCAGGAAGCTTCCGAAGTTTCTTGTCAACATGTTCTCATTTGACGGCTACGGCGACAGCAGATTCAAAGATTACAAAAAAGGCGTTCTGCACGGCTATGACGTAAGCTACGCCGATAACATCTTCATCGGCTCGTTCAACTTCCGCAATGCCTATCTCATCATCAATCATGATGTCAAGAACAACAGAATCGTTCTCGAAAGCGACGTTGCGGGCTTGAAGTTAGAGGACAGCATATGCCTGTTTGATTTCACCACTGACAGAGATTATTTCTTCTCAGAGTTCCCCGAAAAGCCGATTCAGAACATCCTCGGCTACACCTCGTGGTACAACTACTATGAGAATATCAACGAGGAGAAGATTCTTGCGAACCTGTCGGCTGTAGGTGAGCCGTTTGAGCTTTTCCAGATTGACGACGGCTATGAAACCGCCGTCGGCGACTGGCTGTCGGTTGACAGTGAGAAGTTCCCGGACGGTCTTGAACCTATCGTTGAGAAAATCCACGAGAAAGGCTTGAAAGCCGGAATATGGCTTGCGCCGTTCGCCGCTGAAAGCGAAAGCGAGGTCTATAAGGCTCATCCCGACTGGGTCTTCAGTCACAAATCCGGCAGTAACTGGAGCGGATTCTATGGGCTTGACTCGGAAAACGAAGAAGCAATGGAGTATGTAGAAAAGTGTCTGAAATTTTACTCAGACATTGGCTTCGACTTCTTCAAGCTTGATTTCCTCTATGCCGTCAACCCAAGAGTTATCGGCTCGAAAACCCGGGCGCAGATTACTTCCGAAGCGTATTCGCGAATCCGAAAAGCCCTGCCAGACAAGTTGATTTTAGGTTGTGGCGGGATGATTCTGAACAGCGAGAGCTTTGATTATCTGAGGATTGGTCCCGACGTCTCGCTGAAGTTCGATGACGTGTGGTACATGAAGTTCATGCACCGGGAAAGAATCTCGACGAAGGTGACGATTCAGAACACCATCTACCGCTCGATTTTCGACAAGAGATTTTTTGGTTGCGACCCGGATGTGTTTATCTTAAGGGACGACAACAACGAGCTCACCGACAAGCAGAAAGAGGCTCTTATCACCATCAACGCACTTTTCGGAAGCGTTATGATGACCTCTGATGATGTGAGCAAGTATGACAACTCAAAAAAAGCACTCTTCGAAAAGGCTTTGAAGCTTCGGAATGCTACCTACAAGAGCTATCGCCAGGCGGGAGACTTTATCGAAATCTCGTACAAATTAGATGGCAATACGCATAACTTAAAATACGACACAAAGCGAGGGATAATTTATGACTGATAAAAGCTCAGTGATTTTTGGGAACGTGATGCCGGAGAAAGCTGTCAGAAAGGCTGAAAAGAACAAGGCGAAGTTTGTCAAAAAGTTCGGCGACGACAGTGATGCCGACTACAAAATCGCACTTGAAGACATCCCGACTCTTTCGGAAATCGGCGTGCAGAATATTGTTTTTGGAGACGAAAACGCAAAAATGCCCGAAAAGCCGATTATCATCAGCAACATCCGAATGGGCTTCGGGCACTATAGAATCGCAATTGCGATGGCTTCCTGTGCAAGGGCTCTCGGCTTCGACCCTCTCTGGCTCGACCTTGCATCTTTTGACGCTACAGGCTCAAAAGTGATTCGCTCGCAGAACGATTTATACTCGCTCGGTTCCCGAATCAGCCAGAAGGTGAAGCTTTTTGACAAGCTCGTCTGGGAGCCGATGAACTGCGAGGGCTTCAAAAAAATCACCTATAACATAGGTGACCAGAAAAATTCGGAGCTTTTGGTTCCGATTTTCAAGAACATTGACAAGGATATTCCGTTAATCGGAACCCACGTCTGGGGCTCGCAGGGTGCGATTCATGCAGGCATGACCCATGTCGTCAACGCCATCCCCGACAACTGGGCGATGGGGCTTCACCTCTCCGAAGGCGCAATCCATACGGTGCAGACCAACTTCGCTTATTACGGCTACAAGACGCTTAACGGCTTTGACAAGAAGGCTCTCAAGGGCATGGGCGATGGTGATTTAAAGATGGTCGGGCACTATGTCGACCACGAGATGGTTGCGGGGCTTGAATCCAATAACGAATCAAGAAGAAAGAGAATCCGTGACGGTGAGCCCTATCGAATCCTCATGACGGTTGGCGGCGCAGGTGCAGGAGCAGACCTGTTTGTCAACATGATTCGCCATCTGATGCCGTACATCAGGGACAAAAAAGTCGCCCTGTTCGTCAACTTCGGCGACCACAAGGCGGTTTACGACATCATTTCTAAGAAGCTTCCGGAGTTTGCAAGCGAGGCGAAGACCTACTTTGACGAATATCCGAAGCTCGTGAAGCTCACGGAAGACATGAAGACTGCAACAGTAGACGGCATCCACTGCTTCTGCAACAGTAACATCTTTGAGGCGGTTTATGCGACAAACCTGTTGATTCCCGTCACAGATCTTCTCGTCACCAAGCCGTCGGAGCTCGCCTACTACCCGATTCCGAAGCTTATGATAAGGCACATCGGCGGACACGAGGTCTATGGCGCCATCCACACCTCAGAACTCGGCGACGGCACTCCCAAATTTGAAAAAGAATCCGATATCCTGAGAGCCCTCGATAACCTGATTCAGGACAAAGAGCTGACTCTTCACATGCTGGATAATATCGACAAGCTGAAGGCTCAGGGGACTTATAATGGAGCTTATGAGTGCGTGAGGTTGGCGGCGGGATAGTATAAAACAGAAAAGCTCTCCACTTGATGTGGGGAGCTTTCTCTTGACATTATATCACCGTAGTGATACAAGACAGGCTCCCTATGCTTTATTTCTCTAAACTCTCACTGATTTTCTCAACAAACGCTTCCACGGTTTCCGACGGATGCTTTGCGTAAATAATCCCGTAGGGCATTTTGTAATCCC
>JAJQHD010000013.1 GCA_021199855.1 Oscillospiraceae bacterium
CACACTAACTTCTACTTCTCTCTCAACTCTTGAATTTACTTTGGGAAGTCACGGTAATGCGGAATTTTTTGTAAAAATAAAAAAAGCTATTGACAGAATAGCTCAAAAGGGTTATAATAAAGGCAGTGAGGGGTGCCTGAATGGCAGTTCAGGCAACGGTCACTCTTTCCCGTAAATCAATACAGTACGGTGTGCCCGCGGCTGAATTACTCAGGCGCGGTTGTTTTTATTTCAGATGTGAGCCAAGACCAACACCCATGCTAAAAGCAGTCAGAACCAAAAGGAATAACTGCAGGATATCCGAAATAGACATAGGTATCGCCTCCCTTCGCAGGGGAAAGAGCAACCTACCTCTCACTGAGCAATATTATATCATATGTTTCTGTGGGTGTCAACACAATAATTCAAGAAAGTTGCAAAAAGCTCTTGACAAGCGCCAGGATATCCTGTATAATTACTTTATCATTTAACGAAAGGAAGTGTTCCTATGCGGCATGAGGCGATGATGGCTTCGGGCGGTGCACTTATGGGGCTTCTTTTTTGTTTTTATGCTTCTTTTCCGGTTCGGATTGTGCTTATCGCTGTGGCGGCGGTGCTTTTCGTCACCGGTTTGTTCGTTTTGTCAGGAAAATTACGCAGGGCGGTTTCGACCGCTCTTTTATTTTTGCTTATTTTCAGCATTTATGGCACCGTCTGGTTCTATTTTCACGTCGACCGGTTGGTAGCTCTTTCGGGAGAGACGGTCACTGTCTCCGGAATCGTCACCGACTGTAATGACAGCGACTACTCAGAAGTTACCATAAGTGGCAAAATCGGCGGAATCAGCGGGAAAGCTGTTGTTTATTTAAGAGGCGTGAGCGTCTCCTCCGGCGACAGGGTTACCTTTGAGGCGACCATTTCGGAGCTCACTGACAGCGGCGGCTTCAACGCAAAATCCTACTACTACCCGAAAGGAATTTTCGTCGGGTGCACGGCTTCAGGTGATGTGACAGTCACCGAAGCGACCGGAATCTACGCCATCTACGGCAAAATCAGGGACTTCCGGGAGAAGCTGACGACGACATTCTGCTCCTATGTAGGCTTGAACGAGGGTCAGCTCCTTTCGAGTATGCTGTGCGGGACGAGCGACAGTCTGGATGATATAGTCAGAACGGCACTCAACCGTAGCGGAATCGGGCATCTCCTGGCGGTTTCCGGGCTCCACGTCAGCATTGTTGCGGCTCTGGTCGCATTTGTTCTCAGGCTTCTGAAAGCCCCCAGGCTCGTGACATTCGCCGTTTCGGAGGGAATAATGGCGCTGTTCGTCGTCTTTTCAGGAATGAGAATTTCAGCGGTGAGGGCTTTTATCATGATGACAATCTGCCTTCTTGCGCCGATAGTCCGGCGGGAGTACGACATCGGAGCGTCACTCGGGTGCACAATTTTAATCATGCTTTTCGTATCGCCCTACAGCGTCGCCGACGGCGCTTTTTTGTTATCCGTTTCAGGAGTTTTTGGGATTTGCGTCGTGGAGCCGGCGGTGTCAAAGGCATTTTCAATCAAAGGCAAAATCAGACGAACTGCGATATCTGCCGCCTGCGTCTGGTTCTGTATTCTTCCCGTTTCGGTCTTTATTTTTGATGAGATTTCCCTCGTCTCGGTTCTCACAAACATAGTTCTGACGCCGTTTTGCACGGTTGCTCTCGTACTGTCCCTGATATTCGCTGCTTGCGGAACTCCGGCGGCGCTGTCCTTTCTCATAGAGATTGCCGGCTTCATCGCCAGGTGGGTTATAAAAATCTGCGAATGGATTTCCGACCTCGGCTTCACATATGTCCCGATAAAATACGACACCGTCCCGGTCTTCGTGCTTTCGCTAACGGTAGCGGTTGTTCTGGTTCTTCTGGTTTCCAGGAATGTCCGGCTGACTGCATTTTCGGCAGTTACCGCTTTCTGCGCGAGCGTCGCTCTCATATTCGCTCTAGGAATTTCTGACTCGGGAACAACTCACCTGAAGATAATTTCCGATGGCGACGGCTATCTTGTAGCCGTGGTTCAGGGAGGAGAGTGCATTGCCGTCGACTCGGACGGCTCATACTCTGAAAATCTCGGTTATATCCTGTCCGAAGATGGAATAACCGCCATCGATGCCGTTGCGATTCTTGATAACGGGATTGCGAACTACCCAGGCTATCTCAGCCTTTCCGTCACTCCCGACATGATCCTCTTCGACACAAGCGCATCCACTCACACCAGCTCCAAAGCCGAACTCTTAAAGCTCACCGACGGCTCAACCCTCAGCCTCGGCGATGCCGAAATCCAGCTGTCCAGCGACTACACTTCTGTCACAATAGGCGGCAAGACAATTTTTATAACTGAATCGGAAATACCAGTGGGTGAATACTATATCTATATCGCAAATGGCGTTTGCGTGACCAATATCTATGGGGATGTCATGGTGACGAAGGATGGGGTGGAGATTGAGATTTCAAGCAAATGATAAAAGCGGGGCAGGTTGTGCTCCGCTTCTTCGAAGCTTCTATCCCAGAAGCCAATCTATCACATTCACCGACTTTATCCCGTCGTAAAAACTATCCATCCCCGGGTTCAGCGAAAGGACTATTTTCTCATAGTTATCATCTATTTTCCTGAGCGGTGCAAGCTCTCTTCGGCGGACATCCTCGCTTGTCATCGATTCGGTAACCTGAACATAGAATTTATCGTCAGCTCTTGTTGCGATGAAATCTATTTCCATATTGTCAATCTTGCCGATTGAAACATCGTAGCCACGGCGGAGAAGCTCAAAATAGACGACATTTTCAAGCGAATGTCCGCTGTCGCGGTCACGGAAGCCGAGAAGATAGTTCCGAAGACCCATATCCACTATATAGTACTTTCCCAGCGTGCGCAAATACTCCTTGTCCTTGATATCAAACCTTTTGATTTCATAGAAGAAGTACGCTTCCGTCAGCGCATTTACGTAAAGTGAAACAGTATGGGCACTCGGCGCTTCTCTTTTCCCAGATTCGAGCAATCCCTCAGTTACGAGAACATTGCCGATTGATGAAACAGAGATATTGCTTCCGATGTTGTCTGCAAGAAACATTACTATTTTTTTGAGGAGAATCGGGTCGGTTATTCTCTTCCCTCCTCTGCGGTTTTCACGCTCCAGAATGTCATGCATGACAACCGTCGAATAGATGCCTTCGAGAAGCATAAGCGCCTTCTCCTGATTCAAGCCAACCTCCGCTATTCCGGGCATACCGCCAAAGCGCATATAGGCGTTGAAAGCCTCATTCAGATCATAAATTGTTCCGTTCTTGTCTCTTACCTGCTTGCGGATTCCTCCAAAAGCACTCTCGACCTCGATAACCTCGAAATCGTGAAAATACAAAAACTCGCTGAAAGATAGCGGAAGCATCCGGATTTCAACACATCTTCCGGACAGGTATGTTGAATACTCCGAAGATAGCATATAGGCGTTCGAACCGGTGACATAGATATCGCAATTGAAATCAACTCTGAACGAGTTTACTGCGTCCTCCCACCTACTTATGCGCTGAACTTCGTCAAAGAAAAGATACATCCTCTTGCCCGGAAGAATTCTCTCCTTCACGTAATTATAGAAGTCATCGACCGTCATATCTTTGAAATCATATGACTCAAAATTCATCTCAACAATCTGATTGTCCGCTACTTCACACTCCTTCAGATGTGCCGACATAAGCTTCAGCAAGCTCGACTTGCCGCACCGTCGGATTCCGGTTACAACCTTCACCTGCTCAGTGTCCTGAAACGCTATGAGCTTCTGCAAATACAGGTCTCTCTTTTTGAGACTGTGCGAATCTATCATGAAATCGCCTCCCATCTGCTAAGAGTATAGCATATTTCCAATTATCTGTCAACACTTTCTGCACCGAAATGCAAAAACTTTTTTATTTCCGAAGTTTCTGCACTCAAATGCAAAAACTTCTGACAGGTTTTGACTAATTATGGCTGGCTATTACAAATCAAACCGCAACGTAGCATAACCCACGTTGCGGTTTTAATCTTGAAAAATATCCGACTTGCAAATTTAATTCCGAATTCCGAATTCTGAATTCCGAATTATCCCACAAGCTCTCCCGTATCGATATATGCATCGATGATTGCGTTGAGCTCGTCGAGATAGTAATTCAGCTGATCGGTGTAGGTCTCCTTGAGCTGTGCCCATGTTGAGCTTGCACCTGACTTGATTCCCTGGTCGAAGCGGTTATAGGCGGTGTCGAGATTGGTGCCTAAGTTTCCGTTATAGAACATTATCGTGTTTGCGGCGATAAGCTCATCGCAGATATCTACCATTTCGAGCATTTCGTCAGTCCACATGTAGATTTCTCTTAACTGCTTGGTGTCGATGTCGATAACAGTCGGGTCGATTATCTTGAATCTCTCGCAGGATGCTAAAAGTGCAACTCCTTCGGGGTTCTGGGCGCCTGTTACCAGCATGTATCCGGTCGGGATGGAGTTGAGATAGTAGACTCCGTCGCCGTCCTGATATCTCGGAAGCGGAACGAACATGACTTCCCCTGCCTCGATGTCGCCCCAGATGGAGTTCATCTCGTCAACCGGCATCGTGAGGTCGGATATCGTGCAGATTGAGAAGAGGCAAAGTCCTTCCTTGACGCCTGCGCCGCACTGGTGGTCGTTTCTTCCGGCATTGTAGTTGGTGCCTTCGTGATATGTACAGCCGTTCTTGACAAGGTCATACATAAGATTCTCGGCAATTTCAATGAGCGGGTCGTCGAGATTTGCATAGAAGTGTCCGTCTTCGTCCTTCTGGATGATTGTGCGTCCTGTCGACTCCTCGCAGATTGCTCTGTGGTAGTACCAGCCGTCAAGTGCATATCTGTCCTCATCCTCGTCGGTGAACTCGATGCACATCTCGTAGAATACTTCCCAAGTCCACTCGTCGTTATAGTAGAGCTCGGCAGGGTCGTCAAAGCCGTATTCCTCAATAACTCTTCTGTTATACGGGCAGACCATTCTCGGGGAGATGTCGGTGACTATTCCGAAATGCAGGTCTCCAAGTGCAAAATATTCTGCAGCATCCGCAACTCCTGCCCAAAGTGGCTCAGTGTAGTCGATGTAGTCGTCTATCGGCTGGTACATTCCCTTCATGCAGTTATAAGGGAAGGTTGCGGTGTTTGAAGTTCCTGCCGCCGCAAAGTCGGGCGACTGGCTGGAAAGAATCAGGTTTGCAAGGTCGTCATTTCGGTTTGAGTAGCTTGTCTCAACCCAATCGATCTCGCAACCGTATTTCTCGGTAAATGTGTAGTAACCGGTGTTGACTATTTCGTCCTCACTGTAATTGTGGAACGGGTCGTACCAGCAGAACCACTTGATGGTAGTTCCTGATGCGGCAGTCTCTGCGGCATCGGGAAGCGTGATTCCGGCGGCGGCAAGGATTGCTTCTGAGTCAGAGCTTGAGAGAGTCAGGTAGACGATCTCTCTTGTCGAGCTTCCGCATCCGACCATCGCCAAAACCATGATAACGGTGAGCGCTATTGCTATAATTCTTTTCATCTTTGATGTTCTTCTCCTTCCGTAGGGGTTTGTGGGGATAAAACGACATGCTTGTACAAACAATTATACATATTTGCAGTAAATTTCTGCTTTCTGGTAATTGAAAATGGCAGAAAATCACTCGGGCTTATCTTGGTAAGATTTTGCCCCGTTCCTTAGTAAGCCCGAGTAACTTATCCGCCAAATCACTATGAAAGGCAAATTGGCACGGTCTTTTTATTACTTCTTTTTCTTCTTGCCGCCAAGAACTACGACTGCAATTACAACTGCCGCAATTACAATTACGACTACTACGATAACTACAACAGCAACTACCGGGAATCCAGAATAGTCGGGATCAGCTTCGCCACAGATGGTGCAGACGCCCTTTTCGTAGTTATGTCCCAGAGCTGTGCCCTCTTCGGTGATGGTGTCGGTCTTGCCGCAACCATTATCACACTCAGCGGTCATTGTTCCATCCTCGGTGCAGGTGGCATCGTTATTGGAAACATAGTTAGTGAAGCTGTGTCCGAGAGCAGAACCCTCGTCGGTGACAGTTACTTCCTCACCGCATACTGAGCAGACGCCGGTCTTTGTGCCATCCTTTGTGCAGGTAGCGTCGCCGTTGGATACATATTCGGTGACGGTATGTCCGGTGAGGCTACAGTTAGCTCCGCCAGCGGCGATGTACTCATCGGTGGTTCCTGAAAATACCTCGAGAGTTGTGATGGTGAGGTCAGCGACATTTACTCCATAGGATGAGCCCTTGAAGTTGAGCTGATAAGTTTCGGTTACGCCCTTCGACTCAGCATCGGATACAAGGATTTCAAGCCAGAGATCGAAGTCGCCAGGACCGACAACTGTGATTTCTGAAGCTCTCGACCAACCGTCAGATGAAACCAGGAACACTCTTGTGCTGTCGGTTGAAGTTCCGGCTACGTGAACCAAAACGGTATCTCCGACCTGATAGGTCTCGGGGAGCTGGTAGCATACCTGCTCGATGTCAACGTAATTGACACTTCCGTCGTCAGCATATGTACCCTCAGCAGAGAATACGCCAACGTACAAGGAATTCAGAGGGACAGTTACCATGATTCCGTCGTCAGACATGGGATATTCAAGGACAACTTCTTCCTCCTCGGCTGTTTCCTCATCTGCAACTGCTACAACGCCCAGAGTCAATACCATCATGAGAGCGAGCATGAGTGCAAATAATTTTTTCATAATACTTTACGTCCTTTCATAATGTTCTCGAAAAAGCTATGATACTCTTTACAAATATATATTACATCCGATTTGGGAATATTTCAACACTTTTTTTGACACTAACTACACAAAATACGACTTCCTATGTTCAATAATCGGCATTGACAGAAGCAGGTCGCAAAATGTATAATAGAGTCAGACAAAAATACTTTTCCGGAGGTGTCAAAATGCTCAATCGGCAGATGGTCATTATCAACAAATCAATCGAATGCGTTCACTCCTCTTCTTCGGAGTCCGGAACATACAATATCGAAAATGTCAACTCCAAGCGAAGTCACCAGAGTCTCAAGTTCCACTTCCACGATGTATATGAGATTTACCTGTTTCTGAACGGAGACATCACCTATCACGGCGAAGCGGTCAGCAAGAAGCTTGAGCGTGGCGACCTGATTCTCTGCAATCCCTACAGCTTCCACTGCTCACAGCTGATGGGCGAGTGTGACTATGAGCGGATTGTAATAAACATCGACCGCGCTTCCCTCCAGAAAATCTGCACCGAATCCACAAATCTTTCAAAATGCTTTGAACAGGATGGTTCAAGCATCAATCTCTACCGTCTGAGCGAGCAGGAAACCTCCAAATTTGTGAAGATTTCGGACATGCTCGAGGAGGAAATTCGCACGGGCGGCTATGGCTCGGATGCACTTGTCAATGCCTATCTCACAGAGCTGATGGTTCTCATAAACCGCCACACATCTGCGGAAATAGTCAATCCGGGCGGAAGTGGTCTGCCGGAAATCGTTCTCAATGCCCTCAACTATATAAACGAGCACCTGACCGACGAGATTTCTCTCGAATCGATTTCAAGTGCCCTGCACCATAACGGCGACTATATTTCTAGAAAGTTCCGGGAAAGCACCCTTCTCACCATCAGCCAGTACACCACGGCAAAACGAATCATAAACGCCGAAAAGCTCCTCATCCAGGGTGCCTCCCCGACCGACGTCTGCTTCTCCTGCGGCTTCAACAACTACACCCACTTCGCCAGGACATTCAAGGAGGTCACAGGGTATAGCCCGAGGGAGTTTGGTGGGAATAAGAGTTAGGATTCGGGATACATAATTATTCGATTCCGAAGCATTTTGTGTAGGGGCGGATATCATCCGCCCGTACTGCCCTCAATCGAAACCCGGGCGGATAATATCCGCCCCTACAAATGTCGCCTGCGGCGACTACTATCCATTCAACGTATAATACGTCAGAAAGTTATACATATTCAGAATTTCGTCATCATATGTCTCTTCCCGGTTGTTCCACATGTTGTACTTGTCGAAGTAGCCCCAGGTGTTCATTGAGGTGGCTATTTCGCTTGCGTCCTCGATAAGCTGATACTCGGCAGAAAGCGGGATGCCGGCATATTCGAGAGTTAAGAGGCTCAGGTAGTTCGCACTGACGATTCCTAAGTTATCGTTGCCTATGTCGTAGTTTGCCCAGATTACGAACGGGGTTTCGTATCTCGTTAAGAAGCCGTTTACGGTTGTGTTGCGGTTCGGGGCGATTTCGTCGAAGAACTCAGTTTCGGTGTTCGGCTGGTGGTCGCCGAAGAAGACGATAATTGTCTTTTCGTCGACGTTTTCGAAGTATGTAATAAGCTCTTCCAAAGCCTCGTCGGAGGCTTTTATTAATGAGAGATACTGCTCTGTCTTCGGGTAGTCGCCTTCGGTGCTGGTAAGGTGAACTGTAGTCTCGAAGTCGTCGCCGTCATATTCATAGCCGGAATGGTTCTGAACGGTCACGCCGAAGATGAATATCCGGTCGGTGGTCTTGTTCTCATACTGGTCTATAATCTGCTGATAGAAATAGCTGTCGCTGATAAGGGTTCTTATATATTCGACGTCGTCGCCGAAGCCCTTTTCCCAGCGAGAAACGCTGACGTATTTCGCCTGATAGTCGGTCATGTCCTCACCACTGACGAAGTCGTCAAAGCCCATCCAGGCGTAAACCAGGTTTCTTCTCCAGCAGATTTCATAGAACGGGTGCATCGCAATCGCGCTGTAGCCGTACTCCTGAAGATATGTCGCGAGCGACGGGATGTCATCAGTGATGTGCTGTAAATAGACATAACTGCCGTTCGGCATGTACATCATCGAAAGACCTGTTAAGAACTCAAATTCCGTGTTGCAGGTTCCTCCGCCCAGAACTGAAACTAAGACTCTTCCGTGCGGATAATCGTCCAGTAACGAGCTGAAATAGGAGTTGTAGCTCTCGTCAGTCTTGAACTTGCCGACATATGTGAGGTCGGAATAGCTCTCGTTCATGATGACGATGATGTTCGGGAGGTCATCTAAGTCTCCCGTCAGTTCTTCATCCGTATATTGCGAAAGATATTGAAGCAAAGCTTCCTCAGAATAGCCTTCCGGCTCGTCGAACTTCATTTTCCGGAAGCCGATGTAGAAGTTCAGGGCAATGCCGTTGACATTATTGGTTGATTCTGTATCAAATGTTGAAGTGGAGAATGATGTGTAGTCGATCCCCCAGATGAACAAAACTCCGGCAACAGTCAGAGCCAGCGAAGCCACGCCTGCTCCGGCGCGGACAAACTTTTTCGGGTAGGAAATTTTGCACTTCATAGCAAATGCAATGAGAAGAACGCTTGCGGCGGTTCCTATCAGCATATTAGAGTCGAAATGCCAGTCGTCTGGCTTCGTAACACTCATTGCGGTCTGGATTGCGTATAAATCGGTCGGGACAAGCGGTGTGCCGCGAATCTCCAGGATAATCTGGTTCGCGATATGCAAAATATAGCTCACACCGACCATCGCTGTGACGGAAACCCGCACCGATTGCGTCAGTGCGAACACCGCAACCTGCACCACGGCATAGAATACAAGATTGTCAAAATAGATATAGTCTGCGTACACGCCCGCTCCGACAATGACTCTCACCGTCTCGAAGCAAAGAACAGGAGCCAAAAGGAAGAAGACTAGCGACATGATGTTTCTTGCCCGGTCGCTTATCTCGAAATCGGTGAGAAGCATAAAGAGCATGAGTAGGTATACGCAGATGAATTTCAGTGCTCCGGAGAAATCAAATGACGAATAGTTGACGAGTGCGAGTGTAAGCACGGCTAATGCTACGACAATGCCGAAGATAAGCCGCTTGGTTTTTTTGAATTTTATCATTGAAATCTCCATTCTGAGGGAAAGCTTATGCGCCCTGGTGGCAGAGCGCACATAAAGAGGTCTTGCGATGAGTTTTGCGATTAGTCTTCTATTTTTGCGAAGTTTGCTGTGAAGCCGTAGGTGGACTTAGGATTCACCTTTATCGTAGAGGAAGTGGTCTTGTAGGAACCTGTCCAGCCGGTGAATTCATAGCCCTCATCGGCTACTGCGGTTATTGTTATCGGATATCCTGTCAGGAAGTAGCCGTACCAGTCGCCATCCTCATCCAGAGTGAGCTCCACTCCCTCGATATAGACCGAACCGCCTTCACCGTCCCAGACGGAAACGCGGACACGCTTTGTAGTTGTCGAGATGCCTAAATTGTTCTTGAGAATGGTGAGATAGTAGTCGTGGCGGTTTTCAAGCCAGGTCTTCCAGCTCTTGACATTGTTCTGGATTCCCTTTAAGCTCTGCCAGCCAATATAGCGCTGGAAGTGCTGACTTAAGTATGGTGAATATTCGTCGTAATACTCGTCAAGTGCATCAGCCGCTGTGTCCGGATCGAATGCAATGTTGGCTGTCTTCTCCATCGCTACTACAAACAGCTTCAGGAAGTCGTCGTTCTCAAGAAGAGAAGTGAGCATCTTCGCAAAGTAGCCGTCGCCAGACAAAAGGCTTGCAAGATTGTCATGCTTATAATCGGCACCTGCGTTATAGAGATCCATCGAATATTCTGTATCGTAGAGCATAAACCGCCATTTGCCGTCCTGGTAAGTTGAGTCGGTCATATCCGTTGTTCTCGACCGCCAGCAAGCCCAGTTGCCCCATAGCCAGTCCTGATTGCCGATGTAAATCTCGACCGCCATATAGTCGGCGAAGCTCGACATATCAAAAAGCTCGCAGGCTTTTTCATAATATTCGTCAACGCTCATGTCATGACTGGTGATGTACTTGATGGCGTCGGAAAGGAGGCTCTCTTCACCATCCTCGCCCTCTTCAAGCTCGCCAGCCTTCATCATGATAACGTCGTCGGAAGGCACGCCATAGTGGGACTCGACATAGTTGTCGTCGTATATCTCGTTAAGAGTATAGACGCCCCAGTATTCGCCGTTAAGGAAGCAGATTACGAGCTCGTCCGCCTGGGTAGCGAAGTTGAAGCCGGAAACGAGTGACTGAGTCCAGGCGTCCTTGAATTTAAGGCTGAAGCTGTCGTTTCCACCGTTACGGATGACGAATTTGCGGTAGCTTATAATCTCGGTGCCGTCATATTCGGAGGTGTTGTCCTCAAACAGGTCGTATTCAAGAGTTGAGTCGCCGTATTCTGAGCGCATATAGAACTTGAGACTCTTCTGCTGGCTGTCACGGGACCATCCGCCATGGATTCTCACGCCACAGTCAACCGCGAATGACAGTGCAGTCTCCTCGAAATAGTCGATGTGGGCGTCTCTTTCCCAGTCGCTTCCGCGCTGATTGTAGTTCGCGGGGGTACTTCCATCAAGAGCGCCGTCAGGGTTCGACTTTCTCCACTCGGAAAAGACGTTTCCGGCGACATATATTCCCGTTTCGTTGTCATATAGGTCGTCCGGGTCGATTACGACTGAAATTACAGAGACGTTGTCATACTTTTCCGCGATATCCTCGCCTATAAAGTAGGTTGCAGTCATGACGTCGCTCTGGTTGCCGCTTGAATCGACGGCAATAGCCCTGACTACCGTTCCCTGCTCGAACTTGACAGACGGGAAGAACTCTGATGATGAGTCAACAGTCGTCCCTCTTTCAAACATGTAGACCGCCTTCTCGTTTGAACGGTCTTTTATTGTGATACTTCCGGTGTATTTCGTTGAGGAAGTGGTGGGAACGCTTCCGTCGGTGGTATAATATATTGTAGTGCCGGAATCGGCGGTTATCTTAAGCTTAAAGCTTTCGTCATAAAATCCGCTCTCCTGGGAGAATGTCGGAGAGGAGACTATCTTCGTGGCGCTGGCATTTGACTTTCCGGGAGTTGCAGTGAGGACGGTGAAATCACCGGTGCCGTTCGGGTATCTGCCGTAAGTCAGGTCAGTTTTTACGTCCGGAAGCTCGACGCTGTCGATAAGCGTGCCGTCAGAAGCCGTAAGATAAACCGTTTCGCTTCCGCCGGAGAGCTTGAAGTTCGTGTGAAGCTCGCCGTTCTCGGTGGTATCTTTATCAGAGCAGTAGATTATAAGATAACCGCCTGCCTTGATGGTGACGTCAGGAAGAGTCCACTTGAAAGGCTTCTTCTTGCTGTCGGAGATGCCGACGCCTTCAAGGTTTATTGCCTTTGAAGTCGGGTTATATATCTCGATCCAGTCGGGATTGTCACCGTCAGAATCTGTAAGACTTTCGTCGTTATCAGCGCAGACCTCGTTTATGACAAGAGCATAGACCCCGGTCTTCGCCGCAAAACTTTCGAGCGTGAAAGTGTTGACAGAAAGCGAAAAAATGAGTATCATAGTAACCAGAATCTTAAATGGTCGAATAAGGTGCTTTTTCATATGAGGTACCTCCCGGCAGATTTCTTAACGCAGAATAAACCCACGTTAAAGTTCTATTATACAGTATAATGCGATTTTTTGCAACAGTAATTTTCCAAAGAAAGGCAATCCTCATGAATCAAAAAAAGAAAATCTCCACTTACATCTATCAATACACCCTGATTGCAATCGGGTCTATCGTTTATGCGGTATCGGTCAGTCTGTTTTTAGACCCGAACGAAATTGTGCCGGGAGGGTTTACCGGTATTGCGATGATTATCGGGCACTTTATACCGTCGGTGCAGACGGGTACAGTCGTGCTCATCTTAAACATCCCTATTCTTGCAGTCGGAATCTGGAAGTTTGGGGCGAAGTTTTTGAGCTCCACCGTCTTCTCGGTTGTGCTGTCTTCTGTTGCAATGAATATTTTAGAGCCTCTGGGACCGCTGACGGAAGACCCGCTTCTATGCTGTGTTGCGGGCGGATGCCTGATGGCAATAGGACTTCAGCTTGTCATGATGCAGGGCGCCACCACCGGCGGCACCGACATCATCGTGAAGCTTTTAAGCAAAAAATTCACCGCCATTTCTGGCGGCTCGCTATTCCTGATGGTCGACGGTGCGGTCGTACTCCTCGCAATTATCACCACCGGCAACATCGACAAGGGTCTCTATGCGGCTCTCTGCATCATAATCTCGTCGGTCGTCACGAACTTAATCTTAAACGGCACCAACGAGGCGAAGCTTCTTATCGTAATAAGCGACTTCTCGGACAAAATCACCTCCCGACTGATGGAAGAGCTCGATGTCGGCGTCACACTCTTAGAAGGAAGCGGCGCATACTCCCAGCACCAGAAGCACGTCATCATCTGCGTAGTCAAGAAGTCGGTAATCTCAAAAGCCCTGAAAATCGTCAAAGCCGAAGACGACAAGTCGTTCACCATCGTCACGACGGCGAATGAGGTTTATGGGGAAGGGTATAAGTTGCATGGGGGAGATAACTGGGCGAGCTAATTGTAGGGGCGGATATTATCCGTCCGAAATCGTGCACAAGAAAACGAGTATACTGAAAAGAGCGGGCATATGGCAAAAAAAGTGGGCGGATAATATCCGCCCCTACTATTCTATCTCTCTTAAAACTTTACAATTCATTTGTAATGTGGTATAATAGACCTATCAAAAATAGGAGGTATCCCACATGGCAAAGAAACCTGTATATCTGACAGAGGAACAGAGAGAAATCCTCAAGGATTTTTCAAAGAACGGCACTCACAATGCACACTTGATCACTCGTGCGAAAATCCTGCTGGTACTCGACAGAACTGGCAAGAAAGACCACATGAGAATTACAAGAACCGCTAATGATTATGGCGTATCAAGAGAGACAGTGTACAATATCATCGATGACTTTCACAATGCAAAAAATATTGATGAATTTTTGCAGAGAAAGCCTCGTGAGACACCGCCTATTCCGCCAAAAGCTACTGGTGACATAGAAGCACACATAATCGCTTTGGCATGTAGTGAACCACCTGCCGGCTATGCACGCTGGACAGTCAGATTATTGGCGTCAAAAGCTGTTGAGTTGAATTTTATCGACTCAATTTCGCCGTCAACAGTACACAGACTTTTAAAAAAACGGAATATAGACCTCATTTGAATGAGATGTGGTGCATACCTCCCAAACAAAATGCAGAGTTTGTCGCACACATGGAGGATGTTTTGGAGGTTTACTCCAGACCTTATGATGAAAACAAACCTGTAGTTTGTATGGACGAAAAGCCGTATCAGCTTTTAGATGAATCCACGGAGCCAATCGGCATGAGCGAAACGAATCACGTCAAGAAGGTTGACTGTGAGTACGAACGCAAGGGCACTTGCTCAATATTCATGTTCACAGAACCTCTTGGAGCTTGGAGAGAAGCTCATGCATTACCTCAACGCCGTTGTGAGGAATGGGCATACCAGATGAAGTGGCTTCTTGATGAGGTCTATCCCGACGTTGAGAAAGTTGTCTTGGTGATGGATAATCTCAACACGCACAAAATCTCGTCTTTCTATAAAGTCTTCTCTCCGGAAGAAGCATTCAGGCTGGCGAAGCGTCTTGAGATTCATTACACACCTAAGCACGGCTCCTGGTTGGATATTGCCGAAATTGAGTTATCTGCCTTGACTCTGCAATGCCTTGCCGACCGTAAGATTCCAACAATTGAGGAATTGAACAAGGAGCTATCCGCATGGCACACAACCCGTAACTCTCTTCAAAAGGGAGTCTCCTGGCAATTCACTACCAAGGACGCAAGAATCAAATTAAAGCATTTGTATCCGATCATTAAAATGTAAAGTTTTAAATGAGACGGGGTACTACTTTATTTCTGATGTTCAAACCAATTCTCAATATAAGCCGCAATGTGCGGGATGGCTGTGGCAACATCGATGCCTGTTGTGTTTAGGCAGAGGTTGTAGCCTCTTCTGTCGCCCCAGGGGTACCTTGCAAGAACGCCGTGGCTGGAAGCCCTGTCCTTGTCAATCTTCTTGATGGAGCGCTCCAATGCCTTGTCGCTCATGTCTTCTCCTGCGTGAGCACGGGCGCGACACCGGGCAAGCTTATCGCTCATTTCGGCATAGACGAACAGCTTGAAGGGGTTTTTGTCCTCCAAAATCACATCCGCACCACGTCCTACGATGACGCAGTTGCCCTTTGCGGCGAGTTCCTGAATCACCTCGTGCTGGTGGGAAATCAGGTTCGGAGTTACAGTGTTGATCGACGGAATGTAAGAGAATGTATGCGAGATGGTCATCGGATAGTTGAACCTCATCCCGCCCTCGACAGCTCTCTCGACATACTCCTCGTCAAAAGAGCTCTTCTCGGCAATTGCCGTTATAATCTCTCTGTCATAGTAGGCGTATCCGAGCTCGTCTGCAAGTCGCTTGCCGACCTCTCTTCCGCCACTGCCGAATTCTCTGCTAATGGTTATTATCTTCATAATCGTCATCCTTTCTGTTTGGATTTTATGAAAACGGCGTTCCAACTTTTCGGTAAATTGTACCTCCGATTTTCCCTTGTTTAACTCGGGTCGTCGACCACTCCCATAAAGAGCGGCACACCCGTCTCGCTGTCGTAAACAGCATAGAAGAAGCTACTATCGAACTTGATAACCTCGGGATAGGTTATCGCCGCACCGACCGTTACCTCAGCCGTGACAGCCGCCGCCTTGGTTCCCCAGACGTCAACTTCTATAACAGCCTTCTGGATGGTCTTGCTAAGTGAGATTCCCTCGCCGAAGTTGTCAAAGCCGCCTGAGTAAACCGCACCCAGCCCAAGAGCCGTCAAAGCTTCGTCGAGCTCCATATCCGACTCAATCTTGTATCTCGGGATGTGCATGTTGCACAAGCCATACTGTACATTTTCAAGAAGCTCGTTGAAATAGTCTGCGGTCAAGTCTCCCAAAAATCCGTCAATATCACCGTCATCCGGCATGAGAGCCACAAACTTGAGCCTGCCGTCGGCGTAATCCATGATAATGCCGGTCACGCCGTCGTACTTGATGTAGTCGTAATTTCTCTCGTCGCCGAAGTACTCGACTTTAATAACTTCGCCCGAAGAAGTGGTGAAGTCGGTCGTGTAGTAGCTTCCGTAGAAGTTAAAAGGCTTTGCCCACTCGGCATCTAAAAGAAGCGCGTTGACGAGAACCATTACAGTTGAATCGTCAAGGTTATTGCTTAAGAAGCTCGGGATAAGCCCGTCGGTGCTGTCGGAAATCCAGCTGTTGATGTACTCCCTCGTCGCATCGGTCGAAAGGCGCATAGTCTTGCACTCGGCTTCATAGTATTTCTCAAGATTCGAGAACGCCACGTCACTGCCGTCGCTCAGCTCAAGCCGATCGTCGATAAAGACGCCATTCGAGACGCTTAAAACTGTTGTCGAGTCTTCCGACAACTTGGCATACTCCTGCATGATTTCGGAGCACCACGCCGCCGCTTCCTCGGCAGTCATTCCGAGTAAGCCCTGTAGCTCTTCTGCCGACTCGTCGGTCGCTCCCAAGGAAAGCATTCCGAGAGCATAGTAAGCCGAAAGTGGCGAAAATACGCTGTTTTCTCCATCATCCACAATCTCAGAGAAGATGTTGAAGGCGAATTTCTGCACGGCTTCGTCGGCGGTGAGAGATGAATAGTTGATTGCGCTGTCGGCAGAAAGCGTGGTTGAAGCCATTGTTGTAGCTTCCGTTGCCGTCGTAGTTGCTTCAGTGGTCGCTTCTGTAGTAGCTTCTGTGTCAACAGGCGCCGTGTCAGAGGTTACCGCCGTTGTCGTTTCAGCTTCGGTAGTCTCAACCTCCGCCTCGGTAACCGGTACAGAAGTAACCACAGAATCGTCGCTAACGAGAATGTCCTCCTCCGCCGTGTTCCCACACCCGCAGAGCATAGTTGCGCCCAGAACCGCCGCAGTAAGTAAAGCAATAAGTCTTTTCATAGTAATCTCTCCTTTTAGAGTATATCTGTTAGTAATACAAATCTAAGGGAGAAATTATTGCGGATTCTCAAAATAATTTTAGAATACGGTTGACTTTTTCGCAAATTTGAATATAATTGATAGTAACAGTACCCGACACGCCTCTCAACGATGCGTACCACGTCGGGTCGTTTTATAGGGAGACGTACCATGAAAGAGAAAGACATTGCAGAAGTTAAGAAGCAAATTCAGCCGGCACTGGCAATCTCAGAGCAGATTGAAAATCTAAAAGGATTGGGACTGTTAATCGATGACGAAAGCCCTGCCGCAGATTTTTTGAATGATGTTTCATACTATCGGTTTATCAAGGGTTACAGCCTCGGCTTAAAATCGAAAAACGGTAATTATTATGAAAATGTCTCTTTTGAACAGCTTGCTCAATTGTATCTGTTCAATGCAAATTTTCGTCAGCTTCTATTCCCTCAAATAGAAAAAATCGAAATCAATCTGCGTTGCAGAATCTCAAACCATTTCTCCTTGGAACACGGTGCTTTGGGATATCTTGACTCTCAGAACTTCAGCAAATATCCCGAACAATTTGAAAAAGAAATTTATGACGAAATCAACAGAAACTGGCGGTCGCCTTTCATTCAGAATTTCAGAAAGAATTATGAGTGCGGTTCAATACCATTTTACGCCGTTGTTGAGATATTCTCGTTCGGGACGCTGTCCAAATTCTTTAAAAACATGCTTCCGGTTGACAAAAAGGCTGTTGCCAAAACATTCGGGGTAAACTATAACTATCTCGAAAGCTGGATTGAAAACATCGCATATGTCAGGAATGTCTGCGCCCACTATGGTCGCCTCTATAACGCCAAGCTTCCGAAAAAGCCTGCTCTCTATCAAGAGGATAAGTCAAGGGGCGTTGTGGAAGACCACATTATGGGAACACTGGTCTGCATGAAGCACCTTTTGGCGCATGACCGCCATTGGGATGAGTTTGTCAATACTATCGAACTCTTATTTGAAAAATATCCGGCAGTCAGAAAAGAAACTATGGGCTTCACTGAAAATTGGAAGGATATCCTCACTTAAAAATCTTTTCAATCTTCCCCGGCAATTCTGTAATCGTCCCTATGCTTTCCGTCCCTTCCGGCACACTCCCATATCCATATGCACTATGCACAAAGTGGGTTCCGGCTTGCATTGCGGAGTTATAGTCCCCCATTGTGTCGCCGACATATATACACTCTTCGGGCTTCAGCCCGTTTCTTTTTACTACTATTAAGATGTTTTCGGCTTTCAGAAGCCCTGTGTCGCCCCAGCACTCCTTGTCGTCAAACAAATCTCCGAGCTCGTGGTACTTCATAAACGCCTCGATATAGCCTGACTGGCAGTTGGAGACGCAGGCTATGAGAAGTCCCATGCTCCTGAGCTTCTCCAAAGTCTCTCTGAGACCATCATAGATGTTTCCACCGTGGGTTTCGATATAGGAATTCTCATACGCCGTGCAATAGCGCATGATGCCGACAGCCTGATTGGGGTCGATGCAGTCGAAATAGACGTGGGCAATCTCTTCGAGAGTCTTCCCCATCTCATGCATCATCTCGTCCTGGGTGATTCTTCTATCCAAATCCAATCTTGCGAGTGCTATATTAAAGCTTTCGGCGACGCTCGCGGAAGCGTCCCAAAGCGTTCCGTCCAAGTCAAAAAGAACAGCTTTTATCATTCTATCAAGCCTTTCGGTTTCAGTTCAGCATTTATGCTGTGCCATTATACCACAAACTGCACAAAAATGCAACAGAAAAGAGAGCGGGCTCCCCGACTGACAAAACGACTAAAAAGATCGGGGAGCCCTAGAGAATAAAATAAGTGATTGAAACTTTCGTAATTATTTTTCGTGACGACAAGCACATCGCCGCCAGATTGCAGGATCAAATCTATATTTTTATTATATCATAAACCTGACAATAAATCAAGCCCTGGTTCAAAATATTTTTGCGAATTTCACAATTGCCATTTTCAACCGGATTACGGATAAAAATTTCGTCCCAAGACCTCTTTACAAATCGGTTTCGATGTGGTAAAATAGTCTAGCTGATGTGAAAGTCTCGCGTGATGCGGGAGACACAGAGCACTCAGAGAATATGCAGGTATGGCGGAATTGGCAGACGCGCATGGTTCAGGTCCATGTGAAAGCAATTTCATGCAGGTTCAAGTCCTGTTACCTGCACCAAACCAAGATAATCCGAACCCGGTTCTGATTGGTGATGGGTTCGGGTTTTTCTTGTATTTCAAGTAAAGAACAGGCAAGGTAGTTCAGGATGCTACCTTGCCTGTTTTTGCTTCTGTGGTTTCTTGCGTCTGCTCATCTTAAATTTCCTTATCCTCCACCATCTCCAAAGTCTCCTTTAGCAGGCGATTGCATGCTTCGAGGATTGCGGCGATTTCTTTTTTGGAGGCATCGTTGATATGTATGCCGGCACGGACACAGACGGGGCAGTTGCACTTTTTCTGAAAAGCTCCTGCCCACTCCTCTGTCAGAACGGCTTCTTTATGTCCTTGGCGGGAGACGGTGTAAAGCCCTCCATGGTCAGCCATAGTAACCGCACCGACATGGGTTTTATCCCCGCCGAACAGGGATATATCCAAGCCTTCGTCAAGATGCTCTATTGTGACGGTTACGACTCTTCCCAGAATCACAATGCTGTTTGTCATATCAGCCCTCCCATCTGCGATAATCGGGTAGCTCCAGCCCAAAAAGGTCGAATATCTTCCCGACAATATGATATTCCATATCGTGAACCGACTGCGGATTCATGTAGTACGAAAGTACAGGCGAAACAATGTCCGCACCCATCTGGCTCAGGTCAGCTAAATTCCGAAGATGAATCGGGCTCATCGGACATTCCCTCGGCACAAGAATCAGCTTTCTTCTTTCCTTCAGCATTACATCGGCAGCACGCAGGAGAAGATTTTCGCTGTATCCCGACCAGATTCCGGCGACGGTCTTCATCGAGCAGGGGACAACGACCATCCCCATGCTCTTCCAGCTCCCGGATGCCGGAGCGGCACCGATGTCGTGCGGGTCATAGACACGAGTCGCCAGAGCCCTGACCTCATCAAGACTTTCCCGACATTCCTGCCCGATTGTCAGCGCTCCGCCCCCGGTGATTATGAGGTGAGACTCAATTCCGGATTCTCTCAACGCCTTAAGAAACGCCACCGCCAACGGGGCACCGGATGCCCCGGAAATTCCGACAATCAACCGTTCAGCCATTTCTTATAATCGACCTCCAGAAACTGAGCGCGCCTGAACTTTTCCTTCATGTGGAACGGCACTGTGCAATCAAAAATCGTCTTACACGAAATTCCGACATTTGAAATCGACGGGCTGTATAACGGGTCTGAGCTCGGGTCGAGAGGATGACAGCGGACGCCGGGGATAGTGATTATGTCCCTGTCTCCCTGAAAACGTGTATTCATCGCCCAGAGTACATCGTCAGTGTCGAATATGTCGACGTCTTCATCAACGAGGATGATATGCTTAAGCTCCGAAAAAGCGGAAAAAGCCAGAAGAGCCGCCTGACGCTGCTTTCCCTCATCGGTGGGGACAGTCTTTTTGCACTGCAAAATCGCCATATACTTTCCACCTCCCGAAGGGTGCGAATGAACATTCAGGATTTTTCCGGGCATAGCCTTATCAAGCATGTTGAGAATGCTCGCCTCGGTCGGTATGCCCGCCATCGAAACGTGTTCACCACTCGGACCGATGCACGTCTGTAAGATAGGATTTCTTCTGTGAGTTACCGCTTTGACACGAATCTCCCAGCAGACGGAGCTTGCCGCTCCTGTATACCCAGGAAATTCAGGCATAGCATAGCCGGTGTGAGAATTCTTGTCCTCCTGAACACGGTGCCCGGTGATGATTTCTCCCTCGATTACAAACTCTGCATTGGCAATGCAGTTCTCCTGAATTGTCAGGCAAGGCGCAAGCCTTACCGGCTCATTTCTGATTGCTCCCGCAACCGACAGCTCGTTATAACCAAGCGGTGTCGTGGGCGGTTCAAAGCATGAGCCTATTTCTATTGCGGGATCCACTCCTATGGATATCGAGATGGGAAGATTCTGTCCAAGCTCCTCAGCGCGCTCCGCCATCGTTCCTATATGTCTCGAGCCGGGCTGCAGAAACACGGATATTTCATCAGGTCCCTGCAGGCAAAGGCGATGGATGGTAACGTCCGAAAGACCTGTGTCGGGATGAGTTGCATAGCACATACCCATTGTTATGTACGGTCCCGCATCTACGGGCGTGTTCTTTGGTGCGGGGACGATTTTCCTTATGTCAAATCCGTCGTCAGAGCTCAGGTGAACCACCTCCTGACAAACGGGCTTTTCGCTCGTAACCACCGGCGGAATGGGGTTCAGTGCCGAACGGCAGAGAAGCCTTCCAAGCTCCTCCTTAGGGCAGTCGAGCAAGCTCGCAACCCGCTCCCTTGTCCCAACAACGCCTATTGCAACCTGAACATCCGGGAAGCCGTTGACATTCTTGAAGAGCATCGCGGGACCTTTCGTGTTGGTTGGTCTTTGGACGGTTCCGCCCGCTCCCACATAGCGGTAAACGCCGGACAGCTCTGCTTCGGGGTCAACAAGCGTTGACGTTTCGAGCAGCATATTGTTTTCACGCAGGCAGTCAAGTGCACTGCGAAGGTCATGTACTTTATTCATCTTTACCTCTTCCTTATGTCAAAAGTCCGGGCTCATCCTTCTCGGTGAACCGCCTCCGAAATCACAGCCGCCGGGGCAGGCAGCACATTTCAGATAACCGCCATCCCAGTTCTTTAGAGCCTCTTTTGCGTTCTTTGTGCCGGTGACGGTTTCAACGCTGACAGCTTTCGTTTCCGGCAGACTGTCAAAAGGCGCGTTTTCGTCAAGCTGTTCCCGCCAGACCTTCATAGCAGTAAATCTCGAAACACAAGCCCTGCGGAACATTCCCACCAGCTCATATGTCGTGAGCGTTATCAGCCCTTCCTCATTTTCAGTCTTTCCTGCTGTGCAGGAATTGATGTATACTGCGAGGATGTCATCCTCGGGAATACCCGTTTCGGCACTGTAGGTTCTCCTTGCAAGCCTTGCCGAATAGCTTTGCAGGCTTCCGAGCCCCGAAAGGCTTGATTTCTTTTCTGGGTAAAGCTTTTCTATGAGATTTCTTATCCCCGGGCAAGCCTCCGAAATTACGTCTTTCATGGCGATTTCCCGGGAAAAATAGTCGTTCTGCGCCGGAATTGAGGAGTAAACCCGCTCGAATCCCAGCTTTTTGAGCATGGACACCAATTTGCCGGAACAGTCTCTTTCCTCTTCATAGAAAAGCCTTGGGAAAGCTTTTGCTGTTGAAGGCGTGAGAATCGCTATGACGTGCTTTTTTCTCTGCCTGATTATATTACGAAGCTCTGCGGTGTCGTCCTTAATCGAGAGAGCACCCGTCGGGCACGCCGCCACGCATTGACCGCATCCGATACAGTCGGTAAGCCCAAGAGGCTTCGCAGGACCGATTTTCTTCTCCCAGCCACGTTTGAATGAGCTGAGTATATCCATTTCCTGATTATGGCAGGCGGCAACACATCTGTTGCAGGACAAGCACTTTGAGTAGTCCCTCACAAGATGCAAAGCGCTCTCATCCTTTTCGGGGATGATTTTATACGGGTTATAATCACGCTCGCTGATGCCGTAATCCACACACAGCGCATGAAACTCGCAATCAGAATAGCGACTGCATCTGTCGCAAATCATCCGATGGTGAGAGGCAAGCTGGTCGAGTGTCATTCTTCGGGATTCGCGGACCCTTGGACTGTCGGTGAATATCTCCATGCCGTCCCTGCATCTGGTCACACAGGCAGGAGGCAGGGCTTTCATTCCCGTAACCTCGACAACGCACATTCTACATGCGGCGACCTTGTTGCAGTCCTTCATAAAGCAGAGTGATGGGATAGAGATGCCGTTCTTCCTTGCCGCCTCGAGTATGGTGTCGTTTGTATCGGCAGTGTACATGATGCCATCAATTTTAATCGAAGCTGTCATATTATACCTCCTCAAACTCTTCGGGGCACAAGCGGATTGCCGAAAGCAAAGCCATCGAGGCTGATTGCCCGAAGGCACACCTTGCGCTGTCGGTAAGATAGCCTGACAGGCTCTCAAGCTCGCTCAAGGAAAACTTCCCGTTTTCCAGCAGGTCGGAGATTTTCTTTGTTGTGAATCTGCAGGGAGTGCACTTTCCGCAGGACTCTTCCGAAAAGAATTTTGCAATATCGGAGCACAGAGACACAAGGCTCTCGGACTTATGAATCACCCGGATGCTTCCCGCCCCAAGGCTTCCGCCGGCAGACTGCATTCCTTCTATGTCAAGCGTTGCATCGAGCTTTTCAGGTCCAATAAGAATCCCGGAGGCTCCTCCGCCAATCTGCAGGGCCTTAATATCGTCAAAATCACAGCCGACACTTTCAAGAATCGTTCTCAGCGGCGTTCCCAGTTCAATCTCATAAACTCCGTCACGCTCGGCTCCCGTTATGGTGATGACCTTCGTGCCGGGGTTCTTTTCGGTTCCCACGCTTCTGTATTCCTCTGCACCCAAAGTCAATATCAATGGCACATTGGCTATGGTTTCGACATTGTTGACGACTGTAGGCTTACCGAAAAGCCCCTCAACACCAGGGTATGGTGGCTTGAGACGAGGCTCTCCACGCTGTCCTTCGATTGAAGACAGAAGTGCCGTTTCCTCACCGCAGACATACGAGCCTGCTCCGCTGACAACCTCTATGTCAAAATCAAAATGACTGCCGCAAATATGGCTTCCAAGACAGCCCACTTCCCTCGCTCTTGCAATTTCGGCTTCAACTATTCTTTTGGCTTCTGGGTATTCAGCCCTTATGTAGATAAAGCCTTTCTTCGCACCGACACAGACGCCGCAGATTGCCATGCCTTCTATAACGGCATGGGGCACCATCTCCATAATTATCCTGTCTTTTGCAGTGTCCGGCTCGCCCTCGTCGGCGTTGATGACGACGTATTTCTCTTCACAAGTGCAGTCCTTCGTGGTTTTCCACTTGAGACCGACAGGGAAGCCTGCTCCTCCTCTGCCGCGAAGACCCGATTCGGTGACAGCTCCGAGTATTTCCTCCGGGTTACTTACAGCAAGCCTGAGTCCCTGATAGCCGTTATCCTGAGAAAGAATCCTTCTGTTTTCGACAGAAAGCGGCTCGTCCGCAAGCTCGCACCTGCATACGCTTCCAAGATGCCCACCGTTGAATTTTGAATAGAACGAAGCCGACCCCGCAACCTGTGACAGGGGCATACCCGATTCTTCTGCGACAGCTTCAAGAGCGGTGACGTCGAGAACGCCGTTTTTTTCGTATTCACGTTCCAAAAGAGACAAGAGTGTTTTCATGCACGCTCCTCCTCTCCAAGCCAGCCATATGGCTCCTTAAAGAAGGTCTTCTCGGGAGCATCCGCCTGCCCGAGGCGGAAGATTTCCCCGGTTGCTTTTCTCTTGAAGAAAATCCTCTGATTTATCGGCAGATGCATCTGCAAAGCCCCGGTTCTGCAAGCCTCAACACAGCAGGCACAGTACCAGCACTCGTCCGGAAACACCACAACAGGCGCCTTGCCCGCCACGGGATTAGGCATAATAGTCTGTGTCCTGCAAATATTGGCGCAGGCGTTGCAGCCCACGCAAATATCCTCATCTATAGTCACAGCTTCGGTAGGACCAGTGGGATTCGGAACTATGTAGATCTCACTTTCATCTATTCTGAGCGGTTCCATCACTTGCCCTCCTTTGCGCGACAAATTTCGTAATTTTCAAGATAAGAATCGGAATAGGGAGCTTTCAGCCAGTATTTCGGCTCTTTGTATGTGGACACAACCTTGCCATCGCCTTCAAGGTGGTTGAACATATAAGTTCCCTCCGGGAGCTCACTCTTTTCTGATTTCAGCTTCTCAAGGCTTGCATAAAGGAAAATCTCCGAGACAACGATTCTGCTTTCGTCCTCGAGCACTCTTGCAAGCTCATGGGGATTTCTCGCGTATGTGTGCTCCATCTCGTTTTTACGGATACTGTCAAGCCACGAAAGACCGTGTTTGAGGACGGATGGCGTTCTGAAGTCTCCACAGCACTGCTGCATTACCCTTGCCGTTCCTCCCCAAAGCTCCTTCCAGCTGATATAGGAATCCTTCTGCCCCGTTCTCATTACCGGCTCATACACACGGTCAAATTCCGTCTGAATCTGAGTTTCATCGGGCTCGGTTTCTTCCACTGTTCCGGCAAACTCTGCGGCACGGTTCCCCGCATAGAATCCCGATGAGCAGGCGTAACTGCTTCCTTCCAAGCCACTTGACGCACCAGCTACAAACAGTCCGGGAAGACTGCTCATGAGATTCCAGTCAACCGCAAGCTCTCCCTGTGCGCCTGAACTTTCCGAGCGCCACATCTTTGCGGCATCCTTTTCGCCGTGGAACCATGCGCCGATTGAATAGGACTCAGGCATCATTATCGGAGCCATGAGCATATCCGTGTCGGGATTGAAGCCCTCACGGGTGTATAAGTCATAGATAGTATACCGGCTCTTTCCCTCATTGCCAATCATCATTCCCCAGATGGAATAGCGTTCGTCTTCGGGAAGCGAGGAAATATCCGCCCAGAGGGGAAGCTCAAACTCTCCGCTTCTTATCCGCTCCGGCAAATCCTTTGTGAGTGAAGGAAGTGCCGCTCCCTTCCAGACATCGCTTATTGTGGAGCCGCAGTAGGGCTGATCATCAGAGGGCATATTCCTGTCCTCATAGTTCTTTATCGGGTTTCCGTCGTAGTCAACCCAGGGAATTTCTTTTCCATTGTTATCAACGATTGTACACGGGAACCATGTGTTGGCGGAATTTCCCACACCGAACCTCGGCCATGCGAACGGGTGCTGTCCGTTGGTATGACCATTCTTCTCCATTCCGAACACCTCGGCACCCGCCTTCCATGCCATAGCGAGCCCGTCGCCGATTTCGTTAGGGTCCCAGCGATAGCTGTTTCCAGTCAGCTCAGTGGAGTATGTCCATATGGTGCAGGCATAGCCGCTTGCGATTATAACGCTCTTTGCATGGAACACATAAAACTCGCCGGTTTCCATCGAGAATCCCATGGCGCCTATAACCCTTGCGCCGGTCCTTCCTCCTTCTGTGAGGAGAGCGGTTACCATAACTCTCTCAAAAAGCTCTGCGCCTTCTCTGCAGAGTCCCTCATAGATAACCGGCTTCAGATACTGACCTCCGCGGAGCTTGACTGCAATCATGTCCTTATAGTCATACGCTTTCAGAAGATTCGTTTTCCCGTCAAGCGTACGCTGTCCCGAAAAGTCGCCGTCCTTGTCACGGATGGGCAGACCGAGCTTTTCGATTTCAAGGAGCGCTTCCCACGTTCCCTTGACGGCGATGTAATCACGGTGTCCCTGCCTGCCATTCAGGTTGCCACGCTCCATATTTTCTTCCGGAGTCATGGGCGAATCGGGGTTACTCAGAAGATTGTTCCAGTGATCCATTCCTGCGCCACCGCATCCCGAGCGTTTGATAGGCGCTTTGTCAACGACTGCGACCCTGCATCCTCGCCTGAGTGCACTCAGTCCGGCACATCCTCCCGCCAAGCCGGTTCCGACGACCAGCACATCAGTATGTACATGGTTCACCTTTCCGTAATGCACGGGATATGGCCAAGCAAGTCTTTGTTCGGCTTTAGCCTGATATTCCATAATCGTTCATCTCCATCAAATAATCCTTGATTGCGGTTGCCATTCAGACGCCGTATATTCTGCGGGCGTTCCCCGAAAGAATGAGATTCTTCTCTTCATTGGTGATGTCTAAAGAGCGGACATAATCGGGTCCGCCTGTGAGCCATACCTTCCTTACGGGATATGACGAACCGTATATGATGTGGTCTGCACCACAGATTTTTACAGCGGCTTCAAGCTGCGTCTTGCCCCACGGTTGGGCGTGAGACATTTCAAAGTATATATTCTCTTTATACTGCCTCTTTATGTCCCCGGAAGCACTCTGGAAGCGGGAAACGCTTTCCGAAGGCGTGGGACCGTGGGGCATCATCATTTCCGAAATGGCAAAGAACCCTCCGCCAAGTATCGAGTGAACGAGCCTGATATTCGGGTATTTGTCAAACATTCCGCTGTATAGCTCTCTTCCAACAGCAAGCCCCTGGTCTACGACTCTTCCGTACGAACGGCGGACGTTGTTATAATCAAGGAAGCTCTGGTAATCAACAGGAACGGGGGTATGATGAACGTAGGCTGTCAGGCCGTATTCGTTCATCTTCTCAAAGAATTTTGAGAAGCTAAGGTCATCGAGATATTTGTCGCCATAGTGAGCGCAGAGCTGGACAGCCTTCATTCCGAGGCTCTCAACGCAGAATTCAAGCTCGCTTACAGCCTCTTCACTCGCGGGAGCTATGCAGGCTAAGGGCACAAGCCGTCCGCCGGAAGCCTTCGCATGCTCCGCCATTCCGACGTTGAAGATGTGGCAAAGCTCAGGCGTGAGCCATTCGTGGCATCCGGGAACCTTGAGAAGCCCCATGTCGATTCCGGCTGAATCCATGTCGGCAAGCTGAACCCCGAGCTCGTATTCTCCCTGAACATAGTTCAGATTTGCACTTCCTTCCGGCTTTTCGAGGATAATCTGCTTCCTGCCGTTTTCAAGCGTCTCCATTCTTCCGTACCAGCCATACTCATGGGGAATGGCGGAGAAGAATTTTTCCTGTAAATCTATATCTGTAAACAGGCTTTCGGGAAGCCAGTAAATATTCGAATCTATAACCATTATATATCACCTGTAGCTTTCAATAATTATTTACGCCTCAACGCCCAGACGGGCGAGGGCATCATTTGCCGGCTTGCCGACGTGATCCTTGCGGACTGCCGCCTTGCGATACCAATAAACGGCGGTTTCAAGCGAGCTCTCGGTTCCAAGCCCTTCTTCATACATTTTCCCGAGATAGTACTGACTTGTAATATCTCCGAGTTCCGCTCCTTTGCGGAACCATTCAAGTGCCTTTTCGTAATCCACAGAGCCATCAAGCCCCTCAAGATAGCAAAGTCCGAGATACCGTGGCGATTTCATCTCTCCTGAGTCTGAAGCTTCCCGAAGAAGCTGTACGGCGCGCTCTGTGTCAGCAGGAACTCCGTAGCCGTAGAGATAAAGGATTCCCAATGTGTGCTTGCCCATCGCATTTCCATTCTCTGCCGCCTTTACTGAATAACGGAATGCCTTTTCGTAATCTTTTTCAAAAAGGCTGTTTCCCATAAAATACTGGTTCCCTAAGATTCCCTGAGCGTCCGCGTTCCCGGAATTCACCTCTGACAGAAGCAGTGCTTTCGCTTCCTCTTTTTTACCTGCGTTTTCAAGCTCACGGATTTCCTTCATAATCTTCGGCATTGGCATCTTTATCTCTCCTCATTTCGACATATTAGCTTAGAGGGAGATTTTCATCTCCCCCAAGCTATTTCTTTAAGTTAGTAAGTATGATTGCGGATTTAAGAAATCATCCGGCAGTTTTGCCGAAGCTCTCAAAGGTAATAGGCTCGAAGGTTCCGTCGCCGGTAATCTGAATGGTAAAGCCCTCAGGGAATGCCCAGTCGCCTGCATCGGGAGCCGGATCCATTGCGCCGCAGATAATCTGGTCGCCTTCAATGGTAGCCTCTGCTCCTGCATATTCCTTCAAGCCGCTGAACGGATTGTCCTCAGAAAGAGAGAAGGAGCCATCCTCGTTGACGATGAGGGTCCAGATGATATGAGCGTCAACCATTTCCTTATAATCATCATAGATGAAGGTGCCGGAGGTGACTTCTGCTGCTACGCTGTCGGAAGATTCTTCACTTGCTTCCTCAGCTTCGCCTTCACCCTCTTCGCCCTCTTCCATTTCCTCACGTCCGAAGACTTCGTCACTGATACTCTCAGGAATGAAGGTCATGCTGTCGACATCGACGAGAATGGAGAATCCGGTGGGATAAGCCCAGTCGCCTTCAGTGGTGGATCTGTCAGCATCCATTGCGCCGCAGTTGACACGGTTGCCGTCGGTTTCACTTGTCTGTCCGCCGTATTCAGCAACGCCGATGAACGGATTGTCCTCGCTGAGGTCATAGCTTCCGTCCTCGTAAAGAACGAAGGTCCAGATAATGCTGAAGTCCATGTCAGCCTTGTAGTCGTCATAGATATAGGTTCCTGCGACTACGGTTGCGCTTGCATCATACTCGATTGTGGTGCTTTCTTCGTCAGAAGAAGACTCGCTCTCCTCAAGGAAGGAGTTTACCAAAGAGTCGGTGTCTCCGCCCTCTGTGGCTACGGAATCCTCATCCTCAGCGGTGCTTCCGCAAGCGGTGAATGCTACACACATAAGAGCCAATGCGAGCATCAGAGCAAGGATTTTTTCGATTGTCTTTTTCATTGTAGTTTCCTCCAATTATTATTGAATTTATTGCAAATCAAAGTGCCTCGTAAGCCTTTGATAAGTTGCCGGTTGTCTTAATCGCCTTCACGCCAGCCGAGGTCGATGAAGTTCAGCCAGGGCCAGTTCATATGGTCTCCCCAACCGCCGACTGCCTGCGAAAGAGCATAGCCTTCCATCGGCACGAGTGTCGTCGTTGTGAGGTCTGCTTTTCTTACGGTGCAGGTCGGAGCCATCTTGAACGTGACGGTCGAGCCGTTAAATTCCGCCTTGACCTGCCATTGTGTCGAGTACAAAGTGTGCCCAAGAAGCTGAGGGTCGGTGAAGTCATACACGGTTGCCTCCGACTCATCGGTGGTGACTGTGAATGTCCCGTCGCTGTTCTCGATAAGCCATGCCTTGTTGCCATCCTTGCTGTAGGAATAGCTGTAAGCGCCGCCTATGCTTGCAAGCTCATCAATGGTAACGCTTCCGATGTTCTCAACGCCATAAATAGCCTGACATGTTACGGTCCCGTCTGTGTTGGTTCCGCCACCGGTCTGCACACGATATGTGTAAACGGAAGCGATGTCATAGGTCTGGGTGAGAGCTTTGTCATAACCGTCAACCTTGTCGGTGTTCACCGTAATTGTCATCGTGGTGTAAACGGGAGTGTACGACCAGTAAATCATGTTTACTGCAATCTGGGTGGTCCCTGCGTCGGAGAAGACGCTGTAGTCGCCGTCAGGCATCTGCTCGCCGTTTGAAAGAGTAACCATGCCGGTATTTGCAACCAATGTATACTGATCCTCCGGGAATATGTCGGTGTACTTGCCGGTGAGGGTGATTGTGATGTCATCCGCTGTGAGAGCCGAAGCATCAACGCCTGAAGGCCAGCTGATATAGAAGTTGTCGGTGTTGTCATAGCCATCCTGCGGATAGTCACAGAGAATCGGCTTGTCATATCCAGCGCCGCTGTCGACCCATGTCCACACCGGCTCCTTTCCAACCTCAGGGGTTTCTGAAAGCGCAGTCTTCGTAATCTCAGAGAACTTGAGCCTGTTGATTGTGGCTACTCCCCATGTTGCAGTGTCCTGCGAGAACTCTCTGCCGTAGATGTAAATCTTCGCTCTGAAATAAGCCGGCGCAAGCTCTTCTCCGTCATAGGTTATGCCACTGACGGCAAAATTGAAGACGTAATTGCCGTTTCCGTCGCCGCCCTGAGCGCTCCACTCCATTCCTCCGAGCAAAACCTCATAGGAGGGGTCGTTCACCCAGTCGAGATCTCCGTCATGGAGATGATATGTAAGGGTGCCGTCGGAGAAGTCGTCCTCAAGCGCTGTGCCTATGAACTCGAAATCGCTTGTATAGTAGCCGTCACCATCCACAAGCTCAACTATTGCGTTGCTTGTGTCGATGAGGGAAGCGTCGGGCGTGCTGCCGTCAGCCAGAACAACAGTCATAACCGCAGATGTGCTCTGGTCATAGACTACGTCGGTCTCCGCCTCGCCGGCTATACAGGTGTCTCCGTCGGTAAAGCCTGATCCATAGAGGTTGCTTTCAACCGAAACATAGGCGTTTTTGCTATAGGGGCTTTCTTCCTCTTTTTCGGAATCGCCGCAGGCGACAAGAGTCAGCATAAGCACCATTGCGCTGGCGAGAGCGAGAAATCTTTTCAGTTTTAATGTCATTGCAAGCCCTCCTTACTGGAATTTCTTCGTTATGTCGAATGAGATGCTGGTACCTGCATACTCAACCCTGCGGAGATTTCCGGGAGCGACAGGCTCGCTTTCTCCTCTGTCCTCGGGATGAGGTGCCATGCGGTCGTAAATCGTTCTCGTCTCATTCGGGTCCTTCTGCATCATTCCCGGAGGCGGTCCTTTCGGTCCGCCGTTTGAAGGTCCGAGGTCAGGCTGCTCCATGGCATATTTTGCACACACCAGACATGCATCAAAGAATGCCGCCTTCATCACAAACGCCCCGCCATAAAGCATGTCGAACTCTTCACGGTACTTGTCGATTTTCTCTAATCCCTCGTACCAGCTCTTGAGACCTCCATTGAGCCTCTTGCCCATAGGCATGAACTCATCACCTGTGTAAAGAATTCTCGCCTTTCTGTCAAGGAAAACCATACTGCTTTCCGCGTGATCGGGAAGCGACAGCGCAAGAAGGTCTCTGCCCTTGAGAGGAATCACTCCTCCGTCGGGAACTACTGTTATCGGATAATCTCTCGGAAAGTCCATTCCCGAAAAGCTCGGAAACGGAATTGTTGCCAGCGGAACAGCCTTTTTGGACATATAAGCCATCTCAAAGTAGCTGTTCATAGCTGTGTGGTCAAAGTGATGATGGGTGTTGGCAATCCGACGCACAGGCTTATCCGTAAGTGATTGCATGAACTCACGAATGTTACCAGCTCCATACCCGGAGTCGATTGCCAACGCCTCATCATCTCCTTCCAGGAGATATGAACTGTCACCGCTTGATATAATCCGCCATGTGCCGGGAGCTATCTTCTCCGACAGGAAGTACGGTTCATCCATTCGTGAAAGCGAACCGTCCTGATTGCGGATCCATATATCATGTTTGCTTGAAAAATCTATCATATTTGCTCCAAATCTTTCTTAATCGTTTATTTCCTTCACCCTGCAACAGGAAACGTAGTGGTCCTTTTCGACCTCCTCGAGTACCTGTGGCTGGAGGCAAGCCTCTGTCGCATAAGGACAACGCTTTGCGAAACGGCATCCCGGTTGCGGATTGATTGCCGATGTGATTTCGCCCTTAAGAAGGATTCTCTTCATCGGATGGTCAATATCCGTAGACGGTATAGCCGAAAGAAGTGCTTTGGTGTACGGATGAAGCGGGCGCTCAAACAGCTCATCTGTCGGACTTGTCTCGACCAGCTGTCCAAGATACATAACGCTTATGTCATCCGAAATATGCTTTACTACAGACAGGTCGTGGGTTACGAAGAGATATGTGAGCCCTCTTTCCTCCTGCAAATCCATCAGAAGGTTCAGAACCTGTGCCTGAATCGAAACATCAAGAGCCGAAACAGGCTCGTCGCAGAGGATAAAGTCAGGATTGAGAGCGATTGCTCTTGCAATGCCGATACGCTGTCTTCTTCCGCCGTCAAGCTCATGAGGATAGGAATAGCGGAGTCTGTCCTCGATTCCGACGTAGTCCATGAGTTCCTGAACACGCTCGTCTATTTCCTTTCTGGAATAGCGTCCGGATTCCTTCAGCGGCTCACGGATAACCTCATCCATGGAGTATCTCGGATTCAGCGAAGCGTAAGGATCCTGAAAGATAATCTGCATACGTTCACGGACACGTCTTAAGTCCTTACCCTTGACATTCGTTATATCCTCGCCGTCCAGGAGAATCTGACCGTCGGTAGGCTCGTGAAGACGGATAATCGTTCTGCCCAAGGTGGATTTGCCACAGCCGGATTCACCGACGACACCCATGGTTTTTCCCTTTTTGATTTTCATGGTTACGTCGTCAACGGCATGATTGGTGCCTGCCGGCACATAGAAATACTTTTTCAGGTGCTTTATTTCCAATAAGTCAGCCACAGTCATACCTCCTCTTTCTTGGCTCTCAGACACTGGCAAAAGTGACCCGGAGTGATTTCGACATTCTCAGGCACACCCTCACGGCAGGCGTCTGTAGCATACTGGCATCTCGGTGCGAACACGCAGCCCTTGGGAAGGTCTGTCGGGTTTGGCGGCATACCGAGAATCGGCTGTAGCCTCGGGGATGAGTCGTTAAGCTTTGGAATGGAATTGAACAAGCCCTGTGTATAGGGATGTGCAACATGCTTGAAGATGTCTTCCTTTGTGCCGCTCTCAACGATATGTCCGGCATACACAACCGCTACCTTGTCGCAGGTTTCTGCAACAATTCCAAGGTCATGGGTGATGAGAATCATAGCCGTGTTGAACTTGTCGCGCAGTTCACGGATCATGTCGAGAACCTGCGCCTGAATGGTTACGTCAAGGGCTGTTGTCGGCTCATCCGCAAGAAGAAGCTCCGGGTTGCAGGCGAGTGCCATAGCGATTACGACACGCTGCTTCATTCCGCCGGAAAACTGGTGCGGATACTCAACATAGCGCTCAGCCGGGATTCCGACCATTTCGAGCATCTCGATGGTTCGCTGTCTTGCCTCTTCCTTCGAGCACTCATTATGCAGGGCGACAACCTCGGTTATCTGCTTTCCTACCGACATAACCGGGTTAAGTGCGGTCATAGGGTCCTGGAAAATCATCGAAATCTTGTTGCCGCGGATTTTCAGCATTTCCTTTTCCGGCAGCTTGAGGAGGTCAACACCGTCCATTTCGACGGTACCGCTCTTGACTCGTGCCGGAGGTTCGGGGAGAATCCTCAGTATAGACTTGGCGATGGTGGTCTTGCCGGCGCCTGTTTCGCCGACCAGTCCGAGAGTCTCTCCCCTGTTCAGGGAGAAGCTCACGCCGTTGACTGCCTGTACAATATCTCCGTCGGAGGTATATTCCACAACGAGGTCTTTTACTTCTATAAAATTATTCTCAGATACAGACATATATTGCACCTCACTTCTTCAGCTTCGGATCCATGGCATCACGAAGTCCGTCGCCGAAAAGATTTACAGCAAGAACAACGATTGCAATCATCAGACCGGGGAATATCATCATGTAGGGATAAAGCAGAGAATAGCTTCTTGCCGCCGAAATCATGGCGCCCCATTCGGGAATGTCGGACGGAATTCCGAGACCTATGTAGCTAAGACCAGCCGCGCCCATGATTGTTCCGCCGACTGACATTGTCGTGCCGACGATGGTGGGCGAGATAATGTTCGGAAGC
Source organism: Oscillospiraceae bacterium (assembly GCA_021199855.1). Taxonomy (GTDB): domain Bacteria; phylum Bacillota; class Clostridia; order Oscillospirales; family Ruminococcaceae; genus Faeciplasma. The sequence goes on from JAJQHD010000013.1 coordinate 34,134, forward strand.
ATATGCTTGAACATAATCTTTGCCTTGGAGCAGTTATAGGACTGTGCCGCCTCGAGATATTCCATCTCACGTTCCTTGAGGCACATTGCTCTTGTACTGCGGATACTCATCGGGATTCCGCCGATAGACATCGCGAGTATTGTGTTGAAGAATCCGGCTCCCAATGTGGTTGAGATTACGATTGCCAGAAGCTGTCCGGGGATAGCCTGCCAGACGTCACATACTCTCATGAAGAAGTTGTCGATAGCTCCGCCGAAGTAGCCGATGATGGTTCCCAATACTGTACCGATTATGGCTGTAAACAGCGACCCGATAAATCCGAGCGCCAGAGAATATCTTCCGCCATAGACGATTCTTGCGAATATGTCTCTTCCCAAGTCGTCGGTTCCGAACCAATGCTTGAGGGACGGTCCCTGAAATTGCTCGGCGAGATTCATCGAATATGGATCGAGGCTTGGAATAAGCGGTCCGAAGACGCTGACTACAACAAGGATGATGAGGATAATCATACCGGTGACAGCGACCTTATCTTGACAGAGACGATGCCAGACCATAGAGAAATTGGATTGCTTCTTTTTTCTCACTTTTACTTCTTGTTCTAAAGCTTTTTCAGGCATGCTTCTTATTTCCTCCCTTGCCATAGGATACATACTGCGCCTTGATTCGAGGGTCGATCAGTCCGTAGGTCAGGTCGACCAGCAGAACCGCAGCAGCGGAGAAAATAGCCAACATCAGGACGCATCCACGAACAACCGGATAGTCGAGATTATTGATACCATCGAGCATATACATTCCTATTCCGGGGAATGAGAAGACGGTTTCAATGATGACCGTTCCCGAGATAACCATACCGAACTGCCCGCCCAACTGGCTTAAAATAGGAATAAGTGCGTTGGGAAGCATATGCTTGTAGGTTACCTTGAAGGACGAGAGTCCTTTTGCCTTGGCTGTGGTGACGAAGTCGGCACGGATTGTTTCGAGAACCGCGCTTCTTGTCATACGCAGGTTGTTCGCGATACCGCCGATTGAACCTGCAAGAACCGGCATTACCCAGTATTGCCAGTCGGCATACGGCTCTCCCGTTATGCCCATAGGCGGCAGCCACCCGAGCGTTTGCGCGAATAGCTGAACCATCAGGAGTGCCAGCCAGAATCCGGGAAGCGCTACACCTATCATCGCAAGGATTGATATAAGATGGTCAATCCAGCTGTTCTGATGCAATGCACACGTTATTCCCAATGGAATTCCCAGAACGATGTTGATTAAAAGACAAAGAAGTCCGAGTCCCAATGTTCTCGGGAGTCTTTGAGCGAATCCACGGCTTACCGAGGCACCCGTTATGTAAGACTCACCTAAGTCGAATTTGATAAATGTGTTGTAAAGGTAGTTTCCGAGCTGTACTATGTACGGGTCATTCAAACCCAGCCGATCTCTGTAAGCCTCACGCTCTTCAAGCGTGGAGCTTCCTCCGAGCGAGACAAGTGCGGGATCTCCCGGAATAAAGTACATGATTGTGAAGATGATTATTGCGACACAAACTATGATAGCTACCAATGCCAACAGACGTTTGACAATATATCTGCCCATAGTGTATCCCCCTTAGCAGTTACTTCGTGTGTTGTTATTTTGTGTAGACGAATGCTCCGGGCAGGAATACGGATTTATCGTTGAGCCAGAGGCTGCTGATTTCCTCTTCGTCATAAGCAATGTAGGTAATCGGGCTGTAGAGACCTTCTACAAGTGCGTTGTCTACAGTTGCCTGCCAGAAAGCGTCCATGTCGTCCTGGGTTGCATCAAGCTGAAGGGCGTTCTGGAGAAGCTGCTGATACTCTTCGCTGTCATAACGACCCTCGGTTGTTCCGCCTACGAATGCACTGCCGTTCATAACGTGAGACCAGAGATTTGCGACATAGTCGGAAGCTCTGACGCCACTGTTAAGATAGAGATCCCAGTCTGTTCCCTCAGAAAGGATATCGGGAACGATAGTCGAGGACTGCTTGCTGATGGAGCAATCAATGCCTATATTCTGAAGAACCTGCTGGATGAACTGTGCACACTTTTCGGAAATGCAGAGGATTACAAGCTCTTCACCGTTGTAATTACTCTTTTCGAGATATTCCTTTGCCAGTGCCAGATTTCCTGCGGAGGTCTGATAATTATCCCAGGTCTCCCACTCATCGTTATAGTCAGGGAATACGGACGAGCCAAGGCAATAAACCGCTTCATTGGATACGGCACCCATAACGGTTGCGGCATCTGCCGAGGAAACTGCATAGAAGATAGCAAGACGGAGATTGATGTCGTCGCTGAGAGGGCTCTTCCCACTCATATTTGCTTCGAGATAAGCTACATCGTTGCCGGGGAGCTTTGCCAAAGTCAAGCCATCATTTTTAATGGTCTCGATGTAAGCCGGAGGTACGGACTGGCTCATGTCAACGGCTCCCGTTTCAAGAGCTGCAACCTTCTGAGCATCCTCAACTACATACTGAACGGTGATGGTATTAACATTTGCATACTGACCTCTCTGCATCTTCGAGGTGTCGGTCTGCCAGTAATTATCATACTTCTCCATCTTGACATATGCACCACTCTCATAAGCAGACAGTGCATAAGGACCGGTTCCACATTCCTCTTCGGTGAAGTTGTGGTCATTGTAAGCCTGCTCGGTGAACATGAAGCAACGAAGAACTATGTTTTCAAGCTCGCCCTTGCTGGTAAGTTCACGGGTGCATGTCATAACGAGCGTGGTTTCGTCAACAGCTTCCCAGCTCTCAACTACATCCCAACCGGAAACCTGACCGCCTTCTTTGGTCATCTCAAATGAGAACGCCGCATCGCTTGCTGTGAAGTGGTTGCCGTCGTGGTCGTAGATATTATCACAAATGTAGAATGTATAAACATTCGAGCCCTCTTCGTGGTCATATCCGCCGTACTCGCCACGGTCTGCGTCAGCCAATGTAGCACGCATTTCGCTTCCCAAGCCGCCTGCGACCTGGAAGAGCATCTCATACATGGAGTATAGCTCGGTTCCCGAATCATAGAGCTTTACGGGGTTGATGTTCAGCTTGCCGGCATCGATTGTAATGCTGTCGTGCTGAACCGATGTTGCCATCAGCTCGGCAACCTCTTCGGTTGAAAGAGCAATGCTTGAATCGAGAACAGCATATTCGCTCTCCTCGCTTGTCGAGGCATTACTGCCCGCTTCTGTACTTTCTGCTCCGCATCCGACAAGGCTTAGAACCATGGAAGCGGCAAGCAGTATTGCCAATAGTCTTTTTTTCATTTGTTGTTCCTCCTAAAACTATAACTTACCAAATTTCATTTGCTCCTACAGGAGCTGAAACCGGATTAGGCACTCTGTCAGTCTTTCTCGCTTTCTCTGCGAAGTACATCTCGAACGACAACGCCGCGCCGACAAGCTTGAGCCCTATTGCCAGAAGGTCGTAAGTTTCGAGACTGCGAAAGACAATCAATGTTCCCACTGGTGTCACCACCGCAACTGCAAGCAACAGCCACGAGCAGGCAAACGTTGCTCTCTTGAGTCCTTCGGATGCTGATTCGTGTTCCCCGATTGTCATCCTCCTCGGGGAGCTCACCTGCATAATCAGTCTGTACAAAACCCATATCATTGTGATGAGCGACAGCATCTGAAGGATGTCTATGACGGGAATCTGGTTTGTGGCGGTCGGAAGTGAATCCGAAGCAAGCGACACCGTCGCCATCATCAGAAACATCAATGTGTATGCGAACTTTTTCATTCTCCAGATGTTGTCGCTTTCGGAATACTTGTAGTAATCCGCGATGTATAGCCTCTGGATGGTGTAGCCCCTGCCGCTCTTGCGGGGAGTTCTCCATTCGGCATAGCCCTGAAAGTTCCTGTGATAGGCACTGCTGTGAGTAAACGGATCTCTCGTCTCGTCATTTCCGTAATCATCAACGCGCCGAAGGAAGCGGCGCCATCTGCTTTCCATTCTGAATCACCTTACCAAGCCAAAAGAATCTCACGGATTTCCGACTTCATTTCCTCCGGCACAACCATCGCTTCCACGCTTGACAGCTTGCAAAGCTTATCCTGATTTTCCGTGATGATGCGATACAGCTTTTCTTTCGATGCAAATGGAATCTGTGCCCGGTTTATTGCGCTGTATGCAAGTGAGGAAATGTTGTTTCCTGTTGTTTCCGCTTCGGGGTTAAGAACGACCTTGAACCCCTCACTGCTTTTCACTGAATTGACGCTGAGAGTCGCCACATGCCGTTCCTCGTCATAATCCGCGCCGGGAACAGCATCCTGACCCACACCATAGAATTCAAGCGTGTAATCCCTGGTCCCGGGAATCAGCTTCGCATCGCCTTTTGCAGGGGCGACGACGAAAAGCTTATTCGCCCAGTCAAGAGTCATCCGGGTGGTTACGGACTTTCCCTCAGTATAGTCCATGGAAATTCCGTCGTCCTCGTACATATCGAAATCGCCGTCCGCTCCGCAGAAAATCTTAATAACAAGCTTCTTCGGATTGTCGGTTCTGCTCGATACCGTTTCCTTGCTCTCAAGCGGGAGAATTCCTCCTGCATGGCAGAGAACAGGGATGCTGTCAATGCTGCGGTGCATCCTGATTGTCCGGTCTCCGTGATAAACCGTTCCCGTGAATATGTCGTACCATGTGCCCTCCGGGAGCCACGTCTTGACTGCGCCGGTTCTGGTCTGCGGGTCGGATTTTTCTGTAATCGGGCTCACCAGAAGCTGACTGCCGAAGAAATACTCATTTCTGTAGCGATAAGCATCCTCAACGCCCGGATATTCGTAATAAACCGGCTCGACAAGCGGGATATTTTCCGCATAGAACCTGTGGCTCATTGTATATGTATACGGTATAAGCTGATGCCTGAGGCTTAAGAACTGTCTCATGACACGTTCCGAATCAGCACAGAACTTCCACGGCTCCTTGCCGGTGAAGACTTCGTCGGAGCTGTGAAGCCTCATAATCGGGGAGAATACTCCGAACTGAACCCATCTCGTTGTCAGATCGTCGTCACGGTAGCCGTTTCTGTGACCGCCGATGTCGTGGCTCCACCAGCCGTAGCCGACATTAGAGGCGTTTGCTGTGAAGTAGGGCTGAAAATCAAGAGATTCCCATGTTATAAAAGTACTGCCTGAGAACCCTATGGGATAACGGTGCGAACCGAGCCCGGCATAGCGGGAGAAGTCCATCGGACGGACACCATTTCTTGCATTATCTGTATAGTGGTAGTGATTGAGCATCCAGAGCGGATCATAGCCGGGAATCTTGGAATTTGAGCCCTGCTGCCAGTCAATCCACCAGAAATCGACACCCTTTTCCTCATAAGGATGATGAACATATTTGAAATAAGCATCCATGAAGTCCTTGCTTGTGACGTCGAAAGGTATCGGTGCTTCGTGCTCATAGTCAACACCCAGAGCCTTCGCCATGTCTTCATACATCTCTTCATGCGCTCTGATACCGTCGGCGGGGTGTACATTCAGCGAGAAGTGCATTCCGTCATCGTGTATCTTCTTCATCATCCCGTCGGGGTCGGGGAAGAGCTCGCGATTCCATGTGTATCCTGTCCAGCCCTTGCCATATTTCGGGTCGATGTCCACATAGTGCCAGTCCATATCCAGAACACCTACTGCAATGGGGATAGACTCACTGCGGAACCGCTCCAGAAGTTCAAGATATTCATCCTGAGTATACTTGTAGAAGCGGCTCCACCAGTTGCCCAATGCGTATCGGGGTAGCATTGGAGTCTTACCTGTAAGGTGATAGAAAATTTCTAATATTCCGAGATAATCTCTGCCATAATTTAAAAAGTATATGTCCTGATGCCCTTCGGGTGCCGGATGAACCCAGCCGTCCTCATCGAAGACCAGAGAATCGCTGTCGTCAATGACCGTAAAGCCGTTCTTGCTCATCAGCCCTTCGCACAGCTCAACAGGTCTGTCCGGCTCGCCCCAGACTTTTGTCTCATCCTTCGAGTCACGGTAGTAGGTGTCGCCGACGGCATTGTCAAGCGTCGAGGCGGTTCCCTTCAGGTTCCCCATGCTTTCGAGACCCTTGTCTCCATAGAACCATGTACCGCTCTTTCTGAGATAGGGGTTCCCGACCATCTGAATATTGAGGGTGGTGCTCGAAAAGGGCTTGTTCTTCTCGTATGTAACAATTAAGTTTTCGGTTGTAACAATGATTTCGGTTTCGCTTTCGGAAACACGGTATTCGGGAACTGGGAAACGACGATCCAGGACGGTCTGTGTCTGCTGGTCGATGAACTCGCCGTTCGGGCTGTACTCAATCCGCACCATCCGCTCGGTAAGAACCGTTATCCTGTATTTCTCTCCTGTCACCAACGCCTTGGGGTCAGCCGCCGAATTTGGATTTCTTCCATAGCTGTAATCCATTGTGTTTGCTCCCTTGCTCTTTTATCTGTCTTAATTGTAATTCTCATTTTTATTTTTGTATAGTCGGTAAAATTTCAGAACGACCCTTTTTCATCCATTTTGAACCGACGATTTCTCCAGAATCACTGATTTTATCCACATTAGCACTCAAAATTTTCAACAATTCTTGATATTTGCACAAATATATGCTATAATGAACTGCTGCCTTGAGAAATCACATTCGAGGTCAAGAAAGTCAGGGATAGTTATGAAATCGGAATTCAGCGTTCACCAGGAAATAAGGAAGTATGCACCACTTCTCATCCTTCCTGTTATCTTCAGTGTGTTTCTTTATGCCTTCGTGCACAATTTTACGCAGGAGCGGCTGAAAACCGAGGCGGAGCAGACTCTCGACCTTTTCTATATGCAGATGTCCGCCATGACAAGAGAGACGGAAGGAATTGGTGAAAGCCTCAGCAGCGACTTCACCATGCTTCTGAACCATCCTGATGTCGTTTCTCTTTCATATTCTTTCTCAAATCCCTACAGCGTCTGCACTCAGATTGAAATCCGCAAGTCGGACAGCCCCTATATCGACCATATTTATTTCGTCTACGATTCAGAGGATGCAATATATTCCGACTACGGATACTATACCTATAGCTCCCTTTCCGGCATTCTTTCGGGACTCAATCTCAGCGTTGAGGAGTTTTGCAGTATAGACAGACCGCATTGGGAGATGTCAACAGTCGGAATGCTTCGGGAACCGTTTTATGTGATGCCGTTCAGGGATGAAGACGGCAATATCATCGGAAGATTACTGTTTACCATTTCCCTCGACCAGCTCGTCGACATAATTTCGACATTAGACGCAGAGTATGCCTGCCTTTATGGTGAGGATTTCCTGATTGTCTCCAAGCCTCTTGATACGTATTTCACAATCGACGACATTTCCACAGAAGCCGGAGTGAGCGCTCTTCTCGGAAAGAGAGTCAAGTGCTTCTATGTTGAAAAGGGCGACTACACATACATGGCGGCGTTTGATGCCATCAGCTACTATGCTCCGCTTTTCTGGATGATATTTGGCTTTGTCGTCTATATCCTGCTTGTGTTTGTCATAGACTATCTGTACCTGTTCAAGGTTTCAAAAGCCAGATATGAGGAAATAACCACACTCGTCAACTCTCTTCCGCAGGAGAATGAAGAGGAATCCCACACCTATGGTGAGCTCCTGCCGGTCGTGCAGAAAGCACTGCTCAGTGCCGCAGACCTGAGAGAACGGCAGAACGAGATTACAGAAAATCATGTGATTCACAATATTCTTTGCAGGTACTATAATCCATCACTTCTGCAGAAGTACGCCGGTCAGGTGGGCATGCCGATATCGGGTGTCACATATTGTCTGTCACGCTTCTCAATTCGCGAGTGGGACAATATTGCTTTGTCCATGAGCTCTCCGAAGGACAGCCACAACATGGTCTGGACTATCTTCAAGACCGCCGCAGGACAGTTTGAAAATGGAAATGTCAGGATATTCTGTGACGACGGCACGGATTCCTTCAACGCTCTGTTCTGCGGAAACGATACAGACGACTTCTCCGCTTATGCAGAGTCTGCAAGCGAAAGCATCTGCAAATTCATGAGGGATGAATACGGAATTTTTGCCCACGCGTCGGTCAGCAATCTCTCAGAAAACATCGCCGAAATCCCCTACCTCCTGAGTCAGGCGCAGAAGCTTGAATCCTTCTCGATAAGCATCAACAGTTCCTCACCAATCATCAGCGAAAGGCTCCTGAAGGAAAACAGTGAAAGCTTCACTCTTGGCAACTTCTTCCGTCAGGAGATGACCCTTTCAAGCATGATGCTTGCAAAGAAGTATGACGTGATTCCGGCTACCGTGGCGGCAATCCTGGATGAACATGTCACCAATAATCCGGATTACGATTTGGCGATGGATCGTCTGAAAACGATTTCCAGTTCACTTGCGGAGGGACTTCTCACAATAAAAGGTGTGGATCTGGATCTTCAATTCTATGCCAGGCGACTTCGGGAGGCGAATTCCGTCTCTGCCCTCAACGCCGATGTCGAGTTTGTATTCAGGGAATTGAGCTCGGCTGTCAGCACAGCGCCGACGACCTACAAGGAAGTTGATGATGCGTGTGCATACATCAAAGAAAACCTCGACGACAAGAATCTGAATGTAACAATGATTTCCGAAGCTGTCAGCACCATTCCACAACGGCTGACGCCCTTGTTCCAGAAACAGCTCAACATGGGAATAGCCGAGTATGTCAACTACCAGAGAATCGAGAAAGCAACCGAACTTCTCACTACATCAAAGCTGAAGGTCACCCAGATTTCAGACATGGTCGGCTACTGCAACACCGACACCTTCACCCGCAATTTCCGCAAACTCAAGGGCGTGACACCGACCGAATACAGGCAGATGTCCACATGATGCAATAAATACAAAGTGCCGACCACGGGTAATCCCCATAGTCGGCACTTTTAATCCGGCGATCTTGCTGTCTGTCTCACTCCGTCTGTTCGAGAATTGCCTCGTACAGAGCGGAGGTTGTTTTTTCCGACTCGTAGTTGATAACCATCACCTGCTCATCGGTGTGAATCACGATGCACGGCTCAACCTTGGAGTTCGTACAAATCAAATACTGCCCGAGCTCGTCACTTTCCCAGAGCCCGCTTTTCTCATACTTGTCGTCAGTTCCGTCCACTGCGGTTCCGTAATCCATCTCCTCGAAATATTCAACGGATGTGATGGTGTCGTAGACAACCGTCAGCTCATACCCGGAGCGGCTCGTCATGAGAAGCTGACCGTCTCCAGCGGCACAGCTGACATTCGAGGTCGGTTTCATGAACAAGGAGAACACGGCAATTACTGCAATCCACATAATAATTGTTGTTACGGTCCTTTTCCGCATAATGATCCCTCCGTGCCTTTTTGCATATAATCACTGATAACATCATACACGATTTCCATCCAAAAGACAAGTCAGCATTCTTTCCAAAAGGCTTGATTTTGTCCGGGAGGAGACTGAAAGGGCGAATCAAATTTCATGTGGTTCAGTTTTTTCTGAGCTGTTGGTATGATACAGATAGAATTTCGTGAATATATGTAATGGTGATTCCTTTTGCAATCGCTATGCTGCTTTTCATTTCTCCTTTACATTTTAATTTGCCATCGGCAACCGGCTCCGCCGCTGTGACAATTTTAATGGGAACCAATAAATCGAGGGTATGGGAAATCGAAATTCCTATAGATCAGAGCAAAACCCATCACCCAGAGTGAAAAAAGCAAACAGTCATCAAGAGAGGGCTGAGGGACAAAAAAGCGGGACAGCAAAGCTGACCCTGACCGCAAAATCAAAGTTTTGTTGAAAGTATGTGAAATAGGTTAATATCTCTGACATAGGTTATTAAAATACAGGGGTTGAATATCCAAAAAGATAATCGTACAATAGATGTACTGGTCATGGATAGATTCCAATTCGCATTCGACGGGTAGAGAGTTTATACACCGGGCTGGAATACGAATATAAGGAAGGGACATTCTATGTCAGTTGAGACAAATAACTATCTTGAAACGGAGAGTCTCGGAAAGCTCATGCGAAAATATGCGTTTCCCTGCGTAATCTCCATGTTGGTAGCGGCACTTTACAATATTGTCGACCAGATTTTTATCGCAAACGCATCATACCTTGGATCTTATGGAAATGCAGCGAACACAGTCGTTTTCCCAATGACAGTGGTGGCCATAGCCATTGCGGTCATGATTGGGGACGGGTGCTGTACATTTGTCAGCATCAGTCTCGGAAGCAAAAAAAATGATGACGCCGCAAACGGCGTCGGAAATGCTGTTGTCTCCGTGCTGGCAGTAAGTCTTGCGCTTACAGCAATTTATCTCCTGTTTCAGGAGCCCATTCTGCGTATGTTTGGTGCAGATGTGAACGAAGAGACTTTCCGGCTTTCAAAGGAATATTTTTTCTGGATTACGTTAGGCATTCCGTTTTATATGTTCGGGCAGGCTTTAAACCCAATCATTCGTTCTGATGGAAGTCTGCGCTTTGCAATGTTGACACTGCTGATGGGCGCTGCGTTTAACATTATTTTTGATCCCATCTGCATTTATCTCCTGAAATGGGGCATGATGGGAGCTGCAGTTGCTACCATAGGCGGTCAGATTCTTTCGGCAATCATGGCGGCCATATACCTTTCTCGGATGAAAGCAACTCCATTGAGTAAGGGATGTTTCCGTCTTCAACAAAGACTCGTAAAACAGATCCTGACGCTGGGCTTTGCAAGTTTTCTTTCACAGTTTTCTATCGTGCTGTCTATGGCGGCCACAATCAATATGGCAGTAAAATATGGTGCGATGGATGCCGTGTTTGGACAGGCGGAATACGCACAGATTCCAACTGCGATTGCAGGGATTGTATCAAAATTTTTCCAGATTATTATTTCCATTTCCGCAGGTCTTGCCGCTGGATGTATTCCGATTGCAGGATACAATATCGGTGCAAAACGCAATGACCGTGTTCTGGGGCTGATGAAGCGTCTGATGGCGTGTGAAGCAGTCCTTGGTCTTGCTGCTTCAATCACTTTCCTCCTATTCCCCAACCAGCTTATGCTGATTTTCGGTTCAGAAAATGAGAGCATTTATTATACGCAGTTTGCTGTATGGTTCATCCGTGGACAGCTCTGTCTGCTGCCGCTGGCCTGTCTGAATAAAGGCAGCTTTATTTTCCTGCAATCGCTTGGAAAAGCAAGGGAATCCTCTGTATTGTCCGTGGCACGTGAGTTCGTGTTTGGCGTTGGCTTTGCGCTGCTGCTTCCCATGATCTGGGGACTTTATGCCTTGCCGTTCTTTATGCCGGCTGCAGATACTGTAACCTTTATTGCCGTTGCGGTTGTTCTCCTGCGGATAAAGAAAGAACTGGGAAAACCAGTCGCCATGACAGAGCAGAATAACCCCACTCAAAAAGAAACCCAGTATTGATGCGGGTTGATAGGCTTCTTGTTGACCAACTCCAACTCAACATCGGTGAGCCGAACAGTGATTATGTTCTGATAGTCAGTTCGTTTTCTTTCTTGGGTCTTGCCATAAATCGTTTTCTCCTTTACATTTTAATTTGCCATCGGCACCCGGCTCCGCCGCTGTGACAATTTTAATGGGAACCAAATTGCAAAACCTTTTAGTTTTGCTCAAGTCGAGGGAATGGGAAATCGCAATTCCCATCAAGAGTGTCGCTCGGTATTTGCTGATTTTTGAGTAAATGTCCGACACGGAGAATCTTGCTTTTGAAAACTTATCCCCTCATCAACACAGATTTCGGACCATATCAGAAAAGCTACGCAAGATATTTTTTACTTGGAAATCCGCGTTTTAAGACTTTAAAGTATTGACGTGCAAAGCAAAATGTGTTAGAATGTAAGAAGTTAAAATCAAAGGAGGACACGAACATGGAAATGACTTATCATCTTACAGCTTGTCAGGGCACTGATTGCTTCTGTGTTAGTGAGGGGATTTGACTCTCCGAAAATTTTAAATGAGGTGATACTATGACCGCCGTAATTTACGCAAGGTATTCCTCGGACAATCAACGAGAGAAATCCATAGAGGGACAGATTCGGGAGTGTACAGCGTTTGCTGAAAAGAACGGGATAACAGTTCTTCGTCACTACATTGACAGAGCCTTCTCTGCAAAGACGGATAATCGTCCTGAGTTTCAGAATATGATTAAGGACAGCGGAAAGAAACTTTTTGATGCGATTCTTGTGTGGAAGCTTGACCGCTTTGCACGAAATCGTTACGACAGTGCAAGGTACAAGACGGTGCTTAAGAAGAATGGTGTTAAAGTGGTGTCTGCAACCGAAAATATTTCTGATGGTGCAGAGGGAATTTTGCTCGAATCAATGCTTGAGGGAATGGCGGAATATTACTCTGCGGATTTGTCCGAGAAAGTAATCCGAGGCATGACTGAAAATGCACTTAAGTGCAAATACAACGGTGGAGGGCTAACTCTCGGTTATACTATTGACAGCGAGCAATATTTTCAGGCTGACCCAATAACTGCGCCGTTAGTCTTGGAAGCTTTCAAGCTTTATGATGAAGGCTCAACTATGACTGAGATTCGGGACATATTGAATAAGCGAGGTGTCAGAAATTCTAAAGGGCTACCTCTGAATTACGGTAACATTCAGCATATGCTGAGCAATCGTCGGTACATAGGTGAGTACCAGTATAGGGATATCATAATACCGGATGGGATTCCTGTGCTAGTTCCAAAAGATTTGTTTGACAGAGTTCAGCAAAAGTTAGCAAAGAACAAGAAAGCCCCTGCGAGACACAAAGCGGAGGATGACTATTTGCTGACGACGAAGTTATTCTGTGGCTACTGCGGAGCGTATCTCTGTGGAGAAAGCGGCACGAGCAGGACAGGAGTTGTTCACCATTACTATAAGTGTTCTTCTGTCAAAAAGAAGCGCAAAGAATGCCACAAGAAACCAGTCAGAAAGATGTGGATTGAGGATTTGGTTGTTGACGCAACCATGAAAATGGTAATGGACGATTCAACGATTGAAGCTATCGTCTCCATGCTGATTGACTTACAAGATAGGGACAATGTCAACCTCCCACTTTATGAACAGCAACTCAGAGAAACAGAAACCGCAATTCAGAACATCTTAAACGCTATCCAACAGGGTATACTTACAAAGTCCACGAAGTCACGACTTAAAAAATTGGAGGCGACGAAAGAAGACTTGGAAATTAAGATTGCAAACGAGAAAAATTCAAAGCTGAAGATAAGCAAAGAATTTATGACTTTCTGGTTGCATCGTTTCTGCAAGTTAGATGTTAGTCAGAAGTCCCACCGCAAGATGCTGATAGATATGTTTGTCAATTCAATCTATCTGTACGATGACAAAATGCTTCTGACTTTCAATTTCAAGGATGGTACAAAGACGATTACGTTTGATGATGTGAATGATGTCCGGAACAAATATGGAAATGGTTCGGATTTGGATTGAAGAACTGCACCACAGAAAGCAAGTCCTGCGGACTTGCTTTCTGCTGAAGAAGACGCCGAAAGGCGTCTTCTTTATTTTTTATGCTATATAAAAACACCCCGCCAAGTTCTCTTGGCGGGGTGTTATCATGCGTGAATACTTCTATCAGACCAACGAAATTATCGCCATCTCTGCTGCGTCGCCGCGGCGGGGACCGGTCTTGATAATTCTCGTGTAGCCACCATTACGGTCGGCGTACTTCGGAGCAATCTCGTTAATCAGCTTTCTTGCAACATCCTCTTTAGTGATGTATGCGTAAATCTGTCTCTTCGAGTGGAGGTCTCCAGCTTTGCCGAGAGTAATCATCTTCTCTGCAACGCTCTGAACTTCCTTTGCTCTTGTTACTGTGGTCTCTATCTTACCGTTTTCAAGCAGATACGTTACCATAGCTCTGAGCATTGCCCGTCTCTGGTCAGTGGTTCTGCCCAACTTTCTTGCCGGCATTGAATTTCACTCCTTACTTTGTTATTCGTCGTTGTTGCTTGAGTTCATTTCGACGCCGAGTGAAGCGAGCCTTGTCTTGACTTCCTCAAACGACTTCTTACCGAGGTTTCTGACCTTCATCATTTCTTCCTCAGTCTTCTCAGCCAGGTCGCTGACAGTGTTGATTCCTGCCCTCTTAAGGCAGTTGAATGAACGTACCGACAAGTCAAGTTCCTCAATGGTCATCTCAAGAACCTTGTCCTTTGTCTTGTTTTCCTTCTCTGTCATTATCTCGTCAACAATCGTCTCTTCTGAGAGATTGACGAACAGATTAAGATGCTCGTTGAGGAGTTTGGCTGCCATCGAAACGGCTTCCTTTGCGGAAATGACACCGTCCGTCCACACCTCTAATGTGAGCTTATCAAAGTCGGTTATCTGTCCTACACGGGTGTTCTCAACGCTGTAGTTTACCTTGAGAACGGGCGTGTAAATACTGTCTACTGCGATTACGCCTATGGGGGCGTTGACCATATAGGTCTTGTTCTTTTCGGCTGAAACGTAGCCTCTGCCTCTGTCGAGAGTTATCTCCATGTACAGCTTCGCACCCTCGCCGAGAGTCGCAATGTGCATGTCGGGAACCAAAATCTCAACCTCAGAATCGGTCTTGATGTCGCCCGCTGTCACTTCACGCTCGCCTTCGGCTTCGACGTAAACGGTCTTCGGACCGTCGCAGTAAAGCTTGGCTGTAAGTCCCTTGAGGTTGAGGATAATCTCTGCGACATCCTCCTTGACTCCGGGAACGGTGGAGAATTCGTGCTGTACACCGTCAATCTTGACTGAGGTGACGGCGACGCCGGGAAGCGATGAAAGCAATACACGTCTAAGACTGTTGCCGATAGTCGTACCATAGCCACGCTCCAACGGCTCAAGGACAAACTTGCCATAGGTACCGTTAGACTTAAGATCGACTATATTTATATCCGGCTTCTCGATTTTTTCTAGCATTTTAGCCTCCATTTTTACTATCGGTGACTCACGCCTTTTGGGTTGATTTTCGCAAACCGCCCACCGGCGCAGTCTGTTGCCCTCCCGCTGACACTGCCTTCATGTGGATGCACACGTTCGTAACGTCCACGCACCCACACCAGCAGAACAGAGTATATCCAAATGATAATCTTTCCGATATAAATCGCCGATTATTTGGAGTACAACTCGACAATCATATGCTCCTCAACCTCATAGTCGAGGTCTTCCTTGACGGGAACTCTGACTACAGTAGCGCTGAGGTTTTCCTTGTCCTTATCAAGCCATGAGGGAACAAGTCTCTTGTCGGTATCCTCGACAATTTCCTTGAACTTTTCGCTCTTCTTGGAGTTCTCTCTTAAGGAAATAACGTCGCCGACCTTGACTCTGTATGAAGGAATGTCGACTCTTGAGCCATTTACATTGAAATGACCGTGGGAAACAAGCTGTCTTGCTTCACGTCTGGTGGTTGCAAGACCCATTCTGAAGACGACATTGTCAAGTCTCTCTTCGAGAAGTGTCAGAAGGTTAGCACCTGCCTGACCTTCCATCTTTTCAGCTCTTTCATAGATATGTCTGAACTGCTTTTCAAGAACGCCATAGATGAACTTGAGCTTCTGCTTTTCCTTGAGCTGCTTAGCGTATTCCGATTCTTTCTTTCTTACATTGGCTTTGGGGTTGCGCTTTGTTTCCTTGCCGACACCCATAACCATCGGGCTGATTCCGAGAGCTGCACACTTTTTGAGTATAGGCTCCTTATTTACTGCCATAATTATATCCTCCGTTTTTAAATAATATCGAGTTCAATACCCGACTCCGAGTCAACTTTGGTAAACTCGGCTCCCAATTCTTGCGCAAATTAAACTCTACGACGCTTGGGAGGACGGCATCCGTTGTGGGGAATGGGGGTGACATCCTTGATGAGTCTTACTTCCAAATCCTCTGCCTGGAGTGCACGAATTGCTGCTTCTCTTCCCTGTCCGGGACCCTTTACGTAAACCTCAACGGTCTTCAAGCCATGCTCCTTAGCAGCTCTTGCAGCTGTTTCGGCGGCAGTCTGAGCGGCGAAAGGCGTTGACTTCTTTGAGCCTCTGAAGCCGAGTCCTCCGGCGGAAGCCCATGAAATCGCATTGCCCTGCATATCGGTGATGGTTACGATTGTGTTGTTGAATGTGGACTGGATATGAACCTGTCCCTGTTCTATATTCTTTCTTTCTCTGCGGCGACGGACTACTGTCTTCTTGCCGCTTGCCTGTTTCTGAGCCATGTTCTATCCCTCCTTACTTCTTCTTGTTAGCTACTGTCTTTACAGGACCCTTGCGAGTTCTTGCGTTGGTCTTTGTTCTCTGACCTCTTACGGGAAGACCCTTGCGGTGACGGGTTCCTCTGTAGCAACCGACTTCAATAAGTCTCTTGATGTTGAGCTGGACTTCTCTGCGCTTGTCGCCCTCAACAATGAGATTATGGTCGATGTATTCACGGATCTTTGTGACATCGTCTTCGGACATATCCTTGACTCTGACATCCGGATTTACGCCGGTTTCCTTGCAGATTTTTGTCGCCGTGGGCTGACCGATTCCGTAGATATAGGTGAGTGCAACCTCAATTCTTTTATCTCTCGGAAGGTCTATACTTGCTATACGAGCCATATTTTAGTGGCACCTCCATTAACTTTCTTCATCCCTGACGCTGCTTGTGCTTGGGGTTTTCGCAAATGACCATTACCTTGCCCTTGCGCTTTATTACCTTGCACTTTTCGCACATAGGCTTTACTGAAGGTCTGACTTTCATTGAAATACCTCCTCTTAAACTATACCATGAGCCGTTGCATAATCCGCTGAAGCAATCCACCTGTGACTTCCGCCCAGGCATCCGCCTGCAACCATGCAACTCTCACCGTTCTCTATTTCGACCGCCATGTAATCCGACCTTTAGTCAGATCATACGGCGACATCTCGACCGTCACACGGTCGCCCGGGACTATTCTTATGTGGTTAAGTCCCAGCTTACCGGAGACATAGGCGAGAATCTTGTGACCGTTCATGAGCTCAACCTGGAACTTCGCTCCCGGCAGTGCCTCCAAAACGGTGCCTTCAAGTTCAATTACATCTTCCTTGGACAATAAAATTCCTCATTTCTTATTCTCGTCCGGTCGTAACGGCTCAACGCTCGCTTCGGGTTCAAGCTCACGAAGAAGCCTTTTAAGCTTTCTATCTGTCATGCCGGATAGATCTATCACATGGCTTGTCGGTGAAATGTGTCTTACGTTCTTTCGCTTAGGTTTAGAAAGCTTCCTTTCCTTGCCGTCAGCAATCGTAACGAAGCGGTCGGTGACGTCTACAGCAACGAAGTAGCCGCCCCGATCTCGACCAGCCGTGGATTTAACCACCGAGCCTTTGACGACGTTCACGGGTTCCCTCCTATTCACGCGCCGTTAAAATCACGGCACCGTCGGGAGTTATCGCAATTGTGTGCTCAAAGTGGGCTGCCGCTTTGCCGTCCCGGGTCTTGACTGTCCAGCCATCGCCGAGGACTTTTACAGCCGGGGAGCCTAACGTAATCATCGGTTCAATCGCGATGACCATTCCGCTCATCAACCTTGGTCCGTGACCGGCACGCCCGAAATTCGGAACCTCCGGCTCTTCGTGAAGGTTACTTCCCACTCCGTGTCCTACGTACTCACGGACGACTCCGTAGCCTCTCGACTCAACGTACTTCTGAATAGCGGCGGACAAATCCCCGATTCTGACGCCCGGCTTTGCCATCGAAATGGCTAACATCAGGCTCTCTTCAGTGGCTGTAAGCAGTCCCTGAACCGCGGGGTCAATCTCTCCTACCGTAAAAGTATACGCACTGTCGCCGTGAAATCCGTCGATATATGCACCGACATCAACGGA
This sequence comes from Oscillospiraceae bacterium, assembly GCA_021199855.1. GTDB lineage: Bacteria > Bacillota > Clostridia > Oscillospirales > Ruminococcaceae > Faeciplasma. Next base: position 51,954 of record JAJQHD010000013.1, read on the forward strand.
AACTATGTCTCCGTTATGGATAACTTCTTTTGACGAGGGTATTCCGTGGATAACGGTGTCGTTCACCGATATGCACGCCGAGGCGGGAAATCCGCCATACCCTAAAAACGAGGGCTTTGCGCCACGGGAGGTGATATAGGAGTGAACAACCTTGTCAAGCTCCTTCGTTGTCATTCCGGCATGAAGGGCTTTCCCGGCGGCAACTATGGCGCCGCCAGTTATCTCTCCCGCTTTGCGCATTTTGAGTAAGTCTTTAGATGACTTTATGTTTATCACTTTTTAAGCCTCCAATGCCTTGAGTGTCAGCTTTGTAGTTTCAGCAACCTCTTCCTGACCCTCTACGGTGACAACCTTGCCTTTAGCCGCATAGAAGTCCTTGAGTGGTGCTGTTTTCTCATGATAGACTTTAAGTCTGTCAAGAACGGTAGCAGGTTCATCGTCCTTACGGATGACCACCTTGCCGCCGCAGGCATCGCATATGCCCTCCACCTTGGTCGGCTTATAGTCTACATGATAGGAGTTGCCGCATTTTTCACAGACGCGCCTTCCTGACATTCTTGCAACAATCTTTTCATCAGGAACGTAAATCTCGATAACCTTGTCGATATTGACACCCATTGCTTCAAGTGCTTCTGCCTGCGGAACAGTTCTCGGGAATCCGTCGAGGATGAAGCCGTTCTTGTAGTCGTCCGCCTGGATTCTCTCCTTGAGGATTGCAATTATCGCTTCGTCTGGGACGAGGTCGCCTCTGTCCATGTAGACCTTGGCAGAAAGACCTGCTTCTGTGCCGTTTGCAACCGCTTCTCTTAACATGTTTCCAGTTGAGATAGCAGGAATGTTCTTAGCCTTGCAGATTATCTCCGCCTGAGTGCCCTTTCCGGCACCGGGTGCGCCGAGCAAAATAATATTCATGTGGTATCTCCTTTCTATGATGTCTGACCGTTGCTGACGTTATACCGCAGTCATACGCAGTATAACACCTGCCTCAGTTGCAGACTTCCTGCAACTGAGCCGCAACGTATTAATCCAGGAATCCCTTGTAGTGACGCATCATGAGCTGAGATTCGAGCTGACGAACTGTTTCAAGAGCAACACTTACAACGATGAGGATGGAAGTACCGCCGAGAGCCAGGTTCGAGATGCCTGTAATCTGAGCAAAGATGATCGGGAAGATTGCTACAACGCCGAGGAAAAGTGCACCGACGAGAGTCAGCTTATGGACAATTCTCGTAATGTAGTCACTTGTCGGCTTGCCGGGACGGATGCCCGGGATACCGCCGTTGTTCTGGTGGAGGTTATTCGCAATCTCAACAGGGTCATACTGCATTGAGATATAGAAATAGCTGAATGCAATGATGAGGAGGAAGTAGAGTGTTGCGTAAACGGGATGGGTTGTGCTGAAAGCGTTGTAGATTGTATACCAGACAGTTCCCTGAGTGGGCTCGCCGGTGAACATTGCGATAGTCTGCGGGATGGACATGAAGCTCATCGCGAAGATTATCGGAAGTACGCCAGCCATGGATACCTTGATCGGCAAATATGTCGACTGACCGCCATACATCTTTCTTCCTACAATGTGCTTTGCATACTGGATCGGAACTCTTCTCTCTGCGTTGTCCATGAAGACGATGAACGCAATCATGAGCAGGAAGATGATGATGATAATCGGGATGAGGATGATATATCCTGCAGAACCGGTGCTAGCCAAAGTGGCGAAGATGTTACCGAACGACTGCGGAAGCTCTGCCACGATACCGGCGAAGATGAGCATTGACATGCCGTTGCCGATTCCGTTCTTGTCGATGAGCGAGCCGAGCCAGATAGTGAGCATAGCACCTGCTGTGAAGCAAGCTATGATGATAATCTCAGAAAGCACCTTGGAGAATCCAGTGGTGTAAGTGAGAGCACCACTGTTCTTAAGTGTGAGATAGTAAGCCCACGACTGGAACAGAGCGATCACAAGAGCCAGAACCTTGGTAATAGTTCCGATCTTCTTTCTGCCCTCTTCGCCTTCCTTCGCCATTCTTTCGAGTGCGGGAATTGCGAAGGTCAAAAGCTGCATAATGATCTGCGCATTGATGTACGGTGAAACCGACAAACACAGAAGTGTCGCTCTTGAGAAGGTGCCGCCGGAGAGAGTGTTGAGGTAGCTGAACAGGTTGTTACTGCCCTCAATCATTTCCGCTATAACGGCTGAATCAAGGAACGGAACAGGGATATATCCGCCGAGTCTGTAGATGATGAAGATGAGAAATGTGTAGAGTAACTTCTTTCTTATCTCCGGAATCTTCCAAGCGTTCTTAAGAGTCTGAAGCACTTAGATCACCTCTGCCTCTCCGCCTGCCTTCTCAATCTTCTCCTTAGCTGAAGCGGAGTAAGCGGCTGCCTTGACGGTGAGCTTCTTTGTGAGCTCTCCGTTACCAAGTACCTTGATTCCGTTGCCCTCATTCTTGACAATACCGGCAGCGATAAGAAGCTCAGTATCGACGACAGTGCCGTCGACAAACTTTTCGAGATCGGAGACGTTGATTGCCGTTAACTTAGCTGCAAATTTGTTGTTGAAGCCTCTCTTAGGGATTCTTCTCGCGAGTCTGGTCTGACCGCCTTCAAAGCCCGGTCTTACACCGCCGCCCGAACGCGCATTCTGACCCTTGTGTCCCTTTCCTGCTGTTTTTCCCTGTCCGGAGCCATGTCCTCTTCCGATTCTCTTGACGTCCTTAACGGAACCCTCAGCAGGTGCTAAATCGTGCAATTTCAATTTATTCGCACCTCCTTAATTTCTTATGCTTCGGTAACTTTGATAAGGTGAACGATCTTATTTATTTTACCTTGCGTCTGTGCGTTATCCGGTTGAATGGTAACGTCACCGATTTTTCTAAGACCTAAGGAGTTTGCAGTTGCGATCTGATCCTTGAGTCTGCCGTTGAGACTTTTTACAAGCTCAATTTTTACTGACATGATCATTTCCTCCCTAGATTATTTCCTTGACGGTCTTGCCTCTCTTGGCTGCCATCTCTTCGGCAGACTTAAGTTCAGCAAGTCCTGCAAATGTTGCTCTTACGACGTTGCAGGGATTGTTTGACTTCAAGGACTTTGTTCTTATGTCCTTGATACCTGCAGCCTCGATTACGGAACGAACGGGACCTCCGGCGATAACTCCGGTACCTTCAGCAGCAGGTCTCATAAGGACTCTGCCTGCGCCGTAGACACCGACTACCTCGTGAGGAATTGTTGTTCCTTTAAGTGATACTTTTATCAGATTCTTCTTCGCATCAGCGATTCCTTTTCTGATAGCGTCGGTAACTTCTCCCGACTTTCCGATTCCGTAGCCGACTGTGCCGTTGCCGTCACCTACAACGATTAACGCGGAGAACTTCATGATACGTCCGCCCTTTACCGTCTTGGATACACGGTTGATTGCAACAACCTTCTCGGTAAGCTCCATTTGAGAAGCGTCTATAATAGCCAAAATACGTTACCTCCTCTCAGAATTTGAGTCCGCCCTCACGGGCACCCTCTGCCAAAGCTGCGACACGTCCGTGATAGAGATAGCCGCCTCTGTCGAATACGACTTCCTCTATACCCTTTGCCTTGCACTTCTCGGCGATAGCCTCGCCGACCTTCTTAGCACCTTCGACGTTTCCGCCGCTTGCTCCAAAGTCTTTATCCATGCTTGAAGCGGCGCAGAGAGTTGTACCGGTGACGTCATCAATCACCTGAGCGTAAATATGCTTCGCTGAGCGGAAGACATTGAGTCTCGGGCACGACGCGGTACCGCTTACCTTAGCGCGTACTCTTGCATGTCTCTTGGCTCTTGACTTAGCTCTGTCTATTGTCTTTACCATAGATTCTTACTCCCTTATTTACTTCTTTGCGCCCTTGCCGGCCTTGCCTTCCTTGCGGCGGATGACTTCACCGTCGTAGTGGATTCCCTTGCCCTTGTAAGGCTCAGGAGGACGCTTGGCGCGCACTTCACAGGCAAACTGACCTACCTTCTGCTTGTCGATTCCCTTTACCACAATCTGGTTCGGCTGAGGAACATCGAGCTTGATGTCGTCAGTCTCGGAAATCGTAACCTGATGAGAATAACCAAGGTTTAAGATAACATCCTTACCCTGCTTTACTGCTCTGTAACCAACACCCTCGATGATGAGGGTCTTCTGGTAGCCATTTACAACGCCCTCGACCATGTTGTGGATAAGGGTTCTTGTAAGACCGTGAAGAGCCTTCGACTCATCCTCGTCATTGGGACGGGCTACCTTGAGGGTTCCGTCCTCCATAGAGATAGTGAGGTTAGGATTGAACTTCTGAGTAAGTGTCCCCTTGGGACCCTTTACTGTAACGACGTTGCCTTCTGCAACGGATACCTCAACTCCGGCAGGAACGCTGATTGGCTTCAAGCCTATTCTTGACATAATTCAGCCCTCCTTACCAGACGAATGCGAGAATCTCGCCGCCTACGCCAAGCTCTCTAGCTTTCTTATCGGTAACGATTCCCTTTGAAGTGGAAACGATAGCGATTCCAAGACCCTTGAGTACCTTGGGCATATCCTCGCAGCTAGAATAGATTCTAAGACCGGGCTTGGAAACTCTTCTGATGCCGCTGATAACCGGTGTTCTGTTCTCGTCATATTTAAGTGTTACTCTGATGATTCCCTGCTTGCCGTCGTCAATTACCTGATAGGACTTGATGTAGCCCTCATCCTGCAAAATCTGGACGATCGACTTCTTCATATTCGACGCGGGAATATCAACTGTAGCGTGCTTTGCTGAGCTTGCATTGCGAATTCTGGTCAGCAAATCAGCTATTGTATCAGTAATCTGCATACTTTTGCCTCCTTCGCTAATTACCAGCTCGACTTCTTGACGCCGGGGATCTGTCCCTCAAGCGCAAGCTTTCTGAAGCAGATACGGCAGATGCCGTACTTTCTCAGATAACCGTGAGGTCTACCGCAAATCTTGCATCTGTTGTAAGCGCGGGTCGAATACTTAGGCTTTGCCTGCTGCTTTAAAACCATTGCTTTTTTAGCCATAATCTACCTCCACTCTTACTTTGCAAACGGAGCGCCGAGCATAGTCAGAAGCTCCTTTGCCTCTTCATCGGTCTTTGCGGTGGTGATGAAGTTGATATCCATACCGCGGACCTTGTCAACCTTGTCGAACTCGATTTCGGGGAAGATGAGCTGCTCCTTGATACCTGTGGAGTAGTTTCCTCTGCCGTCGAAGGAATTCGGGTTGATGCCCTTGAAGTCACGAACTCTCGGGAACGCGACATTGAAAAGTCTGTCGATGAATTCGTACATTTTATCGCTTCTCAGAGTAACCTTTACTCCAATCGGCATACCTTCACGGAGCTTGAAGTTTGCAACACTCTTCTTAGCCTTGCAAACTACCGGCTTCTGTCCGGTGATGAGTGCCAGATCGTTCATAACTGCGTCTACGACCTTGGAGTTTTCCTTAGCCTCGCCACAAGCTACGTTGATGACAACCTTGTCGAGCTTCGGAATCTGCATTACGTTCTTGTAGCCGAACTTCTTCATGAGTGCAGGAGCTATTTCACTGACATATTGATCTTTTAATCTTGCCATAACTTACCTCCTACTTGATTTCAGCGCCACAGCGCTTGCAAACTCTGAGCTTCTCGCCGTCAGGACCAAACTTGACGCCGGTTCTGACTCCCCTGCCGCACTTCGGGCAAACGAGCTGAACCTTGCTTGAATACATAGCTGCCTCAGCCTTGACGATTCCGCCGGCATCATTCTGTCTGCGGGGCTTGACTGACTTGGTAGCCATGTTGATGCCTTCGACTATTACCTTGCCCTCCTTGGGGGATACAGCAAGAACTTTTCCCTTCTTGCCCTTGTCCTTACCGCTGAGAACTACTACCGAGTCGCCGGTTTTAACGTGAATCTTGTTATTCATATTTACCCAGCTCCTCCTTACAGTACCTCGGGTGCGAGCGACAGGATCTTAACGTAGTCGTTATCCCTGAGTTCACGGGCTACCGGCCCGAAAATTCTCGTACCTCTCGGTGTCTTATCTTCCTTGATTATTACAGCTGCGTTCTCGTCGAAACGGATATAGGTTCCGTCTTCACGACGAAGACCGGATGCTGAACGAACAATTACTGCTTTTACAACGTCGCCCTTCTTGACCATGCCACCGGGAGCAGCCTTCTTGACGGAAGCAACTACTACATCGCCGATATTTGCATATCTCTTACGGGTGCCACCCAAAACTCTGATGCACTGGAGTTCCTTGGCTCCAGTGTTGTCAGCGGCTTTGAGTCTTGTCTGCATTTGTATCACAGCAAGTTCCTCCTTTCAGTATTAAAGAAATCTGAGCGCCGGATCAGTGTTCACCGACCCTCGTTTACTCTTCGGTTAGCGTTTTGTGCCGTCTGAACAGCCATTCGGACTCTTCACATGATTCCTCACATGACGCTTCCTCACAAGCCTCAGACTCGCACCACCGCAACCTCAATTACTTAGCCTGCTCAACAACCCTGACGAGTCTCCATCTCTTGTCCTTCGACAGAGGTCTTGTTTCCATAATCTCGACCTTGTCGCCGGTGTGTGCGACGTTCTCTTCGTCATGAGCCTTGAACTTGACTGTTCTCTTGATAATCTTGCCATACAAAGGGTGTCTTACGTTGTCCTCGATAGCGACTACAATTGTCTTATCCATCTTGTCGGAAACAACCTTGCCGACCCTTGTCTTTCTAAGCTTTCTTTCGCTCACAGTAAATCCTCCTTCTTCGCGGCTTACTTGGACTCTTGCTCGCGAATAACAGTCTTGATACGAGCAATATCCTTCTTAACAGCCTTGATTCTCATGGGGTTGTCGAGCTGATTTACAGCGTGCTGGAAGCGAAGGTTGAAAAGCTCTTTTCTCAAATCGTCGAGCTTCTTGTCCATCTCGACGGGAGTCATTTCTCTTATCTCACTGACCTTCATTATTGCTCACCACCCGTTTCTGAAGCTTCTTCTTCACGTTTAACAAACTTGCACTTGATAGGGAGCTTGTGCATAGCAAGACGCATAGCTTCCCTTGCAACATCCTCGGACACGCCCGCGATTTCGAACATGACTCTTCCCGGCTTGACAACCGCTACCCAGTACTCAGGAGTACCTTTACCGGAACCCATTCGAAGACCCAGAGCCTTGGTCGTTACAGGCTTGTCAGGGAAAATCTTGATCCAGACCTGTCCGCCACGCTTGATGTAACGTGTCATTGCGATACGAGCCGCCTCAATCTGGGCTGAAGTGATCCATGCGGGCTCAAGTGCCTGAAGACCATACTCACCGTATGAAACCTTGTTGCCTCTTGTAGCCTTGCCTTTCATGCGTCCGCGCTGCTGCTTACGATATTTAACTCTCTTTGGAAGTAACATTACTTATTACCTCCTTCTTTGTTCTGATTGCTTGGACGTCTCTCGCCGCGATTTTCATAGTTACGGTTGCCGTCTCTATTCTGTCTCGGTCTTGAGTTGCCGTTTCTGTCGCCACGACGTCTGTCGTCGCCAGATCTCGGCTTGCGGTTTCTGCGATTGTCGGGAGCCTTCTCTTCGGTCTTGGAAATCTCGCCCTTCAGGACTTCTCCCTTGTAGATCCAGACCTTGATACCAATCTTGCCGTAGGTTGTGTTAGCCTCAGCAAAACCGTAGTCGATGTCTGCTCTGATGGTCTGAAGCGGGATTGTGCCCTCGTGGTAGCTTTCACTTCTGGCGATTTCAGCACCGCCGAGTCTGCCGCCTGCCTTGACCTTGATACCCTTAGCTCCGAGCTTCATTGCTCTGCTGATGGCGCCCTTCATAGCTCTTCTGAAGGAGATTCTGTTCTCCAAATCGAGAGCAATCTTTTCAGCAACCAGCTGAGCGTTCAAGTCGGGAGACTTGATTTCGATGATGTTAAGGCTTACGGTCTTGCCGATTTTAGCCTCGATATCATGTCTGAGTTTTTCAACTGCCTCGCCGCCTCTGCCGATTACGATACCCGGCTTAGCGCACCAGATGTTGATTTTCACCTTGTCGGCGAATCTTTCGATTTCAATCTTCGGAACACCGGCGGAATACAGAGTCTTCTTGATGTACTTACGGATGTTGTAATCCTCTACAAGAGTATCACCGAAAGTGCTCTTATCTGCAAACCAGTGGGAATCCCAGTCCTTGATTATTCCGACACGCATTCCGTGTGGATTTACTTTTTGTCCCATAGTCTACCTCCTGCCGCCTTATTCCATTTCGCCGAGAACTACGGTTACGTTTGAAGTTCTCTTGAGAATCTTGTGTCCTCTGCCCTTTGATACAGGCTGCATTCTCTTCATGGTCGGTCCCGGATTGACATAGCATTCTTTAACATAAAGGTTCTTCTTGTCAAGCCCGAGATTATTCTCTGCGTTAGCCGCAGCCGAGTTCAGGAGCTTCTCCAGATACTCGCAGGCAGCCTTAGGAGTATGCTTTACGATTGCCAATGCTGTCTCGAGGTCCTTGCCTCTTATAAGGTTGAGGACAATTTCGACCTTGCGAGGAGCAATGCGTGCAGTCTTTAATACTGCTCTTGCTTCCATCTAAATCTCCTCCTTTACTTGCCGTTGTTGGAAGTCTTTGAACCGGCGTGACCCTTGAAGGTTCTTGTCGGTGCGAACTCACCAAGTCTGTGTCCGACCATGTCTTCAGTGACATACACCGGAACATGCTTGCGTCCGTCGTGGACGGCAAATGTGTGTCCCACGAATTCGGGGAAGATAACGGATGCTCTCGACCATGTCTTGATGGCTTTCTTTTCGCCGGTCTCGTTCATGGCAACTACTTTCTTATAGAGGGATTCCTGTACGAATGGTCCCTTCTTAATGCTTCTGCCCATTATTCATCTGCCTCCCTTCGCATTACTTCGCGTTACGACGCTTGACTATAAACTTGTCAGTGCGGTTCTTCTTCTTACGAGTCTTGTAACCCATAGTAGGCTTGCCCCAGGGTGTAACAGGTGAAGGACGTCCAACAGGAGACTTGCCTTCGCCACCGCCGTGAGGGTGGTCGTTCGGGTTCATAACAGAACCACGGACTGTGGGTCTTACGCCCATGTGGCGCTTTCTGCCAGCCTTGCCGAGGTGAACATTCTCGTGGTCGATGTTTCCGACCTGTCCGACTGTTGCCATGCAGTTTGCAGGAACATATCTCATTTCACCTGAGGGAAGTCTTACGAGAACCTTGTCGTTCTCACGTCCCATAAGCTGAGCCATGTTGCCGGCGGAACGGACAAGCTGTGCGCCCTTGCCGGGATAAAGCTCGATATTGTGGATGAAGGTACCAACGGGGATATTCATAAGAGGAAGTGCGTTGCCCGGCTTGATGTCGGCGTCTGCGCCAGCTCTTACTGTATCTCCTACGTTAAGTCCGTTCGGTGCGATGATGTATCTCTTCTCGCCGTCCTCATACTGAACTAAGGCGATGTGAGCCGAACGGTTCGGATCGTATTCAAGAGTAAGAACCTTGGCATCCATGCCGGTCTTATCTCTCTTGAAGTCGATTACACGATATTTCTTTCTCTCTCCGCCGCCGTGATGACGAACGGTGATTCTGCCATAGCTGTTTCTGCCGGCGGTCTTCTTCTTGGGTTCGAGAAGACTTCTCTCCGGCTTAACCTTGGACAAGCCGCTGTAGTCGGTAACGGTCATACCTCTGCGACCGTTGGTAGTCGGCTTGTAGCTCTTTATAGCCATGTAATTTTTCACTCCTTATTAGTGTTTTGCGAGAACCATCAAACTGATTCCCATACTTACTGTGCAAGTTTCCCCGCACCAGTAACGATTGCCGGAATGTGAGAGCTTGCAGATTCTTATAACCCCAATCGCTCTCAGGCTCCGTTTCTGCGGTCACGTCCGCATCAGATCATGCCGTCGAAGAAGGCGATGGTCTTTGAGCCCTCGGCAAGCGTAACGATTGCCTTTTTCCAGTCTGAGGTCTTGCCCTCAGTTCTGCCCATTCTGCGATGGCGACCACGAACATTGATCGTGTGAACTTTGGCAACCTTGACACCGAAGATTTCCTCAACGGCGTCCTTTATTTCGATCTTGTTGGCGGTTTTTGCAACTTTGAAAGTGTACTTGCCCGCCTGAAGATCTTCCATAGAAGCTTCGGTGATAACCGGCTTCAGAATGATATCCTGAGCAACCTTTTCCATCAGCAGTAAACCTCCTCAATCTTGGTGACAGCATCCTGAGCTACTACAAACTTGTTGCAGTTTAAGATGTCGTAAACATTCAGAGTGTTCACAAGAGTGGTCTTGACACCAGGAATGTTTCTTGCGCTCTTGATGACCTTCTCGTCGGATGCAGGCATTACGATAAGGGTCTTGCCCTCTGCTCCGAGCGCCGAAAGCATCGAAACGACGTTCTTGGTCTTTATCTCGTCGAAGCTGATATTGTCAACTACGACAACCTCGTTCTCAGCTAATTTGGAAGAGAGTGCAGACTTCATAGCGAGTCTTCTTGTCTTCTTGTTGACCGAGAATCTGTAGCTACGGGGCTTCGGTCCCAAAGCTACGCCACCGTGTGTCCACTGAGGAGAACGGATTGAACCCTGTCTTGCATGACCGATACCCTTCTGTCTCCAGGGCTTCTTACCGCCGCCGGATACCTCTGTTCTTGTAAGTGTGGACTGAGTTCCCAGTCTCTGATTAGCGAGATAATTGACAACCATTGTGTGCATTACAGCAGTGTTGGGTTCGATTCCCCAGATGCTGTCGTTAAGCTCAGTGTCGGCAACTACATTGCCTTTAATATCGTATACGGAAACCTTTGACATTGTACTTCCTCCTTCCACTAAGCTTTCTTAACGCTGTTGCAGACGGTGACGATACCGTTCTTCGGTCCGGGGATTGCTCCCTTTACAGCGATAAGGTTGTTCTCGGCGTCGACCTTGATAACTTCGAGGTTCTGGATTGTAACTCTCTCTGCTCCCAAGTGACCCGGCATTTTCTTTCCTTTGTAGATTCTCGAAGGGCTGGAGCAAGCGTTCATGGAACCTGCCTCGCGGTGAACAGGACCTGTACCGTGGGTCTCCTTGAGTCTGTGGGTGTTCCAGCGCTTGATGGTGCCGGAAAATCCTTTACCCTTGCTAGTGCCGCAAACGTCAACAATCTCGCCCTCAGCGAAGATGTCAGCCTTTACGATGTCGCCTACGTTCATGCCTGAGATGTCTTCAAGTCTGAATTCTTTTAAAGTCTTCTTCAGAGCAACGTCAGCCTTCTTGAAATGACCTGTGAGAGGCTTCTTCAAACTCTTTGCAGTGGTGTCGCCGAACCCGAGCTGCACGGCTTCGTAGCCGTCGTTCTCGGCAGTCTTCTTCTGGACTACCACGCAAGGACCTGCCTCAATTACCGATACGGGAATGACTCTTCCCTTATCGTCGAAGACCTGTGTCATACCGATCTTCTTTCCGATGATGCCTTTCTTCATTTTGTTTCCTCCTAATGGTTATTGGTCGGTCGAACCGACTTGACCTGTCGTGGGATTTCGCTGAGAAATCAATTTGATTTCCTTGGGAGATTACTTGATCTCCATTACGATATCCACACCGGCGGGAAGTTCAAGATTCTGCAGAGCCGCAGTTGTGTCGTTGGTGGGGTGAATTACGTCGATAAGTCTCTTGTGAGTTCTCATCTCGAACTGTTCACGGCTGTCCTTGTTGACGAATACGGAGCGAAGGACGGTGACGATTTCTCTCTCAGTGGGGAGCGGAATCGGTCCCGAAACCTGTGCGCCCGAACGCTTTGCTGCTTCGACTATCTTAGCCGCTGCCGCATCGACGTTGGTGTGCTCGTAGCCCTTGATCTTGATTCTGATTTTCTCATTGACTGCCATTAAAAACGCCTCCTTAAAGCTAACGATTATTGGGGGCTGGGATTATCCCATCTGTTTTTTTAACACGAATCCGTGTGTTTCCTGCATCCCCATGAAAAAAGCCGAAAAATTCTCTTTTCGGCGGGACACATAAATCGCATCGGAGCTTGGTTTCTGACTCAAAGGCGCAAAATCGCCCTTAATCCGCTTCGCCTTTGCAATGCACTCGGAAGTTTACACACAAACGCCCTTGTACTCACTCTGGCAAGCCATCTGTACCACAGTACCGTGTTGCTATTACAGTCGCCCGGTTTAAAATCGGACATACTCGGCTGAAATTACCCGGCATACCGCCGGCAACCTCCAGCTTCAACGCATATCTTTTGCAGTCACGCAGTGATTATAATAACACTTTTGAATTGTAATTGCAAGCACTTTTCACGATTTGTGTGGATTTTTTGGTGTAGAAAAATTGGGGATTTTTGGGGTGGGGATTTGTGCAATATGTACAGATGTGACAACTGTAGGGGCGGATATCATCCGCCCGCTATTATGGCGACGTTGATTTTCGGGCGGATAATATCCGCCCCTACAAATCTTATACCGCTTCCCCGACGTCTTCTTCCTCAACCTTCGTAATATCAATAAAGTTCGGCACGGTTCCGACTTCGTTCTGCTGAGTTATATAAATGGAGTAGGAGTACTCGGTGATACTGCCGTCGTCGTTTGTGACTTCGGTGACTTCCCGCAGGAACAGGAAGTTGCCATCACCGTCGAAGTAGTAGAGAACCTTGAAGCCGGTCATTCCGTCCGCGGTGTCTACTCCAGAGAGCTTTGAGATGTCATAGTAGTGGCAGACCTCGATTGCGAGTTCATTTGTTGCAATGTAGGAGGTCTCGGTGTTGACGGCTTTCTTGTAGAAGACAATGAGTCCCTCGTCAGCCAGTGGATAAGGGACATCCTTTGAGTAGGAGGTGAAAGTGGCATCGCCGGTGTCAAGATAGGTGACAACGCCGTTTTCCTCGGTGTACTGCTCATATCCGTTGTTGTACTGGGCGATTACGGTGTCGCCTGAGACGGCATAGTAGGAGTAGGTCATGAGACCCACCTCGTCATACTTATAGATGAATATCTGCTCCGACTCGCCGGTGTTGTCGTTGACAACGTCAACCCGGGCAGAATCAAGACTGATATACTCAGCCCGAGCCGCCAGGATATAATCCTCGCCCGCAACCGGGTCGCTCTCCCCGCAAGCAGTCAGGCTCATCAGAATCACAGCCGCTATCACAACAGCCATAAGCCTTCTACCGAACAATTTCATCTTCATCTCAATCCTCCACAAAAGAGAACCGTGCGCGAAACGGCACGGTTTCGATTCCTGCAAACGCTGTCACAACAGCTTGACTTGTTCCTCAAATTCATCCTCGGTGTTGACAAACCGATAAGGCTCATACTCCCCATAAGCCGACGGTCGGCTGATAGTAACGAGCTGGATTTTTCTTATGTCGACTTCTCTGGAAAGCTTGTGCTTGAAGTCCACTAAGTGCTTCCCATGATTAGTTTCCATAGCAATGCAACCAATCTTATCTACATTTTTAGCTACCAGATAGCACACCTTCAAGCACCTCCTTAAAATCTTTCTCTGTTTGGATGTCTCCGGCTTCATAACGCTTTCGCATCATACATCCGACAGCATCCGGATAATTCTTCTTGTACAAATAACTATGCAACCAGTTGTTTAGTTGACGGTCTATATAGGTGTTATACTGAATCTCTATCGGATAATGGATTCCACTCTTTTGGTAGTAGATGTGAACACCACGATAACCATCATCGTGTGCTTTGCCTTGACTCATATCCGCAACACGGATATTTTCGCAATCGGCAAAATTTAAAATTTCTTCGTAACTGTTGCAAAGGCAACGAAATCCAAGTAAATCGTCAAAGATTTTTCGAAGCTGATGGTCAGGATAATATCTCTCATACTTAAGCTTAATAGACTGCAAGCTTTTTACTCTATAGTCTATCGACATATCTTGAAGTATGTCGTTATCATCATACCAATCATTAACCGCTTCCAACTCTTCAAACAGCTTTTCTCGGTCAAAGTAGTGCAAATTCTTTTTCAGATTTATTCCAAGGTGGGATTCGTAGGAAAGGGCTTCCAGTCTTTCGACTGACAAGCCGTCTTTTCTTAGCATATTATCCAGAAGTCGAATCTGCTCCATACTATAATCCTATCTTATTACCTTCTCCTCGACCCGCGCTTTTTGACGTCCATTGAGCGTTTGAGGTCGGACATTCTGTCCTCGCTTGAAGACTTGAACTTTGAGAGCATGTCCTCGAAGCCAGCGTCGGTTGTGGTGCTGTTCGGCTTGTAAGCGTACTCGGCGTTCACAAGAGCTTCCGGGTTCGGCTCCTCTTTCTTGACAGGCTTCTTCTGCTGATAGTGCCTTACCGGCTGGGCGTCCTTGTCCTTGTCATACATGCCCTTGTCACGACCCTGATTATAGCCGCCGCGGTTGTCCCTTCCGGGTTGTCCACCCTGCCCGCCGGGATGCCCATCACGGCGTCCGTCGGGGTGACCGCCAGGATGACCGCCCGGCTGTCCGTTTCTCGGACGATGCGGAGCCGGCTCCTTCGGAGGAAGCGCCCTCTTGATGGAAAGCGCGACCTTGCCTCTCTCATCAATTGAAATGACCTTACATTTGACAATCTGCCCGACCTTGAGAAAATCGTTGATATCTGCGACATATGTAGGGGAAACCTCCGAAATGTGAACCATTCCGTTTTTGCCTCCACCGATGTCGATAAATGCGCCGAATTTCTGAATGCCGGTGACTCTGCCCTCGATAATGCTACCTTCTTCAAGCTGCATAAATTTTACTTTTTCCTCTTTCATGACTTATTTGTGGCTCAGGATGCCCGATGCCACGTCTGTCACAACTTCCACATTTTCGTTTGTGCGAGTTCGCTTATACAATACGAACCGACAACGCAGACAAAGTCCGCCCGGAAATCATTCTACCGACTTTGCGTAGTACCTGGTTTCGCGAGGGTAGGCATATCCGCGCTCAATAGCGGCTGAGAGCATATACTCGTACTCATCGTCATCGCTCAGAAGCCTTATATACTCGTCATTTTCCTGCTGTGCCTCGACGATTTCGGCTTCAAGCTTCTCGATAGTCGCTTTCTGCTCCGCAATTTCCGCCTGCGTGTTGATAATTACCGACGCCGCATAGACGAGAAGGGTTGAGAAAAAGACAAGCTGAACAAAGCGTCCTGCTTTATGAGACTGCTTATGCATCGATTTCAGCTGTTTTCTCGACTTTGGTCTGTCGGTTCTGGCGTCTTTCGCGTTAGCAGACATTTCTCACCCTCCAATCTGAGATAGTTATGCAAAGTATATTATACAACATTCAGGGCACATCTTGCAAGTCATTTATGAGGATTTTTTTATTTTTCCGGGAAATTTTTTGCGGGAACGGCTTCTTTGAACCACTCCGCCACTGAATTTCTGATTTTTCTGAGAATATTTCCTGTCGTTCTGAATATTCCCGAGATAATCCGCCCGAGCGTGAGAAGATAAATCCCGAATCCCGCGACCATTCCCACAAGTACATAGAGCCGAAACGAGCCTTCAAGCATCTCAACCGAAAAGCAGAAGAACACCCCGCCGAAGAACAGCACAAACAGAAAGTCTTCGATGAACACCATCCATGACTTATGTGGAAGTGTAATCCGTATGACTCTCAGGATGTCAAAGACCGCACCGAGAAACGCTCCGACAACAGCAGCGAGACCGAGCATTCTGAGCTCCTCCGTTATTCCAGTGAATGAGCCGGGGTTGAACGACATAATCTCACCTCGTAATCCTCTTCCACACCGTCGGCTTCTTCGTCCTGTCCCGGTCGCCGTAAGTAAGCGACTTCACTTCTCCCGACATTTCTAGGTCTCCACTATCCAGACTTATCTCGTCAACATGGAGGTTCTTTCCCCGGATGACGAGCTCGCCTTTGGAAGTGTAGAGCGAAACCTCACTGTCATCAAAGCTCTCAACATCGGTGACTCCCGAAAGTGAAAGCTTATTACGGTCTTCAAGTATAAGATTGTGCTTTTTTAAGGGTGCTTCAGATGTGGTCATTCCTGCCTCCAGAAAATATTGTTGGTATAGGATATGATGCTGACAAAGAAGTTATGCAAGGTGTTGGTGCCTCTGACACCGACAATTCCGAATTCCGAATTGAAAACAAACCCCGCACTCTTATGAGTACGGGATTTTGCCAAAAAAGTTAACCCTATGAGAAAACGTCTGATTTATTAGTCGACTTCGATCTTGCCGGTGAACATTGCGTTCAGCTCTTCAACGTAGTACGCAATTCTATCAGAGTAGGTCTCCTTGAGCTGAGCCCATGTGGAAGGACTGTTGCCAAGGGTTCCGCCGATAAGGTTGCTGACTGCATCGGAAAGTGCAGACTGGCATCCAGAGGTGAAGTTAACGATCTGATAGTTGTTGACGAGGTTATAGGTCTCATCGAGCATTTCGAGCATCTCGTCGGTCCACATGTAGGTTTCCTTGAGCTGCTTGGTATCGATGTCGATAACGGTCGGGTCGATAACCTTGAATCTCTCGCAAGCGGAGAGGAGGTAAACTGCTTCAGGGTTCTTAGCACCCTGGATGATGTGGTATCCTACCGGCTGAGCGGCTAAGTAGTAGTTGCCGTCGCCGTCTTCGTCACGAGGCATCGGGCAGAACATGACTTCGCCCTCGGTGATGTCGCCCCAGATTGAGCTGACGTTCTCAACGGTATCGGTGAAGCCCCACTTCTCAACAGGATAGAAGAGAGTCAAGCCTTCCTTGATACCAGCACCAACAGTGTTGGAGTTACGGCACTGATAGGAATTGTTCCACCTCGGATATACGCAGTCATTCTTGTTGAGGTCGTAGATAAGAGCCTCAGCCTCTTCAAGTCTTGCGTCATCGATATTTGAAACGAATACGCCGTCCTCAAGAGCGATGATGGTGACTCCGGTAGAATCGATAATGGCCTGCTGCCAGTACCAGCCGTCGAGAGCATATCTGTCCTCGTCGGGATCAGTGAAGTCTACGCACATTTCATAGAATACATCCCATGTCCACTCATCGTTGTAGTAAAGCTCTGCAGGATCGTCATAGCCCCATTCTTCCATGACTCTTCTGTTATAAGCGATAACGGTGGTAGCCTTGATATCGGTTATGATAGCGTAGTTCTGTCCGCCGATTGAGAAGTAGTTAGCCGCAAAGTCAGCAGTTCCTGCCCAAAGCGGGTCAGTGTAGTCGATGTAGTCATCAACAGGAACGAAGATGCCCTTTATGCAGTAGTAAGGGAATGTGGTTACAGAGCATGTGGTAAAGTCAGGTGAGTCAGAAGCGAGGACAAGGTTAGCCAGATCGTCGAAACGATTCTCGTATGTACATTCAATCCACTGTACTTCTCCGCCGTACTTGTTTACAAATGTCCAGTAACCTGTGTTGATGATCTCATCCTCAGAATAGTTGTGGAAGTCGTCAGTCCATTTGTGGAACTTGATAGTTGTGTTGGTTCCGGCTACATCCTCAGCATCGGGGAGCGTAATGCCTGCCGCGGCGAGAATGGCGGTGGAATCCTCGGTCGAAAGTGTGAGCTGGACTATCTGACGGGAGGAGCTTCCGCATCCTACCAGCGCAACAATCATCAGCGCAGCCATAGCGACCGCAATAAGTCTCTTTGCCATAGTAAATGTTTCCTTTCAATAGTGTGGTTTTCACAACGGGGATTTCTTATGTAACCGGTGAGAGCGTGACAACGGCTCTCAAACGGATTACAGGTACCTAAACATTATAACACATATCGTTGGAAAATGAAATGTGCAATTCGCCGAAATTCCGCTGTTAGTTTTGTGCAGTGTGCACAATCAAACAAATTTTTCCAGACGTTCATTTAAACTGGTCAGCCAGATTATTGACTGCTAATTCAGCTTCAGGCGGTAAACTCTGTATAGTCCTGCTTCTCTCGGGAGAACGCCGTCACAGGTGTATTTCGATGTTATACTGGAAAGAATCTTGTTGTTGTAGCCCGACTGCTTGTAAGAGGAGGCAAGGTCGCTGTATATGCTCGAAGAAGATACTTTGATTCTCACATATACATATTCGGAGCCCTCGGCTACTGCAGTCTTTGTTGCGGATTCAAGGATGCTTACAGCTTCGCTCAGGCTTGTTGCATAGCAACCGTTGAGTACGTACCAGTCATACTTTGTGCTTGTAGCAGACGGGACATTGTAGAAGACCATGTCGTAGATTTCAGCATGGGTTG
This sequence comes from Oscillospiraceae bacterium, assembly GCA_021199855.1. Classification (GTDB taxonomy): domain Bacteria; phylum Bacillota; class Clostridia; order Oscillospirales; family Ruminococcaceae; genus Faeciplasma. The sequence goes on from JAJQHD010000013.1 coordinate 70,127, forward strand.
CAGCCATGAATTCGTCGTTTACGCAGAGGAACGAGTAGTCAACATACGACGGGTCGATGGATGTAGGAGTCTGCGGATCGCACCATGTCGGGTCGATATTGGTCCATGTACCGTCAATCTTTACCTTAACCCAGAGGTGGTTGGCTGAATCTCCGACGCCTTCGCAGAATACAACGTCAAATCCTGCTTTTGCAAGGAGATAGAAGAGACCCTTTGCATAGCCAGCGCAGTTGGCTTGTCCTTCAACGATTGCGGCATATGCAGTGTTGCATGTGGCGGTTTCGCCGTTATATGCGCAGTTCTTGACGAGCGTGTCGGTGAGGTACTTGACCTTCTCGTAGCTGGACATCGAACTCTTGAGGTTCGCAATAATCTTGTTTGCAGCCGTTCTCAGCTCGCTGACCATCTGGTCGCCCTCTTCCTCCCTGTCGATATTATAATTGATTACAACGCGGCTGACATATCCTCCTCCGGTATAGGCAGAGATAGAGGAAACATAGGAATATTCAACGCATATCATCGGGAGAATGCGGTTCGCAAAGTAATAAGCCTCATCCTCGGTGATGTACTTGCCGAGTGTGACGGAAGCCTCATAATTCTGGACTCCTGTCATGATCTGATCGATAGTTGATACAAATCTGTCCTCTTTCATGTAGCTGATCATGGTCTCCCAGCCGTTGTCCTCAGCCCAGTCGCCAGCAGAAACGGTTATAACGCTTGAAGTGGTTGAGGAGCTGGTTGTGGCGGCTGTTGTGGTTGCCTCATCGTCAAGGTCTACAGAATCATCATCAGCAGTGATGGTTGCGGTTGTAGCAACCGGTTCGGTGGAAAGGTATGAACTCGAAACATAGCCGGTCTCGCCCTTATAGTCGACCTGGTACCAGCCGGTGGATGCGCGTCCGGTGACCGTTACTTCGGCACCCTGGGCATATCCGCCAATTCTGTCATAATCGGCGCTTGGTCCGCTTCTTACGTTTACAGAATATGTAGCATACATCGTTGCGCTCATTGCTTCAACGGTGTAATCGGTGGAAGCGGTGGTAGCCGCAGTTGCAGTGGTTGTAGCCTCGGTGGTGGCGACTGTTGTCGCTTCTGTTGTGGTTGTTACCTCTTCGGTAGTGGTAACCTCGGTGGTGGTCGTAGCCTCGGTTGTAACCTCGGGAGCCTCAGTAACCACAGAGTCACTTGTTACCAACTCGTCTGACACCTGGTTGCCACAGCCAGACAGCACGGTTAGCATAAGAACCATTGCTACCATAAGCGACAGAATTCTCTTGAACTTGTTCATTTTCTTTCCTCCGTATTTCGGTTTGTTTATTCAGATAGGGCGGTTTTTGGGCGCCTTAACATCACGTTTACTCAGCTTCCTTCAACGTAATAGTGAGGATTCCGAGCTCATCATTGAAGGTTCTCGACCATGAAGAGGTCTGATAGTCTGTTCCGGCAACTGCGTTTGCAGTCTTTATAACATCTGATAGTTTGGAATCGCTTCTTAGGGTTTCATAAATTTCCCTCATCGCTTCTGAGCTCTCAAACTTCAGGTAGAAGCATCTTCTCGTCGAATCTATCGAACTCTCCGCTTGCTCCTTGAGAATCTCGTAAGCCTCATCAGCAGTGGTTGCATAATATCCCATCACGTTGAAGAAGTTCATATCCATCGAATCAGCATACGGCGTCTCGTAATAGTCACTCTCATGCTTTGCGACGTGATCCTTGAGAATTTCCTCATCACTTATAAGGAAGTAGCAGTAGCCGACGAAGTTGAGGTCGGTTATATCAGACGGGTCGTCCCATGTCGGGTCGATGATGTACCAGTGACCATCCTCGCACATGACGTAGTTCCACTTGTGCGTTACGCTCTCGTCGCTTCCGATACCGGTTACAAACATCGTCTCAAAGCCTGCTCTGTTGAGCAGGAGATGCATAGCGTCCGCGTAGCCCTGACATGTTGCATAGCCCTCGACAAGCGCGCCATAGGCTGAGAACGGGCTTGTGCCATCGGTGTCGCTGTAGTCGCAGTTAAGGATGAGGTAGTCGTGAAGATACTTTAAGGTCTCGAATTCGGAGAGTCCGTCGGGAATGCCAGAAACTATCTCCTGAAGCTTCAATTCAAGCTCGTTCATGATAGGCTGGATATCCGACTCATAGTCGATTCCTCTATAGTTTATCGTGACACTCTTGACCATGTTGGTTTCCTGGTCGACAGCGACACTGAAGGATGTTCCTATCCAGCAGTAGAAGGTGCAGCAGTTGGAAACCAGTGTCAGGAATGCGTCTCTTTCGTCATTCGGAAAGCCTACAGAAAGGGAGCAGTAAATCTGACCCTCGCGGATGGCATTCATAATCTCGCCGAGATTGATTCTTGTGTCCTCGTCAAGCCTTTCCCAGACATACTCGATTCCGTTTTCTGTGATGAACGAGGAATCGAAATCGTAGCTCCAGTCGGCTATCACTGAGGAAGCGTCGGAGGAGCTGTCCCCGGTGCTGTCACTGGTGGCATCGGAACTGTCGCCGGTGCTGTCGGTTGAATCTGCGGTGTCTGAAGCTGATGATGTTGTTGCCGGCTCGTTGTCAATAGCCTGACCGCATCCAGAAAATACAGTCATCATCATTGAGAAAGCCAGAATAAGGCATATTAGTCTTTTGCTCATTTTCAGTTCTCCTTTTTTCTTGAATACTTTTCTATGTTCTGTGCCCGGGACAATCCACAACGCCCCGTAACTGTTAATACAAATCAAACCCTGAAATTATTGCAGCCATTCCGAAAAATTTCACGAATCCGTCCCTATAATAATACCTTTTATTTTGCCCGATGTCAACCTAAATCGGAATCTTTACAATTTATTCACTTTTCCCGGCTAGCTGAGTTCTGCGATACATTCCGAAATAATCCCCGACAACTGAGCCGTCGGCTTCGAGAATTTGCTCAAATCGAGATAGATTATTTCCGCGTCCAAGTCCTCCAGATCTTCATCCGAAAGTGCCTCATCGGCAAAAATAACTCCCAGATTCATCTCTTCGAGCTCTTCATATGAAACTATCGCCAGCTCCTCATCCTCGGTTTCAAGAAGATTCGTCCCGAAAACGGAGAGCATGTCGGAAGCAATGTCGTTTCCTGCAGAAGCAGTAAAACCGCCATCAAGACCGTAGTAGATGATTACGAAGTTCTCGCTGACTCCTAAGTTCTGCGCCGAAAGCATGATGTCATCAATCTCGCTGAGAGCCGCAAGAGCAACCTCCTCCGAATCGACAGCGCCATAGAATATCATCGAGAGCTCGATATACTCTTCACAGAGATAGGAAAATCCGGTCGGAAGCTCAAGATAGAGCACTCTGACGCCCGCCTGGTCAAGCTTCACTTCGTCGGTGGAAGCTATAGGCGACTGAGTTATAAGAAGTTCGGGTGCAAGCTCGATTATGGCGTCGATGTCCGGGTTCGCAGGACTCCCGACAGTGGGAAGCGAATTGTAATTGTCGCAGTACTCGCTGACAGCAACCAGCTTCTCCGAAAGCCCGAGCTCATACATGATTTCGGTAAGAGCCGGCGACAAAGAAGCCACCGTCTCGGGTGCTGAGTCAAACGTCTCCGTCCCGAAGCTGACAGGATAAGCCGCCTTCACCGGCGCCTCGTTGATAACAACATCCTCGGTGACAACTTCCGCCTCTGAATCGATGTCACTGCAAGCGGTGAGGGTGAGTAGGAAGAGTATTGATAATATTAGTGATAGGGTACGTTTTAGGTTCATAGTATTCCTCACTAGGCATTTGTAGGGGCGGATATCATCCGCCCGTCAAGGGGTCGCAGAGGGTTTTTCGGGCGGATAATATCCGCCCCTACACATTTGCACAGTCAATTGCCATCGTTGCATATGCATTCAGGTCAGTTCCGGCAATCTTCCCAGCCTTGAAATCAAAGTATCCCTGCGAAGCAATCATTGCGCCGTTGTCGCCGCAATAGGTGAACTTCGGCATGTAAAGCTCGTAGCCACGCTTTTTGCACTCATGTGCAATTTTGTCCCGGACACCGGTGTTTGCGGAAACTCCTCCGGCGACGGCTATCTTCGTGTAGCCTAAGTTCTCTGCCGCAAGCATGAGCTTCTCGGAAAGAATGTCGCATACCGTTTTCTGGAAAGAAGCCGCCAAATCGTTTACATCAAGCGTTTCGCCACGCTGTTCAGCGTTGTGCCAAAGGTTTATGACGGCGGTCTTGAGCCCCGAAAAGGAATAGTCATACTCGCAACCGGTGAGCTTCGGGTGCGGAAGCCTGAAGGCGTTTTTGTTTCCGAGCTGTGCCGCACGGTCAATCTCCTTGCCTCCCGGATAAGGGAAGCCGAGAGTACGTGCTACCTTGTCAAAGCACTCCCCCGCCGCATCGTCACGGGTTCTTCCGATGACGTGAAACTCGGTATGGGTCTTAACTTCTATGATGTGCGAATGTCCGCCGCTGATTACAAGACACAAGTACGGCGGTTCGAGCTCCGGATGGGAGATGTAGTTTGCGGCGATGTGCCCCGCCAGATGGTGTACGGGAACAAGCGGTTTCCCGGTCGCAAACGAGAGCCCTTTTGCATAGCTCACTCCGACCAATAGTGCTCCGATAAGCCCGGGAGCATAGGTGACGGCAACGGCGTCGATGTCGTCCATCGTGACATTCGCCGATTCAAGAGCTTCACTGACAACTCCGCAGATGTTCTCGGCGTGTCTGCGTGACGCAATCTCCGGGACAACTCCGCCATAGAGCTTGTGCTCGTCAATCTGCGACGCTACGACGTTTGAAAGGACATTCACGCCGTCCTCGACGACAGCCGCCGCAGTCTCGTCGCAGGAGCTTTCAATTCCAAGTATTTTCATTTCTCATTCCTCATTAATATTGCATTTTCGGTCGGATTTTCGTAATAACCGCTTCTCTCGGCATACTGGGTGAAACCGAGTTTTTTGTAGAGATTTATCGCCGGAAGATTCGACTTCCTGACTTCAAGATATACAGTCTTTTCAATATCAAAAGCCGCTTTCATAAGGGAGGTCGCAACGCCCTGTCCACGGCAATCTTCCCTTACAGCCAGGCTGTCGAGATACTGCTCATCAAGGACTTCGGAGGCGGCTATATAGCCGACAACTTTTTCCTCATCAACAGCCACAAGTGAGATGAAGTTTGCCTTTCCCAAGCGATACGAAAAGCTTTCTTCGCTCCAGGCTTCGGCAGTAAAGCAGTCATGCTCTATTTTGATAACCGCCGGGATGTCAAGCTCGGTCATAGACCTGACTGTCACTGTTCGCCATCCCTTTCATTTAAGAGAAGAGTATAGAGCTCGGCTTTCGAGAATGGAGTTGTTTTTGCGATTTCCCTGCAGGCGTCGGCGCCACGCATTCCCTTTGCGACCAATTCTTTTACTTTCGCAAGGGCGTCCTCTTTCGTAATTGTTTCCGGAACTTCCTTCAAGCCCTCGACAATCAGGATATATTCGCCACGGGGCTTTCTGTCATCGTCGTTATAGAGATTCTGGGCTTCGGAAAGGGTCGTCCGGATAATCTCTTCGTGAATCTTCGTAAGCTCCCGGCAGATGGTGATTCTACGGTCGCCGAAGAATTTATACAAATCCCCGAGAGTTTCGACCATCTTGTGGGGAGCTTCGTAAAAGATTAGGGTTCTTTCTTCAAGCGCACACTTGGCGAAAAGCTCGTTGCGGGAACGCTTTGCGACCGATGGGAAGCCTTCAAAAGCGAATCTCGAAGTATCAAGCCCGCTGACAGCCAGCGCAGAAATCAGCGCCGTAGGTCCGGGAACAACCGTCACCGGGACGTTATTTTCGATGCAGAGCCGCACCAAATCTTCTCCCGGGTCGGAAATGCAGGGCATACCGGCATCGGTGATGACGGCACAGCTTTCGCCGTCAAGAATACGTCTGATGATGCTCTCGCCGGCGTATTTGTGGTTGTGCTCGTGATAGCTCACCATCGGCTTTCTTATGTCTAAATAGCTCAGGAGCTTCGCAGAGACCCTTGTGTCCTCAGCCGCAATAAAATCGACGGACTTGAGCACTTCGACTGCTCTGTATGTTATGTCTCCCAGGTTGCCAATAGGCGTCCCGACCACAAAAAGCTCTGACATTACTTCTCCTCCTGCCGCTGAAATTCGTATAATCTATAAATCCGTTTCATCTCTTCCGAATAGCTCTCGCCGTTCTCGCCCTTGATGAATAAGGGTTTCTCAATTCTCATGAACGGTGAACCGCCGAGCTTTCCCTCAACCAATATAAGCCAGGGTTCACTCGACTTGTCTTTATGAACGGTTCGGAGCCTTTTCGGCTCAATCTTATTCTTTCTCATCGCTTCGATTACGTCCGCAAGCCGTTCGGGACGGTTACAGATGCAAAGCCTTCCGCCATATTTGAGTGAACGTGCCGCACACTCGCAGACATCATTAATAGTGCAAGCCGTCTCGTGTCGGGCGATGATAGCGGCTTCCGTGTCGCTCCGGATTCCCGCACCGTCCGCCTTGTATGGCGGATTGCAGGTGATGAGATCTAATTTTTCGGGTGCAGTCCACTCTTTCAAATCACCCATAACGGGCAGAATCTTCTTCGCCTCTTCGGGAGAAGCTTCTATTGACTTCTCTAATTGCGAATAAGCCTCGGCTTGCAGTTCGACGGCATAAATTCCCGCCGGCTGATAATCTCTTGACAGAAGCAACGCCACAATTCCGTTCCCGGAACACAAATCGCAGACCTTGTCCTTGTGCCGTGCACCCGCAAAGTCGGCGAGCAGGAAAGCATCGGTGCCGAAGCGGTGATCAGAAGAAATACAGACTTTGTAGCCGAAGCCTAGATTTTCGTAGGTATACATGGTAGCACCTCCGCGCCCTTGCGGGACGCACCCCTCCACCACCGGCTTTGCCGGCGGTCCCCCTCCCCTTTCAGGGGAGGCTATTTTCATTCTCTCACAAGCCTTGATAGAGGCAGTTATAGGCTCCCCTGAAAGGGGAGCTGGCAGCCACGAAGTGGCTGACTGAGGGGTCATCCCTCGGCGGAAAGCTCAATAAATTCATCCGCCATCATTTTAAGCTCATCCAAAGATTTCAAAGCTCCTGCCCTCTGACGGAAAGCCGAAGCTCCTCGAAGCCCCTTAAAGTACCAGCCGACGTTTTTGCGGGCTTCGCGGATTCCGGTGTCTTCGCCTTTGAACTGGACGAGAAGTCCGACATGGCGGAGCATTATCTGCATTCTCTCTTCTACCGACGGCTCATAGCTCAGGGTGCCGTCCTCTAAATAGTCCCGAATCTCTTTGAAAATCCACGGTCTGCCGTTGCTGGCTCTCGCCAGAGAAATCAAATCGCAACCGGTTTCCTGATACATTCTTTCGGCATCGAAGCAGTCGCAGATGTCGCCGTTACCTATTACGGGAACGCTGACTGCCTGCTTGACATCACGGATAATCGACCAGTCGGAAAGACCGGTGTACATCTGCCGCCTCGTTCTCGGGTGGACGGCGATTGCCGCCGCTCCGGCTTCTTCCATCTTAACTGCAAACTCGACAGCATTGATGTGCTCATCGTCCCATCCGGCACGGATTTTGACGGTTACCGGGCAATCTGAAACGTCGCACATCGCCTTAACAATATCAGCGGCGAGTTCTGGAGTCTTCATCAAAGCGCTTCCCCCGCCGGGGTTCACCACTTTTGGAACAGGGCAACCCATGTTTATATCTATCAGGTCGGGCTTGTATTTCTTGATGATGCCGACCGCCTTCGCCATGAAGTAGGGTTCTTCTCCAAAGAGCTGGATTGCATAGGGACGCTCAATCTCGGTGATGGAACAGAGCTCCTCGGTTTTTGTGGACGAGTAGCAGAGCCCTTTTGCCGAAACCATCTCGCTTGTGAGTAAGCTTGCGCCGTACTCCTTGCAGATGGTTCTGTAAGCCCTGTCCGCAACCGAAGCCATCGGCGACAGCGCACAAGAGCGTTCAATCTCCACATTCCCGATTTTCAAAGTCTCCATTCTCTGTCACACAGTCCCCACACAAAAATAGTCGTACAAGGATAGTATAGCACACTTTGGGTGATTTGAAAAGACTTTTTTCTTGCTCTTTTTAGGCTCAGGTGGTATACTATAAATAACAATTCTTTCGGAGGATAACCATGCTACTTCTTGCTGTTGACGGGAACTCGATTCTCAATAGGGCTTTTTATGGGATAAAGGTGCTTACGACCAAAGACGGCTTCTACACGAACGCCGTCACGGGGTTTATGAATACGCTTTTGCGGGAGTGCGGCGAAGTGAAGCCGGATGCCGCCATAGTTGCGTTTGACTTGAAGGCACCCACCTTCCGGCACCAGAAGTGCGCTTTCTACAAGGCTAACCGCCACGGGATGCCGGAGGAGCTGGCGATGCAACTTCCGAAGGTGAAAGAGCTTCTCACAGACCTCGGCGTCCCTATCTTGGAGATTACAGGCTACGAAGCCGATGATATCTTGGGTTCCGTCTCGAAGCTCATGTCCGACAACTCGGGCGATTGCATGATTCTCTCGGGAGACAGGGACACCCTTCAGCTGGTCGGCGAGCATGTAACCGTCCGACTTGTGACGACCCGGGAAACCACTCCATACACTCCCGAAAAATTCAGAGAAGTTTACGGCTTCGAGCCGATTCACCTGATAGATCTGAAGGCACTGATGGGCGACAGCTCGGACAACATCCCGGGCGTTCCCGGAATCGGCGAAAAAACGGCGATGAGCCTGATGGCTCAGTACCCTTCAATCGAAGAGATTTACGAAAATATCGACACGATTACGGCAACGCCGTCCGTCAAGAGGAAACTTTTGGAGGGCAAGGAATCCGCTGAGACGAGCAAGTGGCTTGCCACGATTGTCCGTGATGCACCCGTGCCGCAGAATCTTTCCGATTACGAACGACGTGAGCAAAATCTCCCCGCCGCCGCAAATCTTTTGAACCAGCTCGAAATGTTCAAAATGATTGACAAGCTCGGACTCGGAAATATTGAGATTAAAAAAGAAGCCGAAATCGTCACAGATGATTACACCGAAAAAGAGCTTACAGGGAGCGAGACTTTCGATAAGTCGGCGTTTATTCTGTCCGGCGACAGCCTGACTATAAAGCACGGCGGCGATATTTACGTCACCGACGACGAAAATCTTATCTTGAAATACTTTGAATCTCAGGGCGAGAAGATTACCTTCGAGGCGAAGCCTGCTCATAAATACTGCTTTGAGCGTGGGAAGGAGCTAAAGAATCTTACTTTTTCAGCAGATTTGGCGGGGTATCTCCTCAACTCCCAGTCGAGCGACTATAGCGTGCAGAACTTGTGCGCTTCCTACTCGGTTCCCTACAGCAGTGACGAAAAGTTCGGGGACATCCTGTCCCTTGAAAGGCTCGCCAGTGTGCTTCTTACGGAGCTTGAAAAGACCGACATGAAGAGCCTTTATTACGACATTGAATTGCCGCTTTGCGAGGTTCTTGCATCGATGGAAGTTCTGGGCGTCCGGGTCGACGAAAATGGAATAAAAGAATTTGGGGATAATCTCAGCGGGCAGATAAGCGAGCTTGAATCGACCATCTACATGCTTGCCGGGCACGAATTCAACATTTCATCGCCGAAACAGCTCGGGACGGTGCTCTTTGACGAGCTCGGGCTCCCGACCGGCAAGAAAAATTCCGCATCGAAGAGCTATTCAACGAGTGCGGAGGTGCTTGAAGGACTTGTAAACTATCACCCAATTATCAACCTGATTTTGGAGTACCGGACGCTTACGAAGCTCAAGTCGACCTATGTCGACGGGCTCTTGGGAGTAGTCTGCCCCGACGGTCGGGTCAGAAGCGAGTTCAAGCAGACGGAGACCAAAACCGGGCGAATTTCGTCCGCAAACCCGAACATACAAAATATTCCCGTCCGAAAGGAAATCGGCAGGAACATGCGTAAATTCTTTATTTCAGAGGATGGCTATACCCTCCTCGACGCCGACTACTCGCAGATTGAGCTGAGAGTCCTTGCGGCGATGTGCGGCGACAAGAACATGATTGAGACGTTTTTGTCGGGAGTCGACATCCACACCCGCACCGCTTCGCAGGTATTCGGAATCCCGGAGGACATGGTCGACGGCGACATGCGTCGTGCCGCAAAGGCGGTCAACTTCGGAATCATCTACGGGATTGGGGCATATTCCCTATCGCAGGACATCGGAGTTTCGGTCGCGGAGGCGAAGAAGTACATCGAGTCGTACTTGGCGAACTTCTCAGAAGTAGACAGGTTCATGAACGAGACGGTTGAGTTTGCAAAAACCAACGGCTATGCCGTGACGATGTTCAACCGCAGGCGCTACATTCCAGAGCTGAAAAATGCGAACAAGAACGTCCAGGCGTTCGGCAAGCGTGCCGCAATGAACGCCCCGATTCAGGGCACAGCCGCCGACATCATAAAAATAGCGATGGTAAAGGTTTACCACCGCCTTAAAGCTGAAAATCTCGATGCCCGCCTCATATTGCAGGTTCACGACGAACTGATTGTCGAAGCAAGCGAATCCTGTGCCGACAGAGCCGCAGAGATTTTGCATGAAGAAATGGAGAATGCAGTCAAGCTCGCCGTCCCGCTGACAGCGGACGTGCATATGGGGAAGAGCTGGTTTGAGACGAAGGAATAAGCGACTTGGCTGACGCCAAGTCGGCGCCTCCCTCTGGTCGGCGCACCTCTCAGTCGCCCTTCGGGCGCCAGCTCCCCTTAAAAAGGGGAGCCAGTAGTGCACCCACAAAAAGGCTCCCCTTATCAAGGGGAGCTGGATGCGCCGCAGGCGTAGACTGAGAGGTGCCGCGACCGAAGGGAGCGGCGTCGGCGGAAACGGCTTTAGCCGTCGAAGCCGACCAATTACGAATTAAGAATTACGCATTTAAAATCTCCGCAGGTGAATCCACAATCTCATCCGCCCCAGCCGATTCAAGCTCTTCATGTGAACCGTAGCCGTAGGTGACGCCTATGCAGGGAATACCGTTCAGATGGGCGCCTTTGATGTCGTAATCTCTGTCGCCGACCATTACAACAGCCGACTTGTCTTTGATGCCGAGGCGCTCCATCGACTGGGCGATTACCTGCGCTTTCGTCATCGACTCATCGCCCAAAGGGATGCCGCAGATATCTTCAAAATACTCGGAGAGCTCAAACTTTTCGAGTATCTTTTTTGCGTAAACCTCTGGCTTCGAGGTCGCAACGGCTTGAACATAGCCGGCTTTACGGAGCCTTTCCAGAGCCTTTGGAACGCCGTCATAAACGCTGTTCTCAAAGATGCCCTTGTCGGCATAGTAAGTGCGATAGACTTTTATAGCGTTGTCAACTTCCGCTTCATCCATCCCGAAGTAAACCCCGAACGACTCCCGAAGCGGCGGACCGACGAACTTCAGAAGCGCCTTGTCGTCCCAGCCGGTAATCCCGAGCTCATTAAGGCAGTACTTGAACGAATTGACGATGCCTCGAGCAGAATCTGTCAACGTGCCGTCAAGGTCGTAGAGGATGTATTTTATTCTGGACTTATCAAGTGTTATCATTCCGGCTTCTCTCCCCAATGTATGTCGATGTCGAGGGTGTCAAAGTTACGCCTGCCATTGACAACTCGTGAAATCTCAACCATCTCTGCTTCGTCATCTACATGATAGAAAATACAGTAATTGTCAACAGCCACCATCCTGAGACCCTTCCCTTCAAAAGGTTCTCTATCGTACAACTTATATCTTTCGGGCATAAAATCGAGACTATATATACGATTCTCAATCTTTTTAATCTGATTATAAGCGGCTATGGGAGCCTGCAAATCACGAATATATGTTGCAATCTCTTTTAAATCATTTTTTGCAGGTCCTGACACTATTACTTCGTAAGTCACCAGCCAAACTCCTCTCGTATTTCTTTAAATACTTCCTCCGCAGGCTGGTAATCTCCATTTCGGATAGCCTGAAATCCCTTTTCTATTTCCTCCGCAAACTGCTCGTCAGTCCACTGAGTCATGTCGAGATGTGGCGGACCGGGGAGTTTGACGTCGAACGGCAGACCGCCGCAGAAGATAATCTGCTTGTAGAACATGTTGATTGCGCTTGAAGAAGACACTCCGAGCGAAGACAGAATCTGCTCCGCTTCCTCTTTTACCTCCGGTTCGATACGAACATATAAATTAGCCGACTTACCTGCCATTAGAAATCATCCTTTCAGTATTTTATACTCCTATTATACACTTTTGTCCGCACAATAGCAATACAAAAATCAAATTTTACAGACTGTTCACAAAGCCCTCAATCAAAATTCCAGATTGAGGGCTTTGATTCATTCCGTCTTATCCCCCGCTGTCACGCTTTCAAGCGGGACTACAGCAAGCGTCTTGCCAAGCGGGACAAGAACTTTGAGAATTGTGTCTATTTGAGGACTTGTAGTTCCCTTTTCCATTCTCGCAATCACCGGTTGCTTGACACCACTGAGCTCTTCAAGCTTCTTCTGACTGATGCCCTTTTCCTGACGAGCTTTGACGAGCTCACCGATAAGAGCAACACGAAGGTCGCTTTCAGCGATTTCTTCTTCAGTCATCAGAGAGTCGATAAACTCCAAGGCATTCTCCCCAATTGCGTCATCACCACGAGCTTTTAAATCTTCATAATTAGCTTTTGCCTGTGCAAGTTCCTTAACCCTTTTATCGCTTTCAGCGATTTCTTCCGGGGTAAAGAGTTCTTTTCTGACGTCGCTCCAGCTTCTTAAATTCAAATTGCTTTCACTCATGATTTATCCCTCACTTTCTATTTCTTCAACGCATTTCTGCACATACCTCATCGCCTCCACCAGCTCCTCAAACGTCCCGAACGAGCTTCTATAGAGCTCCAGCATGATGGAGCCGGAGAAGTTTACGGCTTTGAGAGCTTGGATGAATCTTGTGGTGTCGATGTCGCCTTTGCCGGGGAGGGTGCAGGTGGACTCGGAGTTATGGTCGGAAAAGTGGATGTGCTTTATATTCGGGGAGAGTTCTTTTATGAAATCGTACGGGTCGTAGCCGCGGCGGATGGCTTGCTTGGTATCTAAAACGAAGCTCACCTCATCGCCGAGCGCTTTTTTCATGGCTATCAGCTGTTCGAGTGCGCCGGTTGTGCAACGATAAACATTTTCCTGCAAGACCGTCTTGCCGTACTCTTTTGCGACGCTGTTCAGCCTCCGATATCCTTCGATGACGACTTCATCGGGACCCTTGTCCTGATTGCCGTGTAAAATCAGATATTCGGCGCCCAGGATATCCATCGCCTCAAAATAGCGGCGGTGGTAGTCTAAATAGTCCTGAATCCGGCGCTCATAGGGAGTGTAGAGCATGTATGTATCGATGGCGGCGGTGAACGGGTGAACCGACTTGCAGGTGCAACCGTAGTCGTCCATCATCTTCTTGAGTTCCCTGACATACTCCGGCTTTGTTTCGGAGTGGGTGTTGAGGAAAATCTCGACGTGCCTGACGCCTAAGTCAAGAAGCCTTTTCAGCGTTATCTCGGGATATTCGGGATAGCCGCACGCCACCGAAACTCCCACTTCTATTTTCTTTTCTGTCTTAGTATCTGTTGCAGTGGACACTGATATCCCTCCCGATAAAATAGGCGGTGCAAGGAATTCCTGCGCCGCCTTTTGTGCCGAAAACCGGCTATTATTTCTTTTTCTTTGAAGACTTCTTCTTCGGAGCCGCTGTGTTGGTTCCTTCAGCAAGCGCCTTTTCGGCGTTCTTTCTGTCGATGTGACCCTGCCATGTTGTCCAGAGTGTCGGAGCAATGCAGTTCGAGGAATATACACCCGAGAGAAGTCCGATGAGGAGCGGGAAGGCAAAGCTTACAATAGAATCGACGTTTGCGACGAGTGCAACGACGCAGATTGAAGCGACTGCGATAACGGTAGTGACGGTTGTGTGAACCGAACGTCCGAACGACTGACTGACACTCATGTTTACGAGCTCGTCCAGGCTCTTCTCAGTCCCGTAGAGGTTTCTATTCTCACGGATTCTGTCGTAGATGATGATTGTCGCATTTACGGAATAGCCGAGGATTGTTAAAAGAACAGCTATGAAGTTCGAGTCGATGTCAAATCTTAAGATAGTTGTGCAGGCGAATACGAAGAACATATCATGCATAAGTGCAACAACTGCGCAGATACCTGCGACCCAGCCGCCTATCTTTCTGAAGCGGAAGCCGATGTAGACAATCATTACTATCATCGAGACGAGAACCGCAACCATGCACTTTCCGAAGAAGCCGCTACCGGTTGACGGGTTAACGTCCTGAGAGCTGTAAAGTGTCAGTGAGCTCGAAGCATATGTCTCTTCGAGGGCGTCGGTTAATTCCGACTGGATTTCGGTGTCCATACCAGTGGAATCTGCAAAACTGAGGGAGATAGTCTCGCTTCCGTCGGAAACGCTTTCGCCATAGGAAATCTCGCAGGAAAGACCGGTTATCTCCTGAGCGGTGGAGGCGATTGCATTTCCGTCAACCTCACCGGTGTAGGAATAAGTAATGATAGTACCGCCCTTGAACTCAATTGCGACGTTTACTCCGAGAATCAGTGCCAGAAGTAGTGTTACCACAATAACGGCTACAGAGAAGATATAGAAATACTTTTTCTTCCCGACTACATCAAAGGTTTTCGTCATTCTTAACACCTCCGTACAGTACAGGATTTCTTAATTTCTTGAATCTTGAGAGCGAGCCAACCATCAGTCTCGAGCAGAGTACTCCGAATATGAAGTTCATGATAACGCCGACCAGAAGAGTATAGCCGAAGGAGTAGATTGTTCCTTCAATCGTGGTCGGGAACATGAAGTAAATAGGCTTCATGATTGTTGCGATGATGCTGTCGGAAGGTCCGAACGCACCCATAAGGATTAACGCAACGAATACGATTGTGATGTTGCCATCAAAGATTGCTCTCCAAGCCTTCTGATAGCCGTGATCTAAAGCTGTGTCAAGGGTCTTGCCAGCACGTAGCTCCTCCTTGACTCTTTCAAACGTAACTACGTTTGCGTCGACGCCGATACCGACTGCAAGGATAATACCGGCAATACCGGGAATCGTAAGTGTGACGCCGGAGATGTTTCCGAAGAAGCCGGTGATGCAGGCGACTGTTCCGACAACCTGTCCGAACAAGCAGATTGAAGCAACAACGCCGGGAAGCTTATAAGAAGCTATAATGTAGATGCAGATGATGATGAATGCAACGAGACCTGCAATAAGCATGGTGTTCTTTGCACCTTCGCCCATGGATGCTGAGATGGAGCGGAAGTTGGATGCTTCAAGAGCAAACGGCAGAGATCCTGCGCTAATCTTTTCAGCGAGCTCGCTAGCCTCTTCATAGGTGAAGTCACCGGTAATCTGGCACTGTCCGTCGGTGATGGCGGAGCTTACTGTCGGATAAGAGATGCAGGTGTTGTCCATCCAGATGGAGATAATGCCCTCTTCCTCAGCAAGACGGGTGGTTGCTTCTGCGAATGCTTCGGTGCCTTCTTCGTTGAGTACTAATGATACTCCGTACTCATAGGTTCCGTCGCTGTCTTCCCAGAAAACAGCCGTAGCGGATGTTACCATGTCACCGGTTAAAATGATGGTGTCGGCTGTGGTGCCACTCGGGTTGCCATAATCGTCAGTTTCGTAGCCCTCACGGAAGGTGAGCTCGGCGGTTTCACCGAGTTCCTGAACTGCCTCCTCAGGGTCGAAGTCTTCCTCGTCCGATTGCCACGGGAATCTTACAATAATGTCACTGTTTGAGTAGTCAACATAAACCTCATAGTCGGTAATACCGAGGTTTACAAGTCTCAGCTCCAAAGCGGTCTTTGCCGCATCGAGCTCAGCCTGGGTAGCATCAACGTCTTCAGCAGGTGAGAATGTTACTTCAACACCGCCGCTGATATCAATTCCCCAGCGGATATCACTTACAGACTTTATGATAGTCGTAGTGATGTCGCCATAGTAGGTGCTGATACCGAAGATGTTAAGCAGCGTGAAAACCACCAACAGTGCAACAACAATAAAGAATACAGGCTTTTTTATGTGCCGCACTTCTGTTGCCTCCTTAGAATAATTTGTTAGTCAATGCTGTACTGATTATCCAGAATCTAAGGCGGACAGCCAGACGGCATAATTGGCATCTTATGATGCAATACTTTATTAGTATAGCCAAAACCGGGCAAAAAGTCAATAGGTAGTGGGGAAATTTTCACTTATGGGCTCCGCAGGTGCTTACACGTAAGTTCATTTGCAAGTTTTTCTCCGTCATTTTCCCGTAATTATTGACTTTCCCCTTCATTTATGCTAAAATTTAAGGGAAAGAGAGGCGATTAAGGAAATGAGACCTTTCAATTATTCCGAAATCAAGAATCAGAAATGGGATTCCGAGATACTCGGGCTTATTGCGGCAATATATAAAGAAGCAGGAAAACAGGAGATGTACCTGAAGCAACGTCCCGATGAATTGGAAAAGCTCGTTGAGATTGCAAAAATCCGAAGCACCGAAGCG
This sequence comes from Oscillospiraceae bacterium, assembly GCA_021199855.1. Lineage (GTDB taxonomy): Bacteria > Bacillota > Clostridia > Oscillospirales > Ruminococcaceae > Faeciplasma. The sequence continues at coordinate 86,642 of JAJQHD010000013.1, forward strand.
TCCAATGCAATCGAGGGTATAGTCACTACAAACACACGAGTCAAGCAGTTGGTGGAAGAGAAAACAACGCCGAGAAATCGTGATGAACAAGAAATTGCCGGATACAGAGACGTTTTAAATATCATTCACGAAAGCTTTGATGCTATTCTGATTACACGGAACTATATACTTCAACTCCACAAGATCATGTACAGCCATATGAATAACCCTATGGCAGGTCAGACTAAGAACGTGCAGAATTATATCAGTGCGACCTATTCTGATGGGCATACGGAAACGCTGTTCACGCCGCTTGCGCCTTTTGAAACTCCGGAAGCGTTGGACAGGATTTGTGAGGAATACAATCGTGTCATCGGAAACCTTGAAGTTGAACCGTTGATTGCGATTCCTACTTTTATTCACGATTTTCTCTGCATCCACCCTTTCAATGACGGAAACGGCAGAATGAGCCGACTTCTTACGACTTTGCTTCTCTATCGCAACGGATTTTATGTCGGTAAATACATCTCTTTAGAGGCAAAAATTGCTAACAATAAGAGCCTGTATTATGACGCTCTGGGTCAGTCACAGGACGGCTGGCACGAGGAAACCGAGGATAAAACTCCGTTTATCAAATACCTTTTAGGTACAATTCTTGCGGCATACAGGGACTTTGAGGACAGATTTTCTATAGTGGAGAAAAAACAACCAGCAATCGAGATGGTGCGAAAAGCAACGCTACAAAAGATTGGCAGGTTTACAAAACAGGACATCAGAGAATTGTGTCCGTCATTGAGTGTTAGCTCTGTTGAAAGCTCTTTAAGAAAGCTTGTTGCTCTTGGCGAACTGAAGCGTGAAGGCAAAGGCAAGAGCACCCAATATTATCGCCTGAATTGAATTCTCTTAGAAAAATATGTTTCCCTTAAAATTGTGCTAGTTTTAAGGGAAACTCCAAGAGTGACGGGATAAAGATTAAGTTTTCCTTAATTTTTCTGCCAACATCGATTAACATGTTGACAACATGCCCCATTAAATGCTATAATTGATACATTATTAATTGTAAGGGGGACTTTTCATGAGTTCTATAACACAAAATTACAAAGCAGCTTTCGAGATTTTGAAGAAGAGACCGGTTCTCCTCTGGGGACTTTCGCTTCTTTCAAACTTCCTTATCCTCATTGTTTCTCTCCTCGGTGGAGCCAGAATTATCACATTTCCTGTTGCTCTCGTTCTTGAGGCAAGCCTTTCGGTGCTCTATCTGAAGGGAGTAAGAGGCGAAGGCATCGAAACCAAGAACATCTTCTCCGGCTTCACAAGCCTTAAACAGGCGGTTCACGTTGCAGGCGGAATGCTCTGGATGGTTCTCTGGGTTGTTCTCTGGTGCCTCATCCCGGTTGTCGGAATCGTCTTCGGAATTATCAAGGCGATTGAGTACTCCTTCACTCCCTACATCCTCATCACCCATCCCGAAATTGAAGCTATGGACGCCCTCAAGGAATCGAAGAAGATGACAAACGGCTTGAAGGGCAAGATGTTCGGAGCTCAGGCTCTTGTTATTGTGGCGATAGTGGTCTGCGCAGCCATCCTGGGAGCTTTGACCATAATTCCGTTTATCGGCTCGGTTTTCGGACTTCTTCTCATAGTGCTCATAGTTGCAGTTGCCGCGTTCTGCCCGATTTTCCTGGGTCTTGTAAATGCGAAGTTCTATGAGGATGCACTTCATCCGGCTCAGCCTATGCCTCAGCCTCAGCCACAGCCTCAGTTCAACTTCGACCCGTACACTGGCAAGCCGATTCAGCCGCAGTATCAGTATGGCGGACAGCAAGTTCCCCCGGTTCAGCCTCAGCCGCAACCAACTCCTCAGTCTGTTCCTCAACCTCAGCCAGCTCCCGCTCCCGAATCAAATCCCGTGCCGGAGACTCCAACTGATACCGACCAGCCGACAAGAATCTGATATATCGAAATATGAAAAGAGCCCTGCGTGGGGCTCTTTTTTTGATAGGAAAAATCCATCTGAATGAAATTGCCGAATCTGTCTGAATGAAAATCCAAAATCTATCTGAATGAATAAGACTAATTTGTCTGAATGAGGCAGAGAGATTTGGAATCGGACAGATTTTTCTTGACATCTCCGCATAATCTATGCTACTATAATCAAAAAGGAAGGGACCAAGCATGAGTATCAACTTGAAATCATCCGACTACAGGGACCCGTGGCTGGCGGAGGGAATACTGCTTGATGAGGCGATTGGCTTCTTCCCGAGGGAGTTTTACTGCCTCGACAACTACAGTGCCAATAAGATTGAGTACGACGGTTGGGTCTATGGGACAGTCGAAGAAGCTTATCAGGCGAGCGCTTTCAAGGGCGTTGCTGAGGACGTTGTGGAGCTCATACGCCGGGCAAAGTCACCCTATGAGGCGAAGCAGATTTCTATTGCCAACAAAGACCGCAAACGTCCCGGCTGGGATTCGGAAAAAGTCGTCGTGATGGAGGAGCTTCTTCGGGAGAAGGTCAGGCAACACCCGTATGTCAGGGAAATGCTGTTGAAGACCAGTGACTGCCTGATTGTCGAAGACTCACCGAAGGACACATACTGGGGCTGGGGCAAAAACCGTGACGGTGAGAACCACATGGGCAAGCTTTGGATGAAGATAAGGGAGGAGATTCTCTGCGGGCAATTTTCCTGAACTGCAAAAAAGCCAGAAAGGAAACAGATTATGAATAATATTTACAATATTCGACTCTATGATGAGAATCTCGTTACATTTTCTCTTGAGGAAATGGGCATCGAGGGCTTACAGGCACAAATAATAGACATAGATGATAAAAAGAGAAACCTGCTTCCGCTGGATATGGAGCTTTCAGGCGAAGGTATTGTCCGCTGGCTGGAAAGGCGGGTTATCCCGAAGAACCGGCAGTTTGTCGACGAAGTTCTGAAAACCCTGGGACTGAGCGTCAACAACACGAAGGGCATCATAGATGTCTGCATGGGGCTTTCGCTGAACGACAGCTATTGGGTTGTCAAAAACGGCTTTCCCGGAAAATTTGCAGACTACAATCTCTATGAAAACAGGTTTTCTGAGGCTCTGTCACTTGTTGCATACACAGGGATCGGCGGTTCTGATGAGGCGTTTTCTACCTCGCCCGAGCTTACGACAAACGGAATGTTAAGGAAAGCGTGGCATCTTATTGATGACGACGGAATTTACCTCTACAAAGGCGGAACCGAAGGCGCCGCAAACACCGGCAACGAGCCTTACAGCGAGTATTATGCCTGCCAGGTTGCAAATGCTATGGGTCTCGACTGCGTTCAGTATGACCTGGAACGGTGGAAGGGAATTCTCGCTTCAAAATGTAAGCTCTTCACCGACATCGACACATCTTTTGTTCCAATTGGACGGCTTCTCAAAAAATCGACTCTTGCAGAGTGCCTGTCCTATTACAAGAGCCTCGGCGATGATTTTTACGAACAGCTTTGCAGTATGCTGGTTTTCGACGCCGTTATCTATAATGAAGACCGGCATTTTGGAAATTTCGGATTGCTTCGTGACAATCACTCCGGCAAGATTATCTCTCCTGCTCCGATTTTTGACAACGGCTTGTCCCTTTTCAACTACGGTATGCCGGATGATTTCAGGAATCTTGACGAATATGCCAGGACACGAGCCAATCCTTATCGTGTTTCTTATGAGGATGTATGCCGGGAGGTTATCGGTACCAAGCAGAAAGCTCAGCTTCGCAGACTTATAAACTTTACATTCACGAGGCATCCGAGTCTGAATTTGCCCGAGGAAAGGCTGACAGCCATCGAAAAGCATCTCAACAAGAGGGTTGTAGAGCTACTTTCACTCAGGTAATACTTCAAAAAACACAAAGCCGAGCTCCATCGAACTCGGCTTTTTTGCGCTATAATCTCGAAACTATGAAGTAAATCACCCCATACACGACCCCGGCGGCTGTTCCGTAGAGGATGACCGGTCCTGCGATGGTGAAAATTTTCGTTCCGACGCCCAAAACCCAGCCTTCCGTTCTGAACTCGATTGCGGGTGAGGCGACAGCATTTGCAAATCCAGTTATCGGGACGAGAGTTCCGGCTCCGCCGTGCTTCGCGACCTTCGGATAAAGCCCAAAACCGGTGAGGATTACCGAAATCAGCACGAGTGTAATTGACGTGAACGCCGCAGTCTCGTCCTCTGACATCCCGAAATAGCGGTACAAATCGCCTATTCCCTGCCCTACAAGGCAGATGAAGCCGCCTATGAGGAACGCCTTCGGGACGTTAAACCACGCTTTAGACGGCGATTCGGCATCTTTTGCTAGCTCCGAATACTGTTTATTTGATAGGTTCATGTTGCATAGCTCCTTTTTGGGGATAGTATTCTCAATTATACGCAAAAAATTCCCTCACGGAAAAACCATGAGGGAATTTTAATTGCTTTGAAATTATCCAACCAAGCCAGAGCGTGCCAAGCCTTCGGTGAAGTACTTCTGTAGGAAGATGTACATTACCAGGATAGGCGTAATTGACAGCAGACACCCGGCTTCCAGCCAAACAATCTTACGCCTGGTACCTACCTGTGCATTGTTGAACAGCTGGGCATCGAGCGTTGCCGATAGCTTTTGTAGCTGTAGCGCGACCGTATGGTTGTTGATGAAGAATGTGGATGAAATGTAGTAGTCGTTCCAGTACCAGACTATCGAGAACAGGAATACTGTCAGGAACGCCGACGATGCATTCGGAATCATTACCCGGATGAATGTTTTGAACGGTCCGCAACCGTCGAGGTATGCGGCATCTTCGAGTTCCATCGGGAGTCCTCTGAAGAACTGACGGAAGATGTAGATGAAGAGTCCTGAACGTATACCGTTGGCAAATATTGCTGGGACGTACATTACAACCTGATGGTCAATCAGCGAGATGTAGTGTGCACCATCCGACGCCGTGTTGATGGCAATTCCAAGGAATGTCGTCGCCCCTGCGCCCGCCGCGACCTCAACAAGACCGAACATCTTGAAGTATGCCCACTGGAGATACAGAGGGATAACCGTGATCTGCGGAGGAACGATGATCTGCATGATTACTATTGCAAACATGATAGACTTGCCCTTGAAGTTGAATCTTGCGAAGCCATAGCCGGCAAGACAGCAGCTTACAACAGAGAGAAGCGAGCAGACGATGTTGAGTCTCAATGTATTCAGGAGCGTAGCTCCGAAGTCCATAACGTCCCAGACATCCTGAAGATTCGAGAGAGTCAATGACTTTGGAATCCATACTACTGACGGGTCGTTCATCTGCGCATTCGGTCTGAAAGCGGTCGAAAGCATGTAGATGAGTGGATAGAGGATTACGAAGCCGAGTCCGAAGAGAATGCAGAATCTGGCTATCGGCCATACCCAGCCAAATATTCTCCTGCGGCGGAGATACCACAGATACTTCGGGTCGAGCTGACGTTCGTCGAGAGTGCCGTTCTTCTTGGCTTCCTTATAAGCCTTTTCCTTCTCACGAAGGTGCTGTCTGCGCTCCTTTTCAAAGAGCTTCTCAGCCTTTTCGGTACTCATTTCTTTCTTTCTGCGAGGCTTCTTTTCCTTCGCAGCTTTGACCTTCTTAGGCTTCTTGGTGGATTCTACCCGGGTAGGCTCTATTGCAATAACCTCTTCAGTTACTGCCTCTTCAGTTACTGCTGCCTCCTCAACGGCTTCCACCTTTACGACTTTATCTTTCTTTTCTTTAGCCACTGTGATTCCCCCCTTTATACTTCGTAGTAAACGTGCCTGTTAATGACACCGAGTACGATACCCAGGACCACAATTACAATCAGGAAGTAAATCCATGCAAGAGCGGCAGAGTAGCCGTGATTCCAGTTGGACGCTTCTGACAGAACCAGCGTCATGACTTCGTTGTCGGTAGCAATGAACGAGTCAACAATCGTATAAACAAGGTTTGTAACGATCATCGGGCTGATATAAGGAAGAGTGATCTTCCAGAAGAACTCCCATGCGGTTGCACCCTCGATGGATGCCGCCTCTCTTGCAGAAACAGGGATGTTCTGCAAGGCTGAGAGGAAGATGATGATCTGAATACCAGAGTTCCAGACGAGATTGAATACGTCCGACGTAATCAGGCTTATCATCTCAGTAAGCTGGTCGCTGATACTGTAGATTCCGAGGAATGACAGGAGCTGACCCGCCATATCCGTCTCGAACATCGTCGAGAACGCTTCTGAACCTCCCGAGTAACCTGAGGTGTCCATATCGCCATTGATGATGCTCATAACAGGTCCGGTTGCGATGATAACCGGCAGGAAGAAGATTGCACGTGCAAGGGTTCTTCCATGGAATTTCTGATTGAGGATAACCGCAACAAACATCGAGAAGATGATGATTATCGGCGTCTGCCAGAGTGTATTCTGGAGAACGGAGATAAGTGCGGTTGTGTAGTCGGTGTCGACTGTGAACGCGTCTATGTAGTTCTGAAGTCCTACGAACGTGGTCTTCATGACACCGACAGTAACCTCTGTCGTGTTGAAAGAGTACCAAAGCGATGTAATCAGCGGTCTTAAGAAGAGCCAGATGGTTCCTAAAATCCAGATGGCAAGGAAGCCATAGCCGTACAACGCTTTACGCCTCTCATAAGGGATTTTCATACCCTTGACCTTTTTCTCTTTCGGAGGCTTGGCGGATTTCGTCTTCTTGGACTTTGTAACATTATCGATTGCATTGTTTTCAACAACAACCGGTTCAATTACGCTTCCAGCCGGGGTCTCTACGACCTCAGCGGCTTCTTTTACTACTTTATCAGCCATTCAATATCCCTCCCTCGTCAACATAGTCTGAATAGATATAGGTCTTTCCGTTCGCCGTGATTTCGCCGGTTGAAAGGTTTACTGTCGTCACAACGCCGTTTTCATAGGTTGTTGTGATTACTGAACCATCCACCACGTATCCGGTGATGACGGAATCGGAAACGGTTGAGAGGATCTCATTTGCAAGCTCATACTCTGCAGCAGCCTGTTCAAGCCAGCCGTCGTAGTTTGCGTAGTAGAGGTTGATGTAATCGGTGTCCTCAATCTCGGTTGTTTCCTCATAGATGAACGTGTACTTGACGTAAGAACCGGAAGCAATCGCTCTTAAGAAGAGCTCCATTGAATCCGCTGAACCGTTGATGGCTTCGGTAGAGTAAGGAATGTAGCCGTGGAGTACAATCTGTACGAACGGTACGTCCTCATCGACTATCTTGAACTGGCTCGACTGGAGCGTCAGGTTCTGGATTACGTCGACGTAAGATAAGAGGTAAGCGTTCGGTGCATCGGCAATTATGCTTGTGCCGCCGTTGACATCCGCAACCGCCTTGTAGTAATCGACAATGTTCGATGCGGTTACTTCTCTGTTGGTTCTGTTCTTGTTGGAATAGTCGCCCCAGAGAGTGGATGAATATGCTCCGAGTCCTACGCCGGGAAGATCATACTTTTCAAGGTTCTTCGTAACCTTATCTGAAAGCTTACTTATAGACCTCGGCGAGAGAAGTGCTGATGCAACGCCGTCATTAGGAGTGCCGTAAGCGATGTTGTACTCGTAAGGTCTTGCATAGGACTTCGATACACGGTATGCCGTGTTGAAGAGCGTCCAGAAGCCGTTGCCGTTCTTCGAGAAGGTGTAGTCGGTGATCGAACCATAGAACTCTGCGTTTATGCTTTCGCAATACTCGACCAGGTCTTCAAGATCGCTCTTGCCTCCTAGCACTGATGCAACGCTGTCCGCTGTATCAAGCTTTCCTGTCATCGAATCGGTTGTCCAGTCATTGTAGTTGACGACGAACTGGTCAACTCCGAGTTCAACGAGCTGTTCGAGAATCTCTGCCGCCTGATCAAATGTTATGAAAGCGGTCTTGAGGTTTACAGGAATGCCCAGGATTGATTTTGACTTTAATGTTCCGCCGTAGAACTCTACAAAGAGCGGTGCATAGTCAGATTCTGTCTTCTTGGTGAGTCCTTCCTCTTCAATGAGGTAGTCTCTGTAGACATCTGCAATCTCGGTGTAGGTTACTTCTTCCTCTTCGGAGGTTACCCAGTAGTATCTTACAGCCAGCTTCTCAACTGCTATAGTTCCGTCGCCCTTTTCAAACATGATGATTGATGAAGAGTCACCAGACATGCTGTAGGTGTCGGTTGAACGGAGTGTGAATGAGAAGTAGCAGTAGTTATAAGCCGCGTTGTCGTCCGAGTTGTAAGCAACTGCCGCGTTTGCTGATGCGAATGTATCACCGTCGGTTGCAACCATTACAAGACCGTCGCTTCCCTGTACCATTGCGAGTACCGGGAGATAAGCCTGTTCAGTTTCATCCGGCTGATTTTCCTTTATATCTGTGGTATCTCTGCCATAGATGTAGGATGAATAGTTGGAGTAGTTACTCTTACCATTGTTGAGGTTGATTCTTGCGCCTGAGCCGTCCGGGATGAGCATATATCCGGTAGCCTCGTTGTCAGCGGCACCAAAGTAAGGGTTCATTGCGAGTTCTGTAAGAATGAGAACGTCGGAATCTGATTCCTGGGCATCCTCACCCTCAACATAACCAGCCTTTTCCTTTATCTCGTTTGTATTGATGTAGCATTCAAGATAGGTATCTTCCAGAACGTAGTAGACCGGAACTGTAGCCTTAGCGCTTGAGAAGTTATAGGTTACCTTGACGCCGTTATCGATAAGCTCGAATTCGGTGTCTTCCTTATCGGTCGACTGTCTGTAAGAATAGAGATATGCCGAAATGATGAGGTCGGTAGCGTTGCCGTACTTGACTGCGATGTTCGATAGACGGTTCTGCTGGAGTGAAGACTTCGTGGTGGCGTCGTCCAAAAGTGCGTTAACGCAGTTAGACCACCAGACCTTGCCGGATTCCTTGACGTAGATACCGATTCTCTCGTACTCTCTGTCGAGGTACATGATAGCTTCGTCGTTCTCCGCGACTACTTCGCATCTGGCAATTTCGTCTTCGTCGGTGAGATACTCGACGGTCTCATCTTCCTCTTCCTCTTCGGAATCGGAATCTTCGTCCGAGTCAGCGTCTTCCTCAGATTCCTCAGAATCTGCGTCTTCAGCTTCCTCTTCTTCGACTACTTCATCCGTTTCTTCGTCTTCTGAGGCTTCGACATCAGCTGTATCATCAGCCTCTTCCGTCTCTTCGACCTCTTCGCTTACTGCCGTAGTATCTTCTTCCTCATCCTCTGCCACTGCCGAGAAGACGGTCATTGACATGAGCATGGTGATTACGAGCAGTCCAGCGATTAATCTGAGAAATTTTTTCTTCATAAATTCACTCACCTTTCTGCTCTAACTTCTCACTCTATACAGAAGCTCTGTATAAATAGTGTAGAAGAAGACGTATACCTGCTGGAAGAGGGACAGAAGAAGTACGAACAAGCAAAGGATAAGTAACATACCGACAACTGTCAGAACTATGCAGACGAATGTTTTTGTGTACGAATACTGGTGGCAAGCCTTCATGCCTGTCACAATAAGGATTGCTGTCCATCCGATTCCAACATAGAATATTGCGTTTGACCAGATTGATTCATCGAGAGTCAGGAAGTAGGTCATGAAAGTCGAGATTATCGTGCAGACGATGTAGGGAACCAGTGCATATGCAGAGTAGATTGCAATTCTGCGCATGTTTCCTTCTCCGTCAAGGAGCGTACAGAACGACCAGTTGGATACTACCCAAGTGATGTAGATAATAACGCTCTGGGTGATGATCGGGACTATGTTGAATACGTCCGAATACGCCGCCATGTTGAATGCGAATCCGCCCATTCGCTGGTTGACTATCTGAGCTACGAGAAGGAAGAATACGATAACGATGGAGATAACCATACTGCCTTGCTTCTTCCATCTCATGTCCTCATAGCCTTCTATGGGGTGGAAAATGACATGCTTCAGCCACTGAATCGGCGTCATATCATATACCATTTGCTGCTCCTCCCTTCTTCTTTGTTACTGTGCCCACAATCTTGTTTGCAAGCGTTTTTATACCATTTCCGATCAGCCGGAACAGTCTGCGCCAGAGATGATCGGGAATCTTTCCTCTCTTCTGAAGCATCCTGACGATGAGATACAGAACAATCAGAACCGCAATAACTATGATCGCCGCTGTGAAGTTGTTTCTCATGAGGTCTTTACGATAGTACTCAAATGCCTTGTCGTAGTCTTCGTCATCGAAGCCAGCCTTGAAGTACTTCAGAGCTTCTTCGTACTCGTCCTGGTTGAGAAGAGCTCTGCCGATTGCGATGTAAGCCATGTTGTAGTTACCGTCGCGCTTTAATATATCCTGCCACAGTGCGAGTGAATCTTCATACAAGCCTTCGTTATACATCTCGTTGGCTTCGTGAACATAGGAACCGAAGAGTGTTTCAGAGAAGACGGTTATATCGTTGTTTCTTCCGTCCAGAACGTAAACCTTGTCGCCGTAGGATTCGATTGCGTTCGGGTTATCGAAGCCGCCGTTCTGGTCTTCCTGGTCGCATCCGAAGATGAAGAGGAGGTTGAACTCACGGTCATACTGGAAGATACGTCCTGATGTGTAGTCAAGGATGTTGACGATTCCGTTGTCGCCTACCGAGATGTCGGTAAGACGGGTCGAATAGGTGGTTCCCGAATAGGTTACCGACGTCTGGTCGCCGAATACTATCTCTGCACCGTTCTCGGTACGGGCAATGATGTTCGAGCCTGCGGGGTTCAGCTTCTTGACAGCGTCCGTTGTGGTGTTAGCCGCTTCGGTTACTGTGTAGATGAAGCCCTGGTCGTCGATATCGAAGTTTGCATACTCAACAGGAGTAGCCTTTGTAAGAGTTGCCGACTGGGATTCGGTTGCTATTCTTCTCCACATCTTGTTGATTACAACCTGGGCTGTAACCTCAACCTTGTTGGCACCGAAGAAGCCGAGGAAGGTTCCGGATGCGGAGTACATGATAGCACCCTTGTTTACTGCGGGGCAAATGATGTAGACGTTCTTTGCGGCGTCAACCAGAACCTTCGTGCAGTAGAAGGATACTGAATCGTAAAGTTCCGACTCAGGACGGGTGTACTCGGTGATGATAACACAATCCTGTCCGCACTTTATAACTCTCTGGTTGTCTCTGTCGGCGATGTACATGATATCGTCTTCATCGACGTAGATGCCGTATGGGCTCTTTAAGGTGTTAGCCTCGGTTACTTCAACCGTTCCATCTTCAAGGGTGGTCTCCGTTGTTATGGAGCTTCCCGTGAAGGTCTTGTAGCAGGCAAGAAGGTTGAATTCAAGATCTGTCTTGATTATACGATTGTTGCCGGTGTCAACTATATACCATTCCAGATTCTCGGAAAGGAAGAAGTCCTTGGCGTCTGACAGCGTAGCCGGTTCATCTTCACTGATGAAGAACTCGCTGTCGGGATCAGATAACTGATCAAGTCCTATATCCGCGCCGGTTATCGTGTCTGTAACCTGATAACCGTTCTGGGAGGGCACTGCCTCTTTCCACGCGTTATAGTTGTAGGATGTGTACGGATCGTCGGCGAATGCGGTCACAGCCATCGTGACCGTGAGCATTGCCGCGAGCATTATACACAGCACTTTTTTGATATTAAAGTTCGTCACTGCTTATCACCTGTCTCCTTTTCTATAGTAGTCATAGGTTTGCCCATAGGCTTAATCCTTCATACCTGAGCTCGCCATGGTTTCCATAACATTGCTCTGTGCTACAAGGAAGATGATAAGCGGAGGGAGCATAAGTACTACAGCCGAAGCGTAGATGATGCCCTGACGCGAGATACCGGAAGCTGCCAACTGGTTCATGATTGTCGGAAGAGTCTTTAACTGCTCCTCGTAAACGAGTGAACCGCCCTGAATATTCCATGCGCCCTGGAAGACGTAGATGATAAGGGTTGCGATTGCAGGCTTCTGGTTCGGGACGATTACCTGCCAGCAGATGCGGAAGTGTCCCGCACCGTCAACCTTAGCGGCGTCGATGATCGAGTCGTTGATGGTTGACATACTCTGACGCATGAGGTAAAGACCCATCGATGTTGCGATATTCGGGAGAATCAAAGCCCAGTAGGTATTGATGAGTCCCAATGCCGCGATGACTATGTACTGCATAATCCATGTTGCTGTCGAGGAGAAGAGGAGTGCGTTTACAACTATCGAGTTGAGAGCACCGTATCCCGGGAAGCGGCACTTTGACAGTGCATATGCTGCACAGCAAACTACGAAAACGTGGATAACCGAAATTACTACTGTGATGAATACCGAGTTGAAAACGTATCTTGAGAACGGTACCCAAAGGTTACCTGCAACCTTGAAGAGGTTCGAGAAGTTTTCTGTTGTCGGATTGATTACATAAAGTCTCGGCGGGAAGACGAACAGCTCACTGATCGGCTTCAAAGACTGGATGATTGAGTAATAGAGCGGGAATATCATGAATATTCCAAGGAGTGCCAGGAGGATGAAGATCATTATGTCTCCGCCCAAAGAGCCGTTGATGTGCTTGCCCTTCGACTTCTTGACATGGACTGTTTCAATCTTTATCTTCGACTGTCTCTTTCTGAGTCTCGCTAACTCTTTTTCCTGCTTCTTCAGGAGCTTTTCCTGATTTTCTCTTATATCAGATGCCATACATTTCCACCCCCTTAATCATCAGTGTATCTGCTCAGAATCTTACGTATGAAGTAATTCGTTATGAGCATTACCGCGAAGAGCACCATACATATTGCACTCGAGTAGCCCATTTCGTAACGAATCGTACCATAGTCCTGAGCGTGGTTCATGATTGTGTGAACTGCGTAGTCGGTCGAAGGGAGTCCGCAGAGCGTTGAACCAACGGTACCGCAGGTGAAAGCTCCGGAAATTGCCAAGACCGCTGCGAACAGAAGTGAGGGTCCCATCGCAGGAATCGTGATGGTGAAGAGCTCCTGGAATCTGTTCTGGATGCCTTCGATAGCTCCTGCTTCATAAAGCGAGTTATCGATATTCTGGAAGCCTGCACGGAGTGCAAGGAATCCGGCACCCATTGACGACCAGAGCTGGACGATGATTACAACCCCCATCATGTAGCTCGTGTCCGTCAGCCATTGTATGGCGTTGTTGATAATTCCCAGATCCATAAGAACCGAGTTCAGATATCCATAGGAGTCACCTGAGAAGATGAGCTGCCAGATTACGTATGCAGACGGTGTCATTGACGGAGCGTAGAATACGAATGTGAAGAATACCTTGAAGAACGGATTCATCTCATTGATGAGCCATGCAAGAAGGAAGCTCAATACATAAGAGAACGGACCGGTGAAAACTGCGAATATGAGTGTATTCCTGATAGCTGTCATGAATACATCATCGTTTACAAACAGCGAGTAGAAGTTCTGAAGTCCGATGTACCTTGGTGCCTGTACGAGGTTGAAGTTCGTAAGACCCAGAGGAAGCGTCATGATAACCGGAACCAGCGTAAAGACGATAAAGAGTGCGAAGAACGGAAGCATCATCAGATATACAGTTTTATTCTGCTTGATGAGGTGCCAGGTATAAGCGGCTTTGCTCTCCGTGTTTATCGGCTTGACGGCTGTTTGCTCTTTTTTAGCCTTTGCCATGAAACTTTCTCCCTCCTTTATTCAAGTGTTGAGATGTCAATTCCCAACTCCTCGTACTTTCTCGTGATTTCATCGTTGATATCTCTGTTGTACCAGAGCAACGTGTCTCTTGCGTTCGAGTAGTTGTTTACGACCTCTCTGAAGGCGTTGGTTATGTTACGTGTAACAATGTATGTTGCCGGGATAAGTCTCATCTCAACAGTTGCATTCATCTGCTCCAAGATGAGTGAATACTCGGACTTCGACCATGAGAGCTGTGTAAGAGCTTCCTGGTTTGCGGTATCGAAACGTCCCATCGGACCTAACAAAGCTTCGATTGAACGCCCGTACTGAGCCTGGATATCTGCTTCTGTGAACCACTTGATGAGCTCCCATGCATCCTCACGCTGTTCCTGAGAAAGCTTCGAGAAGATGATAGCTCCGATGGAAGTGGAAGTGGTGGAGTGGCTAATTGTTCCGTCCTCCTGAACCGTTCCGGGTACCAGAGCGAAGTCCCAGAGACCTCTGATTTCAGGTGCCGCGGTGTAAACCTGGTTGTAGAAGGTGTAGCCGGTGATGATTATCGGGTACTCACCGGTACGGAATCTTGAGAACTGGTCGAATGTCTGCTCGAAGGAGTAGAGAGTGTAGAACTCAGTCCACATTTCGAAGCATTCGACAGACGTGATATCGTCAAATGTTGTTGCGGTCAATGAATCATTATAGTAATCCATTCCGTTCTGAACCATGAATGTTGCATAAGCATCGAAGTTGAAGCCGACGCCCATGTAGCTACGCTGAATGGTCGGGAGCATGTCAATGAGCTCATCCCATGTCTCCGGAGGCTCATCGAAGCCGAACGACTCAAGTACGTCGGTACGATAGAACATCATCGAGAATGTCTGGGAAATCGGGAGTCCGAAGACCTCGCCTCCATATGTATACAGCGTCATGACGTTGTCGGAGAACCTCTCGATTACCTCCTCGTAATCATCGAACTGCGATACATCTACCAGGCAGTCACGGATTGCGAGCTGCAACGGCAGGTCGCCGCCTACGAAGAGTGCAACGTCAGGTCCCTTTCCGGCAAGTGTCGCTTCAATAATACCGCCCTGTACAAGGCTTACATTGACTGCAATGCCTGTTTCCTCAACGAAGTAGGAGTCGATAAGTTCCTTTACGATCTGAGCCTGGTCACGACCAAGGGAAACCCAGACTTCAAGGGCATCTTCGCCGCCATCGGAAAGGTTGTTATAATCTTCGAAGAAGGAAGCGATGAACTGATCCCAGCTGAACTGGAGTGACTTGAAGAACTTTTCATCGGTGGATGTGAATTCGATATCAGCGGAAGTGATTTCGATGAAGTCAACTTCAAGGTACTGGCTACGGTAGTCGGTCATCCACTGAGAAAGTGCGGTGACGTCATCCTTGTACTGACTGAGCTTCGACGGGATGTCATCAGGACGGTTGATCATTCTGTCAAGGAGCTGTGCCATTGTTTCGAGTGAAACAGCTTCAGTACCGGAAGTTCCTGCGATTTCCTCAATCTTCAACTTGAGAGCTCTGAGCTCTTCTGCGTATGTCTCAAAGTCTTCGAGGAGGTCAGGAAGCTGCTTGTAAACCATGTAGTCGGTGTACTCGTCAGGGTCGGAACCGGTGATCATGAGTATCTGTCTGTAGTAGCTGTTGAGCTCGTAAACGAGGTCGTCGAGCTCGCGCATGATTTCGCCGATGTCGCCAGGAACAGCTTCAAGAGTGATGGTGTGCTCGCCTGCTTCAAGGTAGAAGTAAATGGTGTTGCCGTCATCATCTGTCGGAGTTGTTACCGACCAGCTGTTCGAGTAGTAGAACTTGACAGCTTCGGCTTCTTCACAGGGGATTTCGCCGTCTATATAAATAGTACGGTTGGAGAAGAGTCCTCTCATCTCATCCTGGATAGCACGGATTCCGATCTTTACCCAGCCTGCTTCCTCCATCGTGAACGTCCATGTGACGCTCATTCCGGAGTCCTTCCAGGTTTCAGAACCGATGGTGTTGTAGACCTGCTTTGAAGAAGCGGCAGGAGAAGTAAGGTATGTGGAACGATCCTGTGTAGGATAAATGGTTATATCCGATGTGCTTGTGCAATCTTCACCCTCAAGGAGGATGTAGATGCCGGTTGACTCTGAAGCCACTGATTCATCAGTAGTAACGGTGTCGACCTCGGTAAGGGAAAGCGCTTCCTCCTCGTTGTAGAGCTTGAGGTAGGAGATAGCGAATCTTGCCTTGTCAGACACGATTGTGATGGTGTGCTCTCCCTCGGTGAAGTAGAATTCAAGAGGGTCGTTGTAAAGACCATCGGTGTCCTCAAATGAGGTTGTCTGCCAGCCCAGGGACTCCTCAAGGGTAGGTCTTACCTGGTTACCCGAAGAGTCGGTTCTGAAGGAGCGGTTGCCATCCTCGTCATACTCATAAGAGCTCTCGGAAATTGCCCAGATCTTGCTCAAGAGAATTCTCTCAGCAGTCGAATACTGGAGCTCGCCGTCAACATAGAAGGCAAGTTCTATGTCATTGGCGGTACTTGCGAGAGCATAGTACATAATCTCTACATTGTAAATTCCGGCCTCAGAAACATTAACCGTATAGGTTACCTCTGCTTCCTCAGCGGAAAGTACCAATGCCTCTACCCCGTCGATGGTGTCGACATACGCCTCTGATTCTTCAGAAACGGAGTCATAATCAACGCCGTTTATGACGACCTCGGTGTCAGGTCTCGGATCTGAAGCGTGGGTATCGTAGAATGTCGAGTAGCTGTTTGCTCTACTGGCATCGTCGATTGCCTGTGCAGATGTTTCGGCGACTGTAGTCGTAGAGGTTGACGTGTCTTCTTCATCTGAAGTATCACTGTCTGCATAAACCGTGCCGACAAACGGCACCATCATGCAAAGTGCAAGCGCAAGCGACAGGATACGCATGAACAGTCTATTCCCGAACTTATTGTCCCCGAACAGTTTGTTTTTCACTGTGGTGTCCACCTTTCTTCTAAATTGCTCTAACTGCTCCCGATAAGATTCAGTCAGATGCTTCTATTCTTCCTTACAGGTTATAAAAAGTTTATTCCGCCTTGCGAATGTAGATTCGCTCAGCCTCCTTGTCAAGGTCAGCCTTGACTCGGTCTCCGCCCTTCATTCCGAGCTCCTCAAGATATTCCTTCGGAAGCTGGAGCCGTCCGGTGCGGTCTAAGACCACAAGCTCCTCTGAAACGAAGTCGGGTTCGCCCTCGGTAACCGATTTCGTGAGATTTTCATCCATCTCTTCAAGACTTTGTGATTCTCTCATGATTTCGGCGTGCGATTTCTTTATTATTTCACTGGACGTTCTGCCGTCCCTTATTGAAATTACTCTGTCTATCTGTTTTGCAAGCCGCATGTCGTGGGTTACGATTACTATCGTTATTCCTCTTGTGCGGTTTAAGTCCTTGAAGACCTGCAGAAGCTGGTCGGAGGTCTTTGTGTCAACAGAACCTGTCGGTTCGTCAGCTAAGAGTATCTGCGGATTATTTGCAAGTGAGATTGCAATTGCGACTCTCTGCTGCTCGCCTCCTGACATCTGGTCAAGCCGGGAGTTGATTCTGTGTGACAGACCGACTGCATCCAAGAGCTCAAGTGCCCTCTCTCTGCGGTTCTTCTGCCCCTGGAGGAGCATCGGAAGCTCGACATTCTGTTCTGCCGTCAAGTATGAAACAAGGTTTCTTGCATTATTCTGCCAGACAAACCCGACCATGTTGCGCTTGTAGTCCATGTAGTCCTCTTCTGTGAACTTCAGAAGATTCCTGCCATTTACGTTGAGCGATCCTGCACTCGGCTTGTCAAGTCCACCCAGCATATTCAATAGCGTCGATTTACCGGAACCGGAGGTTCCTACAATTGCGACGAGTTCGCCTCTTTTTACCTTCAGGTCAAGCCCCTGAAGTGCAACGACCTCAATCTGCTCTGTCTTATAAATCTTGACTAAGTTCTCGCATTCAATAGCATACTCAGTTGTGGGAGCCGTTATTTCCTGCTCGTGTTCAAGTTCTCTTTGCTTCTTTTTTGATAATTTCTTCTCTTTGGGCTGTTTTTCTTTCTTTTCTTTAGGTTCTTTGGACTTCTTCTGCTTTTTTTCCTCAACTGCAGGAGTTTCCTCCGTGATCTCGGGTTCTGCTTCTTCCAGAACGGTGTCTTTTTCAAAGACGGAGTCTTTGTCATTAGTCAATAATCTCACCGTCCTCCAAAGTGTAAACCCTGTCGGCAATTTCCAGCAGGCTCGGGTCATGAGTTGTCATGACTATGGTCATCTTTTCTGTGATTACAAGCCTCTTGAAAAGCTCTACGACGTGATGGCTGGTTACGGTGTCAAGCTCGGCTGTCGGCTCGTCGGCGAAGATTATTCTCGGCTCGTGCGCTAACGCTCTTGCAATTGCAACTCTCTGCTGTTCGCCACCCGAAAGCTCGCCCGGGCGATGGTTCATTCTTTTTGCAAGACCGACCTCCTCAAGACACTTTTTGACTCTCTCATCCCGCTGTGCAAACGGGAACTTTGAAAGCCGAAGTCCAAAGTCGACATTCTCATAAGCCGTCATCGACGACATAAGCGCCACCGACTGGAAGACGAATGCCATTTTATACCGCCTCAGCTCGTCTCTTTTGCCATCCGAGAGCTTTGTGATGTCAACACCGTCGAAGAAGACTTCACCGGTTGTCGGTCTGTCAAGAGCGCCAAGGAGATTGATGAGTGTCGTTTTGCCGGAACCGGAGCGACCTTTTAAAATGGTGAGTCCGCCCTCGTTCACCGTTATGTTGATGTCATGAAGCGCGTGAACAACGCTTCCATCACCGATCTGAAAGTCTCTGCTCAGACCGTGCGTTGCTATGATTGTTTCCATCGGCATCCTCCGAAATCATGATTCGGGATATTTGTGCATGTTGCACAAATTCACTATTTCGTCCTCTACAAACACTTATAAGCAAATTCCTTTTCCGAAATTTTGCACAATTCAGCCGAACAATTCTTCGAACCAGGCAAAAATTTCTGTGAGGCAAAAGTGAGCTCTTTGTAGCATGACTTTTGTACGGAAAAAGACATTTGCTTGAGTAAGTCTCCCCGTGGCGGACAAAACCCGAAATCCGTTTTCAGAGAGAAGAATTATGTAATGGCTCAGTTCACTAAATGGTAAAACCCAGCAAACTCCGCCATTCATTTGAGATGATTTTCACAAAATCACCTTATAACGGTTTCTATTATATCAAAGAAGAAACCGCTTGTCAATAACTTCTGCCAAAATAAAATCGTTAAATACGAAGCTATTTTAGCTGATTTGACAAACGGTCTGTTCGGGTAGTCAAAAATTGTGATAGGGTTGAGAAATTGTTTTGGAAATGTTGACGGAAACGCATAACAAAACCTCAGCCGGGGCTTTACTGATAAGCCACGACTGAGGGATGCGATTATTTGATTATGTGCCCAGCATCAGTCAAGCGAAAAGCCGAGCCATTTTCTGACAAGCTCGACGTCGACGTTAGCATATTTCGCAATCTGCTCTTCTTTCATGCCGTCATTGTGCATACTGATTGCCATAGCTTTAGCATTTTCAAGTTTGCCTTGCTGAATTCCTCGCTCAACGCCCTTCTCAATTCCTCTCTCATACACACCTTGGCTCAAATTGCACATTGTGTCCAGCTCCTTTCTAAAGTCGGGTTTTACATCTAAAACCCAAGCGACCACTGATGTCTGACATCTGGTGGTCGCCTGTTGTGATTTTTATCAGCTCACCTTTTCTAAGGTGATGGTTTCGCTGTCGTTGGTGAGGGTGAGAGTGCTGCCACTTCTCTTGTAGGTGTACACTTCGGACGATTCGATTCCGAGAGTCGTTGTTGTTATTGTCAGCTGATTCCCGTCGATTGTGTATGTGAAATCAAAGTCTAAAACCAGTGTCATCGTTCCCGTTCCATCCTCGTTGAAAACGTAGGTCGTTTTTGTGACAACTCCGAGAATCGTCTCCTCATGCTTCCATGTTCCGACCACCGACTGCCACGGCAGAGTGCAGGAGGACAGCATTGCCGTTGTCATGACTACCACAAGAATAATTGCGAAAGCTCTTTTCATAACATCACCTCCCCGTTATTTGAACTTGAACCTTATGGTTACAGTATAGATGTTCTTGTTGTATGTATACGAGTAAGAGTTTGTCAAGATCTGCTTGTTGAGCTTGGTCAGTGACTTGAGTACTTCATAGCAGTCCTGACCGCTTGCGCAGAGCTTCTCAATCGCTGTATCGTAAACCGATTTTGTCTTACACTTGAATGTGAACGAAGACTTTCCGCTTCCTGCCGCCGCCTGGGCGATGGCCTTCAGCTTTGAAAGGTCGTAGCTGTCGAGAACCATGTCATTATGGTAGAAGTAGTTTGCCTCGACGGAAGTGCACGCAGGCATTGTAGCGGGACTGAGGTCGATGTTTCTCGTTCTCAGAAGCTCCTCGGTCGTGATGCAGAAGTAGTCAAATCCGACATAATTCTGCTTGACACTCTGGATAGTATCAGAACCGTCGTCCCATGTGACATCGAGATAGTAATATTCTCCGTCAATCTTTGCAATGTTCCATGCATGTGCTTCCTCGTCCTGACCGCTTTCCTTGCGGATATGACCAGCAACCTCTGCACACTCTATTCCGCACTTCTGCAACAGGTACTGCAAAGCTCTTGCATATCCCTCGCAAACAGCCTTGCCGTTGAGGAACACTCCCGGAATGGTTCTTAAGTAGTCGATCTTGTCCTTTTCGGGACCGCCCTCCTGCTTCTGCTTGTTGAGAGCTATCGTGTCATAGTCGACAGAGGAAATCAGCTTCGCATAGATTCTGACTGTAGCGTCGTAGGCGCTTGTTGTCTCGTCGATGCCGTCAAGGAACTTCGGAACAGCCTCGTCAATCTTTTTCTGAATGAGCTCCGACTCCTCAGCCGATGCTCCGTAGACCGGCATTACCTCTTCTCCTCGCATCGAGAATGTCCTGTACCAGAACAGCTCCGGATGGTCATAAGAAATCGCGTCTGAAACCTTGCTGATGTCATCGAATGTGCATCCGCTGACAACAACTGTCTCGTCGTGATTCTGGATTGCATCAAGGAGGATTTCGTATGCTCCCTGATGGGTAGCCGTCAGGCTCTCATAATAGAGATAGCTGACTATTCCGTCAGGGTCTCTTCCGGTCTCGTCCGATTCGTACGGCTTTCCGTAGTCGTCCTCACCGATTATTACCGGATCCTGCGGCACAAAATCGTCATCCGAATGGATTCCGGAAATCTCAAGAAGATATCTGAACGGGTTATTATTATACTGCGGATTCTCAAGAAGTTCCTTTGCAAGCCTGCGGTATCCAAGTCCAGACGGATTTCCGGTGCTCTCATAGTAGTTTGTCCTTACCGTCACAAGCGACTGCTGATTCAGGAACTTCAGGTACTGGATGGCAACCAGCGCAAGCTGACCCTCGGCAAGCTCCTCATTAAGCTCAGGAAGGTGCTTCAACTGCCATGCGTGTGTCAGCTCTCTTACGAGAAGCTCGGACAGATTGACCGACGGAACAGAGTATTCGACATGGATTTTCTTCTTGTCGTCGACATACGATTTAAGAGGAATATCTGCTCCACGCTTCTTGAGCTCGCGGTGCTGTTTGAGTGTATTTGCAATCTTGACGGTAGATTCGAAGCAGAACTCGTAATCATCATCAAGCTTGACTCCATACGTGCTTTCAAGGAATATCTTCGCGCTCTCAAGGTGAGCCTTAAGCGCCTTCTTGTTGTTTCCGACAAGGTTTCCGGCACAGCTTCGGCACATGACTCTTCCGTCTTCAAGCTCGATGACATCTCCGCCCTTCTGGTAACGCTTTCCGCAGAAGTCGCAGACGGAGTATTCAACCACAGTGTCAAGGTCGACAAACTTGAGGTCGTGCTTGTCGTCGCCCAAGAGCTTTGAAAGCTTGTAAAGCGAATCGAAGTCGAAGCAACCCGGTTCGCAATCAAGACCGTAGTAGAGATAGTCGCTCTTCTCCTCTGAATTAAGGTACCAGTTAAGGTAGTCGAATATCGGCTTGAAAAGTGTGTTGAGAACGTCGTCGCCGGCAGAAAGGAGAACAGACACAACGCCCAAATCAGTTGCGCAATCCTCGATTATGACAAGGTCAAAGTCGGTTCTCGAAATAAGCTCGCTCTCGCCGTCAACCTTGATGTGAGGCTGTTTTTCGTAGATGGTCTGGTACTCCTCGGGCATTTCTCCGTGGAGAACCGGGTAGACAGCAATCGAATCGGCGACCGATGGGAACATAGAGCGAAGAATCTCGTTCAGCATGACAGCCGCAAGAGTCATGGTTCTGTCAACATTCCCGCCGAACTGACCGCAAATCCTGAGCGACATCATGAGAGCTCCCTTTTCGCTTGAGTTCAGATGCGCCGTCCTGATTATCGACTCAGCAGGATAGAAGGGATTAGAAATATTTCCATACTTTCTGTAGGTCTGCTTTGCCGCGCTGTCGTTTCCTTTATCGCTTATGCTGTGGTATTCGTTGTGGTCGGCATTGGCGGCAAGTGTGTGCGGGTCTATCTCGAAGTATCCCTTTGTAAGGACCTCCATCGGCGCTCTGAACACCGACATATAGACCTCGTTTACACTGACGTCCGATTCCTTGCGCTTTAAGATTACATGCTTTGTCGGGAAGACGAGTTCAACGTCATCCTCATTCATTTCGACATGATAATCTCTTGCCTGGATGTACTGATATGCCTCGTCGTTCTTTCCGCCGACTGCAAGGCGTGCATATACTCTTCCCTTGGCGGCATCAACCTTCTGGATATAGTAGATATTTCCCTCATGGATGATATTCTGACCCATGATGAAGTTCTGGGTGAGCCTGCTCCTTGGAACAGGGAGAACTATTTCCTTCTCTCCCACGACCATGATAACCATGTCTCTTCCGTTAATCATGTCGAAGAGCGCGCCCTGTCTTCTCAGGAGAACCTTGTCGCCCGAAGTGTAGACGCCGTTTTCGTCGAAGTCCTGGGAGGAAACGTACTCAAAGTACTTGAACAGATCCATTCTTTCCTCCTGGGAAAGACCGTATATCTCAAGTACTGCTCTTAAGATTCCGTTTATATCCCTCTTTTTGACAAGAGGATCAAACTGCGCAACTCCCGATGCCAGGTTCAGGATTTCATCTTCGGAAATTCCTCCTGCATTGGCTCTTACAAGGATTCTCTGCGCTACGTCCTTTTTACTTCCCTCTTCAACAGGGATTCTTTCAAGCTGTGAGCTTCCCCATACTGAGCCGATATTTCCTAAATAGTAGTCGCGCATCATGTACGGTCTTGAGAAGACTATGACGAGCGCTGGCTTGTCTGAGGTCATCGAGCAGTAGCGTCTTAAAGCCGCAGGGAGATTGTCTCCCGAATCCATCGCGATAATTACCGAATAGCTGTCGGGGTTATAGTAGGGCGAATTGAGCCGGATATTGCTTCCGTCCGCCTTTATCGAGACTCTTCCCATATTTGCGGCAATTGTCTCGGCTATGTTTTCATAAGGAACGCTGTCGCCTGCGAATACTGTGACGCTTCCCGCACCCTTTGCAAGGCAGAGAACAGCCATATTCATCAGCGCGCCGACCTCTTCGTCCGAATCAAGGAACTGCGGGCAGACACGTCTGCCGTTCTCGTCGGGCTGTCCCTCATATTTATAGAGGCGAACCATGGTGCCAGGATTGAAGTTCATCGCGTCAACCGATTCAAAGTCAACTGCGAGAAGGTTCTTCAAAACCTTATCAAGACCAGGAGTTCTCGTGTCGTCAAAGCAGATGTATCTGACCTGCCTCGACATGTATCTCACCCTGAACATCTCGTTCACGTTTCCGTTCTTGGAAAGAAGTGCGCTGTTCTTGGTGATGTGCTTGAGGCGGGTGTTCAGCATTGCGAGTTGGCGGTTATATGTATTGACCGTCTTGAGCGAGTCGACGAAGACCACTGTATCCAGAAGATGAATGAACTTTGAATGCTCTCTTTCAAAATGAGCCGAGCAGAGATAGCTTAGTGATGTTATGAGGATGCTGTTATCGTCGATGGAGGCTTCCTCGATTACGTCATACTCGCCGCTTATCTTTACTACTCTCCAGATAGGGTCGTCAAAGTCGACAGAACCGCTTGAGAAGCCCTTGCAGTAAAGGCTCGAAAGCTCCGAAAGTCCCTCTTTTACATAGTCATAGACTGTGTCAATCTGCGAATCGCTGTTGCAGACAAATACTATGTTGTCTCCTCTTGCAACTGTAACGGAAAGGTATCTTAGGAAGTACATTGAGAATTCCGAGAAGAAGGTTCCGTTTATGAGGACGCTTGAATTCGATTCGGAAAGCTTGTCAAGGCAGTCAAGGTAAATCTCCTTCGGCTTTTCAGGATTTCTCTTGTCCCGCTCAACCGCCTGGGAGATGTACTCGGTTACTTCAGTGTGATTTGTCGACGAAATCTCCTCTCCGACATAGTCGGACATGGAAAGCTCTCCCGCGTAGTAGTCGTGGAACTGCTTCTTAACTTCTTCGTCAATAACTACAAGATCGACAGGCTCTTCGGTAACCTCCGCCTTGTCGGAAAGAAGCTCGGGGCACTCCTCCTCAAGGCGTCTTATTCCCTCAAGGAAGAAGTAGACCTCCCAGAGAACGAGAAGAGTTATTGTCGGATAGGTGTATCCGGCGTGGAAGAGCGTCCACAGGAACGAATACGGTATCCAGTCCGCCTGGAATATTGCGGGAATCATGTAGAAAATATAGATAACCGCGTAAGCCGCCGAGAGAATAATGCTCAGAGCCTTGACTATATTACCGACGAAATACCATGTTTCCTTGTGGAAGAACTTTATAACCTTGCGCTGGAACTTCTGTCTTCGGGTGAATTCGCCTGTCTTTTTCTTTTTCGGCTTGACAAGATTCATTCTCTTGAGACCGATTCTCACGAATTTGCTCAGTATTACATAGGCAAATCCAATAAGGAAGTTTATAACGACAGCGACAAGGATATTGGTGAAGTATATCCACTTGTTGCTTATTGCAAGCCTGTCTGCAAGCCAGGTAACCCATGAAAGGTTTCTGAACCATGCGTAAATATCCGTAAGAACAGCAAGAAGAATTGTGACAGCTATTGCATAAATAATGGTATATACCACTATTCTGAAGCGTTTATAGCTTATCTTTTTCTTCTTATCATGCTTGAATGTCTGATACTCCATCAGAAAAGGCGCAGCCATCAGGAGTGTCGCGGCAAGGATGATAAGAACTTTCGTAAATTCCATACTCAGGCGCGCCTCCTTTACTTCTTCTTACAGACCGATTCAAGGAAGTGAGCATCAAAGATTGAATAGAACTTCCTGTTCTCTTCGCCGGAGCAGAATGAGACATTGTAATCTATCTTGTCTTCATAGCCTCGCCTTGAACGTGTTTGGGTATCCTTGATTTCAGAGCCGTCCGCTTCAAGGTCTTCTATAATGTTTCCGACAGTTACAACCCGGTCGTGGAGCTTCTGGGTGTGATGATTGATTTTGGCTCTTGCCATCTTGCAGCAGTCGGCATAGAAATCGACATCTAATGTATACTCATAGACATAGCGGAGCGACGGGATGTAGACGGTGAGAAGCTGGTCGTACTTTTCAGCCGCAACGGCATTCTCTTCAAGAATCTCGTCCGACTTCTTCTTGAACTCTCTCCACGCCTTGCGGTATCTCTTCCGTTGCATGATTGAAGCTATGACGAAAATAAGGTAAACCAACAGAAGCGGAATCGCGATCGACCAGAGAGCGAACGTGACAGTCAGGATTCCTCTTGTGATGAAGTCCCACTGAATAATTACAAACGGCATGTAGAGCAAAACTATCGCAACAGCCAGGCAAACAGCAACAGTCTTGAGATTGCGGATGCTTTCGCTTATCTGATATATCCTCGATATGAACCAGTTGCACTGCTCCTCGATATCGGTTACGGCAACAGAGCGTCCGGCACAGAATTCCATGTAGTCGGTTAAGGTTGATGTGTAGGCGGTCTTTGAAATGTCCTCGACAGTCTTGAGCTTCTTTGTTTCCTCGGTTCTGCCAGGCTTCGTGTATCTGTAGTCGCGCTTGTCGTCGTCGAAGTCCTCTTCGGCGATACTGACCTTTCTCTTTCTTAAGAGCGCAGGCTCGTTCTCGGAGGAACGTCCTGAATAGTTCGACATTGCGTCAGAAACATGGATTCTCAGCTTGGTTAAATACTCAAGATGGTGCTCGCGGAGCTTGTGTGCCGCCTGGACATACTGCTCGGGAGTTGTCCTCTTGCCTAAAACATCCTCCTCAATCTTGTTTCCTGTATAGTCAAACAGCTCGAACTCCTCTTTTGAGAAGAGGCTTCTGCCCTGGGCATTGCTTATGACAACCATCTTCTTGTCATCGGAGCTTATCGTTCCGTTTTCAATGTCCTTTTCTTCCTGCTCCTTCTTCTTTTTCTCGTCGACATCGACGACTTCATAGACTTTAGCTCGCCTGCCATACTCATCAAGAGCGAATTTCTGGTTATCAAACGCGTAAAGAGACGGGGCGAGACCCATCTTTGAATAGCTGTCCTTTAATTTCAGTGTCTCGTTATACTTACTCTGATAGATTGTGCCCTTTGCGTTCAGCTCGGTTACGACGCTGTCCCAGTCGATTTCCGGGAACTCTTTCGCCTTGAGGCTGTCATCCTTCGGGTCTTTATCGAGAACGCTTTCATCACTGATACAGGAAAGGATATAGAAGCAGAGCCGGAGGTCGCGTCTTGTCTTCTCTCTTTTGTTTGCGGAGCCTGCTCTGCGGTCGGTTACAAACGAAACGGAATATACCTCTTCATCATCAGCTGATGCGCAGTCAAGAATTCTTTCCAAAAGCCTTCTGCGCGGCTCTTCGCAGGTATCAAAAGTCCCCAGCTCGCTGAAGAATATGTCGAACTGGTGGAAGTATGTAGAGAAAATCGGCTTCCCTATGCATGAAGTGAAGCTGTTATCTGCAAGCTTGCAGAATTCCTCCGGAGTTGTTTTTACGGTGTGTGCTTCATCGGGTGAAGCAGAATCTTCGTATATTATTTTATCGAGCTCCTCCGCAGACGGGATTCCAAGAAGCTCACTTGTGTAGGAGCGGATCATGTTCTTTCCGTCCTCAGAGTTCTCGTCGCCGTCTTTGGGAAGGTTGTTCTCTTCAAAGATAATCAGTACTTCACCAGGCGAACGTCCGAAATCATTGAGCTCTACTACAAGTGTCTCTTTTATATAGTGCTTCAGCAAGGAACGCAGTACTTTAAGACATGCGTAGCGATCCCTGTGCTTGCTCATAGGGATTGAAGTGTACTTTTCATAAGAGAGAAGGTCAACATATACAATGAGATTGAAGCTGTTGTTGATGTCCTTGTAGCTGTCGATAAGCTCGCCCATCCTGCGGACACATGCTTCATAGCCGACCTCTTCGTCGCACCATTCTGCAATCGGGCAATCGATGGAAACAAGCCTTCTCGTTTCATGCTGAATCTCAAAGATATCAGAATAATTTTCGAGCTCTCTTCCGGATGTATTTATAAAAAAAGTGTGCATAAGAACCCACCTTAAAAACAATTCCGGTCCATGAGGATGCCGTTTTCTGGCA
This sequence comes from Oscillospiraceae bacterium, assembly GCA_021199855.1. Taxonomy (GTDB): domain Bacteria; phylum Bacillota; class Clostridia; order Oscillospirales; family Ruminococcaceae; genus Faeciplasma. The sequence continues at coordinate 113,883 of JAJQHD010000013.1, forward strand.
CCCTCATGAACATTTAAATCTTATGATTGGAATCCTGAATAGCTTAACCTGAAGCCTTCAGAATTCCCTAGCCGCTGTCAACAGACTTTAATGACCATGCGTCTTTCCAGTGGTTGATGAGTTCGATGTCCTTGCCCTTTTCAGAGGAATTGACATACATAACCTTGCAGAGCTCATAGCTCTTCGCTTCGAGCTTGTCCTCCTCATCGGAGCCGAAGTTGTTCTTTACAAGATCACGGCAGAGCTTTTCAAGAGACTGGATGAGCATAGCTGTTGTGTCGTCAGAATGTCTCGGAGTGTTGTGATATCTCGCGATGACTGTGACAGCGTTGATGTCCTCCTTGGTGGCAAGACCTCCCAAAACTGTGGTGCTCTCTTCGTCTGCTCCCATCAGGGTCTTTCCGCGAAGGAATGCGGACTCAGCAAAGCTTTCCGACTTCTCGCACTCAGCCTTGAACTTCTCCTCATAGCGCTTGGCGTCGATAAGGAATTCGCCATCGAGCTTGAGCGAAGAAAGAAGCTTCAGAACATCATTCTTGCCGACAGACGCATTGTTGTACATAACAGCCTCATTCTTCTGGTATGAGCCGGTGGCTGTCTTCTTGGTTCTTGCAATCTGGAACTTGCCGTTTGCTCCTACAGTGATCATGCCATATGCCATAGCAATCCAGAACATGCGATAGAACAGGCTGTCCTCCTCTTTCTGCTTTTCGGGAGTGATGTAAGGAAGGAAGAGATGCCATGTCTTGTCGATGTGAGGTGTGTGTATGAGCTCCTCGGGATGACCGTCACCGACGCCGTTTATCATCTGGCGGACAACATGGCGGTAGTTCTTGTAGTACTCGCCGTTATTGGTCTCGTTGAACTTCTCAATATAGCCAGCCTGGATTCCGTATACTGCACGGTAGCAGGAGAGCTCGTTCTTCGGATAAGCACTGTTCTTCTGAAGGTCGACATTTACGCCGAGAATGGTTGCAAGCTCGGGGCACTTGTCGGAAACAGCAGGGTTGAAGCCCCAGAATGTCTTTCTCTTCTTGATAGGAGTGAACATAACCTCGTCATCATTGTAAGGATCGTCGCTGTCGACAAGGTTCTCGCTTGCGTCCTCAGGCTGTTCGTTGTTGCTGATAAGGAATGGAGCACCCAGGTCGAAGAGCCTCTTAGCCATATTGTTCATAGCGTCAACGTGGCGCTGATGTCTTGAATCATCGACTATGGATTCGCCGGTTTCAAGGTCGATATCCAGTCTGCCAGAGTCGATATCCTGCTCCTTCTGCTCTTCCTTATTCTTCTCATATTCGATATCCGCGCTCTTGCAGATAGCTGTGTAGATGTCAAGGTCGATGTCTTCCTTGTTCTTTGCGATAATGAGCTTGCCATAGGTGTCAACTACTCTCTGGTAGAAGATGGTTTTGATGCTCTTGTCCTTATACTCAGCGTTGTTCTCGGCGTCAGGATTCTCCTTCGAGCAGAACTGACCATAGAAAGCGTTGACGATAATGCCGTTGATGCTCGCGTCACTGCCGCTTGTGTCAAAGCTAAGGGAATCGTAGAGTGCGCTCTTGTCCTCTTCGCTTGCGCAGACATAGATGGTCTTCTGTGCAACCTGGTTGTTCTTGCGGATATTCTCCGCGAGAGCATCGTCGATGGTGTTTGAAACCTTGGTAAGGTTCTTGAAGAAGCCCTCTACAACTTCGATAAGCTTTTCGAGTCTCTGGGACAGAACGATTGCAAGGCGAAGCTTGAGTGAGGAAATAGCATAAGCTCTGCAAAGTTCAAACTGACCGCCGTTATGCTGAGCATAAAGCGACTTGAATTCCTTGATGAACTTGTCTTCGTTCTGAAGGAATGTCTTTGAATTGAGGTAAGCAATGGCGTCGTCCTCAACGGTCTTGGTCTTCGGGTTGTCAAAGCTGATCTTCGGCTTGCCCGCTCCGTGACCTCTTTCTGCGCACTGGCGCGCAGTGTCGAGAACTATCGAGCCCTTGATTTCATCAAGTCTTGCGGAAAGCTTGTAAAGGAGGTATCTTACAGCAATCGGGTGTACGAAATAGGTTTCGTCGTTATTGTTCTTCTTTGTGAGGAAGCCTATGATGGAGGAAAGGTTAGCCTGGTTGACGTCGCCCATATCGGACGGGCATATAACATCCAGAAGCTCGTCCGCCATAGCATCGACAGATGCGTCCATGTCGTCTATGAAGCGCTTGACATCCTTGTTCTTCTTCTCAACAAGGCTGGTGAGGGAATCCTTGGTGTCGTCAGTCTGATCAAGCCAGTTCTTCTTGAGTCTGAGACCGCTGAGATTTCCGGGATCAGATGTATCAACTACCTTGGCGATCATCTCTTCGAGCACTTCGGTGAAGTCCTCAACCTTATCGGTGTAGGTGACTACTACCTCTCCGCCGTCGACGAGTTCGCGTGTTTCGTTCTTTATATCGTTTGCTATATTCTGGAACAGCTTGTTTGAGCCGACCTGAGTTCCTTCCTTGCCACTCTTGGCGTCAAAGAGTCTTATGTACTCTGCACGTGGGCTGAGCTTGTGTGTAAGAACTGTGCCTGACTTTTCCTTCTCGGCTTCCTTGCGCTGCTTGTCCTTGATTTCGTCGTCAATCTTTTTCCAGCCGGTTGAAAGGGAATCCTGGGTTGCTCTCAGAGCGCAGTAGCGGACAACGTCATTTGCGGGATAAACAGCCTTTGCAGTTCCGCAGGAACCGAAAACAGGCTCGGAACTCTTCTGAAAGCGCTTGAAGAGGTTGTCTTCCTCGGAGTAGAGGTCGTCATGCATAGGAGCATAGAGCTGCATGTAGACGAGATTCGCAACAACCTTCTCATAATGAGTCATCTGTGTCAGAACAGAGCCGCCCTCGGAGATGTCGTCAACGAAGAAAGCATAGTCATAGACAGGCTGACCATCAGGCTGACCATTTTCGCTGTCGAACAGGTCGTCAATCTTTACAGGGAGAAGCGGACGCATTCCCTTTGTCTTTATCTTTGTGATAGCGTTGAGCTCTCTGATTGCGCCATAGGCGTTTGCATAGAGGCTCATAATCTCTGTGTCATCGGTGCGGATATCATTGATGGTGTTGATGAACACATCAGGAAGCAGGAATATGCCTCTTATGGTGACCGAGCATCTTCTTCTCGCGAAGTACTTTCTCAGCCAGAGTGCAACCTGAATGAACATGCCGGAGCCGGTACCGCCGGCAAGTGAGGATACTACCATGACTCTTATCTTGGTTCCGTCACGGTTGTCGAAAAGCTTGTCAATCTCGGTTTCAAGCTGATGGATGGTTCTGTCCTCGATAGTGTCCATGAATGCAAGTCTCGACTTTGTTCTCATCTGACCCGCGCCATCCTTCATGCTCTCCTTGAGCAAAGACGGAGACTCAGGCATCCAGGTACGGACGCCCTTGTTGGAATACATCTTCAGATAATCCTCAATGATTCTGTCCTTGCTGGTAGCAACAACCGGAACACCGACACCAGTTTCCCTGATTTTCTTTCTGTCGTTCTCGTTGGTATCAAGGACGGCGCAACAGATATGTCCGTCATTGATGTTGATTTTGTTCTTCTTGAGATCACTCGCAACGAAGTTGACTACTCTACTTCCGGTTCCGCCTAATCCAAGCAGTAATGTCTGAGCCATGTTTAGTGTACCTCCACTTTTTTATTTTTGTATGGTTGAATAACAGAACGCAACCGCACTGTCAATTACCTCAATTTGCTTGTTTCCTGCCTTCACATAATCTATATCCGCCCTGACAAAGTAGTAAACGGAATCATCCTGCGAAAGAAGCCTCGTCTGTCCGTCTATAACCTGCTCCGGCTTGATTTCACGGACTATCAGCTCATCGTTCTCCTGGCAATAGTTCACGACATCCTTTGGCGTTTCGATAATAACTGTCTTTGACTTCGGCTTGATTCCACTTGCATACCATGGGAATGCCTCATTACAGATTATCTTGTTGCCCGGCGCCGCCGTTATATTGACTCCGCCGACGGAAACTGTCAGATCCTTGAACGGATTCCAGAGGTTCTTGAACTTGTTGTACTGGTTGAGCTGAATTTCCCGAATCTCTATAGCATGAGCTCCCCCATTTCCTCTCAGCCTTGAAATCGAGCCGACATAAAGAGCTCCATTCGGCGCAAACCTTGCCTTTGTGAAATAGCGGATTATGCAAGCTATAATCAGCGCAACAATCAGTATCTCCAACCCCAGCGGCAGGAACACCGCAAAGATAAGATAAGGAACACTTTCGCCAACGACATCAATAACTCCATCTATGCTTTCTCCGAGAGATGTCCTGAGCGTGACTTCAAGATCACTTCCTGAAATGCTAAAATAGTAAGCCCAGTTTGTCCACCAGCTGAAGAAGGTGAGCTTATGCTCTTTCTCGGAATATGGTCTGACGGTTATTGTTCCGTCGTCCGAAACAGAAATGTCGGCTTTCAGATCAGAATGCGCTTCGTTGAAAGACGCTCCATTCGACCCGACTTCGCTCTTATCCAGCTGCACACCATCCTTGTAGATTTTGAACGAAATGCTGACGTTGTTTCCGTAGAACTCAGTCTTTGTAATGGTCTCTTCGGGAGTGATTACGTCATATGTATACTTGGCATTGTTAACAGTATATGTCGCCTCAGCACTCGCTCCGCCTATAGAGCACTTGACAGTCACATTCGCACTGTCAGTGCTGCTCGGAATACTTGCAGATGTGGGGGTGCAGACAATAGTTCCGTTGTCGGCAACTTCATACTGTCCGCCGTTTCCATCTTCCCATTCTACGTTCGGATTCAAAGCTTCGACCTCAGACTTACTCAAAGCCACGCCATCGGCATAAACCGTGAAGCATATAGTCAGATTTTCGTCATCGCCAAGACTGCCGTTCTCTCCAATTTTGTAGAACTTGATACTGCTGACATTGTTAGTGCCGTAGGAGGCAACTATCTCGTAATATGCACCAGCCAAATCGTACGTAAATTCTTTCTTTATTGCGCCATCCAATAATGAACAGGTAACGGTGACCTTTTCGTCTCCTGTGTCACTGCTGGCAACTTTAGGAGTGCAAGTGATCGTTCCTTTCTTATAACTCACATCCCCGTCATTCCCGTTCGACCAGGTTATAACCGGATTCAGAGCCTTGACCTCTTTTTCACTTAGCTCATTGCCATTTCTGTCATATATCGTAAAGCATATAGTAAGATCCTTGTTGTCAGCAACAGCCGACCGCTTGACGCTGGTGACATTTTCGTTGCCGTAGGAAGCTACTATAGAGTATAACTCGTCCTCACTTGGTTTTGTAGGCGTAAATTTTTTCGACTCGGTGATAGGATTGAACCCGTCAATGGTGACGGAAGCTTTTATTTCGGTTTCCGTATCTTTAAGCTCATAGTTATCAAGCGATGTTCCCGACAAAGTTGTCGTCTGGACATCGTCGTCTGTAGTCTCGGTGATGGTGATTTCATATGTAGTTCCGGATGGAAGCTTGGAAGATGAAATCTCATTACTTGTTCCCATCTCGTAGACCTTGTAGGAAACAGAAATCTTGTCCCCGACCCTGAGCGTGCTGAAATCGGTAATCTCGCTTCCATTAGAATCGGTAAACACCATCTTGACTTCCAGCGCAGGCTCGAAGAGGATCATCACATTATCAAGGCTGACTGCGCTGTCAAAAGTTATTGTATACGTACCGGCGGCAATCTTGTCCTCCCCGTTATTATCAACCAACAGATAAGCACTTCCTGACAAGTCGGGGTAGTCATTGCTGTCATTGTTATAACTCAGAACCGCTTCCCGGTCTATCTTGAGACCTCCATCTTCAGTGGCATCCTCATCAATTTCAGCGGATGAATCCTGCACAAAGCAGACAATATTCAGAAGCGGAATCGATGACTTTACCGTAATTGTCTTTCCGTCACCGGATAAGCTTATTTCGTTGTCATCAAGCTTCGTTCTTCCGGAAATCTCTCCAGCCATATCAGACATTACATCGATTATCTCATCTGCATTGCTGGCATAATGTACAGAGACATTATCCGGGTCGCTTGCCAGTTTAGCACTTGACCCAATTCCCAGATACATGACTTGCGGAAGTATGCCATTGATTTCTGTTGTTGCGTATGTCGAAAGTTGCCCAGGCAGTTCGGAACTGCTGATTCCGGTAAAATCACCATCAGTAATTACAACAAGCCAATATTGCGTATTCTCACTGGTTTCAGTTTTAGCAAGATCTACGAGATTATTGTATGCAGTCTTGACTGCCGAAAACGGAGTGTTTCCACTCTTAGCATGATTTCTGATAGACGCTATCGAATCGTCTATATTATCCGAAGATAAATCTATAGAATAGCACTTGTCCGACTCACTCATATAGGTTATGTACAGCTGATCCTCACTGTTGAGCATTCCACAGAAAACCTGCATTGCATAATTCGCATATGCCCACTTATCCCCGTTCATGCTTCCAGAATCATCATAAACCACAGACACTACCTTCCGGATGTACAACGAATCCGCAGAGACGGAAAGGGTGAGGGTCGGGAGGGCGGTCAGCAGAATGGATATGGTTAAAAGAATCGATATAAGTCTTTTCATGTAATCTCCTCTTTCACGTTAAATTTATTATAATTTTCAATTATGTGAGCAAAATAGACCCCATCAACTACATAATTATGATATATTGTAACACAAATCCACAAACATTTCAACCGCTTTTCACAAATTTATTGAGAATTTTGTCGAATTAAACTCAGGAACACAAAAAACTCCGCACAACCAGTGTGCGGAGACATATTATTTTTTCTGTTCGTTTGGACAAAAGTCAGCTCAGGGAAATCAGTCAAGCGAAAAGCTGAGCCATTTCCTGACAAGCTCAACGTCGACGTTAGCCGCCTTTGCAATCAGGTCTTCAGTCACGCCGGACTCATGAAGGCTGATTGCCATAGCCTTAGCATTTTCAAGCTTACCTTTTTCCATTCCTCTCTCATACACACCTTGGCTCAAATTGCACATTGTGTCCAGCTCCTGCGTTAAGTCAAGGAAAACCCTAGCCATTTCCTGACAAGCTCAACGTCGACATTAGCATATTTCGCAATCTGCTCTTCTTTCATGCCGTCATTGTGCATACTGATTGCCATAGCTTTCGCGTTTTCAAGCTTACCTTGCTGAATTCCCTTTTCCATTCCTCTCTCATACACACCTTGGCTCAAATTGCACATTGTGTCCAGCTCCTTTCTGAAATCTGGTTTTACATCTATGCCATACTCATTCTCTAAAATATTCAGTCTTTCTTTTGATGTCAGTTCTACTGAGAACATAGTGCTGAGTAGCCTGTGAAGCTCGTACTCTTCGCCCTGTTCCGGAAGCTCGTTCGGGATTCCGAGAAGTACTATGTTCAGCAAATCGCACTTGCCGTTCCACTTGTGACCGGGGATTATTACATCGTCCGTGAGGTGGAAGTAGTCCCAACTGCACACATCCATGTTCATACAAATCCATATCGAGTAGACTCTCTTCAGATCGTCATAGTGACTTCCGGTGAAGTCGCGTTCCTTTTGCGACGAAATTAATCTGCTGACGTAGAAAATCGCTCGATTCAGTATGTCATATCCGGGCGTATCGTCCTTTTGCGCTTCTACGTTGATGATAATTTGAGATAGACCATCTTTCATCCTGACATAGAAGATGACGTCGAACGTGACGTAACCTTCTCTTATTTCCGGCTGGACAGTATTTAACCCGACAATTCTCTCGCCGGTTTCGGCGTTCGTCAGTCCCGGGTCAACCGGGACATTGCCGATGTGGACGTCTCCCTCAATGAAGCCTTCGACATCGTCTGGCGACATTCCCTTGAATTCGTCGACAGTTGCCACCAGAATTCTTGACAAAATGCTCTTGTGCGCCAGAAGAACCTTCGCGGCAGTGTCGTACTGCACATTTATATCGGCGGCTTCCACCGAATTCTTCAGATCTTCGCCCATCTTTATCACGTCCCTGCTCTCTGTACCTATATTGTATCACAAATCCGCCCTTTAATCAAGCCCCGGTGCAGGTATTTTACAGTCAAAAACCGGCGTCCTTTGGGCGGGCGTCGGCTTCTGATTGATTTTATTTGGGGAAATTTTTACCATGTTATTTCTTGGAAATTACAACAGCAAGTCCCGCTATTGCCATCGGGAGAAGCGCTAACATGGCTCCGGTTGTCGGGTTCGACTCCTCCTCAACCTCGGCGACCTCTTCCTCTTCGCTGTCGTCCTCGGTTTCAGTGTCGGTGCCTTCAACAGGCTCGTCAATATTGACTGTCTCCTCGACTACTCCGGAAGCGTCCTCTTCGTCGGCTTCTTCTTCAGTTGCAAGACCGATGTACTCGCCGCAAACGATGCAATAGCCGTTAGCATCAAGAGTATGAGGAATGCTCATGAGATGTCCATTATAGAAGATTCCGTGATACTCCTCGTTGATGTAGATTACTCTGTTTATTCCAGTGTTAGAACCGCCGAGATTAACAATACTGATTGAGTTCAGATAGAAGCCTTCGCCGTAGTAAACGCCCCAGCACTGGAACTGACCGCCGCCATTCGGATAATCCTCGGAAGCTGTTACAGTCAGAGTTATCGTTGAACCGGTGCTGTCAGTGTAGTCTGTCTGTGACCAGCCACCATCAACGTCATCACTTGCTCCAAGACAGCCATTAAATGCTGAATTGTTGCCCGAAATGGTTGCGGTAATCTGGAGAACGTCGCCTGCAGAATAGTCAGTCAGATAATCTGAGAAGTTGAATCCAAAGGTATCTGAACCAGTGAATATGTAGAGTATGCCATCCGCATAGCCAAATTCGGCGGTAACTGTTACATTGCTTTCGGGCATTGCAAATGAGTAGGTACCGTCGCCGTTATCGGTAAGAGTTACTTCATTACCGCTGGCATCGGTGACAACAAGGTAAGAAAGCTGATAGCCTTCGTCGGCTGAAGTCGTCAGGGTGACGGTTTCACCGGGCTTGATTCTGGATTTCTTGGAAGCTGACACTGAACCGTTATCGCTGTCACTTACAGAAACCTTGTAAGTAGTATTTCCTTCGCCAACAGTTGTCGTGACGGAAAAGTAGGCATAAGTGGAGTACAGAAGATCTGTATAGCCGGTTGTGATTGTTGTGTCCTCGTCATAGGTGCCGTAAGCTGTAGCCGCAGATTCACTGCTACCGATATAAATGGTCATCTCATCGCCCGAAGTGGGATAGATATTAACTGTGCCGTAAGATTTACCAGTATTGTAACCACCGTATGCATAGATATTTGTATCTCCACTGACAGTAAACAGTCTTGCATAGAGAGAACTATATCCAGTGGCTGTGTTAGTGGTGTAGACGGTAGAATCAGCAATCGTGAGTCCACCTGAGGTGTTCGTACTGTATATGCCGCCGTAGGCGGTGCTAGTCGCACATGTCAGATCGATATCACAACCGGAGATTGTCAATGCACTTGTAGCATAAATTCCTCTTACAGAATTGCTGACAGTGATTGTCGAATCAGAAATGGTGGTTGTGCCAGTGCCATTGGCGGCGTTGATTGCGCTATTGCCCATTCCGGTTGCTGTAATCGTGCAGTTAGAAATGGTGTAGCTGACAGCGCCGGTATTGAAACGCAAGCCATCGTATACACTATTCAAAGTCAATGTTCCGTCATTAACGCCTACGATATTGGCGCCAACAGTAGCAATATAGATGCCATATTCCTTTGAACCACTGGTACCGGTGATTTCGTTGTCACCGACGAGGTTAATGGTTAAACCGTCCGGAACTGCAGTAGCAGATGTTGCCGCAACATAGATACCAGTCAGGTATGAGCTGGAGTAGCTCGCAAGATTTGTAATAGTCGCATCTGTAAGGGTTAATGTGTTGGAATCAGGGTCAAAGACCGCGGTGCCATTGCCGCAAATAACCGTGTAATCCAGAACATCCTGAATCTTGACGCCGTTTACGTAGAAGTAGCGGTAACCGCTTGACTCAAACGCGGGAGTAATCGTTACGTTGCTCGCCGGCATTGTGAAGGTGTAAGTGCCGTCATGGTTGTTGGTGAGTTCGACTGATGCTCCGCTTGCGTCGGTAACCGAAAGCTCCGAAATTCTGTAAGCAGCGCTCGAAGAGGTGTCCGAAGCAACAGTAAGAGTAACGGTGTCACCAGCATCAGCCTCTGTACCACTGGAAGTAACCGTTCCGCCGGTAGCAGTTTCAACTGTTACGCTGTAGGAGACACTGCCGGTACTGCCCTCTGGAGCCAGAACGTAGATGTTGGTTATGTTGTAAGTAAACGAAGAGTTTGAAACCAGCATCGGGCTGCCGGCACTGCCGAGACTGTTTGCTACCCACTGGTTGTAAACATTCTTCGCATCATACATTGCAACCGTTCCATCGTCTGAAAGGCAATCAAAGGTTACACTACCTTCTCCCTCGCTTGCAATTGTCGAAGCAACCGTGCCGAGAGTTATCTGTGTTCCAGAATAACTGGTATTGAAAAGTATGAACTTGTCATAGGCATCCTCCGCCGCCGCAACAGTGCTACTTCTGACAAACGCCAATACTGCGTTATCTGTGTTCAACGCATTGATAAAAGCTGTGTCCATCGTGTATGTAGACCAGTTACCTGATGCATAGCTACCTGTCAGTGAATAAACCACATCGTATGTAGTTCCGTTAATCGTGACGGTAGCCGCCGACACGGGAACGCATAACAAGCTGATTGCGAGCACAAGAACCGCCGCAACAGCCAAAAGCCGTCTGAATTTTTGCATAAATGTTTCCTCCTCAAATATCGTATATAAACAGATCTTCGATAAATGTTTAACTTATATCGAAAGATATTTTCATTCTATCACAATTTATAAAGAGTGTCAATAGATTTTCGGGATTTTTTAAATTCTCTGTGATAAATGTATGTAAAATCATCAGTCTGTGTTCACCAGAACTATATTCAACAAATCGCACTTACCATTTTATAATACCACAAAACTCGTGCATACTCAAGCCCAGGTGTGGATATTTTATGATGTTGAAGAGAGCATTTCACTGATTTTCGCCCAAAAGTGACTTTAGATACTCGATATCAATCTCGACATCAGCATCCATCTCATTATAGAAATAGTTATCATAGTCGATGCGGGTCGAACTCATGACGACGATATGCTCAATCAGGTTGTCCTCCGAATCATACCATCTTAAAGAGTAGCTCCAGCCGTTGTGCCTTTTGCTGGACGTATCCCGATTGAAATTCATCGAATTGATGTTGTCCGTGATGTACTTGATTGTCTCCGCATTCGTGATTTCGACCGTCTCTCCGGAAGACCCGGACATAAGCAGGATTTTGCTCGCTCCGTCGATGTCAAAAGTAACCGTCTTCTTTGCGCAGCCGACCATGGTCAAAACGGTCGCAAACACCAAAACCAGTGCTAAAAATCTTTTCATAATAGCGCCTCCTCAAAAAGTTTTTCTATAAGTAATACACATTGGATCAGAGAAATATTGCATTGAGTGCAAAAAAAGCACCTGCAAGATGCAAGTGCTTTGTGGCTGCCTCTGTCGGGCTCGAACCGACGACCCCCTGATTAACAGTCAGATGCTCTACCGACTGAGCTAAGAGGCAATATTGAATTCTGGTCTTACGCGAACGAGAGCAAATACTAGATAGTATTGCTCTCATTCGTAAGTGTCGGCAACACCAATTTTCCCAGGACGTCGCCATCCAAGTATCATAGGCGAGAATGAGCTTAACTTCTGTGTTCGGCATGGGAACAGGTGGAACCTCAT
>JAJQHD010000006.1 GCA_021199855.1 Oscillospiraceae bacterium
AATTCACCGTTCATTTTTCTCATTTTAGTGTCCAGTTTTTGTTGACTAGTGCACCGGAGCACAAAAAGCCTCCCCTGTCAAGGGGAGGGGGACCATCGCCAAAGGCGATGGTGGAGGGGCGCGCCTCCGAATGGAGGCACGTCGGCGGAAGCGACATCAGTCGCTGGAGCCGACAATGAGGGTGCACCCCATCAGTTCTTCAGACTATGCAACGGTGCCGGAATCTGTCCTCCCCTATTGATGAAACGGGAGGGCGATTTTGTGTTTACGGGCATTATCGGTCCGCTTCCGAAGAGTCCGCCCCAGTCGAGTTCGTCGCCGACAGTCTTCCCGATTGCCGGAATCACCCTGACGGCGGTCGTCTTCGAGTTCACCATTCCGATTGCGGCTTCGTCGGCGATTATGCCGGCAATGGCGTCGGCAGTCGTGTCGCCGGGGATGGCTATCATGTCGAGTCCAACCGAGCAGACGGCTGTCATCGCTTCGAGCTTTTCAATGGTGAGTGAACCGCTCTTTGCGGCGTCAATCATTCCGGCGTCCTCCGAAACGGGTATAAACGCTCCGGAAAGTCCACCTACAGAAGAGCAAGCCATAACTCCGCCCTTCTTGATGGCGTCATTGAGAAGAGCCAGAGTCGCAGTCGTTCCAGGAGCGCCGCACTGTTCCAAGCCGATTTCTTCCAAAATGTGCGCCACGCTGTCTCCGACGACAGGAGTCGGTGCCAAAGACAAATCCACAATCCCGAACGGGACTCCGAGCCTTTCGGAAGCCGTGACTCCGACCAGCTGTCCCACACGGGTGATTTTATATGCGGTGGTTTTTATAATATTTGCTACTTCATTTATATTTGCGTCTGGATTCTTTGCAAGAGCAGAACGGACAACGCCCGGTCCCGAAACGCCGACGTTGATTATGCAGTCGGGCTCGCCGACGCCGTGATAGGCTCCCGCCATGAACGGGTTGTCGTCCGCCGAGTTGCAGAAGATGACGAGCTTTGCCGCACCGAAGCAGTCGTTGTCGACGGTAAGTTCAGCCGTTTTCTTGACAATCCCGCCCATCAGCTTGCAGGCGTCAAGGTTGATTCCCGCCTTCGTCGAGCCGATGTTTACAGACGAGCAGACACGCTCAGTCGAAGCAAGAGCTTCCGGAATCGACTCAATAAGCTCCCTGTCACCAGCCGCAAAGCCCTTCTGGACAAGCGCCGAATAGCCGCCGATGAGGTTTACCCCCACAGCCGCCGCGGCTCTGTCCATAGCCTTAGCGAACGGAATCGGACTTTCGTGGCAAGCCGCCGAGACCATAGCAATAGGTGTCACGGAAATTCGCTTGTTGATAATCGGGATGCCGTATTCTTTTTCGATCTCCGTTCCGACTTTCACCAAGTCTTTGGCACAGCGGGTAATCTTGTCGTAAACCTTGTCGCAAGCCTTGTTGATGTCCGTGTCGATACAGTCAAGAAGCGAAATGCCCATAGTAATAGTGCGGATGTCGAGATTCTCATCCTGAATCATCCGGATGGTTTCAAGTATGTCGCTGAGATTTATCACTGGATTTGTCTCCTTTGTTGGATAATTTGTCGGCTCCTTCGTCGCCGACGCGCCTTCCTTCGGTCGGCGCACCTCTCAGTCTGCGACTACGTCGCAGCCAGCTCTCCTAAATTAGGGGAGCCTTTTGGAAGAGGCACTATAGGCTCCCCTTACTAAGGGGAGCTGTCGCCGAAGGCGACTGAGAGGTTCTTCCTCAAATATGATGCATCGAATTAAAGATATCCTCGTGCATGACATAAATCGACAAGCCGAGAGACTTCCCGAGTTCAGACATACGGTCGGAGAGTTCCGAGAGTGGGATGCTGAGCTTTGAGATATCTACGAGCATTACCATTGCGAAGACGTCCTGGAGGACGGACTGGGTGACTTCCGTCACGTTTGCATTATATTCGGCGCACATCGACGAGACTTTTGCCAGAATCCCGACCTCGTCCTTACCGATAACAGAAATTACAGCTTTCATTTTCAGCTTCCTTTCGAGAGTTTTGTCTTTAGTATTGTAGCACATTGGCGTGGATTTTGCAACGCCTTTTTGTAGGGGCGGATATTATCCGCCCGAAAACCTACATTGCGACGTAATAACGGGCGGATGATATCCGCCCCTACATCAGCCTCTTAATAATTTCAGAAGCCATCACAATCCCACAGCTTGCCGGCGCAAACGCCACCGATGCCGGGACATATCTCCCATTTTCGGAGATTTGTGCCTTCGGGACAGTCGGCTCCTCTTTTGAATACACGACAGTGAGGTCTTTGACGCCTTGCTTTTTTAATTCGCGGCGCATTGTCCGAGCGAGAGGACACACGGATGTCTTATAGATATCCGCGACTTCGAATCTGGTCGGGTCGAGCTTGTTGCCGGCGCCCATTGCGCTGATGATTTCGGTGCCGCACGCTTTTGCATTAGTAATTAAAAGCAGCTTTGAAGATACCGTATCTATGCAGTCGGCGATGAAGTCATATTGGGATAAATCAATCTCCACGGCGGTGGTTTCATCATAGAAGATATTGTGCGCATGAACCGCCATGTCCGGGTTGATATCCAGGATTCGCTCCCGCATAACATCGACTTTCGGTCTTCCTGTCGTGCTCGAAAGAGCTATAATCTGCCGGTTTCTGTTGGAGACCGATACCTCGTCGCTGTCAAAGAGACTGAGCGTCCCGACGCCGGTTCTTGCCAGCATTTCGCAGACATATCCGCCTACTCCGCCGATTCCGAAAACGGCTACATGACTGGATTTCAGGGCTTCGAGCGCCTCAGTTCCCAGCAGGTTTTCGGTTCTTGAAAATATTTCGTTATTCATGACTTCCCAGCCTTCCTGAGTGCGTTTATCAAAACCAAGGCGACCACGCCGATGATGGCTCCCGAAACAGCTCCCAAAATTATGAGCACCGGAAGATATCCTAAAACTCCCGTTCCTAAAAGCACGAGCGCCGCAAGAATTTGCCCTATGTTATGTCCCACTCCGCCGGCAATGCTGACTCCGGCAGGTGAGAATCGGTCAATCTTTTTTAGAAGTGCCATTACAAGTAGCGAGAGGATTCCGCCTGCCAGACTGTAAATCATCCCGGTGAAGCTCCCGAACATCAGCCACGACAGCAGGATTCGCACTCCCGACACGGCGGCGGCTTCTCTCCACGAGAATAAGTACAGCGCCACCAAGACGGCGAGATTCGCCAGCCCCAGCTTTGCCCCGATGATTCCCGGCGTCGGAAGTAGCATTTCGATGTAGCTGAGGGCAAACGCAAGCCCCGCAAGCACCCCACAGAGGGCGATTTTTTTCGTTTTCGACAAAATTTGACCCTCCTAATTTATGAAATCATATTCCGGCTCATCAGCCGTTATCTTCACGACCACCCCGCAAGGCAGGCAGACAATCGACTCGCCCGATTTCGAGATACTCCCCGACTTCTCGCAAAGCCCATCCGGGCAGGTGGAGTCCACAACCCAGACTTCGCCGTCCTCAATAGAAGCCCGTCAACCGAAATTTCGACGTTTTTCGACAATTCTACTTCCGTGTATGTTTTGCCGTTCAAGGTGATTACGACTGTTGTGCCGTCCGACTTCAGAGCGGAAATGCCCGCAAAAAGCAAGACCGCCACCAGAACTATGGCGATGAAGAGGAGAAGGTCGGATTTGAGTTTGGAGGACATAGTTTTGCTCCTATCAGAAGGTGGGATGGTGTAATTATAGCCTCCCCTGAAAGGGGAGGGGGACCGGCGTAGCCGGTGGAGGGGTGCGCGACCGAAGGGAGCGCGGCGCCGCCCTGGCGGCGCACCTCTCAGTCTGCGCTTCGCGCAGCCAGCTCCCCTTAATAAGGGGAGCCTTTTACTGCCTTATCCAAATGATTCCGTCGTCCCATCCTCAAACACCCACAGCACTTCCACTCCGCACTCCTCCGCAAGCGCCTTGCCGCTTTCAACATCCATGCAGAACAGCGACGTGGAAAGTGCGTCTCCCAAGCTGGAGCTCTCGCAGATGACGGTCACGGAACGATATAGGTTTGCGGGATAGAGGGTTTCGGGGTCGATTATGTGGGAGTAAGTCTCGCCGTCGATGACGGTGTAGCGCTCGTAGTCGCCGCTGGTGACGACGGACTGGTCGGCAACTTCAACCGTCTTTAAGATACCGCCGTCGGGGTTCTGGATTCCGATTACCCACTTGCCGGTGGGCTTTTCGCCAACTGTCTTGACGTTCCCGCCCAAGTCGAGTGCAAAGCTCGTGAGCCCATAGGAGCTTGCCACTTCAGCCGCACAGTCGGCGGCATAGCCTTTGGCGATTGAGCCGACGTCGATTGACATATCGGGGTCGGTAATTGTTATAGTGTCGCCATCTATGACGAGATTCGAGATGTCGCAGTGAGTGCTCGCTTCCTATAGCTCGTTGTCGTCGGGAAGAATTCTCGTCTCCCGGGCTTCGTGCCAGAGAGTCAGGACAGAACCCATAGCGATATTCAGTTTCCCGCCGGAAAGGTCATAGAAGAGGACTCCGATGTCTAGAAGCTCCAAAATGTCGTGGTCGGCATTTTCGAGAATCTTGTTGTCGTTAAGGTCTTTTAAGGAGCCTTCGCCGCCGTCGTAGATGTCGAAAAGGGCGTCGAGGCGGGAAAGTTCACTGTAAACTGCTTCCGAAACTTCTTTAAACTCTTCATCTGAGCTACAGTAAGCCGTGAAGGTGCAATCGGTGTCGAATAAATCGGTGTAGACCGCTTCGTAGCGGGATAGCGAGCTCCCACAGCCGCAGAGCGACAGCAGGAGCAGACACACTAAAGTACAAGCCGACAATGCGGCTAAAAATCTTTTCATAGCTTTACAATAATCTTCGCCGGGCATTTCTCGGCGCACTTGCCGCAACCGACGCACTTCGAGTGATCTATGTGTGCAAGATTATTCTCAATGGTGATGGCGCCCGATTCGCAGACACGTGCACAGAGTCCGCAACCGATACATCCGACCGGGCAGACCGACTTCACGTCCTTGCCTTTCGCATGAGACGAGCACTTCACCATGTATTTTGCACTGTAGGGGATTAGTTCGATAAGATGAGCCGGGCAGACGCTGACACAGCTTCCGCAACCCTGGCAGGATTCCCTGTCAATCACGGCGACGCCGTCGATGATTTTTATACCGCCTTCGGGACAGACGTCCTGACAGCTTCCGAAGCCGCAACAACTGAACCCGCAACCTTTCGGACCGTGTTTCGGCGCCATATAGCAGATGCGGCAGTCGTGCTCATCGAAATAGTCATAGAGCATTACTGAGCTTGAATTGGTGCCGGCACACTTCACATAGGCGACCATTCGCTCGCCCTGAGAGAGTGAAAGTCCCAGAATTTCGCCTATCTTCACTTTATCGGAGGCATTGCAAAGCGTCGGTTCGGCTTTTCCTTCAGCTACTGCTTTTGCATATGAATCACATCCGGCATAGCCGCAGGCGCCGCAGTTACTTCCTGCCAAACATTCACGAATCTGAGCTTCCTTCGGGTCGACTTCTACTTTGAATTTCTTTGAGAGAAAGCCGAGAGCAATTCCGACGATGATACTTATCACGACGATAACCGCCGCGGCAATAATGATTTCCGTTATCATACTCTCACCTCACATTGTTCCCGAGAAGCCGACGAAGGCGATTGCCATCAGCCCTGCGGTTACGAGCACAATCGGCATACCCTGGAACGCCTCCGGGACGTCGTTGTCCTCGATTCTCTCACGGATTCCCGACATGATGACTATTGCAATCAGGAATCCGATTGCGGTTCCTACAGAATAAATCATCGTCTCAGCAAAGCTGTAGCTGTTCTGTGCGGAGTCAATTGCGACGCCGAGAACCGAGCAGTTTGTCGTGATGAGCGGGAGGTAAACTCCCAGAGACTTATAGAGCGACGGCATCGTTTTCTTAAGAATAATCTCGACCGACTGAACCAGCCCGGCAATAATCAGGATGAAGACTATCGTGCGCAAGTACGAATAGGTCTCGCCCAATATGTAAATATTTATGAAGTAGGTTATGCAGGAGGAAACGGTGATGACGGCGATAACTGCCGTTCCCATTCCGACGGCTGTCGAGGTCTTGCGGGAGACTCCCAAAAACGGGCAAAGTCCCAAGAACCTGCTCAGGACGACGTTATTTACAAGTGCCGCAGAGATGATTCCGACTACCAAAGTGGTTATAGCACTCATTTGCCGTCACCTCCTTCTTTAGCTTCTGCTCTGAAAGCGCAAGCGGCGCCACAACCTGCGCAATTACCTGCGCAAGATTCTGAACTCTTCTTGTTTGTAGCAGATGGAGCGCCGAGCTTGTTCTGAAGAGCAGTCAGCACTGCCAGAACAAAGAACGCACCGGGAGCCATAATCATGATTGAAATCGGCTCGAAGCTGTCGGGCATAATGTTGAACCCGAAGAGAGTGCCTGCTCCCAAAAGCTCTCTTATGGCGCCGATAATGGTGAGTGCAAGGGTGAATCCCAAGCCCATTCCCAAGCCGTCAAAGAAGGATGCAACCGGAGGGTTCTTTGAAGCATAGCTTTCAGCACGCCCCATTATAATGCAGTTTACGACGATAAGCGGGATATAGAGCCCGAGTGAAGCATAAAGGCTTCTCACATACGCCTGCATGAGGAGCTCGACAATCGTTACGAACGATGCGATTACTACTATGTACGCAGGCATTCTGACACTTTCGGGGATGAATTTTCTGAGGAGCGAAATAATCAGGTTTGAGAGCATCAGGACAAAGCAGGTCGAAAGACCCATGCCTAAGCCGTTCATGGCGCTCGTCGTGACGGCTAAAGTCGGGCACATTCCGAGCATGAGAACAAGCGTCGGGTTCTCCTTAATTATGCCGTTATAGAGCCGTTCAAGAGCTGTTTTCATGAGTTTTCGCCTCCTTCACCGTAGCCGAAGTATTCCGAAGCAAATTCTAAAGCCGCATTGACGGCGTTTGTTACCGCCCGGGTGGTCTTTGTTGCGCCCGAGATGGCGTCGATTTCGTTGTCAGCCGTGGCACCGGTCTTTGTGTAGACGACTTCGCCGCTCTTTCCGATATACTGCGAAATCCATTCTTCGTTCTGGCAATTGGCGCCGAGACCCGAAGTCTCAGACATTGAAGTCACAACAATTCCGGTGATGACTCCGTCCGTGTCGATGCCGATTGTGATGTCGATATCCCCGCCATAGCCCTTATGAGATGTGACGGACAAGACCGCACCGATTTCGTTTCCTTCGGAATCATAGGCGTATAGCGCCGTGTTGAGAGTGTTGTCTTCGCCGAAAGCGTCCGTTTCCGGGTTTTCGATTTCGGTAAATTGAGATGCACTTGACATTACTGCCGAATAGGAATCTGTTAATTCCTGCGCCTCAGCCGCCGCAATTGTGTCTTTCGTGAGCTGATATACTATCGAGAGAAGAAGTCCGGCGACTAAGGTTATCACAACCAGCTTCAGGGTATCAATTACTATCTTTTTCATTTCGCCTTCTCCTTTCTCACTCCGAAAGGTCTCGGCTGGGTGGCTTTTTCAAGAAGCGGTGTTAAGAGGTTCGCAATTATGATTGCATAACTCATTCCCTCTGTCGAGCCGCCGAAGCATCTTATAAACGCTACTAAAAGACCTATTACAACTGCATAGATTACCTGTCCCCAGTTTGTAACGGGAGCCGTGACATAGTCAGTCGCCATGAATACGGCGCCGAAGAGGAGTCCTCCCGAGAGAAGCTGAACCGTCATGTAGCTGAGAGTTACCGTTTCGCCAGCCATGTTTCCGAAAATGAAGATGAACAGCGCCGCCGAAACAACCGTGCAGACGGGAATTTTTGGGGAGATTACCCTTCTGCAAATTAAGTAGATAAATCCGACCAGGATTGCGATTACCGAAGTCTCGCCGATGGTGCCGATGTGGTTTCCTAAAAGCAAGGATTCAAGAGTTACCGACTCTCCCGAAGTAAATGCCGTCAATGGAGTTGCGCTTGAAACGCCGTCGAGAGCCGGGTAGTTCGTCATAATTGACGGGAATGAAATCAAGAGAAAGCACCTTGCGGCGCAAGCCGGGTTCATGAAGTTTTGCCCGAGTCCGCCATAGAGCATTTTGACGACGATTATTGCGAACGCTCCGCCCAAGATTGGGAGCCAGATTGGTGCGGTTGAATAGAGATTGCAGGCGAGTATAAGCCCCGTAACAACCGCCGAGCAATCGCCAATAGTATTCGGCTTGTGCATAAGCTTGTCATAGAGGAACTCGCAGAGGACGCAGGAGCCGACCGAGAGGGCGACGACCAAAGCCGCACGCCATCCGCCGTAGTAAATTCCGATTATGATTGACGGAATCAGCGCTATTGCCACATCGAGCATTAACGAGCGTGTCGTGTCCCTGTCCCTCACGTGGGGCGAAATTGACATATTCAGCTTCATTTTTTCGCCTTCTTTCTTGCAAGTACTTCACGTTTTGCCGCAGTGATTGACTGCGAAAGCCTCTGCTTTGCGGGACAGATATATGTGCAGGAGCCACAGCTTATACATTCAAGTCCGCCGAGCTTTTCAAATTCTTCGTATTTGCGTCTGTCCGCCAGGTCTTTGAGCTTCAGCGGCATCAGATTTTCCGGGCAGGCGTCCATGCAACGTCCGCATCGGATGCAAGCTGTCGCTTCGAGATTCTTGACTTCATCATGCCCAAGGCACAGAATACAGGAAGTTGTCTTTGTGATGGGAACGTCCAGATCTATTATCGATGGTCCCATCATAGGTCCACCGAAGATTATCTTTTCGGGGTCCTGTTTAAAACCGCCTGCCGCTTCGACCAGTTCTCTGGCACAGATTCCAATCGGGACTTCAAAGTTCGACGGGTTCACGATTGCATCTCCGGTGACGGTGACTACTCTTGTGAGTAAGGGTGTCCTCGAGCAGACGGCGTCCGCCGCCGCCATTATGGTGGAAAGGTTTATTACTACGCAACCGGCATCGGCAGGAAGCATTTTTGAATTAATCTGCCGTCCGGTGACCGCTTCGATTATCAGTCGCTCGCCGCCCTGAGGGTACTTTGTCTTTAAGGGCTGGACTATCATCCGCTCGCTTCCTTCAGTCGCTTTGGCAAGAGCTTCGATGGCTTCCGGCTTGTTGTTTTCTATTGCAAATACGCCTTTGGCGTTGTCAAAAAGCTTCAGAACGACTTTCAAGCCCAGAACCGCCTTTTCGGGGCGCTCAATCATGAGTCTGTAGTCGCAGGTTATGTAAGGCTCGCACTCGGCACCGTTCACGATGACATAATCAATCTTAGTGTCATCTTTAACTGCCAGTTTTACAGACAACGGGAATCCCGCACCGCCCATTCCGACGAGTCCTGCATTTCGGATAGCTTCCCGAATCTCGTCTTTCGTGAGATTTTCGTAGTCTCTAGGCTCACCCAAGCCTTCGACCGCTTCGTACTCGTAGTCGTTTTCAATTGTGATGGCTGTAACGTCGTCGCCGGATGAAGTGGGAACCGGCTTGATAGCCTTGACCGTCCCCGAAACCGACGAGCAGATATCGGCGGAAACAAACGACGGAGCCTTTGCGATGGTCTCCCCCACGAGAACTCTTTGCCCGACTGTGATGCACGGTTGAGCCGGAGCACCGATATGCTGACTCATAAGATATGATATTTCGCCTTTCGGAGAGAGCTTTTCAATCGGGCACTCCCGGGACATCTCCTTATTCCCTTTCGGATGCACCCCGCCCCTGAAACTCTTAACACGACTTGCGAGCATAATGAACACCTCTTCTTTGGTTTGTTGGTTACACTATATTATAATATCACAATGTGGTGGAAATTGCAATGAGTAATTGAAGTTTGGCTTTGCCAAACTCTGCGTTGTCAAGAGATGTGACCCAAAAAGAATAAAATAACGAAGAAAGATAT
>JAJQHD010000014.1 GCA_021199855.1 Oscillospiraceae bacterium
CAATCAAAGGCTTTCGAGAGAAGACAACTGGCTCCCCTGAAAGGGGAGCTGTCAGCCCGAAGGGCTGACTGAGGGGTTTCCAAAAAAAGCAGTTTACTTTTTTTCGATAATATGCTACAATAGACTTACTTATTTTTTTATCGAAAGGAACAACTATTATGACTATGAAATTCAGAAATCTTCGTCGGTTTCTGGCTCTTGTGATGGCTTCGGCTATGGCGGTTACCATGCTGACAGCTTGCGGGAGCACCGAAAACGACGCTGATGTAACGGAGGAAGAGGAAGACATGATTGAAGTAACAGAAGAGGCAACTGAATCCTGGCTCGCGGCTTGGGGAACATCTATGCAGACTGTATGGTCTTCTGACACCATCCCGAGCGAAGCTACAAGTGGCAAGACGGTCACCATCCGCCAGCAGATTCGTCCTTCCGTGTCAGGAAACGAACTCAGATTCACCCTTTCCAACCAGTGCGGAAGCACAGACCTGGTTATCGACAGCATGGAGATTGCAATGCTTCTTGCCCCCACGAGCTATGAAATCGACACTGACAGCTCTGTCACAGTCACATATGAGGGAAGCACAACCATCACTGTTCCTGCCGGCGAGACTATTGTCACCGATGCAGTCGAATTCCCCTACTCTGCTCTTGACGACATTGCGGTTTCAATGGAGATAAGCTCTATGCCGTCAACTATCACTCTTCACAGAGCCTCTCGTTGCACCAACTGGATTATCACCGGCTCGCACGTTTCTGACAATGACTGGTCGGGAGCTTCGACATACGCAATGTGGTACTTCCTGGCTGTTATGGACGTCAAGGCTGATGAGAATTCCGGCGCCGCAATTGTATGCCTGGGAGATTCTCTGACAGACGGCGCAAGCATAGTTGAGAACTCGTTCACCCGTTACACCGACGCACTAATGGAGCTCATGCAGGAAGACCTCTATTTGCAGTACTACTCTGTAATCAATATGGGTGTCGGCGGAACCAATTTCTTGGGTTCGTCTGACAACTCTACCGGTCTGGGAAGAGTCACCAGAGATATTGTGAACATTTCCGGAGTCAAGTACTGCGTTGTCCTTATGGGTGTAAACGACATCGGAGGTGCGACTACTGACATTTCAGCTGACATTATCGCAGGGTATGAGACTTTGGTTGAGGAGTGCCACGAAGCCGGAATCACCGTTATCGGTTGCACAATCACCCCGTTCAACGGCAGTAGCTACTATTCTGAGCTCCACGAGGAGATTCGCCAGACTGTAAACGAATACATCATGTCTGAGGACTCTGCGTTCGACGGCTATGTAGATTTGGCATCAGCAGTTGCTTCAGAAGCTGATTCATCGAAGATGGATTCGAGCTATGTCTCCACATGGAACGACTATCTCCACTTCAACGCAACCGGATACGGGCTTCTTGGCTCGACCATTTATGACTATCTCACCATGTTTATCTGATATATTGAAAGGAACAAGCTATGAAGAAACTGAAAAAAGGTCTGTCGCTGATAGTCGCTGTGATGATGGCGTTTTCCGTCTTCACCGGCTGTGCGAACAGTTCAACCGATGATGAGGTGACAAGCGTAACTGTTGCGTCATCTGACGCCGAAGTCACAGAAGCGGTCACCGAAGCGACTACCACAGAAGAAGTAACAACCACTACAGAAGCAACTACAGAGGCTGTCACCACCACAACGGAAGCGACAACTGCCGTCACCACAGAAGCGACAACCGCAACCGTTGCGACTACTGAAGAGACCACCGCGGCATATACCGTCGAAGAGATGAGCGCTGTGATGTATGCGAAGTCTTCCGTCAACGTCCGCTCTGGTCCTTCGACCGATTACGACAGAATAGGACACTTGGACGAAGGCGAGGAAGTAACCGTCACAGGACTCGCTTCAACCGGATGGTATAGAATCAGCTTTGAGGGCGGCGAGGGATATGTCAGTAACAACTATCTCGTCACCGAAAAGCCGGTAACTACCACCGCAACCACCACTACAGCCGCAACTACTGCCGCCACCACCGCCGCCACAACTGCGGCGACAACCACGGCAACCACAGCGGCAACCACAGCGGCAACAACAGCTGCAACTGCTGATGATACATCCAGCAGTGAAATCTGGATAGCATCCTGGGGAACAGCTATGCAGATGGCTTGGTCGTCCGATGCCATTCCAGCTGAAGCTACGAGCGGCTCGACCGTCACCATCCGCCAGCAGATAAGACCTTCTCTCGGCGGAGACGAATTGAGGCTGGTCATCTCGAACGAATACGGCAAGACCGACCTGGTTATAGACAACATGGAGCTTGCAATGCTGAACAGCTCATCAAGCTACAGGATTGACACCTCCACAATAGTCACCGTCACCTACAACGGCAGTAAAAAGATAACCGTCCCGGCTGGAAAGACGATAACCACCGACACCATCAGCTTCTCGTTTGAAGCTCTCGACGACATCGCAGTTACGATGAAGGTGAGCTCGATGCCCTCCGTTATCACTCTTCACCGCGCTTCGAGATGCACAAACTGGATTGTATCCGGAAGCCACACCTCCGATAACGCATGGTCATCCGCTTCAACATTTGAAATGTGGTACTTCATATCTGAGCTTGACGTTATGGCTGATTCGAGCGGCGGAGCAATCGTCTGCCTGGGAGATTCTCTCACGGACGGTGCAAGCATTTCAACCAACTCATTCGCAAGATACACCGACAAGATGGCAGAGCTTCTGCAGGCTGACTCAAAACTCAGCGGCTACTCTGTAATCAATATGGGAGCCGGCGGAACTCCGTTCTTAGGAACCTCGGACAATTCAACAGGTCTTGGAAGAGTTACAAGAGATATTGTAGAAGTTGCCGGAGTCAAGTACTGTATTGTTTATATGGGCGTCAACGACATCAACGGAGCGACGACTGATATTTCCCAGAAATTAATTGACGGCTATGAAAAGCTCATCAAAGAATGTCACGAGGCTGGAATCAAGGTTATCGGTTGTACTATAACCCCATGCGGCAACGATAACTATTCTGAGCTTCACGAACAGATTCGCCAGACTGTGAATGCATACATAATGTCGTCTGATTCTGCGTTCGATGGTTATGTCGACCTTGCTTCGGCGGTTGCATCTTCCTCTGATTCTACAAAACTGCAGTCTCAATATAGTTCATGGTGGGGAAATGGCTTGCATTTCAGCGAGAGTGGCTACAGATATGTCGGAACAACCATTTATAACTATCTTAAGAACTTTATTTCATAAGGAGTGCTTATTATGTTAAACAAAATCGCAAAAAGGCTTCTGAGCCTGGTACTTGCGGCAATGCTTCTTATCGGAGCAACCGGTTGCGGGAGCAGTACCGTCGGAGCCAGCATTGTTGAAGAGGACGGCTGGTTCACAACCTGGGGAACTGCAATGCTCACCGCAAGTGTCGACGAAACACCGACAAGCCCGTCTCTCAAGCAAAACACCTGCCGCCAGCAGGTGAGAGTCTCCATAGGCGGCGACAAGATAAGAATCACACTCTCGAATGAGTACGGCGACATTCCGCTGAATATCGAATCCGTTCACATCGCACATCTCGTCGACTCTTCTTCTTCGACGATTGACACCTCTACCGACACCGTGATTACATTTAACGGCGGTTCAGAAAGCGTCGACCTTTCAAGCGGAGAGAAGATTGTGTCGGATGAAGTCGATTTCAGCTTTGAAGCGCTCGATTGCCTTGCAATCACAATCAAGTTTGGAAACTACGTCGGAGGAACCATCACCTGCCACACTGCCGCACGTTGCTCGACATGGATTGCTGAGGGCGACCATGTTTCTGACGAAACCCTCACCGGAGCCAGTGTAATGACTTCGACCTATTATATCGAAAGCGTCGAGACCTGGGCTGAAGCCGGAACAAAGACGGTAGTCTGCATCGGCGACTCCATCACCGACGGCGCAAGCTCAACAACAAACGGCTATGCAAGATACCCCGACACCCTTATGGAACTCCTTGCCGCTGACGACAGCGTCGGAAATGTTGCGGTTGTCAACAAGGGAATCGGCGGAAACGCAGTCTTCGGAGGCTTGGGCGACGCACTTGTCGATAGATTCCAGAGAGACGTTATCGACGTTCTCGCCGACACCCCCGGTGAAAGATATTGCATCCTCCTAATTGGCATCAATGACATCGGCTATGAGTCGGAAGATCTTTCCGAAAGCATCATCGACGCCTATGAAGAGCTGATAGAACTCTGCCACGAGAACGATATCCTGATTTATGCGGGAACCCTGACCCCGATTGAGGGAAGCTCCTACTATTCAGAACTCCACGACGAGACAAGAGTCGCCCTGAACGAATATATCCGTTCGAGCAAGTCGAAGTTTGACGGCTATATCGACTTCGACCTGGCTTTGCAGGATCCCGACAACACCTCGAAGCTCCTCGACGACTACGTCTCCATCTGGAACGACTATCTCCACCCGAACGACGCAGGATATGCCAAAATGGGCGAGACGGCGTATGAATATCTGAAAGAGATTTTGGCGGATAGCGAATAATCTGTAGGGGCGGATACCATCCGCCCGTTACATCACAGCCGAGTTTTTCGGGCGGATAATATCCGCCCCTACATCGAACAAAAAAATAACCGGTTTGGAAATTCCAAACCGGTATTTTTTCTGTGAAACGGATTATCAAGCCTTGCCGATGCAGCCGAACATATCCATCTTTTCTCTGACGGTGTCCTTGATGGCTTCTACGCCGGGAGCGAGAACCTTTCTCGGGTCGAAGCCCTTGCCGGTGAGATCCTTGCCTTCTTCGATGTACTCACGAACCTTAGCAGTGAATGCAATCTGGCACTCGGTGTTTACGTTGATCTTAGCAACGCCAAGGGAAATTGCCTTCTTGACCTGCTCAGCCGGGATTCCGGTGCCGCCGTGGAGAACCAAAGGCATATCGCCTACAGCCGCCTTGATTGCTTCGAGAGTGGAGAAGGAAAGTCCGGGCCAGTTCTCGGGATACTTGCCGTGAATATTGCCGATACCAGCGGCGAGCATGGTAACGCCGAGGTCTGCAATCTGCTTGCACTCAGCGGGGTCTGCACATTCGCCCATAGCAACGACGCCGTCTTCCTCACCGCCGATAGCTCCGACCTCAGCTTCGAGGGAAATTCCCAATATGTCGCAGGTGTTTACAAGAGCAGTGGTGAGCTTGATGTTCTCTTCGATAGGATAGTGCGAGCCGTCAAACATGATAGAGCTGAAACCGGCGTTGATGCACTTCTTTGCACCCTCAAAAGTACCGTGGTCGAGGTGAAGAGCGACCGGAACGGTGATTCCGAGTTCGTTGATCATTCCCTTAACCATTCCTACGATGGTGGTGTAGCCGCACATATACTTTCCGGCACCCTCGGAAACACCGAGAATAACGGGAGCTTTGAGCTCCTCAGCGGTCTGAAGTACAGCCTTTGTCCATTCAAGATTGTTGATGTTGAACTGTCCGACGCCATAATGACCGTCGCGAGCCTTGTTCAGCATGTCCTTTGCAGATACGAGCATTTATATTACCTCCGTTTATAGTAGTAGGACCACAGCTAGCGTAGCCCCAAGTAAACTTACGAGTATCATTATACACTATTTCGTGTCAGTTTGCAATGGGTATTTTTTAATTAGTATGCTTTCTGACAGCAAAACGCCGCACTCTTCAATCGTGCGGCGTTTTACTCTTCAAATATCAGTTTCTGTCAGCACCCCTGCATAACAGTTCAGTTCTCCTGCCAGAAGTCAAGAAGGCTTTCATATGCTTCCTCCGCCATCCTCCTGTAGCCGGCATCTCCCGGGTGGAGGTAGTCGGCGGTGGAGCCGTTGTACTCGTCCGCCATCTGGGCGGAGTCCTCATCGCTGGCGATTGCTCCTCCAAAATCTATCACTCCGTCAAAGCCGGAATCCTCAGACGTGAGGAACTCGTTGACAGCAGTTCTTATCTTTTCGTGAAGTTCTGAATAATAGAAATTGCCCTTGACGGGAGTCAGCGTTCCAGCGTAGACTTTTAAACCTGCGGCGTGGCACTGGGAAATAATCTCCTTATAGCACTCTATCATTTCGTCGGAAATGTCCGCCTGCGCGGTTCCGACATCGTTTATACCTATTAATAGTATGACATACCTGACACCGGAGACTTCAAGAACGTCCCTCGTAAGGCGGTTTACTGCCGTGTCACTCGATTCGCCGGTAAGCATGTTTCCTGAAATGCCCATATTCACGACGGAGATATTTTCGGTGAGCGGATTTGAATTGAGCATATATGCAAGCTGGTCACACCATGATTGATACTGGTTATAGGTCGAGCAGGCACCGTCGGTGATGGAGTCCCCGAGGCAGACAACAGCCTTTGTCCCCGCTTCGCTCCAGACATCGAGCCGGGTTATATAGTACCAACTGCTCATAACCTTGACCGCCGAAAAGCTTTCGTCAGAGACGCAATTGCCCTCGGTGACCCATGTCGAATAGTTCGAGAGCTTGTGGCAGGTTACCGTTCCGCCGGTGTAGTCCCCGAGACAGATTGAAACGGCGATTTCTTCGAGAGCTTCAACATCAAAGCTTACTGCGTCGCATGTGACGGTTGCTCCGGCTTCAACGGTTACGCTTTCGGAGCCATTGAACGTCAGAACCGTGTCGGTGGATGTATCAATAGCGTCGCTTCCGGAGGATTTGAGCTTGGCGATATGGACGCTTTCAAAGACAACAGGAATCGAGCCGTATTCATTCGAGAGAATTATCGTGATGGTGTCGCCGGAAATGCTCGGGCGGATGACCTCACGGAGGGTGTTGTTTTTCAGTCCCGGGTTTGAAGGAAGAGTATCGACATCGGAAGCTTCGGGAGCCGCCGCCCAGGCAGTTACCCAGCCGTCCTCATCCGGCAAAACGACCTCAGTCTCCCCACAGGCGGAAAATGCCGTTAAAACTATAGTGAGGCAAACAATTACCGACAAAATTCTTTTAACCCAAGACACCAGAAAGTCCTCCCTTTGAGTTTTATACTGAAATTATAGCATTATTTTCGCCAGTTGTAAAGTACCACTTGATGAAAAAGTCGAAGTAAGGGATAAGAAAAATTTTTTTGAAATTTGGGGTTGACAAACCGGAGAGTCGGTGCTATAATGTAGGAGTTGTTTGAGAGATAACTTCTCCGACAGAAATATGCGGCAGTGCTGGAATAGGCAGACAGGCACGTTTGAGGTGCGTGTGTCATAGACGTGTGGGTTCAAGTCCCACTTGCCGCACCAGTTTTGAAATCCCTGAGCAAAAGCTTGGGGATTTTTCTTGCTATTCTCCCCGATATATGTTACAATCTATGTATGGAGGTACTACATATATGAAGAATTTGAAGAGATTTATTTCAGCAATACTTATTCTCACAATGGCATTGAGCTTCTGCGGGTGCGCAAGTAGCGGAACTGACGAGGTGTTCACTTCGGATGCCGCCATTACTACTGCTCCTGAAGTCACAACTACCGTGGAAACCACCACCGAAGAGGTCACGACCACTACAGAAGCGACAACCGAAGCCACCACCGAGGCGACCACCGTTGCCACAACCGAGGCTACAACCGCGATTGTCACAACAGAGGAAGTCACCACTGCGGCATTCACTGTTGAGAAAGCGAATCTTATGCTCTATGCCAGGTCGTCTGTCAATGTCCGCTCGGGTCCTTCGACAGACTACGACAGGATCGGGCATCTTGATCAGGGCGAAGAGGTTACCGTCACAGGAATTGCTTCAACCGGATGGTACCAGATTGACTACAGCGGAACTGTTGGTTACGTTTCAAACAACTACCTGCAGGAAGAGAAGCCGACTGTAACAACCACCATGACGACAACCGCCACAACAGCCGCCACCACTGCGGCTACCACCGCCGCAACCACCACTACCACATCAACCAAAGCTCACGTTGATGCTATCCTCGACATCGACCCGGACGACCTGATTGATGCCATGGGCGTCGGATGGAATTTAGGTAACTCGTTCGACTCACAGGGCTCATCCGAGACCTCTTGGGGCAATCCGAAAACGACAGAAGCTATGATCGACACTATCAATGATCTCGGCTTCATGACAATCAGGATTCCCGTTTCATGGAGCTACCACTGCGACAGCGATTACAATATCAACGAATCCTTCCTTGCAAGAGTTCAGGAGGTCGTCGACTGGGCTCTCGAGAACGATATGTATGTCATCATCAACTCCCACCACGACAACGACGCCTACTATCCATCCGCCGACAATCATGACGAAGCGGTTGAGTACATCACCAAAATCTGGACTCAGGTCGCCGAGTATTTCAAGGACTATGACGAGCACCTCATCTTTGAACCGATGAACGAGCCGAGACTTGCTGACACCAGCTATGAGTGGAGCTTTGACAGCTCATCCTCCACCTGCAAGGCGGCTTTGCAGACGGTTATGGACTGCAATCAGGCGTTTGTCAATGTCGTCAGAGCTTCAGGCGGAAACAACGCTTCAAGATATCTGATGGTTTCAACCTATGCTGCACAGACCAGCACTGCCTGCCTTTCTCTCTTCAGTATGCCGGAGGACACAGTTTCTGACAGACTCATTCTGACAGTTCACGTCTACGACCCATACAACCTCTGCCAGAACCCCGACATGTCCTACACAAGCTTCGACAGCTCTGCAAAGAGCGCCATCAACAGCGTCATCCGCGACCTCTACAACAACTTCGTCAGAAACGGCATCCCCGTCATCATCGGCGAATGTGGCTGTATCAACAAGAACAACAGTGAGGACAGATATGAATGGGCGAAATATCTCGTCTCGAAAGCCAAGAGCAACGGCATAATGTGCATTGCCTGGGACAACAACTACTGCGACGTCGGCAGTGAAACCTTCGGCATCTTCAACCGCCGCACCCTCAAAGTCTACGACGACAGCCTTGAATACTATCAGGGTTGGATTGATGGATTGGGATAATCTACAACACGAACACATAGCAAAACCCACTCGGAGCAGTCCGGGTGGGTCTTTTTGTGCTATGGGACGGCTTGGAAGCTTGGATCAGTCTATCTCGACCTCAATGCTCACATAGTTCTGCATACCGGCAGAAAAACTAATACATATTTGCAACATAACTATACCATTCGATATATCTCTCTTTGTCGGTGCAATCTCCTATTTGCAGGTCGTATATAGATACTTCTGACTGAACATCAAAATATGTACTATCATCTGAAACCGCATATTTTCCATATTCCAAATCCACCGGGAAGTACATTCCTGCGTAAGATGAGTCTACAGAATATGTCGAAAGAAACAGAACATATTCGCTTCCTATGCTCATGGGAATATATCCCTGACTTGTCCACAAGACAGAATTTGAATCGGTGAAATAGCATTCTTCTGTAACAACAAGCTCCTCGCTTAAATCAACCTCGCCTTTGTAAACCTCTGAAACCTGCACTGTCGTTTTCAGGTATCCGGTGATAACACTCCCTGAGCTGTCTGTAATGAGAATATTTTCCTGCGCTATTGGAACTGCCTTGATTATGACATCACTGACGCTGTCAAGTTTGTCCGCAGATGTTGCCAATGCGTCCCTGTCCGTTCCAATCTGATATATAGCAAAAGAATACCCTTCTTCGACTTCATCCACAGTCTCATCAGTATCAATTACAGCATAAGATTCAGTTTCTTCAGAAACAGTCGGTTCAGCTGTCGACTCAGTAGTAGTCTCTGCCGCCGTTATGGCAGTTGAGGATACTTCGGAGATTTCTGCTTCTAAAATCTCTGTTGCCTTTGTAGCTACTGTTGTTATTTCCACACTATCTTCAGAAGCAGATATTGAAACAGAGCCATCCGAAATAACCGATTCATACACCTGCCGATCAGAACAGCCAACAATGCATACAACAGAAACCAATAAAACCAAGGTAACTACGCATTTTAATTTGGTAATCATCTGAATCGCCCCATATAAGTTATTTGACTGTTGTAGAGATGTTATCATCTACATCTACAATTTTTTCGGCCTGCTTTAGCCCATTGATCATATCTATTGCACACTGATACCATATCATATACTCATCCTTATTAGTCTCAGTACCAATTTGTAAATCCGACCTTTTCGATACAGTTGCCATTTCGCTGGAATCAGATTTCTTTACCACATATTTCCCATGCTCCAAATCTACAGGAAAATACATTCCTGCATATAGAGATTCATCAGAATACGCTGATAAGAAAAGTATATATTCTGTATCCTTCTCCATCGGTAAGTACCCTTGCTGCGTCCATAACGTATCATCAACGTAAAAACACTCTTCTGTGATTACTATATCTTCTCCAGATATATCACCCTTGTAAACCTCTAATACTTCCAATTTCGACTTTTGATATCCTGTAATAATATTTCCGTCCATTGGGTCTGTGATTAGTATATTTTCGGAATCTTTCAGCTTGGCTAAAACGATTACATCGCTCACATCCGCTAAATCATCCGGTGTTTCAGCAAGTATATTTCTATCTGCCTGTATCAAAGAAATCTCATTGTCCAAATTGTTACTATAAATGAATAATACAATAAGTACCATGAGAACTATGGTTACTAAAGAAGCCACAATAGGAATGTAACTTTTTCTTTGTGCTTTCATTTTCAATACCCCCATTTTGCAATCAGATTATTTATATCATGTTGTTGAATCGTACTTGTTGCATATCCAGATGAATTTTGTTGCATAACACATTGACTTGTACAATCCACAAGTATTGGATGCTTGAGTGCCAAAGCATGACCGATTTCGTGTGTCAAAGTTTTTGCTCTCCACTCATCTGTTGTATTCATCAAACTAGGATCCAAATATATGCGAACCTGGCTTACAATTGCCCCGGTAGAAGAAATACTAACTCGTGAATACCCACTAGATGTTTCAGTATAAAGTAATGTTTGACCGATAATTGTCCCCGTTAGATCTGCCTCGTACACATTAATGTCACTTCGTGCGAAAGTTTCATCATCATCGTCGTCGTAGAAATTTATCGAAGTAATGATTACTGATGATATATAATTCCATGCAAACATTGCATTTACCGTTGTTACATCACAGTAATTCGACGTATAGACTGACGCCGAAAGATTCGACATATCAATTCCATCCATCCACGTCCAACTGTAGTATGCATTTGTACATGCATTAACCTGTATTAAAAATACATTGGTTACCGCTAGAAAAAAGCATACTAGTATCGAAACATACTGAAAAATTGCAGTTTTAATTTTCATATCAAGTTTCCTTTCTGCATATAAATTTTTTGCGATTGACTATTAGTAAGAAATAGTAGTTGACGTAAACGTCAATGTTTTTGCGGTTTTATTGGAGATAAAGAACTTATAATCTCCTTCTTCTGCAATGTTCATCGTACAGGTATATGTGTATTTTCCAAATATCGAACCTGATGAAGACCAATTACATACTGTATACACTCCGTTGCAATAATACCCCATTTCAATATTATTTTCGTTTGAAGATAATTTTGTCTTCAATACAATAGCGTTCCCAGAATTGATATGATAATATCCACTAGTTGAAGTATTTGATCCAAGAATCCAAGTATAACCACTTTCGAGACTATAACTACCATAGGTATAGTCAGTACTTCTCAAGGGATTATATGATTCCACTACTTTGGCCACTTCGCCACCTGCATAGACGCCTATTGCTATAATCAGACAAAGAACTAACGCAAACAGAACACTCGCTACTTTCTTTAACATAATAATTCTCCTTTACTTGATCTCCACAGTTACACTCTCATAGTTCTGCATTCCGGCACAGTAGTTGATGAGATATAATTGATACTCTCCATCTTTTTCTGTCGTAAATGGAACTTCAAGACCGTCTTCTGGGATATAACCGTGATAAACCTCAACAAGTTTTTCATCGAGGACATAACCAACTTCCACATGTTCACCTTTGCCATCTGTGTTTGAGTAGGCTGGCGAATAGTCAGGCATTATGGTGAGATTTACCTCATCTCCAGGCGAAAGACTTATTGCATTGCCATCAGTTCCACTAATAACTATTATCTCGCCATTTGAATAGGCTATTTTATTAATCTCAAGACTTCCATCCTTGCTATTAGTAAGGCTTAAAAGATAGACATATTTCGTCGGGGCATTGGTATAGTCGGATTCGATGGTTTCCTCATCAATCTTTTCTCCGACATCCGAGAGCTTCGAGAAGCCCTTTACCGGGTCCTGCTCGATGCCATAGGTCTCGATAGTCTTGCTCTCGTCGATTTCTATAGTTCTGGTTACCGGCTCCGCCTTGACGAGCTCGATTTCTTCATTCGGAACTATGGTCATATAGCTTGCGGCTATATCTTTTGTCTCCTCCGGCATTGCGGCGGCACAGATGCCGATGCTGAGACCGACCACTGCAACTACAACCACCGCCAGAGTTGCCAGAGCAATCTTTTCCTTTCTTGTTGTTTTACTCCTGTTTTCGTTCATGATAACCTCCAATCTTGCGGCGAGATTGCTTGCGGCATGGCTCAATTCGGAGCAGAAAACACTTCCTGTTCCGGCTAAAGCAAACTTCAGAAGCAACCCGCCATATGCCTTTCTCTGTGTATGGTCTAAATCTGACGACAGAATCTCGTCAACCGTCAATTCCGACAACTCCGAGAGCTTTTTTGCAAACACGTAAAACGCCGGGTTGAACCAGTTTACGCACTTCAGGAGCTCCATCCAGAACTTCTTCTGGATGTCGTGGCGTTTATGGTGAATCAGCTCGTGCTTTATTGCCAATTCAAGCTCCGCTTCATCCATCGGCTTGTCGGGGAGAATTATCTTCGCACGGAAGAAGCCCATTAAGAATGGCGAAGTTGCCTTCGGGCTTGTGAACACCGTAACTGGCGCATCATAATCGCATTTCGCGAGGCTCTTTTTGAGATTATGTACAAAGCGGAGGTAAGACACTATCTTATAAAGAGCCGTCTCTGCGACTCCGACAAGCCATGTCAAGGTGAAAATGCCGAAGACAATTCCGAAATCGATTCCGTAACTGACCGTGACGCCGACTGTGTTGTCGACCGCCGTCGATACTTCGGCAACAGTTACCGGAACTGTGAAACCGTCAATGACTGTGCTGGTGGAGATTCCGGTTGCCACTTCATGGGTCGGAACCATCGAAAACATGATTGCAAGCAAAAGCATTGCCGGTTGAAGGGCAAGAGTCAGGTCTGCGGCGGTTGTTCTCTTTTTGGGAGAAAGATTCTTCCCCAGGTGCAAGTCATAAGTGCAGAGAAGAAGCATTATAAATCCTGTGAACAGGGATGATATGAGAACAAGCGTAAATACTTCTCGCATGTCCGTCACCTCTCGCTGAACCACTGCTTGAGCTCGGCTAATTCCTCGTCACTGACTGTTCCGCTGTCGACTAGGGCGGCAATCAGGCGCTTTGCGGAGCCGCCGTAGTTCTTCTCGACAAACTCGCTTGCCTCCTGACTCTCGAATTCGGTTCTGGAAATCAGGGTTGAGTAGACATTTGCGTTGCCATGCTTGCGGGATTCGAGATAGCCCTTTGCGACAAGTCTTGTAAGAAAGGTGTTGAGCGTCTGCGGCTTCCAACCTTTAGAGTCCTCGAACTCGGAAAGAAGCTGTGAAACCGTCACCGGCTCCCCCATCTCCCACATTACCTGCATTATTTCTCTTTCGGCTTCGGAAAGCCCGTGTGTGATTCTGTCGTCAGTTTTCATTTGAGTGTGCACCTCTCTGAAATATTACTACAGTTTGTAGTAATTACAGTATACTACATCTTGTAGTAGATGTCAAGAGGAAATTTTCGGGTTTCTAAAAAAATAATTCCCCTGCTTTCGCAGAGGAATTATATTGACAAAAATTAAGTTATAGTGTACAATTATGTCGACAGAAGAGTGAAAAGCGGTTCAGCCTTTACTTCGGTGAAGGAGGTGACTGCCATGACGACTTTTGAAGTGATTTCCATCGTGATTTCACTGATGAATCTGATTGCGGTCATTGTTCTTGGAGTTCTCGGTCTTACGACTGGGAGCAAAAAGAAATAACCGCCCGGTACTGAATACTTAAAGGGGACGGTCAATTTCCAAAATTAGTGTTACTCCTCAGTAACACATATGAGGTTGAACCTGAACTGAGTGGCTTCAGTTCCGCTCTTCTGTCACCATTATAACTCATTCGAGCCGCTTTGTCAACGACTTTTTCTTCTCTGAGCAGAAAAATATAGAGAGTTACATTGACAAAAATGAAGTTTTCGTGTACAATTATGTCGACAGAAGAGTGAGTTTGTAAGCTCCGCTTACAAACAAAAAGGTCGATCTTCTCCTGTGGAGCAGGCAACTGCTCCGGCAGTTTCTGCTCCGCAGAGACTACATAAAAGAAGGGAGGTCGATAAACATAACAATCTCTGAAGTCTTGTTACTTCTCAATTTAGTGTTTACAGTTGTTTTCAAGTTGTTTGACCTCTGGTCGGATAACCATAAAAGAAAATAACCGCCCTGAATTAGCGTAAAAAGGAACGGTCAATTTCCAATCATTGTGCAGGATTCACATCCGCACTTTTAAGATTGACTCGGAACTGTTTGCAGCGGTTCCGCTCTTCTGTCTCTATTATAATCTAATTATATCGCTTTGTCAACAACTTTTTTATAACCCCGCGCGATTTTTTGATCGTACGGGGTTATTTCCTTGCTGGAAAGCTTATTCAAGCTCAAACGCTCCGGTATAGAGCTGGTAGTATTGTCCCTTGGCGGCGATGAGTTCGTCGTGGGAGCCACGCTCGATGATTCTGCCGTGGTCGAGGACGATTATGACGTCCGAATTCTTGACGGTTGAGAGTCGGTGTGCGATGACGAAGACGGTTCTGCCTATCATCAGGGCATCCATACCCTTCTGGACTATCTGCTCGGTACGGGTGTCGATGGAGCTGGTCGCTTCGTCGAGAATCATTACCGGCGGGTCGGCAACCGCAACCCTGGCAATCGAGAGAAGCTGTCTCTGACCCTGAGAAAGGTTAGAGCCATTCTCGGTGAGCATGGTGTTGTAGCCGTCGGGAAGACGCTCGATGAAGTCGCTTGCACCGGCAAGCTCTGCCGCCGCAATGCACTCTTCGTCCGAAGCATCAAGTCTTCCGTAACGGATATTGTCCATAACAGTGCCGGTAAAGAGGTTCGTGTCCTGCAAAACCATGCCGAGAGAATGACGTAAATCCGCCTTTGAAATCTTGTTTATGTTGATATCGTCATAGCGAATCTTGCCGTCGGCGATGTCATAGAAGCGGTTGAGAAGGTTTGTAATGGTCGTCTTGCCTGCTCCGGTTGCACCTACAAAGGCAACTTTCTGACCGGGCTTTGCATAAAGCAAGATGTTGTGGAGGACAGGCTTGCCTTCTTCATACTCGAAGTCGACATCATAGAGCCGGACATCACCTTTAAGAGGAGTATAGGTTACCGAGCCGTCAGCAGTATGAGGGTGCTTCCAAGCCCAAAGACCGGTTCTCTCTTCGCACTCGGTGATAGTGCCGTCGGCGTTCTCTTTTGCATTTACGAGAGTAACGTAGCCGTCGTCGACCTCGGGCTCTTCGTCCATCAAATCGAGGATTCTCTGAGTACCGGCCATACCCATGATAACTGAGTTCAGCTGATTTGAAACCTGGCTGATGTTGCCGGTGAACTGCTTTGTCATGTTGAGGAACGGAACTACAATACTGATTGAGATTACGGCGCCGGAAATACTCGGATTCGGAATCTTGTAGAGCAGAAATACTCCGCCGGCGAATGCTACCAAAGCATAGAGAATGTTGCCGATGTTGTTGAGTATCGGTCCCAAGGTGTTTGCGTACTTGTTAGCTCTTGCCGAGTCCTCATAGAGGGCGTTGTTGAGCTTGTCGAAGTCAGCCTGGGCTTCCTCCTCGTGACAGAAGACCTTGACGACCTTCTGACCGTTCATGAGCTCCTCGGCGTAGCCTTCTACCTTACCAAGAGCCTTCTGCTGACGGACAAAGTACTTTGAAGAGCCGCCGCCGATTTTCCTTGTGATTATCAGCATAATGATTACACCACAGACGATTACAAGAGTCATCGGGATGCTGTAATAAAGCATGATGCAGGCAAGAGTAATTACACTTACCATAGACATCATCATCTGGGGAATACTCTGGGAAATCATCTGACGAAGAGTGTCGATATCGTTCGTGTAGTGGCTCATGATGTCGCCGTGGTCGTTTGTGTCGAAATACTTTATCGGGAGCTTCTGCATTCTGGCAAACATCTTTTCACGGAGCTTAGCGAGGGTTCCCTGAGTGATGATAGCCATCATCTGGGTATAGTATAATTGAAAGAATATAGAACGCTGCCAATACTGCAACGAGCGAGAGTACTTCCCCGCTTATGTCACTTTTCCTGCATCTTCAATCAAAGCGATAACCTGTTGCATGAATACCGAAGGAAGACTTCTTACTATTGCGTTGAACACGAGAAGAACAAGCATAACGGGAAGCATGACGGGATAGAAGCTCATGAGGAGCTTGAACAGACGGACCAGGACGTTCTTTCTTTTGACCTGAACATTCGAATAATCTTTAGCCATCTATACTCGCCATCCTTTCGTCGGAGCTCGCTTTGTTCTGGGAGACGTAAATTTCACGATAAATGTCGCTCGACTTGAGGAGCTCGTCGTGTGTGCCGATAGCGA
Source organism: Oscillospiraceae bacterium (assembly GCA_021199855.1). GTDB lineage: Bacteria > Bacillota > Clostridia > Oscillospirales > Ruminococcaceae > Faeciplasma. Next base: position 16,741 of record JAJQHD010000014.1, read on the forward strand.
TAATCTTGCCGGCATCCATTACGATTATTCTGTCCGCATCTTCAACTGATGCGGTTCTCTGAGCGATGATAATCTTGGTGGTTGTCGGAATATACTGCTTGAATCCGTATCTGATTTTCGCATCGGTCTTGGTGTCGACAGCACTTGTCGAGTCATCAAGGATGAGAATTTTCGGCTTCTTCAAAAGTGCACGGGCAATGCAAAGTCTCTGCTTCTGTCCGCCGGAGACGTTGGTGCCTCCCTGCTCGATATGGGTGTCATACTTGTCGGGGAAGGTCTCGACAAATTCGTCGGCACAGGCAAGCTTGCATGCCTCGATAATCTCTTCGTCAGTAGCCTCTTTATTGCCCCAACGGAGGTTTTCTTTGATAGTGCCGGAGAAGAGGAGATTCTTTTGCAATACTACTGCGACGTTATTTCTTAATACATCCAAATCGTAATCACGGACATCTACTCCTCCGACCTTGACAGAACCCTCGCTTACGTCGTATAATCTGGATATAAGCTGAATGAGCGACGACTTTGAGGAGCCGGTTCCGCCGATAATTCCTATAGTCTCGCCGGATTTGATATGGAGATTGATGTCCGAAAGGGCATACTTCTTAGCCGACTGAGCATACTTGAAGCTGACATTGTCGAAGTCGATTGAACCGTCCTTGACCTCTGTGATAGCGTTCTCGGGGCTCGTGAGAGTTGATTCCTCGTTGAGAACCTCGTAGGCACGCTTCATGGATTCGTTCGCCATGGTTATCATAACCAGAACCATCGAAACCATCATGAGCGAATTGAGCATCATGAAGCTATAGGTAAGAAGCGAAGAAAGCTGTCCTATGTTGAGGTCGAGTCCTGCGGAAGTGATAATCGTGTAGGAACCGAACGAAAGAACGAAGACCTGAACAACGTAAAGGCAGAACTGCATAAGAGGACTGTTCAGAGCAACGATTCTCTCAGCAATCGTAAAGTCCTTCTGGACGTCACGTGCGGCGTTATTGAACTTCTCCTGCTCAAAGTCTTCACGGACGAACGACTTTACAACACGGATGCCCTTGATATTCTCCTGAACGGAGCTGTTAAGGTTATCGTACTTTTTGAATACGCTCCTGAATCTGGGGTTAGCTCTGCTCGAGATGATATAGAGACCAACTCCCAAGATAGGCACTACTACGACGAATATCCAAGCCATATTTCCGCCCATGATGAACGCCATTATGAATGCGAATATGAGCATCAAAGGACACCTTATCGCTGTACGGATAATCATCATAAATGCCTGCTGGATGTTTGTAACGTCGGTTGTAAGCCTCGTTACGAGAGATGATGTTGAGAAGTGGTCGATATTCTCGAACGAATAGCCCTGAATCTTTGCAAAAAGGTCATGGCGAAGATTCTTTGCAAATCCGCACGATGCCTCGGCACAAGTATAGCCCGCCAATGCACCGAACATCAGCGACAACAGTGCCATTATTATCAGGATGATTCCGTTTGAAATCAGCTCTGGCATCTCGGCGCCAGCACTTATCGCATTGACGAGGTTTGCGATTCTGAACGGTATGTAGCATTCGAGAAGTACCTCACAGCTTACGAGTATCGGAGTAAGAATTGTCTGCTTCTTGAACTCACGGATACACTTGGCAAATGTTTTTAACATACTGTTTCTTAGTTTACTCCTTTCGGTATTATAAGTTCGACACGGTCTATTGCAATAAGCCGTGTCGCGGAAAGATTACTGTTTAATTCCAGCATACGTTATTATAGCACATTGTCGCGAATATTTCAACATCATATCGCACGAAAATAACGAACTTTTCACACCGGCAATTTGTGAAAGATATGTTGGTGCCTTTCCACAAAAAATTTTTCGGCTGGATGCAATAATTCCCACACCCAAAGTGTATTGCTTATAGAGACGTGTGAGGCGTCTCTCAAAATAAGAATAAAATCAAAATATTGGAGGATTCCTAAATGAAAAGAAATCACAAACTATCAAAAACCCTCTTCGCAGTCGCACTCTGCGCTGTGATGACCACTTCCGGCTTTGCGGTTCCGGACACGGACGAAACTGGCACTGACGTAAACACCACTCCGGCTACCACCGAAGAAGAAATCGCAAAAGAATCAATCGCAGTCGACGCCTATATTGCTCTCATTGAGGCTTGGTCGGACGAGAACGGTGATATCACCTACCCTGACTACTACGCAGGAGCCTACCTCAACTCTGACAGAGTTATCACTATTCTGGTAACCGAGCTTTCGGATGAGGTCAAAGCTGAGCTTTCCGCTATCATTGACCTTGACGAAGTGGTTCTCAAGGAAGCAACCTACAGCTACAACGAACTCTTAGCGGCTAAGGACGAAATTGTCGAGAAGATGGATCCCAACTCTGATGACCCGTTTATCGCTGCCATCTACGGCGTCGGCATCTATGATGACCTGAATTCGGTTCACGTTGACCTGAACATCGAAGATCCCGAGGTTGCGGCTATTGCCGAGGATGCTGAACTCTTGGCGGCTACCGTTAAGGAAAAGCTCACTGATTTTGAGGGCGTATATGTAGATGCCACTTATGGCGGAATCATGGCACTTGTCGAAGATACCGATGCCAGTGAGGCAGTCGAAACTGAAACTCCTGATACCGATGCCAATGCCGGCATTATGCTGATTGACGATGACCTTGATGACGCTGAAGAGGCTTCAAATCCTGCTACCGGCGTGGCTCTGGCACTTGTGCCTGCGGCTGTTGCGGCGGCAATGGCGGTGGTGATTAAGAAGAGAAAGTAATTCTTGCAGAATTGAAAAGGCTCCCGAGCGTGGGAGCCTTTTGTTTTACTTATCAGCAACAACCGTTGCGGGTGAGTTGTGGATGCCGCCGTCGACTATTACGGATACACCGTTGGTGAAGCCGGATTCATCGCTTGCGAGGTAGAGTGCAAGATAAGCGATTTCCATAGGTGTGCCTACCCTCTTCAGAAGCTGGGTCTCGCACATTGCGTTCCAGGATTCTTCGTCCGGGAAAGCGTCACGTAGCATCGGGGTCTCGATGGTTCCGGGAAGAATGCAGTTAGTTCTGATTCCCAGAGGTGCAAGGTGCACTGAAGCCGCACGGGAAAGAGCATCGCTTGCGCCCTTGCTTGCGCAGTAAGCAGTGAGTCCTCCGCCGGAGTTGACAGCCGCCATCGAAGAAACTACTACGATGTTTCCTCCGCCGATTTTCTGCATATAAGGAACGATGGTCTTATAGCCGAGGAGCTGTCCCCAGCCGTTGATGTCCATAACAGACTTCCAGTTCTCATAGGTGATATTCTGTAGTGGAACCGAGTCGAGAACACCTGCATTGTTGACAAGGATGTCAATCTTGCCGAAGCGCTTTTCGGTCTCAGCGGCAACTTCGAGCCAGTCCTCTTCCTTTGAAACGTCCTGACGCATGACGAGAATTGAATCGGCATACTTTCCCTCGGGGTCGAATTCTGCAACAACACTCTGCATTTTTTCAATACGACGACCGGTTGTTACAACCTTTGCGCCCTCTTTTACGAAAAGCTCGGTGCAAGCCGCACCCATTCCGCTTCCGCCGCCGGTGATAATTGCAACTTTTCCATCTAATCTGCCCATGTTAAAAACCTCTCTTGTAATATGATTTACCGCTCATAACTTCGAATAAATATCCTACGAGATGTTCAGTGCGAACATTATATCATAATTATACACGTATTGTCAAGGATTTTGGAAATATAGTTTCAAATAATTGCATATCTTATACAGCTTTACAGGAAGATTTCCTGTTCGAAAAAAGATGCGTAAAGATGGCAATCATTTCATCGACACTTGTATAATAATTTTATATGAAAAAATCGTTGCATTTTGTGCAAAATTCGTGTATAATGATTTCATCACTTTTTATCCTGTCGCAGAAGATGCGACGGATAATACGGCGGGCACTACCGCCGGGAAAGGAACATCACACATGAAGAAAAGAATTTTGGCACTAAGTCTTGCTGTAATCATGATTCTGGCGCTGGTCGGATGCGGTAGCTCTTCAAGGCAGATAGTCTATCTGACTCTTTCTACCGAAGATGCAACAGCTATCCTTGCCGCCGCAGGAATCACTCTGCCGGACGTTGAGGAGACCTCAGCCGCTGGAACAAGCATCCAGTGGTTCTCGTGGTACGACGACTTCCACAACTACAGTGAAGATGAAATCATCAACACCGGTTACTTCACATTCACAGAAAAGTATGGTTGCACAATCGATTGGATTGAGACTACATACGACAACTATTCTGACGACCTTGCGAACCTGATTCTGTCATCGAAGTCACCTGACTTCGCTCTCGCAGGAACCTCAAACACCGCTACCTTCCCCTACAGCTGTATGAAGGGAATGTATCAGCCGGTTGACGACTATATCGACTATTCAGAGCCTCTTTGGTCGGGAATGGCAGAAGCGGCTGAGTACTTCGCTCTCGGCGACCAGCACTTTGCATTCGTCACCGACGTAACCTTCAAGTCGATTGTCCCCTACAACCGCAGAGTCATTGAAGAGTATGGCTACGACGATCCTGCCGAGCTCTACTACAACGATGAGTGGACATGGGAAGTATTCTATGAAATGTGCATCGACTTTTCTGATCCTGATAAGGACAGATATGCTCTCGACGGATGGTACTATGTAAACAGTATTGTTGAGGAATCGACCGGCAGAACCATCATCCAGAAGGATGAGGACGGTCACTTCTATACCAACCTCGACGACCCGCTTATCGAAATTGCCGAGAATCTCATCTACGACCTCGTAAAGAACGACTGCGTCTACCACGAAGGCAACGACTATTGGGCAGGAAGAAATGACTTCGTTTACGGCTCAGGCGTCAAGGAAGGACTCTGCCTCTTCTGGATTTGCGACGTTCCCACAGGACTTAAGCTTACCGTTGAAGAAATGAACCAGATCTGGGGCGACATCGAAGAAGGCGAAATAATGTTTGTTCCTCTTCCTCGTTACGAAGACGGCGACGGCATTTACTACCTCAACTCGCTTCCTACCGGCTACATGCTCATCACCGGTGCATCCAACCCTGAGGGCGTAGCGCTTCTTGCGGCTTGTGAGAGATTCAAGACCATCGATCCGACAGTTGTCAACATCGACAAGAAGCAGTTGAAGGAGACCTATCTCTGGACTGATGAGATGCTCGATATGTACGACATCTGCTATGACTTAGCAGTTGCAAATGTAGTCATGTACTACACCGGCGACCTCGGAACCAGCCTTGACTCAGCATACAACTCGTTCGACTGGGGCATTAACCGTAACGGCGGTAGCTACACCTGGGCACAGTTCAAGGAAACCTATGGCGACAGACTCAACTACTATGTTGAAGAGCTGAATGTTATGATTGATGACTACCTCGCTACAGGAGAACTTATCGAATAACACAACACCCCTCCACCATGCTTCGCATGGTCCCGGTTTGCGAAGCAAACTGTCTCCCCATTTCAGGGGAGGCTTTTTTTGCCCTTATGAAAGTTTGTACGAATACAAAAAGGCTCCCCTGAGCCAGCCACTCATAAGACAGGTTTTAAAGAAATCAACATCAAGGGCGTCTGCCTAACGAGGGCGGTGTATGTACTGCGAGGTGCATACCTCTTGTTATATAAGCAAAAAAACAGTATGCCAACGAACTGGTCGAAATTTGCATCATGCTTTAGGATAGTAGAAGAAAGGAGCTTCAACTAAAAAACGCTTTACATCGCTAAGATGGAATTTACAGTCGGAATAAAGGTCGAAGATGACGATTTTTTGCCCCTCAGAGCCACGGAACGAGATATTTTCCGTATAGCTTGTCACAAAGACACATCGTGCGAAATATTACAATTTTCAAGCAGTTTTGAAAACAATAAGAGAGTCTCAGTCGATGCCTGGTTTGGGTATCGGCTGGGGCTCTTTTTTATCGAAATTCGACTTGTCGTGATTCTTTTAAAAATGAAGCCTGCCATAAAAATTATTTTTATAAAGTCGCAAACCTGTGACACTAAAGTCTTGCTTTTTATTTCCAAGTAGTATATAATATGATTGTTGGAGTCTTCTGCAACAATTTTCACGAAAGGCATGGTGTCACATATGACCGATGAAGAGCGAAAAAATTTCTCTATAGAGAATGTGAGAGATTCGACGAGTCGATGACCTACGAGGAATATGAGGCAGCAATAAAGAAGTATCTTATGATTTGCGATTGGCGGTATTCTGAAGAAGGTGCCGAGGAGCGGGTGATGAAGGACAGAGAGTACATCCAAGGCGAGTTCAAAAAGAAGATGACCATTGGGGATGTTGCGATAGATATTGGATATTGCTGCGGTTGAAAGGAGGCTCCCTAAATGTCCACTGAAAAGCAAAAGCACCTCTGCCCGGTTTGTGGCAAAACGGAATTGGTTTATGACGGAGACGTATGCGAGGTTTGTGGGTGGTTTCATGATGTGGTTCAGGAAAAGTATCCTGATGAAGAAAATTGCGAAAATTATATGAGCTTGAACCAAGCTCGAAAAGCTTGGGCAGAAGGCAGACCGATAACGTGAGATTAAAGCAGCTGGAACCCCGGCTGCTTTTTTTACTCCATCCCATAAATAAACCTCGAGTTTCCACAGCCGGGGAAGTATTCCTCCATCTGTTTGCAGAGATTTATCTTCGCCATATAGTGACCGGCGTTGATGATGGTGTACCGCCAGTCTTCAATGTCAAAATAGGCGATGAGTTCATCCTTGCGCCGCTTCAGACCGCTGTTATCAACATCCGTTTCACAATCGAAGAAGTCAACGCTCCGAGCAAAGCCCAAGGCTATGTACTTCCCGCAAATGTCTGACGGAGCTTTTTCGTAGTGCTTTTTCCAATAAGGATTCTCGAAAAACTCCTGCAAGCCCCTCTCAACCCTCTTCAAGTCAACTTCGGATAAGCCTTCGTACTGAATCCATTCGGCTCGGTTTTTGCGGTCTTTCATATTGTCACCCCAACTTTCCGTACTCTTTAGGAGATATTACATTTGGATAGCCAACGCCACCTTGAAGTCTGACTCTGAAGTTCCCATCCAATAACAATTCGCCTTTTTCAGAATAGAATCTTCCACACAGAGGGAAAATGGGACCATAGTATGAGTTAGTATAGCGGATAGGATGGTATTTATCCTTGAATTTCTGATAAGTTTCAATCAGTTCAACATCCTTTGTCACATCAAGGATACCGCCCTTATCATTAAAAATTCCATCGAACCTTAATATGCCAGATTCATAGTATTCCCTTCCAACAAGCAGTCCACCTCGTTGGAAATACCCATCACGATATTTATTGCCGTTCTTAAAATATGCCGTTCCTTTGATTAGATCAACTGGTCGCCATCTCTCTTTTTGACACCAGTAATCGTTATAATATGTTCCTTCAAAAAAGAGTTCTCCCGTGTCATAGTAAACCTTGCCTGTTGTAATGCTTCCTTCTCTCATTTTTAACACTCCTTGTAAGATTATTTTCCCACAAAGAAAGCTCCCATCGTTTCGATGAGAGCTGAATTTTTATCCTTCGTCCCATCGAATCAAGCTTTAGCACCTTACCAATCGGCAGGTTGCTGTGTGGTCAACGGGCTTGTCCCTCGCACACTCTTTATGGTGATTTTATTATAGCACATTGCGGTTGAAATTGCAATATTATTCGGAATTTATTTGAACACCCTCTCCCAAATCCCCACAAGCTCTTCATAGCACTTCTTGGTTTCGGGATAGTTTGCCATGTCGCAGAGGGCGTCCTTGATGCCGGTGTAGTACCACTGCTGTTTCTCGAATGGCGCATTGAAGCGGTTCCAGAGCTCCTCGCCGATTTCGTTATAATCCGACTCGATGCTCCGCATATTCGAGAGTTTATCCGCCATGACGAGCATCTTAAGACGCTTGTCGGCAGTCCTGAGTTCCTCGATTGCAAAGGTTTTGCGTTCAAGCCAAGTCTTAGACTTGTCCTCACTATGAGCGGCAACAAGGCTGGCAACGTCCTCGCCAAAACGCTCACGGATTTCGTCTACGGTCGCACCGGTGTCCTCAACCGTGTCGTGGAGAAGTCCGGCAATCATAAGATTTGTGTCCGCCTTCATCGAATGAAGAATCTGCAAGACCTCAATCGGGTGCAGAATGTACGGGCGATTCGTTCCTTTGCGGAGCTGTCCTGCGTGCTGATTGACGGCAAAAATGATAGCTTCGTTAAGCTTCTGGTTTTCTTGGGTGATGGATTCGGTCATGGGGATACATCCTTTCTATACGGATTAAAGATACTCACGGTATGGTTCCAAGGCTTCTTCTGCGTTTTTAACTCTGCTATAAACTTTTTGAGGCTCGCATAAATCCTGCCAATAGTCTTCATCGGTCTCAGCGAGACTTTCGAGAATGCCGTCATCAGTCTTGGCTAACTTACTTAAGAAGATATGCGGAGCATTTAACTTAGATACATTGCCGGTATCATCGGTCACTTCAATCATGCACTCATTATCACACGACTTGACAGTTCTTCTCTGATACTTCGCCAGATACCCGATTCCTACCTTGTAGTATAGCACAGTGCCTTCTGTAAGGTGCGACTTCACAAAACCAAGCTTTTCATCGAGCTTACGCTCTTTTTCAGCCGCTTTTTCATAGTCAGCCAGCAACTCTTTTGCCTTGTTCTGTCTCTCTATCCGAAGCTTTTTCTCAGCCGTATTAAGGCGGCTGTATTCTATGCCTTTGTCAAGGTCGTAGGTGTTATAGCAGTAGATAATATCGAACAGAAGAAGGTGCTTGCTCTCATCGGGAGCAAAGGCGGCACCGTCGGGCAGTTCATATCTGCTCTGGTTAGTTGCAAGAAGTTCGGGACAATCGTTGATTTGCTCTATTGCCCAGTTGCACATTCTATAGTAAACATCAAGCTTCACGTTGAATCCAGAATCCCAGTCGTCGTAAAACTCTACGCAATCTGCAAATGCACGGGCTTCCGTACTCTTATACATATAGTGAACATCCGGCTCATACAAGAACAGATAACCCATTACTGCATGGAAATCCTGCCTATAGCGGAAGCTTCCCAGCTTATACTTTTCCAGAAGCTCGTTACTCTTGGCGGCAAATTCACTGATTTTTCTTTCAAGAACGTGGAGGTCTCCGCCATAGTCGGAATACAGATCGATAAACATCTGACGGACGGTATCCGGCTCATGCTTGGCAAACTCAACTAGTCCGTTAAACGGCTGAATCATACCGTTGTCAATCATTATCCATGTATTCGACTTGACTTCTTTAAGAGCCTCGACAAACTCTGCTCCGCTTTTCGATAAAGCCTCATCCATAAGCCTGTGGAATTTCCCGGTCACTATCCACTTGACATATTCCTTATGCTCTTGGTTATTCGTGCGCTCGAAGTTTTCTATGTAGTTATGGAAAACTTGCTTGATGTGGTTGGAGTTCATGGGGCTTCCTCACTGTTCTGATTATTTTCTAATCTCTTGAGTGCCTCAATAGCACTTGGCTCATTCTTATCCGCTGCAAGCTGGTAAAGCCCGATGGCTTCTTCGATGTCCTTGTCTACAACACAGCCATTTTCAAAGAACCAACCGCATTTTGCAAGGGATACAGGGTCTCCAAGCTTCGCTCCCTGATGGTAATATTCAAACGCTATGTGCATATCCTTCTTCACGCCGAGACCTTTTTCGTAAAGTTCACCGAGCTTGGTGAAGCAGAGACAATCATCGGCAGAGGCTCCGAGGCGGTAGTATCTTCTCGCCTTGGCATAGTCTTTTATGACACCTTGTCCGTTCTGGTAGCATAGACCTGCATGATAGCAACAGGTCGGCTCTCCTCTGTCTGCAAGACCTTCAAACAGCGTGAACGCCTTCTTATAGTTCTTTTGGGCGCCTCGACCATAATAGTAGTTGAAGGCTGTTTTGATCATACCTGTCTGGTTTCCACAATCAGCGGCTTTTTTATACCACTTGAAAGCTTCTTTGTAATCCGGCTCACCCAAATCATCCGATTCATAGATGGTGCCAAGGGCTATCATAGATTTTTCATCGCCCTCATCGGCGAGAACTTTGTAGAGTTCAACGGCGAACTGTGGGTCTTTCTTTACACCCAAACCGATAGCATGAACACGAGCTAAATTTCTTGTTCCGATGAGGCTTCCGGCTCGTGACGAAGCCAGAAACAACTTATTCGCAATGTCGTAATTTTTCTTAAAGATAGTTCCGGACGCGAAAGCGACTCCAAGGTCGCTGATAAGCTCCGACTTTTCTCCCTCCCAGTTTGGGTTGAACTTAAGGCGAATCGTCGGGACATCGGCGGCTGTAAGGAAATCCTTTCTGATATGTGGAATTACATCGAGGTCGTCCTCTGTCACATCAATCAGAACTTCGTTCCCTTCTTCGTCCTTGACATACTTAGCCACCGCCACCTTAGAGTATGGCTTGTATGTATTGTAGTTGTAGAAGACCATGCAGGTGCGGTAATCTTTGGTATTGTATACTGTCTCATAACCAACCTCTTTACCTGTGCTTCCTTCCAGCCCCAGAAGCTTAGCGGTCGGGCTGAAATGCTCCTAGCTCATTTTATGAATGATAATGTGGCTCTCTCCCTCAGGCTCAGGTCCCAAGATAAACACATTGTTCCCGTTCGGATCAGAATTTTTAATCATCAGCTTCCTCTCCTTTCAGCCTCTTTACCGCTTCCACTGAATAAGGCTGCCCCTTTTGGGCTGCTTCTGAGTAGTAATCATAAGCAGCATTCAGATCTACCGGCACGCCCAGTCCGTATTCATAGATATATCCCATCTCCGCTGTGGAATCAACATCTCCGTAAATATAACCTCTGCGGAAATATTTCCTCGAGAGATCGAGATTCTGCTTCACACCGCGTCCAAATCTATAGTGACAGCCCATAAAGTAGCAGGAATTGACGTCTCCATCGTCAGCAAGCTCCTTGAACAAAGGAAAGGCTTTTTTGTAATTCAAGCGAGTGCCCTTTCCAAAGTAATAACAGAGAGCTAGATGATATTTTCCGCCTTCGCATCCCTTCTCGGCAGCTCTTTTGAATAGCTTGAACACTTCATCGTAATTCGGTGTAATGTCTTCTCCAGACAAATATATCAGCCCAAGGTTCAGCATTGCATCAATGTCACCCATGTCGGAAGCGGCTTTATAAGCTTCTATTGCCTTTGGAATATCCTTTTCGATACCTCTGCCGTGTTCATACATCCTCCCAAGATTATATAGGCTTGTCTCATCGCCCTTGTCGGCGGCTATTTTGAAGAGATTGTAGGCGGCGGTGTAATCCTGCTCGAAAATAGTGCCATTTTCGTATGCACAGCCGAGGTCGTTGAGGATATCTGAATCGTCCCCATCCCATTCAGGATTCAGAACCAGTGGAATGACTATTGTCTCATCAAGGGTGAGGTATCTGTCTCTGATGAATGGGATAACATCGAGGTCGTCATCTTCAACATCAATAATCACTCTGTTGCCGAAATCGTCGGTTATGTACTTTGCAACGAAGACCTTCGGGTAGGGAACATCTATGTGTGGATTGTGGATGACCATGAAACTGCGGTCGTCCGTCTCGTTGATGACAAGCTCCACTCCGAGATCCATATCCTTGTCAGAATTCATTGCAAGAAGCCCTGCGATCTCAGAAGGCTCATTCCAGTGAAGCGTGTGCATGATAACGTGGCTCTCGCCCTTTTCCTCCGGCTCAAGGAAGAACACCTTGTTGCCGTCAGGATTGGAATTTCTGATTTGCATAATTGTTACCTCCTCATATCAGTGTGAAATAGGCGCGCCATGTGATCAAGTCGCATCGCTGTACTTCTTCTGAATGAATTCTTGAGCTTCTTCTGAGATTTCTCGAATTTCATTCATAATAGAAGAGTTTCCAAAACCATATGGCGAATCCGGCGGTTCAGAGGGATCATATCCACGAAGCCTGTCCATAATCTCACATTTATCATCAGCTTTCCATTCTCCATCCTGATAAAGGTAATATCTTCCGGACTCCATTTTCCCGACAAGAGAACCATTAATCAGGTAATATTTCTTCTCCGGCTGACTCTCCGTCCTAACATATTCATCTGTTCGTGAAGCATTATGGTCCTCGTCTGCACCAAGACGCTTTAATGCCTCCTGAGCATTTTCTTCTCCCTGCTCAGCTGCTGTCTTATAATATTTTTTTGCCATCTCTATATCGGCTTCTCCAATATCTCCATTCTCATAAAGCCAGCCTATATTTGTATAGGCAAGCCAATCTCCCAATCTGGCAGCTTCCTGATAATAATCCAGTGCAGCGTTGATATCTTTTTTCACGCCTTGTCCTTTCGCATACATTACGCCCAGCTGATTAAAACAATATGCGTCATCCGCCAGTGCCCCACGCCTGTAATACCGTCTTGCCTGTTCATAATCCTTCGACCTTCCCAGACCGTCCTGATAATATAATCCGACATAGAAACACGCATCTTCATATCCTTCATCCGCAAGCTGTTTGAAAATCGGAAAGGCTTTTTTGTAACTTTTTCTGGTTCCATATCCCCAGTGATAACAGTTTGCATAGTTAAAGAGTCCTTTTTTATTACCAGATTCAGCCGCTTTTTTATACCATTTAAAGCACTTTTTATAATCCGGCTCTCCTAACTCTCCATATTCGTATATGTTGCCCAGATTTATCATTGCTGTCGAATTGCCGGCATCAGCTGCTTTTTCATAGATTTCTATAGCCTTTTGGACATCTTTCTCTATTCCCAATCCATTCTGATACATCCAGGCAAGATTTGAAAGTCCCTGATTGTCTCCTGCTTTTCCTGCCAATTGATAAAATTGAAGAGCAGCTTTGTAATCCTGTTCAACGAATGTTCCTTTTTCACAGGCATAGCCTAACCGTGTCAGAAGTTCTGCTTCTTCTTTGCTCCAACTCCAGTTCTCTTTTGCTTTTATTGAAATAGTCGGCACAATGCCTTCATTCGAGTTTTTTACCATGAAATTACAAACTCCTTCCTTTGATTCGGCATACAACTTCTTTGTTGTGCTTTCCAGTATGCTCCTTTGCAATTCTCTCGATAATACTCATAATAAACTTCTATTAGCATCTTAGATATACCCTCTTTTTTCAGCTTCCGCATCACGTCACGCAACATCTCATCCAGATAAGAAAGCGCCTTCTCCCTTATCTCGTTATCGGTCTTATCTAATTCACTTAAAAAGATTTGCAGAGCGTTCGGTATTATCTATTTCTTCGAGTCGTTCCAACCACTTTTCGATACAGCCGTTTTTGAAAAAGTCGAGAAGTGCACCATCGCAGAATCTTTCAGCACGAACTGCACCGGTAAGAAGTGCTAATACACATTTGCTATCAAGCTTGCTGACGTCGGCGTTTTTCATCGAATTTAATTCCCATTCAATGCCGTTATCTTTCAGGATGTCTCCGTATAATCGAAGTTCATATTCTGGGTGTTCATTTGTAAAGGTGTAGATAGAGCTTATCAGCTCGTCCACAATTTGAGTATAAAGCACAAAAGGCATCTGTATCGGGTGTTCTGGCATTCCGTTATTCTCTCTATCTGTAACCCATTCACCGATACTATCTTGCTTCAGTAACGGGAGAAATGAAGTCAAAGATTCGTACATAGTTGACGCCCTCCTTTATTTAATATCCAACTCCGGGAAGAATTCTTTTGCTATCCCGTTCAGCCTGCTCTTTATCTCTGAAAACTCACAATTCAGGTCGAGAGTCCTGACGTCAATCCTATTACCGCTCATTCGGTAGGACTGCTCTGGCTGGATGGCTTCGTCGGTATGGGCATACAAAAGCATTCCTGAAACAGTGTGTTGCCTGTCTCCAAATTCTGCGTCCTTGTTTTTGACATATGTAAAAATCTGATACAGGTTATGCGAGCGCAATGTACGGGTTCCAAACTGCACCTGCATGGTGCGGGAGTAATACTTTGCGTCTATAATCAGCACAGTGTCCCCGTGTGAAAGCATAATATCGCTCTGCATTTTCGGAAGCATCGTTTTCTCATCGTTATCAAGTGCCCAGTCAATCTGCGATGCAGAAGCGTGAAGCTCCGGGATCTCTTTTCTGTAATACTCAAGAATAAACTTCTCATACAGGTGATACATCTGTTGGCTGTCTATGAAGGATGCAAGCTTGTTTTCGCCACGCTCGGTAGTCAGGAGCATTCCCTGCAGAATGAATTGACACAAGCTCACGAGAATCCTATAGTTCTGATTATTTCTGTGGAACCGAACCCGTTCCCACTGAATTGAAGACGGATCAATCAAGTCTATTCCTGAAAAGTAGAGCATCTCTTTCTTTAGAATATCTTTGTACTCAATCTTTACTTCGTCGCTTTTCAACAGAAGCATGGCGGTAGTTTTAAGAATCTGGTTCAGGAGATTGTTTTCCGACAGCTCATCATACTCACAAGCCAATTTCTGCCTACGGTCAATCTTGTGCCTTATCGTTCCGGGCATATCAACCCTGCCACGCATGGTCGAGAGGTCCTCCGACTTGTTCTGATACTCCCGATAGAGCCCCTGCTTCAGCTGAACGCCAATACCGTTGCCGAGGATAGCCGCAAACAGGTTTTGGACGTTGTCGAACTCTTCTGCTTCAACGCTCTCAAAGCTTGACTGCTTCAGAGCCTGAAAGGCATAAGCCAGCATATAGTAGATGTTCTTTACCAGAACATGTTCATTCTGTTTCATTTAACTACTCCATGCAGTATATCACTCCACTTTTGCACTTCGTCAGGCTCATCAAACCAGTATTCTTCCAAAGTCGGGATAATATCGAAGTCAACGACTTCCTGCATCTTTTCTTTCGTGCATTCATCCCAATTGCAGAAGTAGCTGTGACCGATGCAGAAGCCTTTTCCAAGCGACTTATCTTCTGCAATCTTTTTATTCAACTCAACGACCTCTTCAATAAGCCGATTGAAGGTCTCGTTGTTCAGGCTTTCCTGATATTTCCTGAACCCTTCCGAATCAAATGCCGGTTCCATTTCAACAAAGCTGAATCTGCGGCGCAGGGCATAATCAATCATTGCAAGGCTTCTGTCTGCCGTGTTCATCATGCCGATTATGTAGAGATTTTTAGGGACATGGATCGACTTTCCTTCATAAGGCAAAGTCGCCTGGGTTCCACGGTAATCCTTTTCAATCAACATCAAAAGCTCACCGAAAATCTTGCTCATATTTCCACGGTTGATTTCGTCGATAATGAAGAAGAACGGCTTGTCAGGCTGATTTGAAGCCTTCTGGCAGAAGCGATAGAAAACGCCGCTTCTCAGCTCAAACCCGCCATTTTCTGTTGGTTTGTATCCCATGATGAAATCCTCATAGGAATAATTCTGGTGAAACTGGACAAGCTGAACCCGCTCCTCATCCTCTTCACCCATAATAGAGTAAGCCAATCTTCTTGCGGCATATGTCTTTCCGACACCCGGTGCACCCTGCAAGATGATATTTTTCTTGTTTCTGAGAACAGCTACGAGAGTATCGTATTTTTTCTCGTCCATGAAAACATCATTCAGGAATTTTTCTTTACTATATTTTTCGACATCTTTTTCTTTGACAATAGGATTCTCAGCACGAATCAAGTCCATAATGAAGTCATACTCATCCTTGGTGAGTTTGAAAAGGCTGCCTTGTTGCATACTGAAATATTCCATATCCGATAGTTCAGGGCAGGATTTTAAGGTAACATAATCTATAGGCGAACTGAGTTGCTCAACTTTTTCAAAGTACAACACTTTTCCATCCTGCTCAGCACTGACTTTAGCGATTGCTACAATCTGCTTTGTAGGTGATGACTCGTACCCGATAATCATATCCCCAGTTTTAGCATCCAAAAAGTTCTGGAATATCCGCCTTTTGTGCCCACTTTCGTTGTATAGCGTATAAGTCTGAACCTCACCAACTTCAATATTTGAAAAGCTCCAAATCTTTGGACTGGCATTCAACATCCAATATCTACGGTCAAGATTCTCATCTTCAGCTTTGGTCTTAGCATACAGCTCAACATTATTCAAATCCATATTATCCAACGCCTCCGCAAGCTCGTCTCTCAGTTTCCAGACGAAGTTTCCATCTTCATTATCATTAGCATTCCTGCCGACATAGAGAACAGACCAATAATACGGCGTTCCATCGCTTCTGGTATCAGGCTTAACATGCTTCGTTTCACAAATCCTTTTTGCTATGCTTGTAGTATTGCTGATGTAGAAATTCTTGTCCTCGCCGTATTTTTTCGACAGTTGCAAACAAGTTGCTTGTCCACCATAGTCTTTTATTCTTGCAACTACCTGCAAACCTTTTTCGGTGAATACATCAGGATTGTGAAGAAGCTCTGTCCAATCTGATACGGTCAGTTTGGGCGAATAGTTGGTGGGGAATATGAATTCATACTTATCTCTTGCTGTTTCGCCATTAGCATAGCACCAAGAAATGTGGAAGCACACATCCATTGTCAATGTTCGATAGGATGGATCTGACCAACAATCATCAGAAAGATGTTCTTTGAGAAGACTTGTCAACTCATCATCAGCACTTACATAATCACAAATCTCGTCATAAAGACTATTAAAATTTCTGAGAGTTTTCTCTGCGCTGGTATAATCATTTTTGCCGATAGTTTCAATCTGATAGCCACTATCAAGTACTTTAGAAACTTTACTAGCAATACCGTACTTGTAGATATAGTATTTATCCGGATAACGAAGCCAAAGATATGTGCTAATTACGTTCTCATCCTGATAATGATTGCGCGCTTCTCCTCCATACTTCTTTAGGAGTTCAACAGAGCTTTCTTTAAACTGCTCAATTCTGGTGATTACATCAACTCCGCCACGTTCATTAAACAGATTTCGGAACATAGTTCGAACTTCCTCAGGCGCACTTTTTGCAAAGCCTTCAATCATTGCCCTTGGGAAATGTCCCGCTGTAGACAAAAGAGAACCCGTTTGCGACAGTGATCGCTTAAGCATGTCAGCAAAGTCTGCTGCTTCAATGTCCCAGTTGTCCTGAAATGTTTTGACAGCAACCCATTTAAATCGCTCATCACCGCATTTAATTCCTGTCTTTTTGTCTTTCTTTTCCCATATGTATGGATAAAAGTCCTTTTTGTAGAGTTCTAAATATTCCTGTAACTTGGTCTTATCTATCATTTCAAATCCTCCGACTTCATAAAATTCTAATTGTTACTACCCCCTCCCTAAAACCGAACCTCTGGAAGGGCGCGCTTGTTTCCGAAAAATCTTTCACAACCGCAGGTTTTCAACACAGCTTCAGCGTAAATTTAAATTATGGATGACTGGTGGGTGAACCTTTCCCAGAACCATAAACATTAACATCAACAAACAGTAATGATGTGACCCGGGCTACTTTTACGATAAACCGTAACCTTCCTGCCATACACACCGGTGATATCTCAAAAAGCTGTGGCTGTGTTCGGAAAGTTTACTCAGATGTCAATCTCAAACGTCTCGGTATTATTGACAAGGTCGAGGGCGGTCTGAATTGCTGTGATTTCAGCGACGGTGCGCTCGTAGTCGGACTTCGCCTCGGCAATGTCGTAGTTCGAGTACTTGAATTCGGAGACAGCTGCGGTGGTAGTGCGGGTGCTCATCAGTCGTTCTTTCTGTACTCTCATCGACATGGTGGCGAGCTTGCGCTTCCTCGCCGACAGCTGTGGGAGACAGACAAGAGCCTCGTCAATCGTCATCCCATCGGTATCAGGCAAAACCGTCGTCACATTGAAAATGTTTATCGCGTGCTTGACCGTGCGGATTTTCCTCTCGAGCTCTGAGAGCTGAGCCTGATAATCAGCATAGTCGTAGTCAGGGCGAACGGTCTCGAGATCCTCATTGGCGAACGCTCCGAAGGTGTCGAGAGAACGCTCTCTGGCAGCCAGATTGTCGTGCTCCTCAGTAAGTGTTCTTAAGAGCTTCGATGCCTCTGCAGGTGTGTACTTCATGTTCATATTAATTTCCTCCTCGAAATTTGTTTAAATTTGTCTTACGGGATAAGTATAACATACCATTTGATAAAAAACAAGATTTTGATGTCGCAAGTATACGACTTAGTAAAAATTATTTTTAGACTATTCGTCCGATTCGTCCAAAATGTGCCGGAGAACCTGCTCCCGATGGTTGATGAACAACTCCATCACCTGATACTGGCTGGTGTCTTCATAGCGACACTTGTGTATTTCTCCGTCGTCAAAGCCAAGAAGCTCAGCGTTCGGAATGCCCAAGAGAATCGGCGAATGGGTTGCGATGAAGAACTGAGCACCGGCTTCTGCATTCTTATAAATCTCATACAGAAACGCCAACTGCGATTGCGGAGAGAGTGCAGACTCCGGTTCATCGAGAAAATACAAACCATATGGCACAAAGTCTTGCTCCGCAATGGTCAGAAATGCCTCACCGTGCGATTTGACGTGCAGAGTTGGTTCGTTGTAGTAGTATTCTTCATATGTCGCTATGTTATAGTAGGACTCCGACCTGAGAAAGAAACCGTGCTTCGGTCTTTTCATGCCTTTGGACAGCCTGACATCCTTGTATAGTTCAGAGTGAGAGTCGTGTGTTGAAAACAGGTAATTCTCAGTTCCGCCTTCAGGATTAAATCCGAATGAAATAGCCATAGCCTCAAGCAGGGTAGATTTCCCCGTCCCGTTTTCACCGACAAAGCAGGTTATGGGGCTTGAGAATTCAAGATAATTCAGCTTGCTGATGGCAGGAATTTTTCGAAGATAGCTTTCACGGCTTATTTTGAACCAGTCGATTGTGAGGCTGTTTATCAGAAGCTCACTATTCATTTCACACCCTCCTTAACTCCAAGTGACAACTATACTATAGCAGACGTTTTTTCAAAAGTGGTCGCCCGGCAGACGACATTTTACGGTTCCTGCTCCAGAGTCTCTCTGACCTTCTCCCTGTATTCCTCCGCCACCTCTTTCGGCACGGTGACCTTCATCAGCTTGCCGAACTGGAACAGCCAGCCCCAGAATGGCGGGGAGAGCTGGACTTTGACCCTTGCAGTGACCTGCCCGTCCTTCCTCTGCTTCATGACGGTGTCCTCGCCGAAGCGGTCGTAGACGGCACCAACGAGACTTGGGTCGAACTGAATGGTGATGGTTCTCGGCTTGCCGCCGTACATCTTGAAGACCTGCCCGGTGTAGGTCGACATGGAAGCCCGAAGCTCCGAAGCCTTCTCGCAGATCTTGTCCTCAAGAATCTCGACATCCTCCATGCGGTCGATGCGATAGTTGGCGGTCGAGTCGTGCTTCGGGCTGTAGGTGCTGAGGTAGTAATTGTCCTCGTTGAAGACGAGCGCAATCGGCTCGACGACGTAATGATGTCCTTCCCGGCGATAAACTCTCTCGTGGTTCATGTCAAGGTCATAGTAGCGGAAAACGACTTTCTTCTTTTTGAGAAGAGCGGTCTCAAGGGCATCAATATTCGAGTAGACATTCTCGTTCGAGTGCTTTCTGGTGTTGAAAAGAACTTTGTTTTTCTTGAGAAGCTCCGCCCGACGACCGCCTCCGAGCATGGCAATCTTGTCGATAAGCTCGTCGGTCTTTTCTTCCGTGACAAAGCTCGCCGCCTGCACGGCATCAATGAGAAGCTTAAGCTCTGCAGTCGTGAAGCTGACTTCGTCGCGCGCATTGCGGCTCTTTTTCTTCTTCGGGACATTGTCGCCGACCATGTAATAGCCCTTGAACTTTCCGATGCGGACCTCGTGGACGACAATCCCGATTTCGTTGAGAGCCTGAACATCACGGGCGACGACACGTCTGTCGCACGGAATGCCCAGACTCTCCATATAGACGCAGATTTCCGGCGTCAGGAGCGGTTTCTCAGGACTCGACTCCCGCCGCAGCAGTTCAACGAGCAAGACGAGCTTGCTCTTCTGCCAGTTTTTCATGTGAGTAGTTGGCGTAACAGACATGGCACCCTCCAAAAGATACAAAATTATTCGTGGTCAGCATCGGCAGGAAGCTGAATATCGAAGCCGCCAGCGATGATGAAATCACGGAGGAGCTTGTCGATTTTTACGGGGACTTTGGGCGGGATTATCTTTGTATTCTCGACGCTTTCAAAGTAGTCCCGTGCTTTCTGCTTGTCTGCCGTGGCTTTCAGGGCATCAAAGCGACCATACTCATTGATATTAGCTTCTGTTATGTGAAGCGCCATCATATCCCTGAGCATACCTTCATCTATGCCGAGGACATCGGCGACACGATGAATCTGGTCGTCTTTGGCTTTCGAAAGATATTCCGTAATGTAGTCACGGAAGGTCTTTCCTTCCTCCGGGATAATCGCTCCGCGCTGAATATCGTGAAGGAAGATGTTTGCATATTTCTGCTCTTCCTGAGAAAGGGTTGCAAATGTCTTGTGCAGTTCCTCTTCGGCTTGTTCGAGCTCATCGCTATTAACATCATCTGTATTGACAAGCTTGAGATATTTCACAAAGCGGCTGTTCATGTAGTCGGTGTCTATCTTCTCGGTGTCTATCGTCGTAAGATATCCGTCAATGTCATAAGGCAGGTCGTCTTCTCCTTCGCCATCAGGTTTGAACAGCTCCTTATAACGCAAAGCGAGAACCTTATAGGTTGTCTCGTCGATATCCACACAGACGGTGAACGCTTCGGAGGTCTCCTCATTCGTGAAATCATAACTGTCCTGCTTCCATGTGAAGCCCTGAATCTTTGCGGATTCGAAATATTCGTTGAACTCTTTGAAGAGATTTGAGAACTTTTTGCGTTCCGAAACGTCCTCGGGGAGCTTCGTGAAGTCTTTGACGCCGGCACTGCTGAAAAGATTCCGGATTTCGGTATAGACCGCATTCATTATCTCAAGATTCTTGTCGAGCTTCTGGGCGAACAGACCGAAAGGCTTGTCTCCGGAATAGAGCTTGACAGCCTTTTCTATATTCTTCTCCATCGTGTGGGGACGGCGATAATACTTGATTGTGCCGAAGGGCTTGTCCGGTCCGAAAAGCCTGTTTGTGCGGGAAAATGCCTGAATGATGTTCTCGTACTGGAGCATCTTGTCAAGGTACAGTGTGTTTATCCACTTCGAGTCGTAGCCGGTCAGCATCTGGTCGACGACTATCAGAAGGTCTATCTCGAGCTCCGGCGTATGCTCGATTCTCTCGTAGGGCTTCTTGTGCGCCAGGCGGGCGGCGATGTCCTTCTTCATCTTTGCGAAGGTCGGGATGGTGAAATCCTGCTTATACTGCTTGTTATAATCGTCGATGATCTCGGCGAGCCCGTCCTCTTTCCACTTGGCGTTGCCGTTATTGTCGATATTGGGGTCAAAGAGAGCCGCCACCTTCAGACCGGTGTTTCTCTCCTTTATCATCCTGTAGTATTCCATCGCCTCGGGAATTGAGCTTGTGGCGAAGATGGCGTGGAACTTGCCGTTATGGCTCAGGGTGCTCCAGTTCACCTCGTCCAGGATATCATCGAGCACCATGTTTCTGTGCTCTTTGGTCTCATACTGCGAATTGGGGACAAGGTCTTCTATGCCGCTGTGGTGGTTACCCTCTTCGTCAAACCATTCCGCCATGGGCATATTCATATACTTATAGAAGATTTCGCTCTGCTTCGGGTTTGCAAGTGCCTCCTGAACGGTGTCGGCTTTCGCCTTCTCAAGTGCCACCGCCCTGCGCAAATCCTGATCCTTGAAGGTCATGACCTTATAGGGGTCGAAGCCGAGTACGTTCCCGTCGCGGATGCCGTCCGCTATGCTGTAGCGGTGCAATTCGTTGCCGAAAACGGTCGTGGTTGTGCTCAGCTTCTTCTGGTTTTCCTCGTGAATGGGCGTGCCGGTGAAGCCAAAGAAGAGCGCCCTCGGGAAGGTCTGCCTGATTGTCAAAAGCATATCCCCGAAAGTTGACCTGTGGCATTCGTCGACGATTATGACTATCCGCTTCGACTGAATCAGTGCCAAATCCGACTCTTTCAGCTCATCTTCTCTTATATTACTCATCTTCTGTATGGAAGTGACAATCAGCGTGTCCGCCGGGTCGGTGCTTTTCAGCTTGGTGATGAGAACGCCGGTGTTCTCGGTTGCCTGCACGTCTTCATTATCATTGGCGAAATTGCGGTATTCCTTGAGGCTCTGGGTGCCGAGTTCGATTCTGTCCATCAGGAATATGACCTTATCGGCATCCTTGGAAGCGGCTATGAGCTGTGCCGACTTGAAGGAGGTCATCGTCTTGCCCGAGCCGGTTGTGTGCCAGACATATCCGCCACGCTGTTTATTATTCTCCCACTTCGCCTTGGCGACCACGTCCGAAATCGCGCTTGCGGCATAATACTGATAGCTTCGCATTATCTTCAATGCGCCGTCCGAGTCATCGGCAACGGTATAGAAGCCGATGAGCATATGCGCCATCGGGATTGACAGGAAGTCGGATGCGATTCTCTTCCAGTCATTAATCGGCTCGTTATCGAAGTTTGCCCAATGGAACTGATAATTCGGGTTGAAACTGCCGTCGGGACCGGGGTTTGCGAAATAGACCGTCTCCTCCGGGTTCATTGCGACAAAAATCTGGACAAGCGAAAACAGCCCGGTGAAGATTCCTTCCTGGGCATACTTTTCTATCTGATTACAAGCCTGACTTACGGGCACTCCGCTTTTCTTGAGTTCGATATGTATAACCGGCATGCCGTTTATAAGAAGCATCAGATCTCCCCGACGGTCATTAAGCATCTTCGACTTTGTCGGGAACTTCGGTTGCTCGGCAATCTGGTATCTGCTCTGACCGGCGGCGATTTCACGGCGGTCATAAATCTTTAAGGATACCTCTTTGCCATAATGCAGGTTATCCTCCGGGTTATCACGGGTTATGGTCACATGGTTGCCGTTGATGAAGCCATTAAGCCGGTTCGGGGTCCGAAGGTTCTTTATCTGCTCGATAATCTACTGCATCTCTCCCGAAGTGAGCCTTTGCCCGTTCAGCCGGTCGATTCCCATATTATTATCATAAAGGATATCCGCCCAGTTCTGTATAAGCTGTTCCTCGGTATAGTTCTTAAGAACCTCTTTCTCCCAACCTCTTTCCGACAATAATTTTATAAGAGCCTCTTCAAACTCCGCCTCTTTCAAAAAAGCCATCAAAACTCCTCCTTAAACTCAAACAAACATCTTCTCAAGACAACTCTTCTTAACCCTCACCAACTTCTCTACCTTACACTGCTGTTGAGCAATAAGGCTATCAAGTTCAAGAAAGAAGCGTCCAATTTGCTCTTGCTCTTGATAACTGGGACAGAACAATTTAAATTCCGCATACTCCTGTGCATTAACGCCAGGCTGTCCCGAACGCTGTGAAGTCAATCGGATAAACTGTGAATATTGCTCTGTTAGTGTGTTCTGAAATACAAACTCTGAACTATATTCTGGGCGAACTCTGCCCCGAATAAGGAAGCCAGCGTAGTAAACTAATCCGTCAGTTTCCTTGTAAATAAACGTTTTTCCGACACTTGCTCCTGTTCTTGCAAAAACAATGTCACCTTCCTGTAAACGATAGTCATCAGCATAGGTAAGGTCAATATCTGGTGATGTTATATCGGAATCCATAAATGTTCGAGTCTCATCATCTATATCGGTGATACGAATATATTTGTTTTTGCCATCAAATTCTTTTGCGGCGACATTTAACCCATATGAGAAAGAAGAACATATCTCCCCCAACTTCCTCCGTTCCCACTCACCCGTAAATCCCTCAAAGCGAATTTCCGGAACATTTGCACCATTCTTCGGAAACATCTTCTCAAGCATGGATCTTTTAATGCTCACCAGCTTTGTGTACTTGCGCTGATGAAGGGAGATAAGGTGGTCGAGGAAATCAAAGAAAGTAGCTATTTGCTTTTGTTCCTCTATGCAAGGAATTGAAATATCCATATCGGCAATCATTTCATATCTGACACTATCAACCGAAGTTTTTGCGGTCATCATCATTACTCTGTTGTAGAATTTTTCAGAGAAGAGATAGTAAAAATACTTTGCTATAATCTCATCCGAAAAGCCGTACATTCTGTAAACGCGCTGATGTAGGTCATATTTTCCATTGACATAGTGGAAAACTTTTCCCGTTCCAACTCCGTCACCGACGGTTAAAACAGCCTCTTCATCAAATAAGTATTTATTGCTTCTTTCTATAATCGGGGAACGCACATAGAAAGGATATATGCCGTCTTTCACATTATCCTGTGTATTACTCTTACCAGTTGAAATACTGCAAACATCTTTAATCTTCCTCTGTTCCCACTCTTCCGTGAAACCAGCAAATCTTATGGCGGGGGTTTGGGGTTTGGGCATTTTAGGCACCTCCTAAGAGAGATTTGAGTTCGGCGAGACCTTTGAGGTCGAATTCGTTGCCTTGAAGGTCGTCAAGAAGACTGCCGAGGCTTTGCTCGGTGGCTTTGATTTCCTCTTCCACCTGCGAAAGAGTAGTGTCGTATTTTGTGCAGATGGCTTCTAACTTCGAGACGAAATCGCTTGTGACGCTTTGCGGCAGGGCGAGAATGCTACTTACAAGCGGATTTATCCACTTTGTCCGAAGAAGTGCCACTGCCTGCTCGTCGGAAAGAGCTTCGATAAGCTCTTTTGTCTTTATGTGAAGCTCGGCTTCGCCTGTCTTGAGCTTTTGTTTAAGGTCCTTTTCCTCAAGGATGAGCTTCTGCGCCTCCTTCAGAATTTCGATGACCTCCGGCTCGGCGTCCTTGTCTTTGATGGCTTTCTTGAGCTCTGCCGGCACAAAGCCGTCCTCCGAGGCAAAGGGCTTTTCCTTGTCCTCCTCCGAAAGCTCGTCAAATAAGCTTTCTTTTTCGCCGGCTATCTCGGAAAGGCGATTGTCGATGGCGTCGAGCTCGGCTCTCTCTTCGGCGAGGAGCTCCTTTTCGACAAGCTCGAACTGGAGCACATGCCCGACCCAGCCGTCCTGCACCTCTTCTTCGTCCTTGCCTTTCTTCTTGATGACCATGTGCGGGTCAACCTGCTTTATGGCGCCGACGCCCTCGGTCTGGATGATTTCAAGGTCGATGGAGATGGTCTGCCAAGCCTTGTCAAGAAGCTGATAGGCGTCGTAGCGGTTTACAAGCGGGATGTTCCTGAGCCGCTCAAAGATGTTGTCGCTCAGCACCGATTCAGCCCTTGCAGTGTTGACCACCTGCATTTTTGCAATCAGTTCATTGTCCAAGAACTCGCCGAAATCGTCGAAGGCTTCGGAATATTTCGAATAGAACGAAAGAATGTCGCTGTGGTTCTGAACTGTGGATTTAAGGTCGTCAACCTTCAGCTCGCAATAGTCGCTGTTAATCGGGCGGAAGAGGTCGTTTTTAAGGTTTGGGAAAGCATCCCAGTATTCGGAGAGGTCCCGAAGTTCGCTTTCGGGAATCCCGCCGAACATGGAGGAATAAATATCCCAGCTTTCAGCCTTTTCGGAGGAATCGACATAACGGGGAATGTTGAGGTTATAGTCGTTTTGGCGGATTTCTTCGCGGGAAACAAGCTTCGAGAACTTGCTGACGTTCTCGCGGGAGACAATCACGTCGACAATTTTCTTTATGTCGCAGGCGCGGAGGACGTTGTTCTTGCCGACCTTTTCAAAGCCCTTGGAGGCGTCGACAATCAGGACGTCAGTGTTGTCGCGCTTCTGTTTCAGAACCATGATGATGGTGGGGATGCCGGTGCCGAAGAAGATGTTTGCCGGAAGCCCGATGATGGCGTCGATGTTGTTGTTCTCAATCAGATTTCTGCGGATGGTGCCTTCTTCTCCGCCACGGAACAGAACGCCATGCGGCAGAACGATGGTCATGATGCCGTCGGGCTTCAGGTGATAGAGGTCGTGCAGAAAAGGCATAGTCTGCCTTGCCCTTGGGGGCGATTCCATAACGGGCATATCTCGGGTCGCTTTCCTTGTCCGTCGGGTTCCATGCCTGGGAATATGGAGGATTCGAGACAACGGCGTCGACATAGAGCGGGTCATAGGTGCCGACAGGGTCGTTGTCGTCGAAATAGGGCCAGTCCTCTTCGAGCGTGTCGCCGTTTCTGGTGACGATGTTGTCGGGGAGAATGCCCCGCATGACAAGGTTCATACGGGTGAGATTATAGGTGTTCTCCTTGAGCTCCTGCGCATAGTACATGATGTGGTTGCTGTCGCCCATATATCTGGCGACGGATTTGCCTATGTTGATAAGGAGTGAGCCGGAGCCGCTTGTCGGGTCATAGATTTTAATCTCGGTGCGATCCTTAAGATGGTTCGCAACAATTTCGGACATCAGAAGCGAAACCTCGTGCGGAGTATAGAACTCTCCGGCTTTCTTGCCAGCATTAGCCGCAAAGTTGCTGATAAGATATTCATAGATGAAGCCGAGCACATCGTAATCCTGCTTGCCGTCCATGGGAATGTCTTTGATAAGATATATCAGGTCGCGGATGGCTTTCGTCCTTGCACCAGAATTTTCGCCAAGCTTCGAAAGCCCGGTCTCAAGAGTCTTGAAGATTCCCTCGAAGACTTTTTTGTGGGTCGGGTTGATATTTCGGTTGAAGGCGGAAATGGCATCGGTAACATTGCTCGCCGAGAAATCGCTTCCCATCGCCAACCATGTGGAGAACAGATTCTCATACGAAATGAAGTAGCCGATATTCTTCCGGACAGATTCAACGGTTTCCTTGTCCTCCTCCGTGAGCTCCGGCAGATATTCGTCCGTCCAGTCGTTCTCCTTGAGATACTTCACTTCCTTGTCGGAAAGGAACTTGTAGAAGATGAAGCCGAGTATGTAGTCCTTGTACTCATTGGCTTCGATTTTGGATCGCATTTTGTTCGCCGATTCCCAGATTTTCGATGCAAGCTGCTGTTTGTTCATGTTGACTTCCTCCACTCACTTGTAAAAGATTTTCAAGCCCGAAGGCTATGAAAAATCAAAATTGTCTATTTTAATATTATACAACACCGCCGAAAACAAATCAAGCCTTTGAGGTTTTATGTTCATGACCTCAAGGTCTCAAATTTCCTTCTGAGCAGGATTTTTTCGGTTTTTAAGAAAAAGCATCGATGAAATCTTAGAATAAAAATGATCTGCACCAGTCACATTCACAAAAATGCATAAGGGTTTGGGACACTCCCAACAATCAAAAATCGCCGAGTGTGGCAACACCGGCTG
>JAJQHD010000055.1 GCA_021199855.1 Oscillospiraceae bacterium
TCTTTCTTCGTTATTTTATTCTTTTTGGGTCACATCTCTTGACAACGCAGAAAATTGGGCTTTCAGAGAGATTTTTTTGCGTTTTTCTGAGAAATGCCACGTAAAAAGCGCCCACAGCAGAAACTGTGAACGCTTTAGTATCAGTTTAAAGTTCAGATTAGTCCATTCCAAGAGCTCTCTCAGCGGTGTAACGCTTGATGGATCTCTCGTTGACCTCTACATCATAGGTTGCAAGCTTCTCATTGATAAGTGTTGTGTAAGCGTCATCAAAGAGTGCTTCGAGGTAAGCGTCTCTGTTAGCTTCATAGAGGTCGTCACGCTCAAGGATGTCGAGCCTTTCGACGAGATAGAAGCAGGTGTCGTCCTGGATAACGGTGTATTCGCCGACGTTGCAGACGGTGAAGACGTAGTTTACAAACTTCTCGCTAGGTGAATCGCCTTCGATAGAGATGATATTTTCGTTGGCATATTCGTCAACTTCCTCATCCTCAACTTCCACTTCTTCGGCATCCTCTTCGGTTTCTTCCTCAGCCTCATCAGTGGTGTCTTCGTCGGTATCTTCGGATTCTTCATCCTCTTCAGCTTCAGCCGCCGCAAGAACCTCAGCATACTCGGCAATCAGGTCGTCCATGGATTCGCCAGCCTGAGCTCTTTCAAGGTAGGAGTTGGCAACTTCAAGCATCTCAGCCTTGTAGTCTTCGTCGATAGCGTCGTCAGCACTCTCGGAGAACTCGAAAGTGATGTACTTGATTCTTGCGTAGTTGTCCTCAAGGTAGTCCTTGATGTCGTCCTCAGTTGTGCCATTCAAGCCGCCGACCTCATAGTAGGCGTTGAAGACATCTTCTTCCATCATGGTGATGATAGCGACCTTCTCGATGGTGTCTTCCGAGATTCCAGCTGCTTCATAGCTGTCGCCGTAGGACTCCCATGTGTTCGCAACGGAGGTCTCGATATTTGCAAGCTCAGTCTCAGTGAGTTCAAGTCCCAGCTCTTCAAAGAGCTTTGAGATAACGACATACTGCTTGCACATGTCAACTGCGTAGTCGCTCATGTAATCAGACATAGACTGACCATTGATGGTTTCGTCAAGCAGGGAATAGCCGAACAGATAGTAATAGTAATAGGTAGAATCTTCTTCGGAAAGTTCGTAAACCCCCGCAGTATAACCGGCACCCTGATAGTAGATATACATGCCAGCGTTGACAGTAACGTCGTCAACCTTGACTATCCAGGTGGTGTCGCCGCATCCGGTCATGGAGAATACGACTGCAATAACCGTCAGAATGACGAGCATTTTTCTTAACAACTTGTTCATTTTAAAGATGTCCTTTCAGATGAGGGATTCGGCAAAAAGCCGATAACTAATATAGTATACAACATTTCCACGGATTTGTCCATACTAAATTTCATTATTCTGTATCAGATTCTGCGTTTTCAGAAGATTCGTCTTCAGCTTCAGTGTCAACCGGAATCCCGTAAACCTCGGCAGGAGCCTCGCCATAGGTGGTGATATATGCTCTTTCGATGACTATGTCACTCACCGGCTGGTAGGTGTCGAGCACTTCGGCAGCCATTATGGTTTCGTAGACATCCCAGCCGTCGTAGACCTGAGCAAAAATCGTATACTTCTGAGTGAAGTTCGGGATTCCGCCGTATTCCGCATAAACAGAGCCCAGAGCGTCGCCATAGCTTCTTCTAAGAGCCGATTCGTCCATATAGGCGTCGTCGATGTCGTTTATAAAGAAGAATGTCGAGCCTGCGCAGTTCTTCTGGAAGGGCCACATGCCGGTTGTCCCCACAAATGATGCCATCGAGCCTTTTATACTCCACAGCTTGTCGGATATCTCCGCTTCAAAAGCCGATTCATCCGCGCCTTCATTGTCGCCGTTCGGGTCGGCATCGGGAGTTCCTCCCAGAGCATAGGCGGAATCGACAACGGCGCAGATATAGGTCCCGTCATAGTATCCCGACTCAACAAGTCCCACGAAGTACTCATAGTATTCGGGTACTTCCTCCGGATACAGGACAGCCGAAATATTGCCCAGATTCGTTTCAAAGACCACAACTGGATTGTCGTCCTCCGGCTCCTCGAGCTGGATGAAGTCGATTTCATCGGGAATTCCCGCCTGCCTCGCTCCAGCAAGCCAGATAAGAAGCACGAACACTAATATTACGATTATAGCGACGAGTGAAACTCTGAAATACCTTCTGAAAGCAGGGGAGTTAAGCGGATTTTTCTTTTTGGGATTTTCGTAATCAGATTCCATTTATCTTTCCTTTCCATAAGGGCAAAATTCCAAGAATATTCTAATAGAAATATTACCCCGAAAGTGCCTTAAAGTCAAGTGCCGGTGATAAATTTTCATCAAACTTTGCGATTAAAATTTTTCGGTATCATATTTTCTTGACTACCGTGCCCTGCCTTGTCTCTTCGACCGAATAGCCAAGAGCGACTATCTTTGCCCTCAGTTCGTCGGCAAGCTGGAAGTTCTTTTCTTTTCTAGCCGCTTTTCTCTGTTCGAGAAGCTCGGCAACTTCAGCCGGGAGCTCTTCATCTCCACTGGAAGTCATTTTTTCAGCATGTTCTATCAGCCCGAGAGACAAAACTCTGTCAAAGTCCTTGATAAGTGCAAGCTTGGTGGCATCGTTTGTGTCAGCCTTCAGAACGTCATAGAGTGCTGTAACAGCAAGGGAAGTGTTCAAATCGTTGTCCATAGCGTCGGTGAACGACTTTTTGAGGCTTGCAAAAGCGTTTTCGTCCACTTCGCCGGTGGCTTTTAAGAGAGTGGCGACCTTCTGGACGAGCTTTGTGTAAGCGGATGCGGCGTTATCTAAATTCGGATATGAGAAGACAAGAGTCTTTCTATAGTGCGACTGCAGGCAGTAGAATCTGTAAACGATCGGGTCGTAGCCTTTTTCTTCGAGAAGCGAAACCGTCAAAAACTCGCCTTTTGACTTCGACATTTTGCCGCCTTCGGTGTTTAAGTGCCTTACATGGAACCACTGCGGGCACCACGGATGTCCCAGATACGATTCCGACTGTGCGATTTCGTTCGTGTGGTGGGGGAAAGCGTTGTCGATTCCTCCGCAGTGGAGGTCGAGGTATTCGCCGTTGTTAAGCATACTTATGCAGGAGCACTCGATGTGCCAGCCAGGATAACCGACTCCCCAGGGTGAATCCCACTTGAGCTCCTGATCCTCAAACTTGGACTTCGTGAACCAGAGCGCAAAGTCGGTCTTGTTTCTCTTCGATAAATCCGCTTCAACTCCCTCGCGTACTCCGACAGCCAGGTCTTCCTCATCGAAGTCGTTGAAGACGTAGTACTTGTCAAGCTTTGAGGTGTCAAAATAGACATTTCCGCCCGAAAGATAGGCATAGCCCTTGTCGATAAGAACTCCGATAACCCGGATAAACTCGTCAATGCAGGATGTCGCCGGCACGACGGTGTCGGGAATCTTGATGTTGAGTTTAGAGCAGTCCTTGAAGAAAGCGTCGGTATAGAACTTCGCAATCTCCATGACCGTTTTGTGCTCGCGCTTTGCGCCTTTGAGCATCTTGTCGTCGCCGGTGTCGCCGTCGCTCGTCAGGTGCCCGACGTCGGTGATGTTCATAACACGGTTCACCTTGTAGCCGGAGTAGGAAAGATACTTTTCGAGTACATCCTCCATGATATAAGACCTCAGGTTTCCGATGTGCGCATAGTGATAGACGGTGGGTCCGCAGGTGTACATCTCGACCTTCCCGGGCTCGTGGGTCACAAATTCGTCTTTTGAACGTGTGAGAGAGTTATACAGCTTCATTTTAAAGTCTCCTATTTCTTTATTTCTTCGAGCTTGTTTTCAAGCTCAGTAATGCGTTCGTTCTGCTTAGCAAATTCCGCCGCAACAGGGTCGGGGATGTGAATCTGGTCTAAGTCCTGAGTAACTCTGATGCCGTTTCTTCGTGCGATTCTTGCCGGCGCTCCGACAGCTGTGCAGTTGTCGGGGATTTCTGATAAAACTACAGCGTTCGCCGCCACTTTAACATTATCGCCGATTCTGAACGGTCCCAGAACTTTGGCGCCGCAACCGACCATGACGTTGTTACCAAGAGTCGGGTGGCGCTTGCCCTTGCTTCTGCCGTTGCCGCCGAGAGTTACGCCCTGATAAAGAAGGCAGTCGTCGCCGATTTCGGTAGTCTCACCGATGACGACTCCTGAGCCGTGGTCGATAACAAGCCTTTTCCCGATGGTAGCACCCGGGTGAATTTCAATTCCGGTTAAGAATCTAGCGAACGTCGAAATCACCCTTGCCGAGAGATAGTGCTTCTTTTTGTGTAGGGCATGGGCGACGCGGTACGCCGTGATGGCATGAAGCCCGGAAGATGTGAGAAGGATCTCAAGTGTGCTTCTTGCCGCAGGGTCTCTGTCCTTGATAGCCTGAACGTCCTCCGATAATGCCTTTAGGATATAGTGCAATGTAATCACTCCATAGATTTATTTTTTTGGGAAACAAAAACCGCCTGCCGAATAGCATAACGCTAAACGGGAGGCGGTGGTAATCGCGGTTCCACTCCGATTTGTAACTTAATGTCTTAACGCGACAACACGTGACGGGATACTCGAGGCTTCAGCTTCTTTCCCCAGCCAAGCTCACGGACGCACTTCACAGAATCTTCCCGGGAGACTTTCCACCGTCGTCTCTTCTCTTTGCGGGTTCGATAGAGTTACTCTTTCCATTCAACACTTTTTATTTATCCTATGCAGTATATCACGAAATGGTGACGATTGCAAGCTTTTTCTTGATGATTTTACTTTGTACCGAAGATTCTGTCGCCGGCGTCTCCAAGACCGGGAACGATATAGGCGTTCTCATTGAGCTTTTCGTCAAGGTTTCCGCAGTATATCTCGACGTCCGGGTGAGCCTCTGAAAGAGCCCTCAAGCCCTCGGGAGCGGCGATGATAGACATGAACTTGATGTGCTTGCCGCCACGTTCTTTTATAAGATTGATGGCGTCGACAGCCGAGCCGCCGGTTGCGAGCATCGGGTCGAGTACGATAATGGTTCTGTCGCCGATATTGTCAGGGAGCTTGCAGTAGTATTCATGGGGAATGTGGGTAACTTCATCTCTGTACATTCCGATGTGTCCTACCTTTGCAGAAGGAACCAGCGCCAGAATTCCGCTTACCATTCCGAGACCTGCTCTCAAAATAGGGACGACAGCAAGCTTCTTGCCCGAAACAACGGGAGCCATAGTCTTGCAGATAGGGGTTTCAACCTCAATCTCTTCGAGCGGCAAATCTCTCAATGCCTCATAGCCCATGAGCATTGCGATTTCCTCAATGAGGGTTCTGAAATCCTTTGTGCCGGTGGACTTGTCCCGAAGAAGGGTAATCTTGTGCTTGATAAGTGGATGGTCGAAAATAGTTATATTTGCCATGGTATCTCTCCTCCATGAGTATTTTTCAAAGCTATTGTAGCACTTTTTTTCTGAAAAGACAATACCGCCGGGCAAAAATATCGTTGAAAAGTGGGGAAGTTTATGCTACAATCGACTTAATACAAATTGACAGGAGATAAATATGCGCCGTTCAAAAATCATGCTTGCCCTGTCCGCCGTATTGGTTCCGGCGGCGACTGCTTATTTTTTATATGAGAACAACCACCTGACTGTCTCGAACTATGTTTATAAGAGCAAAAAAGTCCCCGAGAGCTTCGACGGTTTTAAAATAGTCCACATTTCCGACCTTCACAACAAATCTTTCGGCAAGGATAACATCAGGCTTTTTGAGCTGATAGAAGCCCAGAACCCCGATATAATCGTGATTTCGGGGGATTTGCTCGACTCCCGACATACAAATAAAAAAGTCGCACTCGATTTCCTGAGAGACGCGACCGAAATAGCTCCGGTATTCTACACCACCGGCAACCACGAGGACAGATTTCCGGAAGACGAGATGGCTGAGTTCCTCAGGGACGCCGAAGCAACCGGTGCAAACGTGCTGACAGAGCACCTTGTAACCTTCTACCATGGTGATGAGAAGATTTATCTCTGCGGAATCGCTGATAATCTCAGATGTGGGGAGAATCTTAAATATCTGATGAAGGACACCGGCGACAGCCTGACGCTTCTTATATCCCACCGTCCACAGTTCGGAAGGCTTTATCAGAAATGCGGCGCCGACCTCACGTTTTCCGGACACGCCCACGGCGGACAGATGCGGCTTGGAAGACTAGGAAGCGTCATTGCCCCTGACCAGGGCTTCTTCCCGAAGTACTCGGAAGGCATCCACTATTTTGGAGATAGTGCCACCGTAATCAGTCGGGGACTCGGCAACAGCCTCATCCCCACCAGAATCAATAACCCACCGGAATTAGCGGTGTGCACTTTGAAGAGGTTTACCCGATAGTTGCTCCGCTTGGCACCACAACCGCTTTCCCGTCAACCTCAACCCAGACGTCCTTTGCGGTCGGGTTGTAGATGGCGTGCGAGCGCGGGTCGGTGGAGTATTCGAGAGCTTGGTAAGCCTTATGGTATTCGCAGATTTCAATGTTGGTGGTGAACCAGATTTCTGGGTTGCCACTGACTTTTTTGAAGGCGTTTTCGATGACATCCCAGTTGTCGTCGCGCCTGAATTCAGCGGTGTGTCCCCAAAGGTAGAACATCCGGCAGTCGTCAAAGTCGGTCGTAAGGAACCTGTCAAGGAGCTCGGGCAATCTCTGGTCGCCGTGATGGCATGTGGCAAAGAGCCTCAGCCAGTCCTCCGGCATCCCGAAATCATCGCGTGTGCAGACGGTTCTGCAATACTTGATTCCGCACTTTCTGAGAGCCTCAACCGCCTTGTTGTTGAATGACCCATAGGGATAAGCCGCACCCCGGACAACTCCGCCGTACTGCATTTCAAGATTCGCCTTGTCTGTGGCAATCTCGCAGAAGAGCTCCGGCTCGGTGATTTTCGTGAAGTCCCTGTGGTGGAGCCCATGAACGGCGACTTCAACCCCGTGTTTCGGGTATTCTTCCAAAGCCTCGGTTAAAGTGACCCTGGGCCATACGCCATAAGGCTTGGTGCCTTCTTCACGATAAATCTGAGAACTGATGTTGAATGTCCCCTTGATGCCGTATTCATCCATCATCTCCATGAGCCTGATGTCGTCATAGCACCCGTCGTCATAGCTCGTCGTAAACGCCTTTTTCAACCCGTTCGGGAATAACATTTTTTGCATAGTGATGCCTCCTATTAAAAGCTTGCACTATAATAATACCACCCATCCCGAATTTTTGCAACCTCCCCGTGATTATCTCCGCCTTTTTCTTCCCAGGTCCAATAGCCTTCGCTCTGTTTGACGAGGGTATAATTCATCTGTCCATAGACCAACGGCAAATCGTCCGGTGAGTAGTAGCAGCCATAATAGGTGCTTGACGAGGCAATTCCGAAGCCAGAGAGAGTGTATTCAATCATCTCATGCCGATACCCTACATTAAAGTATGTCGCTGAAATGCAGGGAACGCTGTCAGTAACAATTATGTGGTTCTCGTACTTCTCCTCGATATAGTCGCCATATCTTGCCACAAATACCCAAGCCTGAAACTTAGGATTTATCCCAAGCCTTATCCCCACCAGGCAGACGGTACCAAGTGCCACAGCGACCGCAATGGCAAATATTTTTCGTTTAGTCATAGCTAATCTCCTTTCGGAAACCCCTCAGTCTGCGCCTGCGGCGCATCCAGCTCCCCTTTCAGGGGAGCCTATTACTGCCTCTCCTGAAAGGGGAGGGGGACCGCCGGCGATGCCGGTGGTGGAGGGGTTTCACAGGAACTCCTCCAAAACATACATCTCCTGCCTGCTTTCATCCCAGAAAATCAGGATAACGCTTCCGTCATCTTTCGTCTGAGTGTAGAAAACGCAGTTCTCATAATCCGGTCGGTGATATGAGTTATTGATTTCAAGCTCGTCAAGCAGTTTCTCCGAATAGTCGACAACGCTCTCCGGAATCTCGTCGCTCCAACCTAAAAGCACGCTGATTCTCTCGGCATCGTCGAAGTACATGACGTGGTATCTCGTCCCGTCGCCGTGGAAGCTGGCGCCGGAGTCGGCGGAGACTTCTTCTGAGTAGCCTTCATCGGTCGGGATGACGATTCCCCAGTTGTTTTCGATAACGTCGCAGTAGGTCTGTGGGAAGATATACGAGAGAGCCCCGCCGAAAATGGTCACCGCCCAGACTACTACGAGAGCTATAAATCTAAGAATTACCCTCATCTTCACCCCTCCGATATTCCAAAATATCTCCCGGCTGACAGTCAAGAGCTTCGCAAAGAGCCGCCAGGGTCGAGAACTTGATAGCCTTCGCCCGACCGTTCTTTAAAATAGAGATATTCGCAATCGTGATGCCGACTTTTTCGGCAAGCTCCGTAACACTCATCTTGCGCTTGGCAAGCATGACGTCGATATTTATAACAATTTCGCCCATAACTTCACCTCAGACCGTCAGGTCGTTTTCCTGTTGCAAATCTGCGGCTTTTCTCACGAGGTGTGAAAGCGTCGCAAACACCACCGCAACGGCAATCCCGATGAACACTATTATAAGAGAAGCCACAATCACCGCTGGATGATTCATGTTCGCAAGCAGTAGCACCACGTTCCCAACGAAGAAAAATGCAATATCGCCGAGCGCAAGATATGACATCACGCTGAAATATTTTGCATTATCGTAAGAGAACGCCCGCCCGGCGGCGATGTTAGAGACAATCTTCCAGCAGTAAACGAGCACGACATAGCAGGGAACAGCCGTAATCAGAATAAACCCGAGCCACGGCAGAAACCATCCCGAAACGTCGGGGTGATCTTCGACAATTTTGAGCCCACAGAGTGGGCAGACCACGCCGTAAGCCACAAACCCGCAGACTCCGACGCCGATAATCACAGCCCGAAGCCATCTTACCAATACTTTGAGATCCATTTTTATCTCTCCTTTTGTATTTTGTGAGACCAGTATAGCACACCTGAGATTGTTTGTCAATAACTTTTTATCGTGGAACGATAAATTTTTATTGAGATTTTGACGTATGCTACATATGTCGCCCTGCGGGCGACGCGCCTCCCGCTGGTCGGCGCACCTCTCAGTCAGCCTGACGGCTGACAGCTCCCCTTATCAAGGGGAGCCTTGTTACGGAGAGCACTACTGGCTCCCCTAATTTAGGGGAGCTGGCAACCGCGAAGCGGTTGACTGAGAGGTGCAAGTTCGGCAACGCCGAACTTGCCAGTTTCCCGAAGGGAAACTGTACTTGCACGAAGGCAAGTCATAGTGACACAGCGGGAGCGCTTTTTGCCTCTGCCAGAATCTTTCGGAAGAATAAAAAAAGTCTCCCCTGAAAGGGGAGGGGGACCGTGCGAAGCACGGTGGAGGGGTTTCCAAAATATTTTCAAAAATCCCCAAAACCCTATTGACAAAGTATCTTGTGTATGCTATAATATTCGCATATTGAAAAGATTAGAGTACACGAATTTAATAAGTGCGCACTTATTTTTAGTGAACACTATAAACATAGTGGAGGCTGTCTTATCAAAAAAACATATTTTGGGGCGAGAATGCGGCTTTTGTGCCGGATAGCCCCGGGAACCTGACAAACGTGAGAGTTTTTCTATACTTTGACTCCCACGAAAAATTACCAAGGAGGTAACTATTAATGAAAACGACCCGAAGAATCCTTAGCGTAGCCCTGGCGATGGTGCTCGCCATATGCATGTTGACAAACGTAGTCTTTGCAGATGCAAACATGCTCATTGCTTCGCTGAACACAACCACCTATCTGGCACTTGGCGACAGTATCACTGCCGGATATGGTCTTGAAGATGCCGACTCCGAGAGCTTTGTAACTCTCTTCGGCAACGAAATTGGCGCTACAACCATCAACTATGGCGTTTCCGGCTTGACTGCCGAGACTCTTGCCGAGACCCTTGCAACCGGTGAGTATGATACATATCTCGCAATGGTGGATGTTGTAACCATCACCATTGGCGGCAATGACCTTTTGCACGCATTCTACGAGTATCTTCTGAATCTCTACAACACCGCTTTTGGAACTGAGCTCACTGTTACAGATGTCCAGACCTGGTTCACCGACGGCACTTCCTATCAGACCGAGATTTCGACCGTTTTGGCTCTTCTCACCACTGATGAAGGAATTGCTGGCGCAACAACAGCTGTATCTGGTGCGGCAACATCCGCCATTGCAAACATCCAGACAATCATCTCAAAGATTCTCGCTGTCAATCCGGATGTTATAATTCTCCTTGCGAACCAGTACAACCCGTATGCTTCGCTTGCAGTTCTTGAGGACTATGCCGCAATCAGCAACCTCTTTGACACTGCTGTAACCGCTTTCAACGCGCTTCTTTCGCAAGTCAGTGCTCTTAGCGAAAATGTCATCGTTATTGACGTCTACTCCGCCGGAGTTGCAACCAATGTCAACATTCTCACGATGAACTTCGACTTCCATCCGAATGCTTCCGGTCATGAGACGATTGCCGCCGCCATGCTGGCAGCCTATGAGGATGCGACCGCTTCTACTGAGGCAGAAGCTACAGAAGAAGTTTCCGAGCCGGTGACTGCCGAAGCCGCCGCTGAAACCAGCAATAACCCGACCACCGGCATCGCCATCTCGCTTATTCCGATGGCAATAGCCCTCGCCGGTGTAGCACTTTCCAAGAGAAAGTAATTTACTACTAAGCAAGTTGCGGGGTTCCCTCATTAGTCGGCAGGCGGCGGTTTTATACGTTTCCGCCGCCTATGCCGACGCATAAATGTGAAATACCTGAATTCTGTGGGGGGTAGACGTGCTTCGCACGTCACCCAATAAAAACCTCCATACTGACAGTATAGGAGGTTATACTTTTAGCCTCCTGACAAGCCAATATCAAGGAGGCGTTTTTTATGAAAAGAAAAATATCAGCAGTTATCCTGAGCCTGTGCCTGATTTTATGCACTATGGCGGGAATGACAACAACAGTAGCCGGAGACCATGAGCATACTCTGACCTATTATCCCAGAGAGGAATCAACTTGTATTAAACCTGGATGTATAGCTGTCTGGTATTGCGCAACTTGCGACATACGTTATACGGATGCTGCGGGTACAAATAAAATTTCTGCAATCGATATGATATTGCCTTTAGACCCTGATAATCATGAGGATGAACCAACCATAACAGACTCTGTGCCAGCTACATGTACGGAGGATGGAAGTTATACTTACTATTATTCTTGTTGTTATGCAATAAATCCTATATTATACACAGAGATAGTTTATGCGACCGGGCACACACCGGATGGTGAAGGTACTGTCACTAGAGCGGCTACTTGCACTGAAACCGGGGAGATAACCTATACTTGCTCGGTTTGCAGTGAAACTTACACAGAATCGATACCGGCAACCGGCAACCATACCGCCGGCGAAGCGGCTGTTGAGAACAATGTCCCGGCTACATGCACCGAGGACGGCTCATATGACAGCGTGGTTTATTGTTCAGTATGTGAAGCTGAGATAAGTAGGGAGATAATTACTGTTCCGGCTACCGGTCACAGCTACGTTGACACAGTAACCGCCCCGACTTGTACCGAGCAGGGGTATACGACGCATAAATGCTCAGTTTGTGACTACAGCTATGTTGACACCTACACTACAGCTCTCGGTCACAGCTACGAGTCAGTCGTAACTGCTCCTACCTGCACCGAAGGTGGGTACACTACTTATACTTGCTCCGCTTGTGGAGACACTTATACTGCGGATGAGACTGAGGCAAACGGTCACAGCTACGAAGCAGTTGTAACTGCTCCTACCTGCACTGAAGGTGGGTATACCACCTATA
Organism: Oscillospiraceae bacterium; assembly: GCA_021199855.1. Lineage (GTDB taxonomy): Bacteria > Bacillota > Clostridia > Oscillospirales > Ruminococcaceae > Faeciplasma. The sequence goes on from JAJQHD010000055.1 coordinate 11,846, forward strand.
CTTGCTCCGTCTGCGGAGACACGTATACTGCGGATGAGACTGAGGCGCTGGGGCATACGGAATCTGAGGCTGTTAAGGAGAACGAAATTGCGGCTACATGCACCACGGATGGCTCTTATGAATCGGTGGTTTACTGTTCGGTTTGCGGCGAGGAGCTTTCTAGACAGACTATGGTGGGTGAGCTGGCAACCGGGCATAGCCATGAGTTCACTGAGTTCATTTGGGCGGATGACCTGCTGTCGGCAACGGCGTTGTATACCTGCCATTGCGGAGATACCGAAACGGTTGACGCAACGGTGACCATGCAGGGTAACAGCGGCATCTATACACTGACAGCGACAGTCACCGATAAAGGCGGCGTCGTCCATACCGACACCAGAACCGCCGGAGTGAACCTTTCAACAATTCAGGCAGACTATTCGGCAGTCACTTCTGCCGTTGCCAGGGCGAACTCCCTTACTGCAAGCAATTACACCAATTTCGACATAGTAACCGCCGCAATCAACTCGGTTAACTGGAATCTGAGCGTTCTGAACCAGTCGTCAGTCAACACCTATGCCGAAGCAATCGAAACGGCGATTTCGGATCTCGTTCCGGTAGATTCCGGAGAGGTCGACATCACCGAACCAATAGAAGGCACCGACACCGAAACCGAACCGGAAGGTGAGGAGCAGGAGATTCCTGCAGAATCAAACCCGACAACCGGGATTGCTGTGGCAATGTTGCCGATAACGGTGGCGGTTGCGGGTGCAATTTGGGGTAAACCCCTCAGGCACGGCTAAAGCCGCGCCAGCTCCCCTTTCAGGGGAGCCTTTTTGTATTCTCTCACAAGCTTTTAGCAGAGGCTGTTGTAGCCTCCCCTGAAAGGGGAGGAGGACCGCCGCCGAAGGCGGTGGTGGAGGGGCTTGCAAACTTGTGCAAAGTGCACAAAAAACAAATCTGAAATTTGGTATTGCTATTTGTGCGAAAATGTTATATAATAGGTAGGAAGCGTGTTTTTATTGTTCAATACGAACAATGTATCCGGCGGAGCTGTATGCGCGATGGCTCTTAACGGTACTTCAACTGAAAAGTTGCGTTGAGAACGATTGCAGCCGACAGTATAAATGAATGGAGAGATTAACTTGAAAACCTACGACAGCGCTCACATCAAAAATATCACTCTGGCAGGTCATTCCGGCTCGGGTAAGACCGCCCTTTGCGAGGCTATCCTCTACAAGGCTGGCGTCACCGACAGACTTGGACATGTTGCCGACGGAAATACAGTCTCCGACTATACTCCTATTGAGATTTCCAAGAAGAGCTCAATCTACACCTCGCTTTCCTACTATGAGAAGGACGGCGTCAAGGTAAATATCCTCGATACTCCCGGTCTTTTCGACTATGCAGGAGGAGTTGTTGAGGGCGCATATGCCGCTGACTGTATGCTTATAACAGTATCCGCAAAGTCAGGTATCCATGTCGGAACCAAGAAGGCTTATGACAATGCTACAGCTCATAAGACTCCGCACATGTTCGTTGTAACAAAGATTGATGATGAGAACGCTAACTTCTCTAATGTCCTTACAAATTTAAAGACCGAGTTCGGCTCGACCGTCTGCCCGATTGTCGTTCCGCTCATCAAGGATAATAAGATTGTTTCCTACTATGATCTTCTCGCAATGAAGAACTATAAGTATACCGCCAAGGGCGAGCGTGTTGACGCCGGCGAGCCTGAGCCTACATACCGTATCGACGGTCTTATCGAGGCTATGAGCGAAGCAGTCGCCGAAACCGACGAAGAGCTCATGATGAAGTTCCTTGAAGGCGAAAAGTTCACTCATGAAGAGCTCGTTGACGGCATTCACAACGGTATTGTGAGCGGAATGATAACTCCTGTTACCTGTGTTTCCTCCGAAGATCTCGAAGGTGTTGACATCCTTATGGAGTATATCACAAAGCTTCTTCCATCTCCTCACGAGCTGGGCGAAGTCAAGGCTACCGATGCCGATGGCAACGAAGTCAAGATTGCTCATGATAACGACGCTCCGTTGTCCGCATTCGTCTTCAAGACGGTTGCCGACCCGTTCGTCGGAAAGATGTCCTTCATCAAGGTTATATCCGGCAAGCTTGAGAGCGGCAAGGAAATTGTCAACGCCACCACCGGCGGAACCGAGAAGGTCGGAAAGCTCCTCAACCTCGTCGGTAAGAAGCAGATTGAAGTCCAGTTCGCAACTGCGGGCGACATCGTCGTCGCTACAAAGATGTCCATCAACACCAACGACACCATCTGCGACGCTTCAAGAGTCGTTTCCTTCCCGAAGATTTCCTTCCCGAAGCCCTGCTACTCCGTCTGCGTAAAGGCAAAGACCCAGGGCGACGAGTCAAAGATTTCCGGCGCTATGCAGAGACTTCTCGAAGAAGACTTGTCTCTCACCTACAAGCAGGATGACACCACATTTGAGCAGATTCTCTCCGGTCTCGGAGAACAGCATATAGATTCGACACTCTCGAAGCTGAAAACCGGCTTCGGCGTCGATGTCATCACCTCTGTCCCGAAGGTCTCCTATAAGGAAACCATCCGCAAGAAGTGCAAGGTACAGGGCAGACACAAGAAGCAGTCTGGCGGTCACGGTCAGTACGGCGACGTCTGGATTGAGTTCGAGCCCTGCGACAGCGATGAGCTCGTGTTTGAAGAAAACGTCTTCGGCGGCGCGGTTCCTCGTAACTTCTTCCCGGCAGTTGAGAAGGGTCTTCAGGACTGCATGAAGAAGGGCGTACTAGCCGGATTCCCGGTTGTCGGCGTCAAGGCAACTTTGGTCGATGGTTCTTATCACCCGGTTGACTCCTCCGAAATGTCCTTCAAGATGGCGGCTTCCATCGCCTTCAAGGAAGGCATGAAGCAGGCGAACCCGGTTCTCCTCGAACCTATTGACAGCCTCGAAGTCACCGTTCCGGATGCCAACACCGGCGACATGATGGGCGAGCTCAATAAGCGTAGAGGCAGAGTCCTCGGCATGAACCCGGCAGGAAAGAAGGGTCTTACGACCATCACCGCTGAGATTCCCGAGTCTGAAACCCACGACTTCGCCATGGTTGTCCGCCAGATGACCAGAGGCATGGGCGAATTCACCCTCGAAAAGCTCCGCTACGACCAGCTCCCCGCAAACCTTGTAGATGCAGTTATTGCAGAGTTCAAGACGGATGAGGAATAATTCCTAGCAACAATAAAAGCCGTTCCGAAATCAATCGGAACGGCTTTTTTAATGCGGTTTTACTTGGTGAGTTAAGCTAAGAGCTCTTCTTTCTCCATATATCCAACCGAGGTTGCGGCGAGTTCGCCGTTTTTAATCATAACGATTGTGGATATTGCAGTGACTTTGAACCTGTTTGCAAGCTCGCCTGCTTCATCGACGTTGCACTTGCAAACTTTATACTCATCATGCTCCCCGGCAATTTCGTCAACGATGGGGGACATCATTCTGCACGGTCCGCACCATTCAGCCCAGAAGTCGATAATAACCGGCTTAGTGGAACTCATAACCTCAGCGTCAAAATTTTCATTTGTCAGAACAGTCAGCATCTTGAATCATCCTTTCTTTTACTTTTCTTTATAGTAGAGCCTGCAGTGGCAGTAGCCCTCAAACTCCGGGTCGGCAACCTGCTCCCTGAACTCCTTGCACATGCACATGGTGTCCTCGCTCATTTCGAGCCTGCAGGGACAGTGACCCTCCTTTTTGAGAAGACCCTTCCTGATAGCCTCGACAATCTTTTCGTCCTTGTTGTAGTACAGCTTCATTTTAGTCATCCTTTCGGGCGAATAATCTTAGTTTGCCCTCAAGGATATTGTACATGCATTTGGGGAGTTTGTCAAGAGATATGTAGGGGCGGATATCATCCGCCCGTTGTTGTGCCAGCGCTTTTTCGGGCGGATAATATCCGCCCCTACAGCAGCAAATACCCAAGCGCAATAAGCAACTTTATATCCGCCCCATTTCTATACAGCACAAACAGCATCATAAGTATCAGTGCCTTCTCCGAATCGAGTTTCAAGCCGTCGCCCAGGATGTTCTGAAACAGGTTGTTGACGTTAAGGTTCGGCTGAAATGCCGGTTGGGGAGGAGTAGGTGGAGGATTCGGCACGGGAGTCGGCTCCGGCGGAGGATTGACAACCGTCCGTGAGCGGCGTTGCATTTCCCGCATCCGGTCGAGGGCTTCCTGTTGCATTCTTGAAAAATCAGAGTCCGGCAAAGAAATCGCCTCCCAAAAGACCGCTTTCGCTGATGAGAGGCAGGAGATTCAGAAGCCTCAGAACCTTTACCGCACGGTCAATCTTATTCTGCCTTTCCTCGCCCAGAAGCGGACGGAGCGCCAGAAGAAATCTTGTATTATCATCATCCGGCTGAAAGCCCTTCATCTTCTGCATAAGCCCGGCAATCGCACTCATATCGGGATTTTCGGGAGCCTTCGGAGCTTCCTGCTGTGGGCTTCCGTCCGGCGACAGCCCGAGCATGGCGGCAAGCTCGCCAATCTGCTTCATGCTCTCTTCGTCAGAAAGAATGGAGCTTATCTTCTCCGCAAAGTCGTCCATCGCCGCCACCTCCTTGAGTCTGAATTAAGAGCTATTTGTTGTCCGGAAAGAGCTTTTTCATAAGCTCCTTTGCCTGCGGGCTCGAAAGCACCGCCTGAGCCATCGCCGGATTCGAAAGTGCCGTCGTCAGCCTCTGCGCCTCATTTTTTGGAAGAGAGCCGAGCAATCTGTCAAAAGTTCCGTTTTTGAGTTCAGTTCTCAGCTGTTCCTCACTCACACCAAGCTTCGCTGAAGCGTTCTTAATTAAGAATTCAATCTGCCTGTCATTAAGATTCATCTTGCACCTCCAAGTGCTAAAATTTAGGTTGCACAAAACCCAATATTGTGCTATTATAAATGTAATTATTGAGAGAATGCTATTGGCTCCCCTTGCTAAGGGTGAGCGCAGAAGTTCGCAAGCGAACTTCGGGAGTTGCCTTGCAACTCCGACTGAGAGGTTCCGAAAGAGGTGTTGCAATGCATATCATCGCTTTTTCCGACTCCCACGGTCTCCACGCCCGGGTCGAGGATCTTATAAAGAAAACCAAGGACACAACCGACATCTATCTCTTTGCGGGAGATGTTCTGAAAGACGTCCGCAATATTTCCGAGATGTTTCCCCGGGTGAAGCTCGTAACCGTCCCCGGCAACTGCGACTATACCTCAGGCGACATGCCGATTCAGGTAGTCAATGCCGCCGGAAAGAAGATTATCCTGACTCACGGGCATCTCCACCACGTCAAATATGGGCTCGAGAGCTTGCAGGAGCTTGCGTACCAGAACCGTGCCGACGTCGTTGTCTATGGACACACCCATTGCAGAGCCGTCGACTATATAAACGGCATCTACTATGTCAATCCGGGGAGTCTGGCTCTGCCGAAGGACGGTCTTCCGCCGTCCTATGCCACTATCGACATTTTCCCGAATGAAAAGGGCATACTCGTCGCAACGGTTGACTATTGACAGTATATGAGAACAGAAGCAAAATGTTGACTTATAAAAACCATTGAAAGGAAGATTAGTTATGCTGGAACAACTGAAAAAAGAGGTCTGGGAGGCAAACATGCTCCTCCCGAAATTCGGACTTGTCACCTTCACCTGGGGCAACGTCTCGGGAATCGACCGTGAAAGCGGGCTCGTCGTCATCAAGCCGTCTGGCGTTGAGTACGACACGATGAAGCCGGAGGACATGGTTGTTGTGGATTTGAACGGCAAAGTCGTCGAGGGAGACCTGAACCCGTCGTCCGACACTCCGACACACGTCGAGTTCTACAAGGCTTTCCCGAACATCGGCGGCATCACCCACACCCATTCGTCTTATGCAACTTCGTTCGCCCAGGCAGGACGTGGAGTTCCCGCACTCGGAACCACCCACGGCGACTATTTCTACGGCGAAATCCCATGCACAAGGAAGATGACTCCCGAAGAAATCGCCGGCGAATACGAAAAGAACACCGGTCTTGTCATAATCGAGACCTTCAAGGACAAGGACCCCGACGCAATCCCTGCGGTTCTCGTTCATTCCCACGGACCCTTCACCTGGGGCAAGAACGCCGTCGACTCTGTTCACCACGCCGTAATCCTCGAAGAGTGCGCCAAGATGGCAATCCGTGCCTACGCCCTCAATCCTGAGCTTCAACCGATGCAACAGGAGCTCCTTGATAAGCACTATCTCAGGAAACATGGAGCGAATGCTTATTATGGGCAGAAAGGAAAACTATGACATTCCCACCCAAAACAATAACCCTTAAAGACGGTCGCAAAGCCATCTTCCGCAGTCCTGAGCTCTCCGACTGCCCGGCTTTGATTAACTATCTCCTCACCACCGCCACCGAGACCGATTTCCTCATGTCCGACCCGAGGGAATCGAGCAGGTGGGAAGGCGAAGAGGGCTTACGAAGAGAACAGGAGATTATCGAAGGCTTTATCTCGTCGCCCGACAAGCTGATGATATGTTGCTTTGTTGACGGTGAACTTGCCGGGAACTGCTCCATAAGCTACAACACCCGCCTCAAAACTGCCCACCGTGCCACTGTCGGCGAAAAAGTACTGGGGCTTAGGCATCGGCACTGCCATGTTCAATGAGCTCATACAGAATGCCTATGAGCGCGGCGGCATCATGCAGATTGAGCTTGATTATCTCGAAGGCAACACCCGGGCTCTCGGTCTCTACACAAAAATGGGCTTCAAGGAAGTCGCCCACAAGCCAAACGCTGTCAAACTCGCCGACGGAACACTTTTGGACGAGATTTCGATGATAAAGCTTCTGTGAAACCATCCCCGAAATAATCGCAGAAAAATTATCAAAATCTCGCGTAAACCCCTTGACAAGCTCCCCATAATGGTGTATACTATAGACAGTTAGCAGAGGCTAACAAAAATCAGCCTCTGCTAAAATAAAGTCACAAAGTTAGCTTAGACTAACTGAAAGGAGAGCCGAAAAATGATCATTACTATTTTAGAACTTATAGCCGCTTTAGCAGTTTCAACTGCCGTATTCTTTGCAACAAGCCTTGTAAAACGGCTCTGCCGGGAAGCTCTTGCGAAGAGCCGTACGGCGTAAGCCAGTCAGATTGTCACTCCACCTTTTATACACATTTCACAAAAGCCGACCAGTTCCTCAAAAACCGGTCGGCGTTCTCCTTTATATCAGGTTTTATTTCCTCTTCCAAGCCTCAAGCCGATAAATCGGCAAGCCCATATCCGAAAATTTCTGCTCATACTCGGTGACAATATTGCCCTCAAAGTTGCTGTGGTGCAGGTCGAGACTCACGTTCCGAAGGACGAACCCGTACTCTGAAAACTCCTGAATCGAGAACTCAAAGAATTCCCGATTGTCGGTCTTCTGGAAGATTCCGGCGTCCGGCTTCAGAAACTGGTCGTAGATTTTGAGGAAGTTGTGGTGGGTCAGGCGGTGGACGGCATAGCTCTTCTTGGGATAAGGGCAGCTGAAATTGAGGTAGAGCCCGGAAATTGAGCCGTCCGGGATGAACTTCTCAAGATAGTTCGCGTCAGCCCGAAGTAAAATCAGGTTCGGAATCTCCTCTGCAATAGTCTTCTCAGCCGCCTCAACGATGACGTTTGAAGTCTTCTCGATTGCAAGGATATTGAGTCCCGGCTCACGCTTTGCAAGCTCCCTTGCAAACTGTCCCTTTCCGCAACCGATTTCCATGATGATGGGGTTGTCGTTGCCGAAAAGAGAAGGCAAATCGAGATATTCTTTCTTTTCGACAGAAGTCACAAAGTTCCTGTCCTCGCAGTTTAAGATTATCAGCTTTCCGGTTTCAATGCACTTTTCAAGCCTTTCTTCAAGGTGTGCCTTTTTCCTCATTCGCATGAGACTATTACCTCAGTTCCGCCGACCGGACGAATCTTCAGGGCATAAACACTGCCTTCGCCGAAGACCTTTTCCATGCCGACTCTGTAGCTTTCAAGCATTTCGTCTGGAACATAAGCCTGAATCGTTCCTGCAAATCCGCCGCCGTGGACTCTCGTAGCTCCCTTTCCGGCGAGTAGTTTCTCACTCATATAGAGCCCAAGAGAAACTCCCTGCTCGGTGGGAACGGAGGAGGCATAGACATTCTGGAGGTACTTATAGGAGCTGTCCCCGGAAGCCTTGATAACGCTTAAATACTTCTCAAAATCGCCGTCTTCAATGGCTTTTACAAGCTCGTCCACTCTCTTGTTTTCATCGAAGAAGTGAAGTGCTCTGAGAACTGCTCTGTCTCCAAGAATCTCTCTAAGCTTTGGGAGATTGTTTATGACATCGTCAATGGTGAGCTCTCTTAAAACTTCCTTGTCGAGCATAGCGGCAACCGCCTTCATCTCAGCCGGGACTGCGGCATACTCAGGGGTCATGTGCGCATGATTTCCCTTCGTGTCGACAATGCAGACGCTGCAACCGTACTTTCCCAAATCGAGAGAAAGTGCCTTGACAACCGGTTTTTCCAGGTCTTCAAAATCGATTCCGACAACTCCGCCGACGGAGGATGCCATCTGGTCCATAAGTCCCGAGGGCTTGCCGAAGTAGACGTTTTCGGCATATTGTGCAATCTGAGCCGCCTCGATGTCGGAAACTTTACCGTCGTTGTAGAGATGGCTTAAAATCGTGACTAGAAGAACCTCAAAAGCGGCAGACGAGGAAAGCCCCGAGCCTTTAAGAACATTCGACTGCGTGTAAGCCGTGAATCCGCCAACCTTGTAGCCGCGGTTTTTCAAGCCCATGCAGACGCCTCTGATAAGCGAAGCCGAAGTGTTCTTTTCACTCTCGTGGACGTCGAGATTTCTCGTGTCTACGGTGTCAATCGGGAAGCCCTCCGACTTGATGGTGATGACGCCGTCGGTCTGAGGCTTGACAGCCGCAAATACGTCAAGGTTTACCGCCGCCGCAACGACACGTCCACGGTTGTGGTCGGTGTGGTTTCCGCAGATTTCGGTGCGTCCGGGAGCCGAGAAGAACCTGGTCGCCGGATACTTGAAGAGTGCTTCAAACTCGCTCGTGACATGCGCAAAGCGAGTTTTTGCGTCTTCTGACTGATAGAGATTTTCAAAATTGGTGGTGCTCATTTTGGTTTCCTCGTTTCTTTATTTCTTTTTGAATAGAGTATCAAATTTAGCGCTGTGGAAGTGGACGCTCATCACAAGTCCCATTGCGACGGTGATTGAAAGCATCGACGAGCCTCCTGCGGAGAAGAAGGGAAGCGGAATTCCGATAACCGGAGTAATCCCGACGCACATGCCGATGTTGAGTACACAGTGGATGAACAGATAGGCGAATACTCCCATGCAGATGCATCTTCCAAGCGTGTCAGATGCTCGCAAGCTGTTCCACAGGATTCTCAGGCATATAACGCCCAATAAAATCACAATCGTAAGGCAACCGATATACCCGAGAGTCTGCCCGGCGTAGGAGAAGATAAAGTCGCTGTGGCAGACGGGGACATAGGAGTAATCTCCGCCGAAGAGACCTTTTCCCGTGAGCTGTCCCGAGCCGATTGCGATTAGCGACTTGTTCACCTGATAGAGTGAATCCTCCGTCGCATACTCAGCCGGATTTATGATTGCAAGAATCCTGTTTTTATGTACCGGTTGCAGATAGAAGTTCCATAAGAGATAGAACACAATCGGCGTGGCGACACACGCTCCCAGGATATACTTCCACGAAATCCCGGCGGCAAACACAATCGCCAGGAATATAACGACAAATACGATAGCCGTTCCGTCATCGCCCTGAAGCATTATAAGAGCAATCGGAATTGCGGCATGGGCGCAGAGAGCAAGGATATTCAGTGGATTATTGAAGAAATCCTGAGTCTTGAAGCAGTGGTAGGACAGCGAAAGTATGAACGCAAGCTTCAGAAATTCCGATGGCTGGAGACTGAACGAGCCAATCATTATCCATGCCTGGTCATCCGAACCCTCAAGCCCGGAAGTGCCGAGACTTGTGAAGGTAAGAAGCGTAAGCCCGATTGTCAGCGGCAGGTATATGAACCAGAGCTTTGAGAATTTTCTGTAGTCAAGCGCCGCCAGGAAAAGAGATATGATTATGCCGACCAATGCGGCGAAAAATTGAGTTTTGACGGTCGATGAGCTGATTGTGGCGTTGGTGATGGTCTGGGTCTCGCTGTTCACCATGAGCGAATAGAGGAGAAGTATTCCCAGATAACAGCAGGCAAGAACGAGAGCCAGCAACAGCTTGTCAAGCCTTCTTAGGTATCTGCCGACGGCAGAAAGTGCAGTTTTGAGCATGAGACCTCCTTCTTTCAAGTTTAACTGAGCTTATTGTAGCATATCAGCCCCACTTTTTCAACTCAAAATCGCCAAACTGACAAAATTTAATCTTGTATTTTTCTGAAAATGTGCTATGATATATGTAAGGGTGTCGGAGTCCGGCACTCGGTACTTCCAAAAATCTTCAAGGAGGAACGAACAATGGCTTACAGAATCACTGAAGAGTGTGTTAAGTGCGGTGCTTGCGCAGCAGAGTGCCCCGTTGAGGCAATCACCGAGGGCGACGAGACCTACGTTATCGATCCCGATACCTGCATCTCCTGCGGCAACTGCCAGGCAGTCTGCCCCGTCGGCGCACCTGTAGAGGAATAATCCCCTTACTTAGTAGAAAAGAGCTCCCAAACTGGGGGCTCTTTTTTTCTTATGAAATAACCTCCACCGCCGTATACGTCTTTCCATCCTCATCCGCCAAATTCACGAAACAGCTATTGTCCACAGTAGCAATCTTCGGATAGATGGTGTCGCCGAGGTGCGCCTGGCGCTTGTACTCAACTCTCAGTTCCTTGATACTTGAAATATCCGGCATCAGCCCGAGAGCAATTTCAATGTATCTTGCGTTGTTGACATGGTGGTTGAGGTCGATGTCATCGGCTCTTACGGGAATCGGTGCGACTTCGGTCATATTATCCGGCAAACTGAGCTTTCTCGGGGCATAGTCCATCTCGATTCTCTCATCAAGGCTGTAGGCGGCTTTTTCTTCCTCCGGAGGTCTTGCGGGTCTGCCGGTCTCGGTGTTTACGTAAACCCAGATTGAATTTGCTTTGACAAGAGTCTTCCCCAACTTGTCCGATATGATAAAGTTTCGGTGACCGTAGCAACTTGTGAACTCATAGGGTCTCGTTTCAACGGTGATTTCGTCGTAGAGCTTCGGGCAGTCCTCCAATATCACCTGCCAGCTTGAAAGAAGCCATACCCGATGGTTTGCGTTCAGATATTTAAGTCCCACGCCGATAGATTCGCAGTGGAGCATGACGCAGTCCTGCATGTAGTTCATAAGGCTTCCAAGCTTCAGTTTGCCCTGCTCGTCCGTCTCACTGAACCGGACCTGCCCACTCATCTGATACATAAAAATTCCTCCCAAACAGTTGCTTTTAATCTCTTAATATTATAGTAGCATTTTCCGGAATCGTCAAGGGACAAAATCGAGAGAAAGTCGTCTAAAGCTGTATTAGAATTTTAAAAATTTCTCACCCAGACATTTTTCTCAGAAGCTAAGAACTTTATATTGACATTTGCGGGGGGTACTATAATGGAGGTATAAAAAATATTTCTTCAGAAGGACGATTCATGTTGATGGATGAAAAAGAAAAGGCGGCAAAAGCCCGCAGACGCAAGCATATCGACCGCAAGCGATACTATGCCAAGACCGCAAATCTCTATCCGAAGCGTGCCTGGACTGCAGAGGAAAAGCAGCTGGTCCTCGAACACTTCATCCCCGACAGCGAACTGTCCGCAAAAATCCAGCGTTCCGTGAAATCGATTCAGGAAAAACGCAGGAGATTGAAGAAGGAAATTTAGTAAAGTTGGAAAGGCTGAAATGGTATGTATAGAGAACATGCAATGGAAATGTTGTCATTTAATGACGATAGTATATTTGTGTATGCACGCGGAGCTTTTTCGGGTGGAGAAGAGGAAGTTGAAGAAGAGGAAGAAAGTGGCGGCAGATAGGAAGATAATCAAACGACTATTGAGCGGCGCAGAGTGAAATCTGCGCTGTTTTTGTATCGCACAGTGCTTGATTTCCGCACCACTTTGTGCTATAATAAAATCACAACAGGAGAATGGGGCGATAAGATGGGCGATTATTCAGAAGTAATCCGAAAAGGCGCAGAGGAAATTTTAAAGCAGAATTTGTTTAGCGACACGCTTGCTTCAATTGCGCTGGAAGATATCGGCGCTTGCCAGCACGTCGTCCGCACGATTCTCGGCAGGGACGACATCGAAATCATCAGTGTGAAAGGACAATATCGCCTGCTGAACATCACCTCGAAAGACACTATCTTAGACGCCTATGCGCAAGACAGCACCGGTCGGAAAATAAACATTGAAATCCAGCGCAGAGACACTGTCGACCACGCAAGACGCATAAGATATTACGGCTCGATGATTGACAAGAGTATCTTGGATAAAGGCGCTTATTATGACGAACTTCCGGATGTCTATATAATCTACATCAGCGAGACGGATTTGCTGGATGTGGGCGCAACCGTATACCCAGTAAAGAAAACTCTTGGTGAATCAGGAAAGCCTTATGATGATGGCAACCACGTAATTTTTGTAAATGCCGCCGTCGATGATGGCAGTGACACAGCAAAACTGATGAAATATTTTGAGACAGCAGACCCGGACGATATGAGTCAGGGACCGCTCTCGGAGAGAATTCATTATTTGAAATGCGAAAAAGGAGGCAATGACGAAATGTGCAAAGCAGCAGAAAATCTTTATAATCAGGGAAGAGCGCAAGGAATTGAACAAGGCAAACTTGAAAACGCTAAAGAAATGGCGATCAGCTTACACGAATCAGGTGTAGCTGAGGACTTGATCGCCAAGGCGGCCAACGTCAGCGTCGACCTCGTCAGAAAATGGCTTGGGCTTTCCGTTGCCTGACCATTCGTGACAAAAATATCAGCTCGGCGGGCGTCTCTTTCTGCTGTATTATACCGGCTGGAGAGGCGTTCTGCCTGGCTTTTTTTATGTCCGGAAATCAGAAAGTTGCAATTACGCCTTTATTATGCTAAAATCCAGACATTAAGCAAGCAAATATTTTCAGCTTGTTATCTGAGAGGAGCATAATAATGAACAGAAAATTTGAAAACACGAACGAAAACCCAAAAGCCGTCTACCGCACAGCGATTTACCTGAGGCTTTCGCGGGAGGATGGCGACAAGTCTGAGAGCGATTCTATCTCGAACCAGCGAAAGCTTCTTGAGGGCTACATCAGCGGAAGAAGCGAGTTCAGGCTTGTCGGCGAGTATGTCGATGATGGCTACTCCGGCTCGAACTTTGAGAGACCAGCGTGGAACCGGCTTTATTCGGACTTGGAGAAAGGTCTTGTAAACTGCATCATTGTGAAAGACCTCAGCCGTTTCGGGAGAAACTACATCGAGGTCGGAAGATATCTTCAGATGATTTTTCCTGTCATGGGAGTTCGGCTTGTCGCGATAAACGACAATTTCGACACGTTGAATGAGTGGCAAAGCGGCGATTCTCTCACCGTTCCGATGAAAAACCTGATAAACGACATCTACTGCAAGGATATCTCAAAGAAGATCACCTCCCAGCTTGATGCTATGCGAAAGCGCGGCGAGTTCGTCTCAAACTTCGCACCATATGGGTATAAAAAAGACCCCGAAAACCGTTCAAAGCTGATTATAGACGATAACGTGGCGGGAATCGTTAAACAGATTTTCACCTGGAAGCTGGAGGGCTACAGTGACAACATAATAGCAGGTATGCTGAATGAGCAGGGTGTTCTTTCACCGTATGAGTATCAGATTTCTCAGGGAAACCGGGTTTCCGGCAATTTCAAAAAGTCGGATAAGGCAATGTGGGGAAGAGGAGCTGTTTACAACATTCTTCACAACGAATGCTACACCGGCAGAATGGTTCAGGGGAGGCGGAGAAAAGTCAGCTACCGGTCAAAGGAGATAATACTTCTCCCGAAGGAGGAGTGGACGAGAGTGGATGGCACGCACGAGCCGATAGTTGATAGGGAGCTCTTTGAACTGGTGCAGGATTTAATGAAGAAGGATACAAGGATAGCCGGAGGTAAGACAAAAGTTGAGCTGCTCTCCGGCTTTTTGTTTTGTCCGGAATGCCACAGGCAACTCGTGATTCAGTCGACCTACTGCAATGGCAGGAAGTATCGCTACTACACCTGCAAGGACTGCCGTGATGAGGGCAGGACGACAAAGCGCATAAGCGAGACAAAGGCAAAATCCGCAATTTTCGAAGCAATCCGGAACATGGCTGAAACGGCAATCCGTATGGAAGCTATTATCGGTGAATCCGGTTCTGTTCCTGTCCGTAGCAGTGAAGTCATCCGCCTTGATGCCGAATTGGTTCAGCTTCAGGATGAGCTTGAGAGATACACTCGCCTGAGAAACGGACTTTATGAGGATTACCTATCCCAGGTTCTCAATCGGGAAGAATATGCGGACTACACCCGCCTTTACTCCGAGAAAATCGAAGCGACAAAAGCTGCCATGCGCACTGTTTCCGAAGAGCGCGAGCATGTGATTTCCGGCTATCAGAACGCCAGGTGGATCGGAAACTTCAGTAAGTACAGAGATATAACTTCTCTTGAGCGACCGATTCTCGCTGAGCTTCTTGAGCAGGTGCTTGTCCATCCTGGCGGGAAAATGGAGATTATATTCAGAGACGAAAAGTCGATAGAGCAGACACTTGAGGCTTATGGATATGAGGAGGACTGCTATGAACTTGGAATCGCAATATAAAAGGGCGGGCATCTATATTGCGCCGTCCGCTTACGGTGTGCCTGTTGACAGGAAAGAGGCTCTTGAAAGCTGTAAGACATATGCCAGTGAGCACGAGTGCCTTAAACTCATGCGGATTTATGTCGACGAGATTGCTTCGGTTATAAGAATTCCTGAGAAGAACGGCAGGCGGATGCCATTAGGCGTCACCGGCAATGATGCATGGCAAAGGCTTCTTAAAGATACAGAAACTTCTGCCATCGAAACCGTAGTAGTCTATGCCGCAAGGACAGTTGCGCCGAGCATTTCCAGACTCGCGTATCTCATAAGAGAGTACTTCCTGCCATGCGGAATCGGATTTATAGACGTTGAAGCTGGCTTTGATTCTGAAACCGGCGACGTTGATGAATATCTTCGGCATAAAACCCGGGAATACCGGAGCACTCTGTACGGAAAGAAGGTGGCAGAATGAGCAGGCGAAACCGGATTCCGAAATCAACCGAAAAATATCTTGCGAGAAAGTCGGTCAGAATATGGAATACTGCGCTCTATGCCCGGCTTTCCGTCGGGAACAACGGCTTTGAGGACGACCGTTCACTCAGAAACCAGATAAAATACCTCGAAGAGTACACAGAAAAGCATCCCGACCTTGTACTAGTCGATCGCTATGTCGACAACGGCAAAAGCGGACTGAACTTTGAGCGGGCAGAGTTCCAAAGGATGATGGAGGACGTGAAAACCGGCAGAATTAACTGTGTACTAGTCAAAGACCTATCAAGATTCGGAAGAAACTATGTTGAGGCTGGATACTATCTCGAAACCATCTTCCCCGAGCTTGGTGTCCGGTTCATATCCCTGGGTGACAGCTTTGACAGCCTTCGGAGCGAAGACAGCGACAGCATCATTCTTCCATTGAAGAACATTATTAATGAAATGTATGCGAGAGAAACACAGAGAAAGATTCTTGCGGTACTCCGGGCAAAGGAGAGAGCAGGCGAGCGCCCGTTTGGGATGGCGCCATATGGGTATATGGTGGACCCGGAGTGCAACTATCATCTTCTTCCTGACCCGAACACATCAGCATATGTCCGGCTCATATTTGGAATGAAGTCTCAGGGCTGTAAACTTGCTGAAATAGCCGACAGACTGAATGAAGCTGGCGCTCCGACGCCGCTTTGCTATCTCAAATCAAAGGGCAAGTATAAGAATGTCAACTGCTCCGGCAGATGGGACTATGTCAGCGTCCAGAAGCTTCTGGAAAACAGAACCTACACCGGCGCAACCGTCTATAACAGGTTGGGCAAGGGCGACTATACCGTGATTCCCGATACTCACGAAGCACTTGTCGACACAGCCACTTTCGATGAGATTTCCCGGGAAATGCAGGAAAAGGGCAAGCACAGGGCGGATTCACTCGAGGCAGCTCGTCTTCGGCGAGAGAAGTACCCGAATATCTTAAAAGGCAAGTTCTTTTGCGGAGACTGCGGGCGCGCGATGCTCTATGACCAGACCGGATCATCAGGCATTGTAAGAAATTTCCGCTATCGTTGCAGTGGATACAGCGATTATCGTAAGGATGATGCCGGCGCGCCTCCATGTTCTGTCATAATTTCAGCTGTTCCCGAGCAGAGGGTTCATAAATTTGTCATTGACGAGCTGAGACAGCATCTTTCGGCAGGCGGCTTTCGGGTGGAAGAGCTCCCACCTGAAACAACCGGGATAATTCACCTCAGCGATACATCCTGGGTCGAGATAGTGGCAGTGGATGCTGAGGATCCGGTTGAAAGGCTCCTGAGGAGAGGTCTTACAAATGAACTGATGTCGGATTATGTCGAAAAGCTATGGTATCGTTCCGACGGCAGTCTCTCAATTCAGTTCAAGGCGAAGGAAAAGTGACAGCATGGTTGGCTTATACATAAGGCTTTCCCGCCTTGATGACGATTTCGGCGAGTACAAGCAGGTGAGTAACAGCGTTGAGAATCAGCGGAAGCTTCTTTGGGAATACGTTCAAGAGCTCCCCGACCTTCGCGCAGAAGATTCCGAAGAATTCATCGACGACGGCTACAGCGGTACAAACTTCCAGAGACCGGCATTTCAGAGAATGCTCACACTTGTCAAAAAGCAGGTGGTGACTACAGTCATTGTCAAAGACTTCTCCCGATTCGGGAGAAACTATGTCGAGTGCGCTGACTACCTTGAAAAGCTCTTTCCGTTTCTTGGTACACGCTTTATCTCCGTTTCAGACAATTACGACAGCGGTCGGAGAGTGGAAGACAGGCAGGTTGAAATCGCAATGAGAAATATTGTCAACGCATATTATTCGCAGGAATTGTCCCGGAAAGTGATTTCGACATTCGACCAGAAGCACGAAAATGGCGAATTCTTCTTCTGCGCGCCATTTGGATATCTGAAGGATGAAGCTTGCCCCGGAAAGATTACCGTTGATGAGGATGCCGCGCAGATTGTCCGGCATATCTTCAGCCTTGCATGTGATGGCTTTACGACCTGTCAGATAGCAAAGCTTCTCAACCGCGAGAAAATCCCGACGGTGGCGGCTTACAATCGCGAGCACCAAGTTAAGGGCAAGGCACGCTCTCAGGAAAAGAGCGAATATGCCGCGTGGACAGGCACAAAAGTCGCGAGCATCCTGAAAAACGAGGTCTACACCGGAACTTACATTTCTCAGAAGAGAAAGAGAATCGCAACTGGTGCAAAGAAAACTGCTTGTGTTAACAGTCCAATGAAAATCACTGATAATCATCCTGCGGTTGTGAGCTCTGAGACGTTCAGAAAAGCGCAGAAAACTCTTAAGAAAGCGAAAAAGCCTGCAAACAGCCGCCGCTACCCGTTGAAATCGAAGGTTTTCTGCGGCAATTGCGGATATGCGATGACATATCAGGAGAATGTTCACGACGAGTGTTGTTTTTTCTGCAACCAGGCGTCTCAAACAGGAAACGATGTCGGCTGTCCTGAAGACCATATCCCGGAGGAACTTCTCAACGCCAGGGTTTTCACTCAGCTCAGAACCTGGATGATGCTTCTTGAAACCGCCTGTGGAAATGTCGATGAATCCGAGCAGAAGCGCCAGAAGGGCTTGCAAATTCTGGGCTATGAAGCCGACAATCTCCAGACAGAATTAGGAGCTCTGCAATCTGAGAAACTCGAACTTTACGAGTGCTACAGTGACGGTAGGATGAGTCGGGAAGACTTCACCACGCAGAAAGATAAACTGTCATCAGGAATTGATTCTCTGAAAGCTGAGCTTGACAAGCTCCATGAAAAAGAATCCCGTCTGAGACTGGCAAGAAATCATAGAAAGCCGGAGCTCGATGATCTGATGGAAAAAGTGAAGCTTTTTGAAAACGAAACCCGCCTTACATGCACAATGGCAGATGTTTTTATAGAGAAAGTAACTGCTTATGACAAATGGTGCATCGAAATAACCTGGAAGCATGAGGAACTGGTTGAGAAAGCGCTGAGCGAGGCAAAAAGTTAAGTAAACCAGGCAACACCCTGCCAGCCACACTAGCTTAATTGAATAAATCAGAGAATAATCCCCTTAAGGCAAAAAGTCTGCCTTAAGGGGATTTTGTCGTCATATATCCCTGAATTGCTTTTTGCGAAATCGTAGCCCGCCCGCCATCACTAAGTGAAAGTGTTTTTGTTCTGTCCCACAGAACTCACTTGAATAGCAGACGCTTGCACAAACCTAATTTGGCTAACTATTAGCAAGTGAAATTGTGCTGACTACGTCTCTTAAGATGGATAAATGTGACTTGATAACAGGTACAAAGCACACTGAATAGCAGCATGGGAATGATAGTAGAATGCTCAAAAAGAAAGATACTCTTGTTATTATCGGAAACGGCTTCGACCGCTGGCAGAATCTCGATACTAGTTATAGTAGTTTTCAAAAATATTACGAAGAGCACAGAGACGAAATTTTAGATAAATTAGGCATTGGAAAGATACGAGTGTTTGATAAGGACGGTTCATCTTTTGACATCTCGGATGTTGAGCTGATTTATGGAAATCCGTTCAAGCCCGCAAATCTCGATGACGATTTTTGGTGGCGGTTTGAAGACTCGCTGGCAACAATTGATGCATACCGCATCAATGCGTTTTTCGGAAAAGATGATAAAGGGCTAAAGGAAATGTCAAAGAGCATAGATAATGCTCGGCATATTCTTAATGTCGCATTCGCTTCATGGTTGGAAAGTATAGAAATTGGTGAAGAAGATACAGGCATACGCTTTGGCGAAAACTGCTATTTCATAAACTTTAATTATACCTCTACTCTAGAAAAAAGATTTTGTGTTGATTCGAGTGATATTTACCATATTCATGGAGAGGCAGATGATCCGGAATCAATCGTAGTTGGACATTCTGCTCATCCACAAGAGCCGTTATATGAGCTATATGATTTCGGTGGAAGATTTCGAGGGTTATACCATGTAGAAATTGTTTTATACGAGACAGATAAGCATGTTAAAGATAATATAAACTTACTTATTGCTGCTATGTCTTTGTCGGGAATTAATCCTGATGACATCAAGGATATATATGTACTTGGGCATTCATTTGGAATGGCTGACATTCAGTATTTCCAATTTCTCAACTGTGAAACGAATCTTAGCATGCGTTATTTGGACGATGAGTCTGATAGTGATTTGAACGGTGACTGTGAAGCGACAATAGACCCGCTGAACGATTTGTACAACAGGATTCAATATACAATAAAGAGATACGGAAACGATAAATCGATTACAGAAGAAATGACACCAGAAGAGGAAAGAGCTTTCCTGAGAAGATTATCAATGGAGCAGGACGAAAGAGACCGTATTTTGGAAAATGACTTTCACGAGTTGTTGAGTGATTCAGATATATTTTCAAGCCAGGATGAAATAGGATACAAAGAAGTAGCAAGTGAGGAACCAACGTGTAGAGTGCAGGATGCCATGTGGCATATTACATATTTTTCAGAAGATGATGAGAACAGAATCAAGGAAGCAATGGAACGCATCGGTTGTACTAATTATGAGTTGATTAGTTCTATAGATGAGGCTATTAAGCCGTTAGTTACAGAAAAGGCTGTAGTGTCGTGAAAGAGAGAAGAAAGTGAACGAAGTAACTGACAATAAGACAGCGAATGGCAAGAAAAACTTACTAATATACGCCCACTCCGTGTCTTGACTTTATACTAAACATTCTGCACATAACAAGGATTTGAAGGTGCTTGGATGGGTGAGAAAAAGGGCAGGAGCATAAAAAAAGAGCGTGCGGGAGTGCGGATGGAGATTAAAAGTGCTGTGAGAACTTCATAAAAAATACGGGATGTGGTTAATACCGCCATTTGCAGTATAAAACATATCATGTGGATCACCCCGTTCTATAGTCAGCGAGATTATTTTTTGCTCTTGTGAAAGTAAAAAATGAGTTAAATGTAGGGGAAGAGACAGTAAATTGAAAACGAAACGTTGTTGCCAAGATGGAGTTAAAAAACTGTTGCTAGATATTTCGGACATAACCAGGATATCCTGAAGGACTGCGGGAGAGAAACGAATGGATAGTACATATGAGAGAAAGATAGATAAAAGCAAAATTCCTACCTGCCCGATACTAGGTGTGAACCTCGCTGCAATCAACATGGATTGGCTTCTGAAATTTACAGAGAAGAATATAGAGAAGCTGAAGGGTGATTACATGACTGTGGTAAACGTGTACAGTTGTGTATCGGCCTATGAAGACTCGGAATATTGCGAGATTCAGAATGGCGGTGTTCTTGCCATTCCAGATGGCGGTCCTTTATCTACAGTTGGAAGGAAGCGTGGCTACAAGAAGATGGAACGAACCACCGGTCCTTCTTATATGGGAGAGATTTTGAAAGTTAGTGTGGAACGTGGCTACAAGCACTACTTTTACGGGAGTACACCTTCGACGATTGAGAAATTGCGAGAGAATCTTCTATCAGCATATCCGGGCTCGGATATCGTGGGAATGTATAGCCCACCATTTCGCCCGCTGACTGACGAGGAAGATAAGCTGATAGTAGATAGAATCAATGAGCTTCAACCAGATTTTATATGGATAGGCTTAGGAGCACCTAAACAGGAACAGTTTATGGCAGCTCATCAAGGAAAATTGAATGGCTTTATGGTTGGCGTAGGAGCAGCTTTTGACTATTATGCTGGAAACATAGACAGGGCTCCTGAGTGGATGCAGAAAAGGAATCTTGAGTGGGTATATAGGTTGATTCAAGACCCACGAAGGTTATTAAAAAAATACTGGCATACGAACTTTAAGTTCATATGGCTGACTATGGTGAGAGGAGGTAACGCTACAGAGAAAAAATCTGTGGTAGATGAGGAAATGAAATTTGAAGCAATGTTTATGGATGACACCATAAATACGGAATCTGTTACGACAGATATGTCTGAAACCGATCGTGGGGGGGTAGAACGTAGATTATTTTATCTCCAGACAAGTCAATACCACAATTGCCGTGGATGGCTTAATACGATATATATAAGTTCAAGGATAAAAGGAAATCTTTTGTTTACAGTTTCAGCTGCATGATGTAGAGGGTTATGCAGCAGAAAGTATCGTGATTAAGACTACAAAGCAAGTTGTTGAAAGAACAAAGTTATTGTGGATTTCTGGTACTGATCAGAGAAAAAATTGACTTTATGGAGGAAAATTAAATGAAAAGCATAATGGTAACAGGCGGATGTGGCATGATTGGTTCTAATCTTGTGAAGCGTCTTGTAAAAGAGGGATGGGATGTTTATGTGGCAGACAATCTCTGGCGTGGTAAGGTGGAGAACCTTAACGATGATGAAGGACAACCCGTAATAGATATTGATACCCATTTCTTTAAGAATGACCTCACAAATTACGAGGAAACCAAGGAAGTAATCGGGATGACGGATTATGTTGTCCATCTGGCAGATGTTGTTGCAGGAATCGATTATGTATTCAAGAATCAGGGTGAGTTATTCCGCATAAATAACCTGATTAACTCAAACGTTTTCGACTGTTGCAGAAAGGCAGGAAAAGAGAAAATTAAGGGCTTGCTGTATGTTGGCACAGTGTGCAGCTTCCCGTTGACAAGACAGAACACACTTAATCCGGAACCTTTACGTGAAGAAGAGCTTTTCCCTGCAATGCCTGAATCAGCTTATGGATGGAGTAAGCTGATGGGACAGTTGGAGATGGGCTATTTAGAGAAGGAAACCGGTATTCCATGCAGTATCCTCATGTTCCATAATGTCTATGGGACGCCTACTGACTTCGGTGAGAGAAGCCAGGTTATACCAGCATTGATTCGTAAGGCTGTTAATTATCCGTCTGAGCCTTTTAATGTTTGGGGCAGTGGTGAACAGGGACGTGCCTTTATCCATGTAAATGACATTGTTAATGCACTTGTGCTTGCTCTTGAAAAAGGCTGGGGGCAGGGCATTATTCAGATAGGACCGTCACATTGTACCTCGATTAAAGAAATTGCATATAAAGTTATCGAAGTCTCCGGTAAGGATATTACTCCGTTCTTTGATACTTCAAAACCAGAAGGGGATAAGGCTCGTTGCGCTGATTACAGCAAAGCAAAAGCTGTCCTTGGATGGGAACCGACTGTTTCTTTAGAAGAAGGTCTGAGAGAATCGTATAAGTGGATCGAGAAACAGATTAACGGGTAGATCTACTAACATGAAGAGAAAGCATATGGAGTGAGAGTCTATGGACATGCGTTACATAAAAAAGAGGGATTTCTCAGTATGCGATACTGTGAGTGTATGCGCAACAACGCTCAGCGAATGTGTTGGGCAGATATTCGATTTGCCTGTGGAACCTGTGAGTGCGACAGTTGACTTGATTGGAGTTCCGGCAGTTGTTTCAGCAAGTAAAGACCCTAAAATTAAGGAAATGTATAGCAAGGCGACAATGGCTATAATAGACGGAATGCCCATAGTCCGTAAAGGTAGAAAGCTTGGTTTTTCATGTGATCGTTGTGCAGCACCGGATATTATGGGACCGATATTTGCGGAAAGCGTAAAACGTGGAAAGACACATTATTTCTACGGTGGCAAGGATGATGAGGTTCTTGAAAAATTAAGAACTAATCTCGAAAGAGACTATCCTGGGATAAAAATTGTCGGAATGTATTCCCCACCATTTCGTCCTCTAACCGAAGAGGAAGATGAAAAGATATGTAACGAAATCAATGAGCTTAAGCCTGATTTCTGCTGGGTAGGAATAGGAGCTCCAAAACAGGAAATGTGGATGTGGGAACATCAAGAAAAAATCCACGGAACGAGAATGCTTGGTGTAGGCGCAGGATTTAACTTTTTTGCTGGTACACTAGATAAAGCACCTGCTTGGGTAGAAAATGCTAGTTTGGAATGGCTGTTCAGACTGACTAAGGAGCCGAAACGGCTGTGGAAAAGGTATATTCTTGGTGGGTTCACATACTTGAAATTATCTATTGGGCATCCATCAAGAAAGCTTAGATAATTGCACTCATGGTGAAGACTCGAATACAATTTTGGGTTGCGTAAAAATTGAACTATAAGTAAATCTGATTCGTCAAGAAATGCTGAGGTTGCAATAAAAGGCATTTAGAGGAATCACAACTATTAAATGAGTAGGAAGGGTTGAGATGACAGCTATTAAATTTTATCGGATTGCGCACAAGCTGTATTTGAAACACATACCATTGTTACCGAGATTTTTTTACAGACTGATTTATTTTGTGAATAACTGTCATTTGCACTATCAAACAGAGGTTGGGGGGTACAACCCTTGCATATGGCGGAGTAGGTGTTGTTATACATAAAAATGCAGTTATTGGGAAGGATTGTATTATTGAGTCCAATGTAACTATCGGTGGTCGCAATAACATTCCTGGTGCTCCTGTCATTGGCGATAATGTTTTTATTGGTACGGGAGCTAAGATACTTGGAAATATACGTATTGGTAGTGGGAGCATAATTGGAGCAAATGCTGTTGTTATTTATGATGTTCCAGAAAAATGTTCTGTAGGAGGGATTCCAGCTAAAATTCTTCATGAAAACATTGATATCAATGAGAAATGTAATATTAAAGATATTACCCAAAATGTTTAGCTGGTTTCTGCGTTTTTCTTACTATAGGGAGGTGTAGTCAATGAAGATTGGACTTCTTGGTGCCGGCACATGGGGCATAGCACTGGCGAGAATGCTGTCAAACACCGGCAACGATGTTGTTGTTTGGTCAGCAATAGAGTCAGAAGTAGAGGAGTATTCGCAGACAAGAAAACATCCGAACTTACCAGGTATGACAATACCGCAACAGATCGAATTTACAGTTGACATCAAATCTGCTTGCGTGGATAAGGATATAGTCCTGTTCGCTGTGCCATCTGTGTTTGTCAGAAGTACCGCTGCAAAGGCAGCACAGTACATAGATGACAATCAAATAATTGTAGATGTGGCAAAAGGCATCGAACCAGAAACTCTCCTCACAATGACACAGATTATTGAAGAAGAATTAGTCAAAAAGGGCAAGCATCCGCAGATTGTAGCTCTTTCAGGTCCTACTCATGCAGAAGAAGTGGCTTTAGATATGCCAACAACGATTGTGGCTGCCTGCCATAATCTTGAAACTGCAGAGAAAGTTCAAGATGTATTCACGAATACCTGCATGAGAGTCTACACAAATCAGGATGTCCTCGGCGTAGAACTCTGTGGAGCGTTGAAAAACATTATTGCTTTAGCCGCAGGAATAGCCTCAGGGCTCGGATATGGTGACAATGTCAAAGCCGCGCTTATGACGAGAGGCTTAGCTGAAATTACACGGCTTGGCGTGGCTATGGGATGTTTTGAAGAGACGTTCACAGGCTTAGCGGGCATGGGAGATTTGATTGTTACAGCTACAAGCAAGCACAGCAGAAATAATAAAGCTGGTTATCTTATCGGCTCCGGCATGAAGCCTGAACAGGCAATAAAAGGAGTTGGCATGGTAGTTGAGGGCGTCAATGCACTCCCTGCCGCCATGCAGTTGGCTTCGAAATATTCAGTTGAGATGCCTATTGTCGAAGCAGTAAATGCAGTCATCAACGAGGGCACAGATGTCAAAGAAACCGTTGTCACGCTTATGCAGAGAGATAAAAAGTCAGAGCTACCAAAATCTGCTTTGGATTTGAGCTTTGAACATACAGTAATCAAAAACAGGAAGGGATTGGGTATGAAAAGAGTTATCACTTATGGCACATTCGACTTGCTCCACTATGGGCATATCAATCTTTTGAAAAGAGCGAAAGCTCTCGGTGACTACCTTGTTGTCGTCTTATCATCCGATGAGTTCAATTGGAAAGAGAAGCATAAGAAGTGCTATTTCACATATGAGCAGAGAAAGGCACTGCTTGAGAGTATTCGTTATGTGGATCTTGTTATTCCAGAGAATAGTTGGGAGCAGAAGAAGACGGATGTCCACGAATATCATATAGACACATTCGTAATGGGAGACGACTGGGAAGGCAAGTTTGACTTTCTTAAAGATGAAGGTGTAGAGGTTGTTTATCTGCCTCGGACACCTGAAATCAGTACTACACAGATTAAACATGACTTGAATGCTAACGCCGCTCCTGATGAGTGTGGGGGGTACTCGTAACCGAGTAATTCTAATTAACAAAGCTGTTATCCGCTTTGAAAGAAGCGAGGTGGCGGCATGACATCAAAATCTTTACTAATAGGAAGGGGAAATATAAATAAAGTTACCGATATTCTACTTGAACATGGTATAAACGGGAAAATTTTATATGTATCAGATCCAGTGGTTGATAAATTGTATGGTTCCATAGTCCGTTCACAAATTGAATCAGTCGGAAGACTTAAAGAGGAATTCGTCAATTATAACACCATCGCATTTTCGATGTCTGTAGCTGAAAGAGTAATAGCAACGGACATTGATTGCATTGTTGGCATGAGAGGAGGTAGGGTTTTGGATGTCTGCAAGTATGCAGCTTATATCTCAAAAACGCCTTTCCTCTCAATCCCAACAACAATGGCTAATGATGGAATTGCTTCTCCAATTGCTGTTCTTAAAAGGCAGGACGGGAAGCCAAAGAGCCTAGGATGTGCTGTTCCGACTATGCTTATATTGGACACAGATCTTGTAATGAGCAGTCCAATTCAACTGATAAAGGCAGGAATCGGGGATACGATATCAAACTATATGGCACTCTTGGATTGGGAATTTGCTTGTTCAAAAGGCAAGGACGAAATGAATGGTTATGCCTACTTAATGTCCAAGACGTCTCTGGATGGACTCATAAAGACCCAGTATGATTCAATCTGCCCCGGCTTCATTGATGTGCTGGCAAATTCGCTTGTTATATCAGGTATTGCAATGGATTTTGCTGGTAGTAGCCGACCAGTCAGTGGTTCAGAACACTTATTCAGCCATGCACTTGATTACTACAGCGAGACAAAGAATCTCCACGGTTTACAGGTCGCACTTGGCACCGTTGCGGTGCTAAGGCTGTTAGGCAAAGATTCAAACGATGTAGTACAGTACCTGAAAAAGTTTGAGGTTGATATCAACCCAAGAACGCTTGGAATCAGTGAAGAGACATTTGTCTTATGTATGCAACACGCAACTAGCATGAGAAATAACCGTTATACTTATCTTCACGAAGCAGATTTAAACGATGCCGGTTTGAAGAAAATATACCATGAATTAGAGGAGGAACTTTGAAAATGGATTTTGATGGAATTGGTAATGTAGCAAAAAAGCAGACAGTAAACAAAGCTCTGATTTTGGCAGCAGGACTTGGCTCAAGACTTGCACCTATTACAGATAACTGCCCAAAGTCACTTGTACCGGTAAATGGAAAACCAATCCTGTTCAAGCAGATTGAGAACCTTCATGAGAATGGGATTACCGAGATAACAATCATATCTGGCTATAAAGCTGAGATTCTTGAGAATGCTGTTCATGATAAATGGCCAGAAATCAACATTATTTGCAGTGCTGATTATGCCACAACAAACAATATGTATTCTGCATATCTTGGCAGGACTGCTGTTGAGGGTGAAGCATTCCTTATGATGAATGCTGATGTGTTCTATGATGCCTCCGTAATTAAGGCACTTTTATCTAGTGATGCTTCCAATGCAATTGTAACAGATATAGGGAGATATTTGGAAGAGTCAATGAAAGTTATTGAGGAATCCGGAAGGCTTGTGAAAATTTCAAAGGCAATCACACAGGAGGAGGCGTTAGGTGCATCGATAGATGTATATAAGTTTTCCGCAGAAGGAGGAAAGGCTTTCTTTGATAAGTGCCGTGAGTACATAGAAGAAAATAAGGAACTGAAAATGTGGAGCGAGGTTGCGTTGAACGATATCCTTCCGTCTGTTGAGTTCAAGGCGTGCCCGCTGGTCGGCAGATGGCTTGAGATAGATAACCATGACGATTTGGCAGAAGCCGAGAAGCTATTTTCATGAAGCTTTAGCGGAGGATACTGCCAATGATTATGGACTATTTTGGGAAAATTGCAGATGAGCTGAAAACCAAGAAATTGTTTCTATTCGATATGGACGGAACGATTTATGAAGAGGAAACCCTTTTCGAGGGGACGCTGCAGTTATTGGATTATATAAAATCCATAGGCGGACATTATGTCTTCATTACAAACAATTCATCTAAGTCGGTAACAGACTATATAAAGAAAGTAAACAGGCTCGGAATTGCGGCGGATGAAAACAACTTTTTCACTTCTTCCCAAGCGACCATCTTGTATATAAAGAAGAACTATCCTGACGTGAAAGTATACTGTCAAGGAACTAAATCTTTTGTTAAAGAATTGCTGGACGGCGGGATAGACACAACGGAGAATGTCGATGAAGGCGTAGGACTAATTGTGGTTGGCTTTGATACGGAGTTGACAAGTGCGAAGTTAAGAAAAACCTGTGAACTGCTAACTTGCGATATACCCTTCATTGCGACGAATCCTGACTTGGCTTGCCCAGTGAGTTTCGGCTTCATACCAGATTGCGGTTCAATTTGCATGATGCTGGAGAATGCGACCAAAAGAAAGCCGGTTTATCTTGGAAAGCCGGAAGCAACAATGATCAACATAGTAATGGAGAAGTTCGGAATGAACCGGGAAGACACGGTTGTTGTAGGTGACAGATTGTATACGGATATAGCGTCCGGGTTAAATGCAGGTGTGACAGCGATATGTGTTCTTACTGGAGAAGCTACAGTTGAAGAGATAGAAGAGAGTTGCTACAAGCCGAGCTATACATTCAAAAATATAAAAAGTGTGGCAGACGCATTAACTGAATAAGTTGAAGGGGAAATTTTATATATTCCCGTACACGCAGGGGACAAGTAGTACGCAGATTAGGAAAACGGTAATGATGAAGACTTCTGATATTTTGGCAACGAAGGATTAAATCATTGGAAAAAGGTGTTTATATGAAATCAATTTGCATGATTGTCCAAGACCCTATGGTTAAAGGCGGTATAGCGGCTGTGGTCAACGGATACCGTGGCTCAAGGCTGGAGAAAGATTACAATATCATATATGTGGAGTCATACAAGGATGGCGACAAACTGACGAAAACGCTTAAAGCTATCAGTGGATATTTTCATTTTGCAAAAGTCCTGCTGATTGACAAGCCGGACTTGATACATATTCACTCGTCTTTTGGTCCCTCGTTCTACAGAAAAATGCCGTTCATCTACATGGCATCGTGGGCGAAGAAACCGATTATCAACCACATTCATGGTGCAGATTTTGATGAGTTCTATGTGAATGCTAGCGATAAGAAGCAGCAGCAGATTAGGAAGGTTTATGGTAAATGCTCTGTGTTGATTGCCCTTTCTGATGAGTGGAAAGAAAGACTCTCGCAGATTGTACCTGCAGATAAGATAACAGTTATAGAGAACTACAGTATTCTTCATGAGGATGCATTGATGCAGCGGTTGAACAGACCGTCCAATAACACAGTTCTCTTTTTAGGAGAGCTTGGAAAACGTAAGGGCTGTTATGACATTCCGGCTGTGGTGGAGGAAGTAGTGAAGCAGGTGTCGGATGTGAAGTTTGTTTTGGCAGGTGCTGGTTCTGCGGAAGATGAAGTAGCTATTAAAAAGCTGTGTGAAGAAAAGGGAGTAGCTTCCCATGTAGAGTTCCCGGGATGGGTACGGGGAGAGCAGAAGGACAAGCTACTCCGAGAAGCTGATTTGTTTTTCCTTCCGTCTTACAACGAAGGAATGCCGATGTCAGTGTTGGATGCGATGGGATACGGACTGCCAGTTGTGAGTACAAACGTTGGTGGAATACCAAAGATTGTACATGACGAGGAAAATGGATACTGCTGTGGACCAAGTTGTGTTAATCAAATGGCAGAAAGTATTATCAATATTATCACGAATGACGAGAAGAGAATAGAATATTCTAAAGCGTCTTTTAGTATTGTTGAGGATAAATATTCATTTAAAAGTCATGTTAAAAAAATTGAGAACTTGTACATGACGGAAACTTATAAATCGTGAGGAGAGAACTGTGATAACAATACCCAAAATATCAGTAAATATAAAGCTCTTTACTTTTTGCTTATTTAATTTGCTATACGTGACTTATATGAACGGATACACCTCTAGAGGATTATATCTGGTTACTTTATGTGTTTTTTGTGCGGTTTGTATACTGGAATATTATTCTTCTCCGAGAATCGCTTTATTTAACAATATTGTAAGAAGTATGGCTTCATACATAATACTTATTGCTGTAATTACTTTTTGTATACAATTAGTAAATTTTAGATTTGAGCTTTTTCAGTGGACGCAATTTCTCTATTGGATATTGCCTTTAGTAGCGGGATATTACTGGTTCAACACAACCTCAAATGAAAATAGAATTGTCTATTTTTATATATTTTTTGCCAGGTTTTTGCTAGATTTCATACTATCGTTTGGTTCGGATTTTAATATTAGCAATATTGTTTCTATTTCCTGGTCGGATTCTATGTCTTCAGTCTTTGAGTCATCTGATGCGCATAATTTTCTTTTTTTGGTAATGGTATTCCTTTATTTTGATAAGAAATGGCTGGCACTCATATCAGCGTTTTTCTGTATGCTATCGTTTAAAAGGTTATCATTTATCTTAGCAATTGCGCTACTGATAGGATATCGTTTTATACGAGAAAAACCTGTAGGGAAAAAAGTTAAGTGGATAACAATTATCATTTTTAGTTTATCCCCATTTTTGATTTCTTGGCTACTTACGCCTGGTGCGTCGGCTATATTTTCTAAGATAAACATAGATTTGAACGAGTTCTCATCTGGTAGAATTTCGATGATTCAATATGTACTCAACAATATTGGAACGTTTAATGGCTTTGGCTCTATGAATGCATATCTATCTGATCATCCTTATGGGACATATCATTTTATCTATATCATGCATTCTGATTTTTATATGATATTTAAGGAGTGTTCAATTGTCGCTGTTGTTTATTTTTGCTACAAATTCGTCAGCGTTTCGTCAAATAATTGGAAAGTATTTTTGCTTTGCGTATATATATGTATGGAAATGGTTACATCTACCTTCTTTCAATCGATTACGACGTGGATGATACTTTACATGTTTATGATGGTTGTTTATGAAAGAGACAGTTTATTGAGTGAATCCGAACTAATACAATAGAGGAGAGGAGTAATTTATAATGCGCGATTTTATACAGTTTTATATCTACAAAATATTAAGCTGTGTATATAGGATATTTTGGATTTTCCCAATGAGAGATAAAATTGTAGTCGACTCATTTGGGGGCAGGGGATATTGTGATAATCCAAAGGCTATAGTAGAAGAGGTTAGAAAAGCTGATCCGAAAATTGATATTTGTTGGATAGTTCGCAGTAAAGATACATATTTACCAGATGGAATTAGAAGTGTTAAAAGACACACACTTCATGAAATGTATGAATATGCTACAGCGAAAATATGGATAAATAATTCAAGATTATCACTGTATCTAAGAAAAAGAAAAAATCAGATATATATTGAAACGTGGCATGGTTCGTTTCCGATAAAAATGATTGGAAAGTCAGCAAAAAGTTCAAATCGTTGTTCAGAAGAAAGAGTTAAACTTGATTCTAAATATGCAGATTATATGATTTCGAATGGTTCGTTTTGCACATCCGTTTATCGTAACGATTTCGAATATGAAGGAGAAATTCTAGAAGTAGGGTCGCCCAGGCTAGATATATTGTTTTATAAGAATGCTGAGAAAGATAATTCTATCCGTCAAATGCTAAATATTCCTGAGAACGTAAAGGTTGCTCTTTATGCTCCGACATTTAGAGATAACAACAGAGATGATGTTTATGATATCGACTATGAGCAATTGAATGATGCATTAAAAAATAAATTTGGAGGCAGTTGGTGTATAATAGTGCGTTTTCATCCCAAAATGGTTGAATATGCAAACAAAATTAGCTACTCTGAGACATTGAAAAATGGTAGCAATGTTGCGGATATATATGATTTATTTGGAATAACCGATGTTTTGATTTCAGATTATTCTAGCACATCTTTGGAATTTGCATTACTGGAAAAGCCGGTATTTTTATACACAAAAGATTTAAGCGAATACCAAAAAAACCGAGGCTTATATTACAGAATTGAGGAATTACCCTTTCCATTCGCAAAAAGCAATGTTGAACTAGTTGATTTAGTCTCAAAGTTTAGTGAGAATGATTATAAATCAAAGCTAAAGTTGTTTATGGAGGAGTATGGCTGTGTAGAAAACGGGCAGGCTTCATGTGCGGTCAGTAAAGTTCTTATAGATGCTATGAAGTAAAGCTTGCAATAATTCAAAAGATAGTTACTGCACTTTGCTAATGAGGTTTTATTACAGTGGAGGCATTAAATGGCAGAGAACAAAGAAATAAAAGCAGGACTAGGATATACTGTCGGAAATATTTTAATAAAAGGAATCTCATTCCTAACATTACCGATTTTCTCTAGACTGCTTTCTACAGAAGAATTTGGTATTTATAATACATATCTGGCATATGAAAATATCTTGGCTATTTTTTTGGGACTTGGTATGTATTCATCAATTAAAAATGCAAATCAAGATTTTCCTAGCCAAACAAAAAAATATGTATCTACCTTACTTTGGCTGACTGTCATCCCATTGGCTATTAGTTTGATATTAGTTGCATTATTTCATATCGGCATCACAGGGTTTACTGGATTATCTACATCGCTGTTATTGCTTCTTGTTTTTCAGAGTTATGGCTCTGCAATGCTTAGCGTTTCAAATGCGAGACTTGCACTGAATTACGAATATAAAAAATATATGGGCTTTGCTGGGTTCAACACAATTGTGAATGTAGTTTTGTCGATAGTTTTAATTTTAACAATCTATAGTGAGCAGAGAGAGTATGGACGAATTGTTGGATCGGCCATACCTTTGATACTAATTGGTGCGTATGTTTTTATAACAGAAGAGAAACGTGGAAATTTTAAATTTGATAAGAAATTCGCAAAGTATGCTATAGCAATTGGATTTCCATTAATTTGGCACTATTTATCTCAACAGATACAAGGTCAATTTGACAGAATTGCTATTACTAATATTGTTGGTGCCTCGGCAACAGGAATTTATTCTTTTGCGTACAATATTGCCAACATTTTAAAGGTAATCTTTTATTCTACTGAGAATGTTTGGACGATATGGTTCTTTAAGAAGATGGCAGAAGGCAAATATAAAGATATAAGAAATGTATCCAAAAAATATACTTTACTTATAGCGGGTATTGCTATTTGCATGTTGGTTTTCTCAAAAGAAGTGATCATGATTATGGGTGATAAGGAGTATTGGGAAGGTGCAACTATATTCATTCCTTTGCTGATTTCGGAATATTTAGTACATCTATATACAATACCTGTTGGCATAGAGTATTATTATAAGAAAACAAATTACATTGCAGCGATGACTGTCTTGGCGGCTATAGTAAATGTATCTTTAAATTATGCTCTAATCCCAGTATTTGGATACGTTGCAGCTGCTTTTACAACTATGGTGAGCTATGCTGTTCAATTTATTTCACATTGGATTATATCCAAGAAGATACTCAAAAAGAATGAAATTAAAAACATTTTTTATTTTAGGGATTTAGCAGCTCGATTTGTTCTTGTTTGTTTAGTTGGCATAGCCGTTTATATTTTGAACCCGCACCCAATTATAAAGTATTCTCTCTTTATTGTTGGTATGTCTATTGCCTGCTTTATTTATAGAAAGGATATTAAACTACTCGTACAGAATGTTTTTTCGAGGAACAAAGACTGAGTTAATGAATGCATTTTTATGATGTTACGTTATTCCTTAATAAGAACGCTCTGTTAAATGCGTTACAACTTGTCAACAATGAAGGGAGTTAAATAATGATAGAGTTACGAACCTTACAGTTATGTCAATTAGATATTGCACTTGATATACAAGCTTTGTGCAATGAGCTTAATATCAGCTGTTTTTTAATAGGAGGTTCCCTTCTGGGTGCTGTAAGACATCAAGGCTTTATTCCATGGGATGATGATTTGGATATGGGGCTTTTACGAGAGGATTATGATAAGTTCATTGAGAGCTGCAAGACTAGGTTGCCAGATTATTTATATTTGCAAACATGGGATACAGATGATGCATATGGTCTTCCTTTTGCAAAAATCATGTTGAAGGGGACAAAATTTCGTGAAGAAGCTAATGGTAAAGCTGAAACAGAAAGCATGATATTTGTAGATGTGTTTCCGTTCGATAATATTCCGGAAGATACCTTTCGCAGGAAATCTCAATCATATTTAAATGAGTTATTGAAGCGCCTTTTGCAGTATAAGCAGGGTTATGCTATGTGGAAACGTGCAAACCATAAGATTCTGCATTTTATTATTAATGCTGCATCAAACATTTTCTCTGTTTCGTTTCTTAAGAAATCTATAAACCATGTACAGCGTCACTATGATGAGAACGATTCTGTCTTTGTATGCAATTTGAATGGAGCCTATAGGGATCGAGAAAGACTGCATAGATCAGGGATGAAATTATGCAATGTTCATTTTGAGGGCTACGAATTTAATGCTCCTCAAGGGTGGGATGAGTTGCTGACTAATATGTATGGAGATTATATGCAATTACCTCCAGTAGATAAAAGGGGGAATAGACATGCTGCTACTGCAGCTGATTTGGGCGACTACGTTATAAGAAATAAGGTTTATCAAGAAATGAAAAGGGGAAACTTATGCTAGATAGAACGATTAGGAAACCTTATAGAATAGAATGGGTCGATATCGGAAAAGCAATTTGTATATTTTTCATTTTGGTCACGCATCTTGAAGCAAGGACTGATACTCTGTATTCTTTTTATTCTCCAATATATCTGTCTGGATTCTTCTTTTATCGGGGTATACATATAAAGAAAAAGACAGCTTTAAAGAGATGTTTCTGGGAAAAGTTAGAATTTTGCTGTGGCCGTGGTTACTATATTCTCTTTTAAATATTTTTGCTTCAGCGGTTATTACTTTGCATTCGGACTTTTCGTTGATTAACAGCTTGAAAAATCTTGTTTTACAGATACGAGGGGAAGGAGACGGTCTTTGGTTTCTTGCAGCACTGTTTGTTGCGTACATACCTTTTTATTTTGTGATTAAGTTACATCGCCCCAGATTCGCTATTATAGTCTCATGTATGCTTTCGGTGATAAGCGTTTTGTATTGCGAACTATTTCCATCCGAATTATTGCCGTGGGGAACAACTTCACTACCGTGGCATATAGAATACATGCTTCAAGCGATGTTATGGATGGTGTTAGGATACTACTTCAAAAATGCTCGTGCAGGCTTTTTTGAAGATATGTTGGACAAACACAAGAATATCTTTACTTGTATAATGTCGTTGGCTGTATATACCATAATTGCTTACATCCCTTGTGGGGGTATTGCATCAAACATAATCGTATCGTATGTTAGAACCTTTACTGGAATTGTCACTCTAACTTTTGTCAGTAAAAGCATTAAACCGAATCGGTTATGGGTCAAAATACTTTGTTGTATTATGCCCTGCACGGTAAAGTTAAAGATTTAATTCAAGTTATTCTAAAAGCTCTATGCGGAAATTTCTATGCAAGTATTTTAGCGAGTGAAGTATTCTCATCGATATTTTCTCTATCGTTTGCATTGCTCTTGGCAGTTGTTTTGATAATTCCAATTATGCTGATTAATAGATTTTTTCCATGGACTCTGGGCAGAAAATACAATACAAAGAGCAAGTAACATTTATACATGAATTTCTGCCATACTATTTTGGCACTTGGAGGAGAAAGTTATGAAAGAGCGAAAGAATACTACGATTCAAAATATGAGAGCTATTGCTATAATACTCGTTGTTTTCCAACATGCGATAGTTGCTCTTATTTCAGAACCTATAGCAATGACAATTGCAGCTGTATGTGTAGGCATAGATGTTAAAGTGTTCATGTTTATTTCCGGTTATTTATTTCAGCAGAATATAAAGCGCTACAAGGATGTCGGAACCAAAAAATTTATAAAAGATAAAGCGGTTGCATTACTTTTGCCTTACTTGTTTTGGGAATGTCTTTTGTATTTCGGAGTATGGGTTATTTATAACGGTCCAGCATTCTTAAACAAGCTAACTCCTGTAATACAGAAATTTGGATTCACACAACTCACTATCCCCCAAATTATTGTGAGTCTGATTACGTTTAATAACTCATATCTTGAGCTTTATTGGTTTTTATATGCACTTTTTGTAGTTTTTATCCTTCAATACGTTACGGGGGATTTTCTTAAATCTATTAAAGGAATTGCTGCTTTGTTTGTATTGTTACCGCTTTTTATGTTGGTTGGAGAGAACGTATATATCGTTAAAAAAATTGCTGTAGGATTGCTGATGTTTTCTGCCGGAAGATATTTCAAGGATAAAGAAGTGAGCCTTGAAAGTGTAAAGGGCTTATATGCTATAATAGCTGTTGCCATTTGGGGAATTACATATGCTTTACCGGATATCAGCGGTGTGCTGTATATTGAACAGTTATGGTATATCGTTATATCTATTATTCGTGGACTTACTGGAACTGTTATGGTTGTTTGGATAGCAGTACAAATTGAGAGGATTTGCCATCGGTATATTAGGAATGCCGTTCATATGATTGGAGATTATTCTTTATCTATTTATTTGCTTCATAATCCTTGGGTGATCAGAAGTGTTAGTATGTTGATTCCGAGTGAGGGGGGTATGTAGCTTTATTACCCTGTGTGATTTTAGGAGTGTCCATACCAATAGCCTTAGATTATTTTGTAATAAGAAAAAGCAGAATCTTATCGCTTATACTACTTGGTAGGAAGAAAAGAAGTGTTCACAATGTTCAGACTGGAATAGCACCGTAATGAGGATTTCTGTATGATTAATCAGAATAAAGTTGTTATTTTAAATGGAATAGATATTTTCTCTGATCATAGGGGTTATACATCTGTTTCCTTTGAAAATGCTTCACTAAGAGAACAAGGAATTAATTTTAATGTTGCTCAAGTAGACCAAGGCTATAGCTACAAGGCAAATACACTCCGGGGGCTTCACTATCAAAAAGCACCATATGAACAGGCTAAGTTGGTTTCATGTCTTCACGGTTCAATCTATTCTGTAGGTGTTGATATAAGAAAAGAATCAGCTACTTTTGGACAGTATGTTGGAGAAATCCTTTCATTTGAAAATCGGAAGATTATGTATATTCCTAAAGGATTTGCTCATGGGTATCTCACCTTAGAAGATGACGTTTTGATGCAGTGGTGTTGCGATGGCAATTTTAATAAGGATGCAGCATGTGCGCTTCGGTATGATGATCCCGATATAGGAATTGAGTGGCCGAAGATTGCAGGGGATATAATCATATCTGATAAGGATAGGAATGCTCGTTTACTAAGGGATATAGAATAGGTTAAAAGCTAAAAATTATGTTGAAGGGCACGTGAGAAGGTGAACAGCAAGATGACAAAAGCAGAACAACAATTTCTGTCCATACTGAAAAATGCTGTTCATTCAGAGCCAGCTTTCGTAATTGAATCCCCCGACTGGAACGGTATCATCAACACAGCCAGAAAGCAGAATCTTTTTCCTCTGGTATTCGATGCATCAAGTTCTCTGCCGGGATATGAGACAATAGAAGAACAGTATTTCAATTCAGTAGCAGTGCAGATGTCAGCGCAAGCACAGCAGACGGCTGACTTCCTATCTCTTTACCAATCGTTTCTGGAAGATGGGCTATCTCCAATCGTTATGAAAGGTATCATCTGTAGGAGTCTTTACGGAGAAAAGGCGGATTTTAGAGCTTCTGGGGACGAGGATATTCTCGTATCCAAGGAAGATTACCAGAAAGCAGTCCATACCCTGAACCGCTGTGGTTATCACGCAGAGAACACACCAGACAGTGATTTATCCTTTGTCCAAGAAGTCACGTTTGCAAGTTCAGAATCACCGTTGACGATAGAACTGCACCTGAATCCATTCGGAACGAATGACCACATCCGGGTCAAGATGAACGAGTGGTTCCAGAACGTGTTCCAATCCCAGGAGACAGTTCTTATTGCTAATGTTTCAGTGAGAACGTTAGAGCCGACGGATCACCTGCTGTTTCTGATCTTCCACGCATTCAAGCACTTTATTTCAGGTGGCTTCGGAGTTCGGATGATGCTGGATATTTTGCTCTTCACTGAGAAGTACTATGACCGCATCGACCAAGAGTATATACAGAACGGGTTGGCATCAGTGAATGCAGTAGATTTTTATAATGATCTGCTCATTTTGGGAAACAGGTATCTTGGATTTTTGCTCCCGGTTAACGGAGAAGGCACGATTCCTGATGAGCTGATGGAAGACATGCTCCGAATGGGTACTTTTGGAAATTCCAGTAAGAATGACAGCACGGCGGGAAGAATTACGAGCATGGCTGTGGAGAAGGATAACAAGAAGCACAGCAGACTCTCTGATATGTTCCGTCTGTTGTTCCCATCATGGCAGTTTTGGGTGAGCTGGAAGCCGTATCTGAAGGACATGCCTTGGATGCTGCCGGTCGAATGGGTAAAACGTGTAGTCAAATATTTGAAAAGAGGCAAGCCAACTTCTGATTTGATGGAAAGCTATAAGGTGGCGGATCGGCGGCTTGAGCTGATGAAGAAATACGGAGTGATATGAACTGGAGAGACAGTCCAATGAACAACATATTCTATTATGAACCCAAAACTTCATATCCTGCAATAACGCCAGAACTTGAAACCCAGTTGAAATACAGAGCCGGATAGACCGTAGATAACCCTAAGTATAACGAAGCCGTCAATTTCATCGATGAGAAAATTACGAGGTTTGACCATGAAGACAAGAAGGCAATCCGAAACCGTGACTTTTACTTTCGTTGTGAATGGGCTGTGCTTGCACTAACGGCGGCAGCAACTGTCTTGAATGTAATAGGAGCTTACAGCAGAAATGATATTCTGACATCCATTGTCGGTATTATTGCTGCAGCAGCGACAGCTTCCGTAACGGTGATCATTGGTTATAGGAGAATAAAAGGCTATCTCGAAGCGTGGCTCCGCCATCGCAACTATGTGCAGAAGTTTCAAGAGTTGTGTCAGGATTACGCTTACGGAAAAGATAAATACAAATACTATAGTGGCTGTGGTATCCTTGACAGGAGCACGCCGGAAGCATGTAAGCATGAGTGCCAGGTGTTCCGTAACTTCAAGGATGATGTTTTGGAACTGATAGTGGACAGGCACACGGAGTTTAGGGAGAACATGAGCAGAAGAGGGAATGGGTGAATAGAAAAAGAACGGAGTGATTTGGGAGGAAAGCTGGGAATTATGGAAAGAAATCTATTAGTCGGAAATGGCATTAATATTCAATTTGGTGGAGCGGATGCTTATTCAAATTCCGCTATTATGGCAAGAGTTGTAGAAAACATAAAAGCGGGGAAGTATACCCCATTAACGGAGAATTCACTTACTGTAGATGAACAGCTTGGTAATTTTGAAGGTCTTGTTCAAAGGATAGATAAAATCAAAGAAGGAAAATTAGCAAATTTTGCTGATGGGCTTTTTATGCTCACAGATATGGATAGAATAAAAATGACATATCCAGACAAGAGTAGCATTACTTCGGTGTTCATGGAGGATTATTTTCTTGCTTTTGAGCTTATGAATAATATCTACAAAGCGAAAGACGGGGAAGAAATAAGCGAGTTTCATAGAAAGATAATGTTTGAACTTCTGAGACAGATGCTTGTTGATGGAATATATAACGATGGTTTGATAAATGACGTGTGGAAGAATTATTATTCAGGCGTTAGGGGATATCTTGAAGGCTTTTCAAGTATATTTACCACCAATTACGATTATAATCTTGAAAGTATTCTGGGTAATGAAAACTCAGCAAAGGTGTGTCATTTGCACGGGGAATTTAATAAGTTGGCACCTAAGTATGATACTTCGAGTGAATTCTACGCCAAAAATCAGGCAGAGTGCGATGCATTAATTTCAAGAAAGATTACTGGCATGGATCATGTATATAGTGATGCTGTGATGAGTTGGTCGTGGCTGGACAAGTATGGTGCAATGATAGAGCCGGACTCAAAGGAAAAGGAAGAACGCTATAAGGCTATCAGCGGAAGATTAGAAATTATTGGTTTAGCGCCTGGAAATGACGAGCATTTGTTTTTGCTGGTTGACAACAACCCTAAGATTCAGTCTGTAATATATTATTACAAATCTGATGAAGAAAGAAGTGAAATGCCACATCATCTGCATAAGCATGTGACCTATCAGAGGGTTGATAAACTGTGGGAGTCTTTGAAATAAGTGTATGACACTGAAGGAAGGAGGACAACAACCCATGAATAATAACCTCTTCACCAACTCCTACGTCTCCTCCTCCCGCATTATCTATACTCCAAGTTCATTTGCAAGGACCTCCCTGCTCTATCTCCAGGAAACCGGCACACTCCAAGCCGTCCGCCCGCATGTCTCCTCCCGCCAGAATCTCCAATCCTATCTTTTGCTTATAGTAACTAGTGGTAGTGGCTATGTCGAGTATGAGGGCATGAATTATTATTTGAACCCCGGCGACATCGCCCTGATCGATTGTAGCAAAGGCTACAGTCAGAGTAGTAGCGAGGATTTATGGAGTCTGAAATGGTGCCACTGGAACGGCTCATCGATGCCAGCGGTCTATAACAAAATCCAGAGAACGAGGCTTGCCGCCCATATTCCGCCCAGAGAACAGCAACGTATACATATCTCTTCTGGACGAATTATACACAACGGCTTCATCAGAAAGCTTCGTTCGTGATGCACTCATCAACGAGCTTCTTACCCAACTTGTCACAGAGCTAATGAAAGAGACAGTCTATGAGGAAGAAAACCCATCTGAGACAAACACAGAGCTTGAAAAAATCGATGTTTCCGAGATAAAAGCATATATCGATCAGAACTTCGATTCCCAGCTTTCTCTGGAGAGCATTTCCGATCGTTTCCACTTCAATAAGAACTATGTCGCAAGAAATTTTAAGGAAATATACGGGACGAGCATCGGTTCATATATTCAAATCGTGAGAATTTGCAAAGCAAAAGAACTTCTGAGATTCAGCACCAAGACAGTCGAAGCTATTGGCTCCGAGTGTGGCTATGACGACAAAAACTACTTTTCGAGAGTGTTCAAGAAAGTAGAGGGCTGCTCGCCGAGTGAATTCAGAAAGCGTTGGATGAGCAGAAGCTACGAAGAATAAATATCAAATACCACTGGATATGTGCGAAACTCTATGGTAAACTTAGAGAGCAGATAACATATTTGGAGGTGGTAGCTTGAAATATGTGTTGCTTATAATCACAGTCTTGTGGTTCATTTTCATGACCTATTTAAGCCATCAAAACGGTGCAGAGACGGCAGAGACAAGCCTGCGATTAGCTGTGTTTCTCGGAAACAGGGATTTGAACGGTTGGCTCAGAAGAGTTGCTCACGTTGTAGTTTTCTTTGTATTGGCAGTGTTGATTAGTTTGACACTATGGAGTTGGAGCTTGGATTGGTGGCTCGCTCTACTGGTGATGATTTGGGCAGTAGTCGATGAGGCAACTAAGCCACTGGTAGACGGCAGACACTTTGCTTGGATAGATGTTGGACTGAATGAGTGTGGTAGCTTGATTGGAATTGTTATCGGAGCAGTTATAGGTTTTTGGAATAGAAGCGGATTTAGCTACTATAGCAAAATCTCATAAAAATAAAGAACGAATAGGAGTAGTAAATAATGGAAAAGAGTTTTACCTACAAAATCACAGGAAAGGCTGACACCACGGCTTTAGCCCTTCTTGCACATGAAGCTGCGAAGTACAAATGCAATATCTGTGCAACAAAACCCGGCTCGTCACCAAAAGACGCGAAGAGCATTATGGGGTTAATTACAGGCTGCTTTAAAACAGGAGACACACTTGAATTCTCGTTTGATGGTTCAGATGCGGATGTAGCTGCAAAGAATATAAAAACAGCATTGGAAGATTCCATTGGGCTCTAAGTCATAGCGTAAAAAGAACCCCTGTGGTTTCCAGAGAAAACTCTGGGAGCTACAGGGGCTTATTTGTTTTCGCCGTATACATCCGGGAAATCTTCAGTCCCCAGATACTTATCTATATCTACTATCTCCGAACCGCTCACATCGAGCAGGTCATCGAACTTAATTGCATCATCCACAGTGCCTTTTTCACTTACAATGCCTGCGTCGATCTTTAAAACCCTATAGACTGCATCAATATTTGTAACCGTGCCGGTCACAGTCGTATAGTATCCAATGTCTCCGTCTTCCATATCCGGCAGGAAGTAGACCACAGTCACTGTCATGCCTTTTTTGACCTGCAGTAATTTATCGGAGAGCATTGCAGCTTCATCTTCGGATAGCTCGGTGCGCTTACTACGCATGAGCTTCACATCCTCTTCACCGAGCCGCTCGGAGTGACCCCTTAACGCAGCGAATGGAGCGAAGATTTTAGCCCTGTCCTGCGGCGACATTTTCGGATGCCTTTTAAGAGTTTCCTCCGTCCAAGGTCTTTCCATGTCTATAATCTCGTCAAAGTTGTCTTTTCTGTCCACAGCTCACACCTCTACATCTTAGGCTCTAT
The DNA here is from genome assembly GCA_021199855.1 of Oscillospiraceae bacterium. Lineage (GTDB taxonomy): Bacteria > Bacillota > Clostridia > Oscillospirales > Ruminococcaceae > Faeciplasma. The sequence continues at coordinate 53,838 of JAJQHD010000055.1, forward strand.
GTCCACCAATCTGACCGTTTCGCTCCCTCATAGTCGCACCCTCAAGGAAATTCGTACCTTTAAGAACCGCATTCTTCCCAAACCTCTGCTTGATGCCGACAATCGCATCTTGTAGACTTTTTTCTTTTTCAAGCTTTTCAGTGTCGGTGAACATATCCACTTGCATGACACCTTCATCTTGCACGACCCTATTTGCAGTGACGGTAATCCGCCTGACACTGAGATTTCGGTCAACAATCCTGTCAAACAGCCCAACAATCGCTTTCTGAAGTTGACTGCCGATGTTCGTTGGACTGTCAAGCCTCGTGCTTCCGTGAGCGGGCTTCGGAACCGTTCGCCCGTAATGGTCAGTTTTTGTGTCGCCAATATAACTTCCTTTATCGCAATTCTCCCTATCATACCCGATGTCGAGCGTGAACGAGTCAGAGACCAGACCTTTCGTAGTCAACTGCAACATCAAGCTGTCTGTCATCTCTTGCACAATGATTCTTGCCTTGTCATACGGATACGGTTCGGATAAGACTTGTCCCTCGGAGAGACTGTTTGTATCAGCTTTGTAGGATTTCACCAGCTCCATCGTTGTCGGTTCAACACCCCAGGCGTGGTCAATGAGAATTTCAGCATCAATGCCGAATTCTTTGTAAAACCATTCTTGGTCATAGGTTGATGCAAATGCCAACTGCCCCATGGTGAAGATATAACGCTTTTCGAGCTTTCGTGCAGTGCCAGCACCGATTCTCCAGAAGTCGGTCAGGGGAGTGTGGTTCCAAAGCTTCTTGCGATAAGAGTGCTCATCAAGCTCTGCAATCCGGACACCGTCTTTGTCAGCAGGAACGTGTTTCGCCACAATGTCCATCGCAATCTTCGCAAGGTACATATTCGTTCCGATTCCGCCGGTGGCAGTGATTCCCGTCGCATAAAGAACTTCACGAATCAGAGTCATGCACAATTCATGAGCCGTCATGCCATAAGTGTGAAGGTAGTCGGTGGCATCAATAAAGACTTCATCAATAGAATACGCAAAAATATCCTCCGGCGCGATGTATTTCAAGTAGATTGAATAAATCTGCGCCGAAACTTCAACGTATCTCGCCATTCGAGGTGGAGCAACGATGTACGAGAGTTTGAGATTTGGGTCTTCGCGTAGACCGATAGAATCGAAGCATTCGGTGGTGAACCTGTGTCCGGGAGCTATGCGAAGCCGCTGAGCATTTACTTCTTGCACTTTCTGCACGACTTCAAAAAGCCTCGCCCTGCCCGGAATCCCATAAGCTTTCAGAGAAGGGGAGACAGCGAGACAGATGGTCTTTTCAGTTCGGATCTGGTCCGCCACCACGAGATTTGTCGTCAGTGGATCGAGGTGCCTGTCCGCACACTCACAGCTCGCATAAAACGATTTCAAGTCTATTGCAAAATATGTGCGTTGCTTATCCATACTGTCTCTCCTTTCTTAGTACCTTAACTTGCCACAATCTCCACAAACCATCGCCCCAACCGTGGTGGAAACGGTGCGTGTTCAAAGAATAACCGCTTTTCTTCGCCTTTAATGACCACAGTGTAGCAATCGCCATGGTAGCCGAAGCCGACGGTATCAGCCGGACGAAAATCCCGAACCTCGTCAATTTTGTACATTCGCCCGTTCGTCCACTCGACCGACTTCGGATGCATGAAGCCCGTGGTGTCGATCTCCGAAGTGACCGTCACATAGACTTTTTCATATTTTGGGTGCAATGCCCTGGCGGTTGCGTTCATGTTGAGGTCACCTCCTTGTACAGATTTCAGGAATTGTATGAGATATCAACCCAGTATGTGACTTGAAAAATAGTTATCTATGTATTTGTAATATTTTTGTGGGAGCAATTCTCTTAACTGCTCCTTTGTCAGGTACGAAAGACGAAGCAATCGCCCCACAGTATCGAGATTGTTAAAATGCTCCTTCAGCTTCATAAGTTCCTCAAAAGGTGCATGAGCAGTTATAAAGGCGTTGAAGTCTGCACCTTCATTCCAAAGGCACTGCATAACCTCGTCCGTTGTTAGTTCTCGAATGACGGCGATTCTGTTACTTAGACAGTAGGAAAAACGTTTCTTCATAAAGAAGTCATCCCTTTGGACTGCCTCGCCGTTAGGCTCGACTTCACATATGTGGGGTGTGGTATCAAAGCTAAAGTACTTCATAAGCTTATATGAGTTTCTAATACAGGCTTCAAGCTTAGTGTCACATCTTCCCCAAGCATAAACGAAGTCCGGTTGATAAGAGTTTTCTATTTCCGTTTCTTTTCCTATTGCGAACTGAAAATGATTTTCATCGCAGAAGTCAGGGTCAAATGCTTTGTAATAAGTCATATTGGTTGTCTCCTTAGTATTTTTTATGAGTTTTCGCATGTTAGCTGTCGTCATAACTCTCCTGCATTATCTTCAATTGTCCCCAGAAAGTCACTCTTTGGAACGTAGGGCAGATTGAAGTTGTATTCCGAGTTTTCCTCATTCATAAGATTCAACTTTAACAGTAACAGGTTTACATTGACTCCCATGAGTTTAGCGATAGAGACAATATCATACCCTTCCTGTAAGTAACTTAATAGCTCGTTTTCATCGATCAGGAGCGTCGCCTGAAAAGCGTTAGCATCGTACTCGGTCGTGTTTGTCATGTCGAAAAGCTCAAACTCCAGTAACCCGCCTGTCTCCAAACAAATATCTCTGTGAAGAAGCGCATGTCCCAGCTCATGTGCAATAACCATCCGCTGCATCTGCTCGGATAGGTTGCCGTTCACAAAGATAAAGGGAACATTTAATATAAGCTTGAAAGTGCCTTTCTGACGTTTGAAATCGAACACCCTCATTATCTGAATGCCAAGAGCCTCAGCAATTTCTTCGGGGTTGCGAGTCTTGTATTTGGCTACAAGACGGCAGGCAATGGATACCGCTTGCGTATCTTTCATCTATGTAGTATGCCCCAGAGTGACTTCACTTCGCCGGGGATTCCTCCTCATTTCCGTTATTAAGATACTTTTTAGGAGTGTATTTCTTGTTGATCTCCTTTGCCTTCCAGTACGCTTCCTGGATAGCTTTCATCATTGCATCCATATCTTCTTCGTCAAGAGTTCCGCCGGCATAAAGCCCAGCAACCTCCTCGGTCAGCTTCAAAGCCTGCTTCTTTCCTTTGTAGCCGTACTTCTCAGCAACCTCTAAAACAAACTCAGCGTTATCATCCAAGAGAGCGTTTTCATCAAGGTGAAGCTCCTTCGCCAGAATGGTGTAGGTTTCCCGCTTTTTAGGCATACGATCTCCTGCTTCATAGTTCTGAATTGTCCTTAGTGAGATTCCCGTCATCCTGGACAAATCTTTCTGTGAAAGCCCAGCATTGACTCTCGCAGCTCTTACCTTTTCTCCGAATGTCATGTTCCCATGTCCTCCTTCTTATAGAGTAAAAATTTCGGATTTTTCAATGTTGCGTCTTGACAATACGAAACTCAGGGCGTATAATGTACTTAAACCGCAACTTGCATTATTATAATACCGCAAGTAAGAACATTTGTCAAGAGGGCTTGCAAAAAAAGTTTTGAAAAGAGCATGAAGTACGTTCAGGGCAGAAGTTCAACGAAAAAAGTGAATAGTTCAAAGTTACGCTGAACAAATTGAAATTCTCAAAAGCAAAATTGTGATTTTCTTCAAAAAGCCTATTGACATTTGAAGTATACGAGTGTATAATAGTTATCAGTAGACACGGAGGTGGTTTATATGACACAAGAGTTTAACAGGCAAAAGCTATTTGAAAATGTAAGTGCTATAATCCAAGATAGAGGATTGAAAATCGGGGATGTGGAATCTGCGGTAGGCATATCCGCAGGGTACTTGTCGAGACTGAGTAAAAAGGATTCAGATGCTTCAATCTCGGTGGATTTGGTTTGTAAATTGTCACATTTTTTTGGCGTAAGTGTTGATGCGCTTCTTGAGGGGGATTTTTCCGTAGCGACGAATAACACAAAATACTTTGAAAGCTTCTTGGATCGTTTAAGAAATGCAGTAGATTCAGGACATCAGGAGTGGGAAACGATAACTGAAGATGATGTTGACATCTCGTTAAACGGTGCCGGAGAGAAGTTACCAATTGTTGTCGCATATGATCCTGACGACTCTGATACGATTGCAGGGAGAAAATATAGGAATATTTTTTCCAGAGAAAAAGTTGATGAGGAAAAGAAGCATCAACTGTCAGAAGAAAAGCTTAGAGAATGGGACGATGGGAAGCATTGGTATTGGTCTGGCAGAAGAGTACGCTCATTCTATTATCCTAACGAAAAAGCATGGGTCACTGGAACGAGCTTTAAATTCATACTAGACGATAACACTTCAATGTATCTTTTTAAAATGTCTTTTGAGATTGTGGACACGTTATCTCAAATAAATGGTTTTGGAGCCTTAGGTACTTCAACGCTCTCAGGTTATGAGATACTTTTTGAAGAGCGAAAACTATCTGAAAATCGCCGAATGACACCTCAACCAGATCCGAAAGATATTATGTACGAGTGTTATCCGATTTGCAATACAATCAGCAATGGTGTAAATTTGTCTGGTACAGTGGATAAACTTTATTGGACAACAATGAGACACGAAAAGGATTTAAAGATAGACAAGACTGTTCGTGGCTTTATAGATTGTTATACTGATGCATATGACCGAGGCTATTTCTAAGAAAGGAGCGATATAGTTGAAAACAGAATATGATAGTTACGAAACACCTTTGAGAACTCCGAATAAGGGAATCCACTATGGTGGAAGAACCATAGTTGCTGGTCGCCCTATGATGGTCGTAGCCAAAAAGGGCAAGAAGGACAGTATGACTCCTGAAGAGATTCTGGAAGATATTTATGGAAGACGAATCGAGAAAATCGATATAAAATTCATGGACGAGCCCATCACAAAGACGGGTTGAAAACCTAAAATAAACTGCGTGACTAGGCCGTCACCTCAAGCTATGTAGTCGGTCAGCCACAGTTTTGAATGAAGGATTTGCATCAAATACCGAGCGTAGCCGGATTCAATGTACACGAGCACAGCCGGGGTAGAAACATAACAGCATGGCGAGATAAGATAACTGTATCTGAATGGGTACAGAGTCATTCGCACTGCGGGTATGTTTCTATTCCGGCTTTTCTGATCTATAACGCCATTCGTTATTATATAACAAATTTAACACATATGGAGTGGCTTGCTGTATAATTGATGTAGCAGATATTAGGAACGATGAAAAACGCCACATGAGGGAGGTGAAGAATCTTGGCAGAAAAAAGAGAAGCTATAAGCGCAGATATGGAGGAGCTTGGAGCGAACATAAAGCGATACAGACGAAAAAAGAAGTTGACATTGGAGGGACTGGCAGGGAAGCTCGGAGGTACATATAATGCCAAGATTCTGAGCGAATACGAGCATGGGTACAGAAATGTCGGTTCACGTGCTATAATCGATATTTCAAATGCACTTGAGGTGACTCCCAACGAAATATTTCCGGCGTGGCTTGTTGAAAGCCAGCAGGATGAAGCTTTGACTGATTTTATGCTTCTCGATAGTGGCAATCAAGAGGCAGTCAGAACTTTGATTAAAACGCTTCTTGCAAATCAAAAACAGGTAGCTTGATGCCCTCACTTGAACCGTTCGAGTGAGGGCATTTTTTATTCGTGGCTATTTTTACATATATGTAAAAATGGAATGTTGGTTCTTTACACATAAGGAAATGTATTTTTTCTCACAGTGTGGTACCATATAAACATCAACTGGGGCAAGCCCACAAAGTCCTGTCCCATACATAAAAATCAAATATCAGCCTGAGCTAGATAAGGGCGAGGATATTCTCATACGGTTTAGCGATTTCAAAGCAATTGAAGCTATAAACCGCTGTGAAAGTACCTCTTAGCTTGTCATGCTCAGTCTTTTCATGCCCGGAGGTATTCTCAAAGAGATGCTTCCGGGCTTTTTTTCTTTACCCGTCCTCGTCCTGCCCGTCGCTTCGGCAGAAAGGACAAAAAGTGAAGACGAGGAAAATGAGAACCGATGCGAGGAGTACATACACCTACAAATTTTCCGACGGCACCAGCCTTGAGCTAAAACCTGGCTCTAATGGCGTCACCGAAGCGACAATCGCCCTGCTCCACAGAATGGACGATAACGAGGTCTACAACAACGGAAAACAAATGAAAGCACCCGTGCAAGACTGGGAGAAAGACGGCATCGCAAAGTGGAAGAATAACCATCCCAATGAAGATCTCCCGCCGAGATATAACGCCTCTTTAGACTACTTCTCTGACACAGACGACATGGACTCAGATCAAAGCTATCTGCTTGCAGAATGTGCAGTTGAAATGGAAGATTCAGTTCCTGACGATGTAGAGAAACTCCGTGAGATAGTCTCCCAAATGCCGGACGAGCTGGTGGTTATCTATCACAGGGTGCTCATTGAAAAAGAGAGCGAGACTGCTGTAGCGGAGGATTTACATATAAACAGAAAGACTGTATATAACCGAGTTCAGAGAATTAAGAAGCTCATCCGAGAAAATTTCTGAAAAAATTTCTCTGCAGGTTGCCCATTTTGCAAATTCTCATTGCCTATGACTTAGAGGGACGAAAGTCCATCGAAAATCTGAATCAGGAGGTGAATGGGACATGTTCCTAAGAAACAAAGTCAGAGTCAACGTGATGACTCCCAATGGTAAGAAGAGCAAAGCTCTTGAAAGTGGAGAGATGACGGTTCCAGCAAAGCTTGCAAGGTTCTTGTTCGGTGACGGCATGAAGATTCTCGTAATCACGCCGCACTCCGCTGTCGGAGAGGTAGTCATTTCGGAAATGAGCGAAAAGGAGGCTGGACAAAATGGCGGAAGTGTATATGCCAATCAGGGCACACCCTTATGAGCATCAACGCAGGGCTTTTGAATTTGCTTGTGGGATTCTCGGAATCGAGAATCCAAGGACAGCAGGAGGCGGAGTTGCACTTCTGATGCAGATGGGGTGTGGGAAGAGCCTTGTCGGAGTTGCAATAGCAGGAGCTCTGTATCAAATAGGTCTTGTTTCAAAGGTTCTAATCGTTGCTCCGCTTTCAGTATTGGGAGTTTGGCAAGAGGAGTTCGAGCGATTTGCAGATTTCCCTTATGAGCTTACCATTTTGAATGGCGGGAGTGCAAAGAAAAGAGAAACTCTCAGGCGGGTCGGACAAGCTGAGAAAGGACCACTCCGGATCGTCGTCAACAACTACGAATCCACATGGCGACTGGAAAAGGAGCTTCTATCGTTCAATGCTGACCTCATCATTGCCGATGAGGGACACAAGATTAAGGATGGTACAACTGCTCAGTCGAAAGCTATGCATCACCTTGGCGACCATGCAAGGTTCAAGCTTCTTCTGACGGGAACGCTTATCTCTAACAAGGAGATCGATGTGTATTCACAGTACAGGTTCTGTGACAGCAGAGTTTTCGGAAAGAGCTTCATCCAGTTCCGAAACCACTTCTTTGAGATGGGTGGCTACGGCGGGTATACTCCAATTTTCAGAACCTACCGGCAGGACGAGTTTCTGCAAAAGCTCCATTCAATAGCTTTCAGAGTCACAAAGGCAGAGTGCCTTGACCTGCCTGAAATCACTGAGGAAGTTAGAACGGTAGAACTTGAACCCTCAGCCATGAAGATTTATAGGGAGCTCGAAAAGCAGTCGTTTGCAGAATTGCCTGAAGAAAGCACAGTCTCCGCAACGAACGTCCTCACAAAGCTTCTCAGGCTTTCACAGGCGACCGGCGGATTTCTCACGGATGATGAGGGCAAGAAGACCAGAATCAGTACAGCCAAGATAGATGCTCTCTCAGACATCATCGACTCTGTGATGGAGGAAGACAAGAAGCTCGTTGTGATGGCTCGGTTCGTAGCCGAAATGGATGAAATCGAGAAGCTTTTGCAAAAGAAGCACATAGATTATGCAGTCATCCGTGGAGGTGTCAAGAACCGACAGCAGGAAGTGGACAAGTTCCAGAACGACACGAATTGCCATGTGTTTCTCGGACAAATAGCTGCAGCAGGTCTCGGATTAACTTTGACAGCCGCAAGCACAATGGTCTTCTATAGCTTGGATTACTCAATGTCTAACCACGACCAGGCGAAAGCCAGAATCCATAGAGTTTCTCAGAAAGAGGACTGCCACTACATCTATCTTCAGGCAAAAGGCACAGTGGACAGTAAAGTTTTGAAGTCCCTCCGGGATAAAGCCGACCTCGCATCACTGCTGGTCGATGAATACCGACAGGGTAAGAACCCGTTTTCAGAATAACAGGAAGGAGCAGTTATGAACTATGAGCAAGAATGGTCGGAAATATATGATGAACCGACAGAGCAAGCAGAGGATGAAACTTCAACAGCCAACGTCATGTATGAACTGGCGGAGAGGTATAAAGCTCTGCGAGACGAAAAGAAGAAGGCAGAAGATTATCTCAAAGAGGTAACTTCAGAAAAGGACAAGGCTGAAAAAGAGCTCTTTGACCTTATGCTTCAGACAGAAACCGAGAACTTCACCCGCAAGGGAATCCGTTTCTCAGCGAGCATTAAGACCCGTGCTTCAACGAAAGCTGGATTCAAGGACGAGCTTTTCTCAGCCCTCAGAAGCCATGGTTATGGCGATTTGGTTGTCGAAACCGTCAACGCAAACAGCCTCACGAGCCTTGTAAAAGAGCTCAAGGAAGCCAATGACCAGGAGGTTCCTGACTGGATTGCAGATGTCGTCAATCTCTATGATCAGGAAACCGTTTCAGTTACAAAGTCAACGAGGAAGAATTAAATTTTAGGAGGATTTAAGCAATGGCAAATAAGAATTTAGTAGTAGCAGAAAACACAGAACTGACAGAGACAAGCGGATATGCTCTTGCAGGCAGTATGGATTTCATGACAGGAGATTTGTCAGGAGACTTCGCAGGAGTAGATTTCAAGCTCGACAAGATTAAGCTCCCAGCAGGAGGAATGACGGCATTTGAAGTTCCAGACCCAGATAACGATGGCGAGACAACCCTCACGAAAACCATCACGGGTGTCATCCTTTACCAGCACCCCATTTATACACTGGCGGAAACAATCCACCTGACTGTGGCTCGTTCGATGGAGTAACAGGCAACGGCGACCCCGGCGGAACTTGCTCGAAGTGCCCATATAACCAGTTCGGAAGCGCAGGTAACGGCGATAAGGGTAAGGCGTGCAAGAATCGTAGGATGATGTATATTCTCATGGAAGGAGACATCTTCCCGTATCGTCTCTCGCTCCCGACCGGCTCACTTTCCGAGTACGCCAAGTACGCAAAGAGTCTTTTAAATAAGCGCAGATTCCCGTCGCAGGTGGTAACGAGCATCAGCCTTCAGAAAGCTTCAAGCTCGACCGACATCGGCTACTCTCAGGCAAAGTTCCAGTTTGTCCGTGTTCTGACGGATGAGGAGAAGATAGCAGTAGCGAAGATGGTAGACTGGGTCAAGGAGTATGATTCGAGTATGACCATTGAGTCTCTTGCAGAGGAGAACGAAGTGACAGCTTATGTGGACACAGAAACAGGCGAAGTTATCGAGCCGATGTAGACAGGTATAACCTGAGCAAAAATGGAGGAGAGAATCCCTCTCCTCCTGACTTCAATGAAAGGAGAAGTCTATGACAAAAACAGATTATCGCTCTGTCACGGCTGTGGCTGAGATTCAGGAATATATCGGTAGTGCCAAAGTCGTTGCATTCGATTATGAGACTGCACCAGATATTTCTTTCCGTGATGAAGACAAGGCGGCACTCGATCCTGCAAAAGCACACATTGTAGGTTGTAGCTATTCTGTCAAAGAGGGAACAGCCATCTACGTTCCAATAGCTCATCTTGCAGGCACTAATGTTGATTCGGCAGAGTTCTGGCAGTTTCAGAAACAGTTTCTTATGAACCCGGAAGTGACAAAGGTTGCTCATAACCTTTCGTTTGAAGCTATGATGTCTTATCACCTGGGAATAGTGATTCAGTCACCAGTTTATGACACAATAGCCGCTTGCCAAATGACGCAGAAGAGCAAGTGGGAGTTCCGTAAGCTCTCTGAGAGTGGCTTAAAGAGAATGGCAACAGAGCAGTTTGGCGTCGAAATGCCGTCATTTACTGATGTTACGAACGGCAGGCACTTTGACGAGATGAACCCGCAGGAGTGGGAGACGGTTCGCTATGGTTGTGCCGACTCAGATATGACCTTGCGATTATACAATAAGTGTAATTACTGGTTTGACCGTTTCCTGCCACAGCACCGAAAACTTGTCGAGGAGGTTGAATCTCCAACAGCAGTGTTCTTAGGACTCATGAAGCATAACGGAGTTCCCGTGAACAGTGAGCTGATGGAAGAGCGAAGAGCGGAAGCAGAGAATAAAATCTCGGAGATAAGAACCGAAATTGAGAGTATGTGTCCCGGCGTTTCAATCGGGAGCAACTGCTCCACCAACGAGTTTAAGCTCTATCTGTATAAAACCCTCGGTCTTCCAGTTGTAAAGACTACAGAGACAAACAGGGGAGCGGCGGACGATCAAGCAATGCAGATGCTTAAAGAGTGGTGCGATGAGAATAAGCCGGAGCTGTCACATCTCTTTGAACTGGTGCAGGAGTACCGTAAGTGGGGAAAGCTCAAGAGTACCTACATAGATGGGTATCTGAAATATATAAACCCAGTGACGGGAAGAATCCATCCCGATTTCTTTTCACTCAGCACTGACACAGGCAGAATGAACTGCCGGAATCCGAATATCCAGAACTGTCCCAGAGCCACTAATGACCCTATAGGGGTAAGAGCATTTATTAAGGCACCTCTGGGTTGCAAGCTCATCAGCAACGACTTCTCCCAGATAGAGCTTCGTGTCGGAGCGTTCTATTGCAGAGATGAGAAGATGCTCTGGACGTATCGTAACGGTGGAGACATCCACGCCCAGACCACCAGCGTTATCTTTGGCGTGACTTACGAACAAGCGGAGGACAAGCATTATCCCGGTTACAAGGAACACAGAACTATTGCTAAGAACGTGAACTTCGGTACGTTCTATGGCTTGTTCCCAAGAGGTCTTCAGAAAACACTTAAGTTTAAAGCCGGTGTAGACAAGACGTTCGAGGAGTGTGCTGAAATCATCGACAACCTGAAAACCGGTTATCCGGGTTTGACAAAATGGCAGGAGGAGACGAAAGCTCATGCTGAAAAGACCTGTTATGCTGAGACCTGGCTTGGCAGACGTCGTTATCTTCCAGACATCCTTTCTGACGACTGGGGCAAGAAGTCCTTTGCTGAAAGGTGTGCCTTAAACACGCCAATTCAGGGAACAGCGGCAGATATTCTAAAAGCCGCCTGTGCAAGGATTATCAAAGGTCTTCCAGAAAGACCGTGGTTACAGCCAATCCTGCAGATTCATGATGAGCTGGTCTTCATAGTCCCGGATGACAAGGTTCAGGAAGCTGAAAGCTTTATCAAAGAATGTATGGAGGTTCAGCCGTATCCTGAATTCGATGTTCCTATTGTTTCAGAGGGTTCAGTCGGTCTCGATTTCGGTCATATGGAAGAACTAAGTCAGGAGGATGCGAGATGAACTTTAACGCTAAAAACAGCGAGGGCTATCCCGACCCCACCTACAATGAGGCAATGTATAACATCATGAGGGAAGAACGTCAGAAAAAGCGTAGGGAGAAGATAATCAGAGGAAGAAAGGAGATTAAGCAGGATGATCCCGGAAGAGCTGAAAGCAGGAAAACGCTGGGTGAACTACAGGCTGATGCCGGATAAGGACGGCGGAAAACCGAGAAAGGTTCCCATTAACCCTGTGACCGGCAAGAATGCTGCGTCCAATAGGCCAGAGACTTGGACGGACTACGAGACTGTTTTAGATGCAGTGGATATGTACGGCTTCACGGGAATCGGCAGGATGTTTGTAAAAGAGGACGGCTTTGTAGGTGTAGACATCGACCACTGCTATAACCCCGACATTAACGAGTTCAATGAAGTAGCATCAGCCATCCTTGCAAGGCAGCCTACATTCGCTGAGTTCTCTCCGTCAGGCGACGGAATTCATCTGTGGTTCAAAGGTGAGAAGCCAAAGGGCAGTAGTAAGAACAGCGAGACAGGAGTCGAGATGTACGATTCAGGCAGATATTTCACTGTGACCGGCAGGAAGCTTCCCGATGCACCAAACGTGGTAGCTCAGGATAATGGCACCCTTGCATGGATTCATGAAAACTTTGTATCTAAGAAGCGAGATTCCAAAGAGAAGCAGAAGAAGAAGAAAAAGTCTCAAGCGGCACCTGTGAAACTTACAGATGATGAGCTTTTTGAAAAAGCTGAGGCTTCAAAGGACGGAGAAGCTTTCAAGCTTCTCTGGGAGGGGAAGTGGCAGGAGAAATACCAGAGCCAGTCGGAAGCGGACATGGCACTTTGCCTCAAGCTCGCTTTCTGGTCCGGCAAGGACAAGGAGCAGATGGACAGACTTTTCAGGCAGTCGGGGCTATTTCGCACCAAGTGGGACGAAGCTCACAGAAGCGATGGCACTACCTATGGGCAGGAGACCATTGACAAGGCAATCGAAAACACCGAGGAGGTTTACAATCCTACAGATGTGAGCCCTGTCTTTGAAGCAAACGGACGCTATCTCAGGCAGAAAGGCGATACGGTTTATCCTATTACCAACTTCGTGATAGTCCCAGTCGAGATGATTAAGTCGGAAGAAGAAGCCCAGCTCTGCGCTGACCTTGTAACAACACACGGTGAGAAATATAGGCTCACATTCATGACCACAGACTTTGCCAATCAGCAGAAGTTCAAGAATCTCCTGAACAGGAACACGATTGCTCTGTCGTACTATGGCTCAGATGGGGACCTGGAACTGCTAAAGACCTATATTTCACAGCTTGAGTGGACAGAAAAGTATGGTGTCAAGGCTCTCGGAGTTTACGAGTACGCCGGACGGTATGTCTTCGTCACCAGTGACGGCAGTATGGAGCATGGCGGAACGGCAGTTGATGACATCGTTCAGCTTGAAAAGTACAAGAGCATCCAGACCGACATCTTAAACTGCGATATGCTCCCACCTGAAAAACTGCCGGAGCTTGGGCACTGGCTTATGAGCTACAACGAGCCTGCAAAAGCAATCTCCATTTTAGCTTGGTGTGCCGGGTGTTTCCTGAAAGAGCATATGAAACGCTCTGGGATAAAGTTTCCCCACTTATTTCTCATAGGTGAAGCTGGAAGTGGCAAGAGTACCACGCTTGAAAAAGTAATCCTCCCCATATTCTCTACTTCAAAGGTTATGGCGGCGACACAGGTTACGCAGTTTACGCTGATGAAAGATGCGGCTTCATCTAACGTGATTCCGTTGCCTCTTGACGAGTTCAAGCCTTCAAAGATTGACCGGCAGAGGCTCAGTGTTCTCTACAACCACTTCCGTGATGCTTATGATGGACATAGCGGCGTCAGAGGCAGGGCAGATCAGACAGTGGTGGTTTACGAGCTGGTGGCACCTTTAGTGGTTGCAGGTGAGGAATCGGCGGATGAGGCGGCAATAAGGGAGAGAAGCGTGGAGTTACTCTTTTCAAAGAAAGACCTGAAAGACGCCGACCGCAGGCTTGCATTTAACAGGATAGCCTTTGCGCCAGAGCTACTTGGAGACTTTGGACGGTCGCTTTTGGATACGGCTTTGTCTGTCCACCCGGACGAAGTGGCAAAGTGGCACAAGGAGGGACTCAGCAAGTTTGAAAAGATGCTTCCAAGCAGAATCCTGAATAACCTCGCTTGTTGCTATGTGGGCTTGGAGCTATTAGAAGAACTTTGCATGAGATATGGCTACACTTGGGATAATGTGTTTCCATACAAGACGGAGGCTTGTATCAAGTATCTCCAGTTTGCGGCACAGGATTATCTATTAGAGGGAAGTACACACAATCGCAGTATTATTGACGAGACCTTTGAAATTATGGCGAGGATGAGGCTCGACCCGAAAGCTGACTACACCATTTCACCTAATGGTAAGAAGCTATATATCCGTCTCAGAGACGTTTATGACAGATACACAAGGTATCGCAAGGATTGTGCCATTGTGGGTGAGTGTCTTCCGTACTCGCAGTTTCTCCATCAGCTTAAGCATTCGGACATCTTTCTTGAATCGAATGCACAGAAGTGGATTGGCTCTGAAAACCGCAAGTGCTGGGTCCTGGATTATGAGCTGTTGAAGTCACGCTGCGATGTTTCCGGCTTTGAACTTACTGAGATTGAACCGATGTAATGATGTTTTTTATTCACAGAGATAATAACCTAACTTCTAACCCTAACCTTTGATTTTTTGATACTAGAGCTATCGCGGAAAAATTTTTTCGTTTTGCGTGTGCGTGCGCGTGTGCGCGTATATACACGAACCTATAAAAATCGGGGTTAACGGGGTTAGAGGGTAGGAAATGAGGTAGGAGAAACACGAATGTTAGAGAAAGATATTGTAAATGTAATCATGAGATACCTACGGACGCTGCCGAAGTGCTTCTGCTGGAAAGAACACGGTGGAATGTACGGCACGGCAGGTATACCAGACGTTATCTCCTGTGTGGATGGCAGGTTTATAGCCTTTGAAGTGAAGTCTGAAAAAGGCAAGCCGACTGTCCTGCAAGAAGCGACCATCAAGAAAATCCTCTCAGCGGGTGGACAAGCATATATTGTCCGCTCGGTTGACGAGGTGCGGAGTATCTTAGAAAGCTCCGTTCAATGAATACATAGTGCCAAATGTATACATAGAAACACTGATTCAATGCCTCACTGGGAAAGCACAAAACCAGATTTAAGAAACGGAGGCTTTTATCTTGACAGCAAAGGAGTATCTTGATCAGGCGTATAGGCTTGACCAGAGAATCGACAGCAAGCTCAGCCAGGTGTCGTCGCTTAACGACCTTGCTCTGAAGTGTACTTCAACAATAACAGGGATGCCGAGAAATCCCAGTCCGAGTGTATCCTCGATGGAGGTGGCAATCTGCAAGATTGTAGATCTTGAGGATGAAATAAACCACGACATCGATGCCCTTGTGGATTTAAAACGGGAGATTGTAGATGTTATCAAGAAAGTAGATAACATTGAGTGCCAGACACTTTTAGAGCTCAGATACCTGTGCTTTAAGACATGGGAGGAGATAGCTGTGGAAATGAACTACTGCATCGACAACGTGTACAAGTTACATCGCAAGGCACTCTCAAAAGTAAAAGTGCCGGAGGAGAAAACAGTACAGTAAATTCTATTGTTTTCTACTTAGAAATGTGGTATGATGGCATTAGTGAAAATATTCAAAGCCTTCACGGGAGAAATCCTGCGAGGGCTTTTCTTATGCCAAAAATCCGAGAGGTGGTGAGAACGACGGCAAGTAGAAACAAACATAGGTCTGAAAATATACCAACTCTAAATAGCCCAGATGCCTGCTATGACTGGCTTGACAGAAACAAGCCAAGAAATATGCAGGTCAGGCAGTGGGAAGTCTGGTATGCCTGGCTCGGAAGTCATCCGTATTCATCTGTGCAGGACAGCGAGCGACCAGTGCTTGTCATGAGCAACGACCAGAACAACAGGTATTCAAACACAGTGACTGTGATTCCGTTCACAACGAAGCTCAAAAAGCTTGAACTGCCTGCTCACGTGCTTGTTGGTCGGATTGAGGGCTGGGAGAAAAGCAAGGATTCTCTTGCGCTTACAGAGCAGATGACCACTATAGACAAGCGAAGGCTTCTGACTAAGCTCGGTGAGATAACCAGCTCAGAAACCAGAGAAAAGGTCATACAGGCTGTGATGATACAGCTTGGGATAGAAAGAAATATGGAATAGGAGAAAACAAAATGAAAGTATACACATCAGAACAGGTCTCGAACGGACATCCTGACAAAATCTGCGACCAGATAGCAGATGCCATAGTTACCGACTGCCTTATGCATGACAAGAACAGCCGAGTAGCCATCGAAGTCCTCATCAAGAACAACCACATCGTCATCGCTGGAGAGTTGACTTCAAAGCATCAGCCGGACTATGCAAAATTAGTGAAAGAAGTATTTAGCCGAATCGGTGAGGAACGCCTCGGATATTATGCTGATTATTTCGACCTTGAGATTCTGGTTAAAGAACAGAGCCCCGACATTGCTTTAGGAGTAGATAAAGGCGGCGCAGGAGATCAGGGTATAATGTACGGCTATGCCACCAACGAAACGCCTGAGCTTCTGCCTATTCCATATGTTGTCGCCACCAAGTTTTTAAAGCTACTGGCGGCTCATCCGTCAAGGATGTTTAAGGCAGATGCAAAGGCTCAGGTCAGCTTCGACTATGACAGTGGCAGGATTACGACTTTTCTATGTTCAGTTCAGCACAGCAAGGATGTGGAGCCATCCGATTTCCGAACGATTGTAGAAACGCTCATGGTTATGGCTGCATCTGAGTACGGCTTGAATGGTGACTTCGAGAAGCTCATCAATCCGACAGGTCGCTTTGTCAAGGGCGGTCCTTTTGCCGACTGTGGAGTAACGGGCAGAAAGCTTGCCTGCGATACCTATGGCGGTATCGGCAGAATCGGTGGAGGAGCGATGTCTGGTAAGGACTCGACCAAAGTAGATAGAAGTGCAGCATATATGGCGAGAAAAATCGCAAGGGATATTGTCCTGGCTGGCTATGCAGATAAGTGCGAGGTTCAGCTTTCCTACGCCATAGGCATAGCCGAGCCTGTTGGAATTGCAATCGACTGCTTCGGCACAGAAATCCAGCCGGTTGACCTCATACAAGCATATGTCAAGGACAGCCACGATCTGACACCGAGGGGCATCATCAAGCGACTTGACCTCCTCAACGTGGACTATAACAAAGTTTCGGCATATGGACATTTCACCAACCCGGATATGCCGTGGGAGAAATAAAAGACCGGCACGAAGATTCATGCCGGTTTTCTTTCACAGATTATGCTCTTTTCGCCTCTTTACAGCTTCTTTGTAGACTTTCTCATCGGTACGAGCTGAGACGACGATAATTTTCATGATTGTGTCTTCACGGAAAACTTTGTAGACAACTCGAATTCCTATGTCCCTGAATTTAATTTTCAGGAGGTTCGTGAGGTTCATGTTACCTTTGTTGCCGAGAGCCTTTCCGTATCCGCCTTCGCTTTGAGGGAGAGGATTCTGGCTGACTTTCTTGATGCCTTTGAATACCTGGACTTTTACTGAGCGATCAAGTTCATTCATGTCACGGTCGGCTTCTGGGAGAAATTCAACTTCTCAGTTCATTCTATTTCGACATCCCCGATTTCATCTAAGTCGCTTTCCGTAATGCCATGAAGAGCCATCACATCAGCCATAGGGATGCCAGACTCATCCCCATGTCTCTCAAGCCGTTCATAGGCTTCAAGGAGAAGAGCATAGTCTTCCTCAAGTTCAGTCAACCTGTCATATTCGGTCGGCGAAAGGATGAAAGCTGTCGGCTGATTATTCTTTAACACAATCAGCTGTGATTCATTGTGAAGCCGGTCGAAGATACGGGAAGCCTGCCCTTTGTTGAACTGCGAAATAGAGACGAGGCTTTTAGCCACATTCGTTGCAGATGGCATGAGTAACA
The DNA here is from genome assembly GCA_021199855.1 of Oscillospiraceae bacterium. Taxonomy (GTDB): domain Bacteria; phylum Bacillota; class Clostridia; order Oscillospirales; family Ruminococcaceae; genus Faeciplasma. The sequence goes on from JAJQHD010000055.1 coordinate 71,457, forward strand.
CCTTCTTTCTTTATGTTACCTCTATTATACGCTATCTATACCGAAATTGCAATAGCTAAAGTAAGATTTATTGTAAAATTTTAATTACAATTTGTAGGAGATGAAATATGCCGAGAAAACCAAAAGTCCCATGCCAGCAACCCGGCTGTGCAGAGCTAATTGAACCAGGCAGGAAATATTGCGACGAGCATCGGAAGCTCCATCCTGAAATAACCCGCTCCGAGGCGAAGAAACCATATAGCAGTAGCCGATGGCAAAAGGTACGAAAACGCTATCTTGCGGCTCACCCATTGTGCGTTTCCTGCCTTGCAAAAGACCCGCCTGTCTATTCAAAGGCAACGGTGGTTGACCATATAAAGCCTCATCGAGGAGACCAGAAGCTCTTTTGGGATGAATCGAATTTCCAGGCACTCTGCGTCCAGTGCCATAACGAAAAGACCTTGACCGAGGACATAAACCCGGAATACAAATATTGAAATTACAAAACGGAGGAAAATGCAAAATGAACAATTGTGGAAAACAGAAAAGGGACAACAGAAGAGAAATCGGGATAATCATCGCTTTAATAGCGGTGGTTATTTTCGTTATATCGGTAGTGGCTTCCTGCTGTGCAAACATGAAGAAGACAGAGATTGAGAACCCGGTAACTGATGCGACCATTACAGAAGCACCAATTACAGAAGATCCCGTCACAGAGCCACCAATCACGGAGAGCCCTGTTACAGAAGCTCCCGTAACAGAGATTACCACTACAGAGCCTATAGTTACCGAGGACGAACCCCCGAACCACGACACACCTGACCTGTCGGATTTGGAATATCCCTTTGACACCATTTCTTTTGATTGGAGCGAAGAAACGCTTGATGGTTGGTGGCATTATGACATCCCTGAAGATTACGAATTAACGGGTGGCTATCTTCCTGATTCGGCGCAGGTGTATGCCTATGCTCTGTGTAACCAGTACGACATCGATTATCCGATGGTGCTTGCGTTGATTGAGGCTGAGAGTGGCTACAAGTACGATGCTGTGAGTGAAGGCGGTGCACTTGGATATATGCAGATTGTTCCGAGGTGGCACTCCGAGTGGCTTGGTGGCATCCTTTCAGATGATGCTCTCCTCAACCCTTACCTCAACATCGAGGTCGGCGTTGCTTACCTTTCAGAACTGAGTGAGAGGTTCGATTCACAGGATGAGGTTCTGACTGCTTACCACTACGGTGTGACGGGAGCATACAGAGACTTCTGGAACAACGGTGAAACCGGCTCTTCGTACTCGGATAGGGTTTTAGAAATCGCTGAACGAATCCGTCAGGAGCTCTACGGCATCGTGGAATAGCCACCCCAGGGGGCGGGTCTGAATCCCTGCCACGAAAAAGCGGTGGGAACGGCGGGGGCTTTTCTACGCATTTTCGCAAATTTCGCAGCCCCCGGTTCCGGCGGGAACTGTGAGCGCAAAATGCGGATTCAGAATTTGAACCGAATTTTACGAAAACCCACGATTTTTGCCCGAAAAACAGCCAAAATCGTGGGTTTGGAATAGTTCGGTTAAATCTAAGATGTTTCTGAACTGCAGCAAATAATGCGATGGTTCGAGGAAGAAAACAGGATATTTTTAACCATGTTTTTAGTCTTTTTATGAAAAAGTCACGACTTTCGGCGCAGCATGGATAGCTTGCACGGGAGTTTTGACGCAACATGGATTTTTAAGAGGCGGTGAGTGCTTTGAAACCAACAATGGAATTACTTATGGCTGACCTGTTCCCAGACGGGGCTCTAGAAGAACTGGCAGAGAACAGCGTGAAGAAGCTGTGCTTAGAGTGCGGCGAGCCAATAGACCCAAACCACATGGGCAGACCTAAAAAGTTCTGCTCGGACAAGTGCCGGAGTCGATGGCATTCAAAGCATCCGAACCCAGAGAATTGGTCGAGTACAAGAACGGTGGTGTGTCCGCAGTGTGGAAGAGAATTTCTCGCCAGTAGAGAAACGCCGAGACCGAGAAAATATTGTAGCCGAGCCTGTGCGAACAAGGCAAGGGCAAAGAAGTGAGGAAAGTGAGGAAGAGATATGAAACCAACAGCAGAGCTAAAAGTCCTGCCGGTGTCTGTACTTAAACCGGCAACTTACAACCCAAGAAAAAAGCTTAAGCCGGGGGATAAGGAATACGAGAAAATAAAGGCATCAATCGAGGAGTTCGGCTTCGCCGACCCGCTCGTGGTCAACAGTGACATGACTATCATAGGAGGACATCAACGCCTTACTGTGGCTACCCAGCTCGGATACACCGAGGTTCCCTGCGCCATAGTCAACGTGGATAAGACCAGAGAAAAAGCCCTGAACATTGCGCTCAATAAAATCACGGGTGCATGGGATGATGACCTGTTGGCAGAGCTGTTAAAGGACATCCAGGCAGCAGATTTTGACCTTGCAAAGACCGGCTTTGATGCGCCAGACATTGAAAGCCTTTTCAATAAGGCGTTCGATAAGAACATCACGGAAGATAACTTCGATGTGGAGTCGGAGCTGAAGAAGCCGGCATTCTCAAAACCGGGAGACATTTGGTGTCTTGGCAGGCACAAAGTCATTTGCGGGGATTCAACTTTGCCGGAGACGTTTGAAAAGCTTCTCGGCGACAAGAAGGTCAATCTGGTTTGTACTGATGCTCCATATTTTGTGAATCTGCAGAATAAGTCCGGGACGATTGCCAATGACAACCTGAACGATAAGGAAGCATACGAGTTTTTGATGAAGGTGTTCACCAATTTCAAAAACGCTATGGCAAAGGATGCGAGTATTTATGAGTTCTATGCAACCATGAAGACTCGTGTTTTTTACGATGCTTTTGAGGATGCCGGATTCAAAGTCGGCGCCGGTCTTATCTGGAAGAAGCCGCGCGCTCCGTTCATGCGGACAGACTGGAAATTCAACATGGAGCCTATCATTTGGGGCTGGCGCAAGGATGGTAAACACATCTGGTACGGCGACCAGAAGCAGACGGCTGTGTTTGAATTCGATGGCATCAAGGATTCCGAAACAGAGGGATTTGGTCATCCGTCAAGTAAACCTGTACAGCTGATTGCCTATCTCATCAAGCAGTGTACGATGACCAACGGTCTGGTGCTGGACGGATTCCTCGGTTCAGCTTCTACTCTTATTGCCTGTGAACAACTTGACCGTGTTTGCTACGGCGTGGAACTTGAGGTCAAGTTTGTAGATGTGGCAGTAAAGAGATATGTAGCTTTCCACGATGGAAAGACCTCCGACGTATACGTCATCCGTGATGGTCAGAAGCTGACGCTCGATGAAGCCATGCAGCTGATGGAAACAGAGGTGCAGGATGAGTAATGTAAATTATTCCTTTTCCGAAGATGGAAAGATCGGATACGGCACTCTTCATGGCGGCACCAGATTTCTGTTTGACGCTGACCGTTTTGACAGAATCAAAGATTTCAACTGGTATAGGAATAAGAACGATGCTCCTGACCGGAAAGCTTATATTATCAATCGCGCCGGGGAACAGTTGTATCGTTATCTCCTGGATGTACCGCCTGGATACGAGGTGGACCATATCAGTCTGGATACCTTTGATAACCGGCTGTGCAATCTCCGCGTCTGTACTCATCAGCAGAACCAGTGTAACCAGCCATTGCAGAGCAATAATACTTCCGGTGTGTCTGGCGTTAGTTATTATCCTCCGCGCTCGAAATACAGGGCAAGGATTAAAATCAGCCAGCATGATATCCATCTTGGATATTACGGAAGTTTTCTGGAAGCTGTGCAGGCTAGAAACGTAGGGATGGAGTGTATGTTTGGCGAGTATGGTCTTTATAACGATGTGCTCGATGCGCCGGACTGGATTCGGAAAACAGTAATAGAAAAATGCAGACGCTTCGCTGACTTATCGGTTTGTGAGGCGTTTCCTTTAGCATGGAGGCGTGAGTGATGCCGTTAATAATTGATGAGGCTGTATTCGGAAAGCCGCTCAAAGTGAGCGGAACTATTACTTTGGAAGAAGTCACCGATGAAGAAGGTGCTGGTGACAGCAGTACAGAAGATATCGGCGATGCGGGAGATCCTGACGCCGACGATCAGGAGACCAGTGGAGATACAGAAGACCCGGAGAAAGCTCCTGAGACTGATGCTGTAGATACCGGTGAGGTGTCGGACACAGAAAATGATGGGAACACAGAGCCAATAGGTTATGTGAAACTTAGAACTATGATGAACATCAGGGATAAGAATTCCCTTGATTCTGAGATAGTGACTATCTACAAGAAGGATACTATTGCTCCTGCACTCCAGTATTGCAGTAATTCATGGGTTCGGATTGCCTGTGAAGAAGCCGAGTGCGGCTATGCCTATGTTTGCAACACAGATAATGTCTACCTCATAATCGGTAAGAGCATCTATACTGTTCAGAAGGGCGATACCATCAAGTCTATAGCTGCTGATTTACTTGGTGATGAAGAGAGATACACAGAGATTAAGGCTCTCAACGAGTTCTCGTCAAATGTCATTGCAGAAGGACAGGTTCTCCTGATTCCCGAAGTCTGATAGGAGGCACAATGCAACAGAATAGAAAACAGCTGACCCTCGGCAGCCTCTTTTCAGGCTCCGGGGGCTTTGAATTGGCGGGGACATTGGCAGGAATCAAGCCTATCTGGAATTCCGAAGTTGATCCGTTTTGTGTGGCAGTCACACGGAAGAATTTTCCATGTGTGAAACACTATGGAGATATAAACGAGCTGAACGGAGCAGAGCTTGAGCCAGTTGACGTTATAACCTTTGGCAGTCCGTGCTTTCATGCCGGAACTCTTGTGCTAACTGATGCCGGTTATATAGAGATAGAAAATATCAAAGTCGGGATGAGAGTTCTTACACATAAGGGAAGATGGAGGAGAGTTACAGCTGTCGGATGCAAAAAGTCAAATACCGTTATTCTCAGAGGAAATCACTATGGGCTTGAATGCACTCCGAATCATCCTATATACACAACAGAGGAGTGCAAAGATGGAAATAGAATCAGTCTCTCAAATGAGAAGCTGTGGTTACCTGCTGAAAAGATGAAAGGAAGACTCTGGGCAGTACCCAGAAGTGTAGAAAAGCTCGAAGTTGATTGTGCTCAAACACCTAAAAGTCCCCATTATAAGCCTATGCCAACAATGGACGAGGATTTCTTCTATTTTGTCGGGCGTTGGCTCGGCGATGGCTGGGTAAGAGATGCCCAGAGACCAGACCGCCCAAAAGGTCAGAGATTCTCAACAATATTTCTTTGTGATTCCTGCGATAAAGAACATGAGCTTTGCGATATTGTAGGGAAGTTGTCCGAGCATTACAGTATTGAACGTGGAGATACCTGCGTAAAGGTGAAATTCAATGGCAGAATACTGTGCGACTGGCTTACAGATAATTTCGGAAGATATGCTTATGGCAAGAAAATTCCGTCGTGGGTGTATGGACTTCCGAAAAACTATCGTGGTGCATTGCTCAGAGGAATATTTGAATCGGATGGTTACCACGTAAAAGGCAAACGAGAAATGTGGAAGGTTCTGACTGTCAGCAAGAAACTCGCAGAAGGTCTCAGAATACTTGGCGAGTTGGAGGGGTACTCAACCACCGTACACTATGTTGATGCACCTCCGACATGTGAGATTGAGGGGAGAACTGTTACACAGAGACCGAACTATAGAGTTATAATGTAGTAGGACAGAGAAAACAGCTTAAAAAAAGTGATATTCAATGTTGTAGTAAATTTAAATCAGGAGGTAACAAGAAAATGAACAAGGTTAAGTATGCGGCACTGTATGAAAGGTTGTCGAGGGACGATGAGATGAAAGGCGAATCCAACAGCATTGTAAATCAAAAGGCATACCTTGAGGAATATGCCAAAGCTCACGGAATTAAGAATTACCGCCATTTCACAGATGATGGGTATAGCGGCATAAATTTTGAAAGACCGGGGTTTCAAGCTATGATAGCCGCAGTTGAATCGGGAGAGGTAGATGTTGTATGTGTCAAAGACCTTTCGCGGTTCGGACGTAATTATTTGAAAGTGGGTTTTTATACGGAAATGCTTTTTCCCGAAAAAGGCGTTCGCTTCATTGCAATAAATAACGGAGTAGACAGTGCCGTTCAAACAGATAACGACTTTACTCCGTTTTTGAACATTATGAATGAATGGTATGCAAAGGATACCAGTAACAAAATACGCGCTGTATTTCGTTCGAGAATGCAAAACGGCAAACGTTGCAGCGGTGCTATTCCTTACGGATATATGCGCGATCCACAGGACAAGAATCATCTGTTGATTGACGAGGAAGCCGCAAATGTTGTTCGCCGAATATATCAGATGGTAATCGGCGGTATGAGCTTAAAAGCAATTTCCGATAAACTGACCGAGGACAAGGTTTTGATACCCTCCGCATATATGGAGCAATGTCAAAACGGCAATGTCAGCAGAAACCATAGCTATCATAATCCATATCGTTGGAACTCTACTGCTTTGGCATATATTCTTGAAAGACAAGAGTATATGGGACATACCATATTGGGAAAAACAGTTTGCGAGAACTTTAAGACAAAGAAACGCCGCAAAGCTACTCCCGACGAATTAATGATATTCCCAAATACGCATGAAGCCATAATTGACGAGGAAACATGGCACACGGCACAGCGTGTAAGGAAAAAGGGTACAAGGCGGCTTTCCGACGGTACGAAATCTCATCGAATGGCAGGAATGGTTTTCTGCGCCGACTGCGGAGCTAAGCTTTCTTACCGAAGTCCCCAATCACAGCATCGTCCGAACGGAAAAACATACGATGCGGACAGCGCATTTTGTTGTTCGAGCTACCGTCAGATGTACCGCGACTGCACAATGCACTTTATTAAAGCGTCCGTTTTAGAAAAATTGGTCTTGGAAGCCGTCAAAAAAGTTTCCGCCTATGTTTTTGAAAACGAAACGGATTTTATCAATCGTGTTCGAGAACAGTGGAACACTGCACAAACCAACGGTATCGTATCGGCGCGAAAAGAAATTTCTGTTATTGAAAAGCGCATTTCGGAATTGGATAATTTGATAAAAGGTCTTTATGAGGGCAATATTTTAGGAAAGATACCCGACAGACAATTGGAAAAGCTGATGGCACAGTATGACGATGAGCAGACATCCCTTGAACAACGGCTTGCCGAATTAAAAACAGCATTGGAGGAAAGCAACGCCAACGCCGCAAAGCCGAGCAAGTTTGCTGCTGTTGTGAAGAAATATCACGAATGTACGGAGCTGACCGATGAAATGCTTAATGAGTTTGTCGAAAAAATTGTTGTACATGAAGCGGATAAATCGACAGGTGAACGAATCCAACAGGTGGATATATATTTCAATTTTATCGGACAGTTTGATGTGACGGAAGCCGATAGCGAAGTGTCGGAACAGATTGCGTGAAACAATAATTGTAAATTTGGGCTTCAAAAATTTTACGACCGTCATCGAAATTTTCTACTAAAACATTGACTTATTCACATTCGTGTGATACAATAAGTGTAGAAATATTAGGAGGGTTAAGTTATGCCAGTAACGTATAAAAAATTGTTTCATTTAATGATTGATAAAGGAATTAGTAATGCTACTTTAATGGAACAAGCTGGCTTTAGTGCCAACATTATCACTCGTTTAAAACGAGATAATTATTTATCTCTCGAAACCATAGAGAAGATTTGTAAAACACTCCATTGTGGTGTTGATGATGTTTTGGAGTTTTACGATGACCCGAGGAAAGGATAAAACTATGATTGATATAAATTCACCAATTTATTCTTTTGTAAATGATTTATTTGAAGAAGACTGTCTTGATTGCATGAAAAGAATACCAGATGCATCAATTGATATGGTTCTCTGTGATTTACCGTATGGAATGACTCAAAATTAATGGGACAGCTATATTCCTTTGGATTTACTATGGGAACAATATTTGCGGATTATCAAACCAAATGGCGCTATAGTTCTTACTTCACAAGGGTTATTCACCGCGAAATTAATCCTTAGTCAACCTAAATATTATAAATATAAATGGATATGGGAGAAATCAAAGCCTACAAATTTTTTAAATGCAAAGAAGCAACCGTTGAGAAAGCATGAAGATGTTTGTGTGTTTTATAAGAAGCAGCCAACGTATCATCCACAGATGACCAAGGGGGAACCATATGACAAAGGAATTCGAAAAGACCAACTAAGTGGAAGTTATGGTGATTTTCAACCTGTTCATGTTGCAAGTGATGGAGAACGATATCCTACAGATATTATATATGTTAAGACTGCGGAATGCGAAGGCGAGGTTGTACATCCCACTCAAAAACCAATAGAGTTGGGTAGATATTTCGTTCGCACTTATTCTAATCCGGGAGATGTGATTCTTGACAATACGTTTGGTAGTGGCTCATTTTTGGTTGCTGCTTTAATGGAGGGACGTAATTTTATTGGGATTGAAAAAAATGAAGATGTCGCTCTATTTAAAAAAGATAAAATTAATTATATTGATGTTGCAAAGAGACGATTGTTTTTGGCATGGGAAAATCTAAGCAAAAAAGCTCGCCAAAATATTGCTCAAACCAACCTCATAAAAGATTTTGAAGAAAGGTAGACACGGTTATGCCAACAATTGTAAGAAGAAATGAACGTAGTTGGGCAATAGAGACAATATCGAAAAATAATGCCTTTACAACGGATAATGATTTAGTTATAAAACGTGCCGGTGGAGAAAGTACCATTTCAACAGGACGAGGCAACACAATGTTTCCTGATGTCATTTTATATGGCAATGAAGAACAGAATATTATATTGCAGGGATGGGAACTCAAAATGCCGGATGTGCCCATTGAGGACGAAACATTTATTAAAGATGCGCAGAGAAAAGCACTTGCTTTAAATTTAAACAGTTGTTTGATTTGGAATTTTACATATGCAGTTTTATATGTAAAAAACGAGGGAAACACTTTTACTAAGTTGAAACAATGGAATGATACGAGTTATATCCATTCCAGAAGTGATGTGGAAACATATCGCACGGACTGGGAAAGGCTTCTTGAGAACATTATTGTTGAGATTAATGGATATTTTGTATCCGGTCAATTTCGTAATGCTGCCCTCGGTGAAGTTATTTCTGAAAATATTATAACAACACTTATTCAGCACAACAAAGAGGCTATAGCTGACGAATTAAAAAGCGCAGCACTTCGCGATACGATTATGGAGGCTTATATCAGGAATTGGTGGGTCGGAGTGAAATCAGAATATGAACATGATGAATCAGATAAGTATAAAGCCTATGCCAAAACAATTATATTGAATTGGGCAAATCGCATAATTTTTGCTCATACCATTAAGAATCGGCAAAATGCCGCTTTAGCGATTGAGGAAATTGATTATGACACTACTCCAATCGCAGCAAATGCTATTTTCAATAATATTACGGCAAGATGTGATTTTTACAATGTCTTTTCTTCTGTAAGATATGATGAGAATTTGCCGGAAATGTCTTGGTTGGATTTTATAGAACTTTCGAACTTTTTAAAAAGTAATGGTATAGAACAACTTAGTCAAGAAGCATTGCAAAACATATTAGAAGGAACTGTGGCGACAAGCAGAAGAGCTATTAACGGACAATATACAACACCTCCGGAATTAGCAAAAATACTTGTTCGCTTGACAGTAAGAGATTGGACTGACACAATATTAGATTGTTGTTGTGGAACAGGAACAATAGCTAAGGCGGCTATTAAAGCGAAAAAAGAACGACTGCCTATAAGGGATGCTATTGAATCAGTTTGGGCATGTGATAAATATGATTATCCATTACAAATAGCCAATATTAGCATGACAGAAACAGATACAATTAATCTTGCAAACAGATTGTTTAAGCATAATGCGTTGTCATTATCTGTTGGGGAAGATGTTGGAATAATCAATCCCGAAACAGGAGAAATGTTGCAACTTTCTCTTCCTTCTTTTGGAGCTGTTGTATCTAATTTGCCGTTTGTTCAATTTGAATCAATTCCAGAAGACGATAAGGATAAAATATCAAGAATTGAATGGGCAACTGAACTGGACAGCAGATCGGATTTGTATTGTTATATCGCTATGAAAATAGCAGATGTAATTAAGCCGGGTGGCACGCTTGGTATAATAGTTTCAAACTCATGTCTTGGAACAAATGCTGGAATTAAGTTCATTGAGGCTTTAAAACAAAGGTTTATCATTAATCAATTTCATGTTAGCGGAAAAGGTCACTGGTTTAAAAATGCTGATGTTGTAGCAACAATCATTATTTTGGAAAAATCCAATGAACCTCAAAATCGTAATACTGATTTTTGGCTGTGGAAAAAATCTTTAGCTGAGTTTACTGACAATAACGCTGCAGAAGATGTATTGATAACTTCGGCTTTACTTGGAACAGAGTCAGACCGAACGGTTGCAAAACAATCAAGCTATACGCAACAGCAAATCGAAAATATTATGGGTTTAAATGTTTGCTACAACGCAATGTTTCATGACATAAAATGGCTGTTGGATGTAAAGGACAAGATTGTTCCCATCAATGAAGTTTATCATGTTTTCAGAGGTAGCCGACGTGGTTGGGATCCTTTATTCTATCCACAAGCAGGGGAACACAGAATTGAAGATGTTTATCTGAAAAAAGTCTTGAAAAATGCTAGAAATGTTACAAGGCTTGTTGCAACAGCTGATAGGGATGCATTTTGTTGTAGCATGTCTATAAATGAACTAAATAGGCTTGGACATACAGGAGCATTGGAATGGATTTCCAAATTTGAAGATCAACGGAACGGCGTCGGCAAGCCATTACCGGAAGTCTTGAAAAGAACTGATATGCAATGGTATGAATTAAAAGATAACGAAATTGCTGAAATATTCACTATGATGAATCCTGGTCAGCGACTGTTCTTTGCGAAATTTGAAAATCCGTCATTCATAAATCAACGGCTAATTGGTTTAACACATAAAGAAGCATTTCCAGATGAAGAATTAAACCACGCATTAATCAACTCAATATTTACAATGTTTTATATTGAGGCGTCAGGCTTTGGTAGAGGGCAAGGAGTTTTAGATATAAACAAAGATAGTATTTCAAATTGCTATATGCTTAATCCAAACTTGGTAAGTCCATCTGATCGTACAAGAATACTGACAGCTTTTGAAAATGTAAAAGACCGAGACATTATGAAAGTAGCTGATGAACTTAATGATATGTACCGTCTTAATTTTGAACACGAGGTTTTGCGTAGTTTTGGAATTGATGACTATTTTGATAATATTAAAACGTCACTTTTATCTATGCAAGAAACAAGGGCAACTGCACGAGAATAACAATTAAATAATAACATAGCAATAGCGATCAGCCACACGGTTGGTCGCTTTTTCTATATCCGATGAAAGGGAGGTGATGCCATATGAGCGAAGAACTTGAAAAGCTGAACCGCGATATTTATGCAACGCAGAAAAAGCTGAAAGCCGCTATGGATAAAGAAAAAATTCTTACAAACGAAATGCGGCGGCTGACCCGAAGCGAGAGGACGCATCGGCTATGTACGCGAGGCGGAATGTTGGAAACCTTTTTGAAAGAACCGATGCTGCTATCGGATGATGATGTTATGGAGCTTTTAACGACTGTCTTTAATGAAATGGGTGTGCAAGAGAAGCTAAATATTTTGATTGAGAAGCATAAAAATACGGAAGAAACGGAACAAGGGTAAACCCTTGACGACGACAAGGGCGCAATTATACACCGCTTAACGCGGTGTGTTGCGTTCTGCCGAAAGCTCCTTGCAGGAAGCCGATGATTTCCGCAGCGTGGTTGTCACGCCGTTCAAATCATCCCAGTGGCTATGCCCCTGCGTCAGCTGCGCTGACTACCCCGAAAAACGCTTGTCATTGGAGAAGTGTCTTAATCACTTCCCCACTAACAAGCTTTAATTTAATACCGCTCATATTACGACCGCTTTTTAATTATGCGGTCTTTTTATTTTGCGCCAAGAAAGGAAGATTTCAACAATGCCCAATCCGCATTTTAAAATTACTATCGTTAAACGAAGCAAGGGGCAGTCAGCCGTTGCGGGAGCTGCGTATCAAAGCGGTGAGAGCCTGTTTTGTGAGTACGACCAAAAACGTAAAAGCTATACCGAAAAGCGAGGTATAGCATACACTGAAATTATGCTGCCGTCGAACGCACCGCCGGAGTTTGCCGACCGAGCCACACTTTGGAATGCGGTTGAGGCTGTCGAAAATCAATGGAATTCACAGCTTGCAAGAAGATTTGTTTTAGCGTTGCCGAGAGAAATCCCAAAAGAACAATATCCGCAAATGGTTAGAGAGTATTGTCAAGAATATTTTGTGTCCAAAGGGATGTGCTGCGATTTTGCAATTCATGACCCCGACCCACCGGGGCATAATCCGCATTGCCATATAATGCTTACACTTAGAGCAATGGATGAAAACGGAAAGTGGCTGCCGAAAAGCAGAAAGGTTTATGACCTTGACGAAAACGGCGAACGAATACGGCTGCCGTCAGGTAATTGGAAAAGTTATAAAGAAGATACGGTTGACTGGAATCAACAGTCACATTGTGAAGAGTGGCGGCACGGATGGGAGGTTATTCAAAATCGTTATTTAGAAATGCAGGGCAGACCCGAACGAATAGATCTTCGCTCCTATGAGCGTCAAGGAATTGATGTTGTTCCCACTGTTCATATGGGACCCGCCGTTACGCAAATGGAGCGAAAGGGCATATCAACAAATGTGGGAAATTTAAATCGAGATATAAAAGCTGCCAACAGCTTGATGGCAAGTATACGAAAAACAATTAAAAATTTGCGTGATTGGATAAATGATTTAATTGAGAAGAAAAGCAAACTTTCGGAAAATGAAAATTCCTCGCCCAACCTTTTGAAATTACTTATGGATTACACAAAACTCAGAGCCGAGGAACGTTCGGAGTGGTCTGCCTACGGGCAACAACAAGGTAAGCTAAAAGATATGAAAGCCGTATCCTCTGCTATCGTTTATTTGAAACATTACAACATAGTAACTCTTGATGAATTGGAACAAGTTCTTGACGAGAAAAACGCTAAAGCAACAGAAATTCGCAAGTCAATGCGACGCAAAGAGAGCCGAATGAAAACTATAGCATCGACGGAAAAAGCTGTTTCGGTTGTCAAGCAGTATAAATCGGTTCATGATAAGTATATCAAAATCGGATGGAAAGGAAAACAAAAAAGGTTTGCCGAAAATCACAGCACGGAGCTTGCCGCTTACAACAAAGCCGACCGTTATTTACGGAAGCAAAACATTGACGTTTCAATCGATTTAAAATCATTAAAGGCTGAATACCGAAAACTTGAAACGGAAGTGTCCGAACAACAAAAAGAGCTTGAAATTGTGAAAAAGGATTTACAGCCGTTGAAAGATGTTCGCTATTGGGTTAATAAGGTCATAGCTTCAAAAGAACAGCCTGCCGAACATATACCCGAGCCGAAACATTCACTTATCGAAAAATTAAAATATATAGGCGATGTTGAAAAATCGGACAGTACCGAACGTAATCAACAGAAAAAACAGGATATTGACCGTTAAGATGAGCAATGTTCTCAAAATTAAATACCAATCGTATTCAGATTGGCATGAGGAGGTGATGAGAATGGAAAACAGAACAATACAGCTTACAGAAGAAAATCCGTCGAGAATAATTATAAAACTCGGCAGAACAACTTATATCGCGGATATTCATTTCAGTCAGGAAAGTAAAGAAACGATGAATGATAAGATTATCCGCCTTGTCGGAAATGATATATTCAATCAAATTTGCCGACAAAATATCGGGGATGTTACTGCAAAAGATGAGGAGCAATGAAGAAAATACGGGCTCAATATAACTTTTTTGTAATTCTGTCTTGACAAAACGCTTCCGAACGGTTGTGTTCTGCGATATTTCCGGCAGTAAGCGCAATCATCTTCAGGACGATTTGCATTCATGGTATAGGGTGAAATCTGTAAAAGAAACAGGAGAAGAAAAGATAGTATACAATATAACTGTTGAAGAGGACAACAGCTACGTTGCTGACGGAATCGTAGTTCACAACTGTCAGGATATGTCGATTGCCGGAAAGCGGAGTGGCTTAGATGGTGAACGGTCAAGTCTATTCTATGAAGCCGTCCGTATTGTAAAAGAAATGAGGGAAAAGACAAATGGACAATATCCAAGATATATCGTGTGGGAGAATGTCCCCGGAGCCTTCTCCTCTAACGGCGGAGAGGATTTCAGGTGCGTTCTCGAAGAAATCTGCAAAGTCGAGGACGAACGGATTTCTGTTCCTAAACCTGACAGGTGGACAAACGCAGGAGAAATCGTGGGAAATGAGTTCTCCCTCGCTTGGCGAGTTCTCGATGCGGAAGGTTGGGGCGTTCCCCAGCGTAGAAAACGTATCTTCCTTGTCGCAGATTTTGGAGGTAGGAGTGCCGGAAAAATATTATTTGAGTCGGAAGGCTTGTCTCGGTATACTCCGCAGGGCTTCCGTTCGTGGCAAAGAACTGCCGGAAATCCTACACAGAGCATTGGAGCGACAGGCTTTGATGGATATAACGGAATACTAACTGGCGATATATCATCTACACTTGGAGAAAACTGTGGTATTTCTACAGGAAGAAACGGCATCGTACTAAATGACCAAGGCGGTCAGCGTATAGATGTGACAGATGATGTTACCTCTACTTTAAGAGCAGAAGCTCATCATCCACCTTGTGTTATGTCGGCAGGCTTCTGCACTGAATACTCAGCAAATGCAAGAGGCATAGGCTACGAAGAGGAGAGAAGCCCGACACTTCGTGCGGGAGTGGTGCCGGCTGTAGTGCCTTTAGAAAACCATCCAACAGATGGTAGGGTTAAGATTGAAGAGGGTGGCATGGTACAAACGCTGAGCAATCGTATGGGAACCGGTGGGAATAACGTGCCGCTTCTTATGGAGGAGCAAGTTCCTATTACCCTTAAAATTCGTTCAGGTTGTGCTGGAGGAGGCAAAGGGCAACTCTGCCAGGTAGATAAATCTGCGACACTCGGTTGCAATAACGATCAAACACTGTTTGTCCCCGAACAGGAATCCTGCTATTGGGATGGTGGGCAGACTGCCGGAACGCTGACAGAAAAGAACGCCAGAGGCACACAGCGGATGCCTGACAAGGATAACTTCAATTGTGTATTGGAATCCAACATTCCGAAAGCCTACGGCATAAGCTCTTTTCAGTCAAACGCCATGCTTTCAGATAATCCTCATTCGGGAATCTATGAAGCTGAGACTTCGAGAACTTTGGACACAGGTGGCGGTAATCCTGACTGCAATCAAGGTGGAGTGGCAATAGTCGAAAAAGCTTACTCTATTCAAGGAAACCTCATCGGTCGGGATGACAAGAACGGTCCACAAGGAAATGGTATCAATGAAGATGTGTCGTTCACACTGAACGCCACAGATCACCATGCGGTATGTTCCAATGGCAAAGAAGAGCCAAAATACACGGTGAGAAGACTTACTCCGGCCGAATGTGCCAGACTTCAGGGCTTTCCAGATTGGTGGTGCAAAGATTTAGGAAATCCGAATCCTACCGATGAGGAAGTCGCTTTCTGGACTGAAGTCTGGGAGGCATACAGAAAAGCTGTCACGCTTAGCTCCAAGCCGAAAACGGAAAAGCAGGTCAGAAAGTGGCTCGCTAACCCTTATTCAGATAGCGCAGAGTATAGGCTCTGGGGAAACGGAGTTGCTCTCCCATGTGTATATTTCATTATGTGCGGCATCGCCTGGGCAACTGAGAAAAAGGAGAAGTAAATAGATAAGATGCCTTGTCGAGTTGAAACCATATTCGGCGAGGCGTCGCAACCTATGATGTCTAATGTACCAAATATATATGCGGAGTATTTGTTCATAACGTAGAATCGCTCATAATTATGAAAAAAAGACTGGATATTTAAGGCGAAAAGAGTGATTAATAGAGTACCGAATAAAAACGGCATCTTAAAAGCCGAAAGGAGCATAACTACATGAGATTTGAAATGAACATTGACGACCGCAAGAAGCTGGTGTCAAGGCTTAAGGAGCTGACAGGGCTCGAATCCCGCTACTCTGGAGTTCCCAACTGTGTCTACTACATAGGAGACTATACGGTGGGAAGAGATGGAAGCGTGGAGGTTGATGAGGTTAGCGCAGACCGCACAGTCATCAACACCCTCATTTCCGAGGGAATGTTGAAAGGAGAGCTTCTCTCAGGTGAAGAGGAGGAAGAACTACAAGTAGGTGAAAACTTCCTCAAGGTAAGCTATCCTATGCACAAGCACACAGGAACGTCACTTCGGAATCTTGTCTACCTGCTTTACAGCCGTGAACCCCTTATTAACAAAGCCCTCGGCACGCACTTCGAGGTGGACAAAGGACTTATTGAGGCACTCAAGGACGATTTATGCACTGTAACATCA
Source organism: Oscillospiraceae bacterium (assembly GCA_021199855.1). Taxonomy (GTDB): domain Bacteria; phylum Bacillota; class Clostridia; order Oscillospirales; family Ruminococcaceae; genus Faeciplasma. Next base: position 87,977 of record JAJQHD010000055.1, read on the forward strand.
CTTGCCCTGATGCGGGTGATTGCCGACTACGAAGCTGAGCATGGTCTTTCGATGTCAGGAATTCACATGACGGATGAGGAAGTCACACTTGTTGGTTTCCGAGTAAATAACGAAGCCGAGGAAGCGGATAAGATTAAGGCTTTCACTGAGCTAACGGAACTTATGAACAAGATGGCAATCGCCCAGAAACGTATTCAGGCGAAGACAATCACCGGCGGAAACGAAAAGTATGCCATGAGAATCTGGCTGGTTCATATGGGCATGGGCGGAAATGAATACAAGAGAAGCAGAGCAATTCTTCTTGAGAATCTTTCAGGGAACTGTGCCTTCCGTACAGAAGAGGAAGCTGAAAAATTCAGAGCCAACCAGAAAACCAAGCGGGAAGCTAAGAAAGCTGCGGAATAGGAGCGGAGGTGAAAGCCATGCAGTTTCCAAGCGAAGAGATTGTTGAGAGGGTAAGAAAAGATTATCCCGCCGGTACCAGAGTTCAACTCAGAGAAATGAATGACCCAAGGCATCCGCCGATAGGTTCTTTTGGAACGGTTACAGGTGTCGATGACACTGCCAGCATAGAGGTTGCTTGGGACAACGGAAGTAGCCTAAGTGTAGTGTACGATGTGGACAAAGTGGATACGGTTGTAGTCACCACTGTGTGCTATGGTCAGAAACAGGAGTGGACAAGCCGCAAAGAAGCGATTGAGTTCTTCAGGCAGGGAGTCATCGAGTGTGATACTGGATCTAGCGAGTGCTCAAGATACATGAAGATATTTGCTGACCTTTTGATGGGTAAGAGTTTCTGTACGGATGGGGACTCCTAAATATATAGAGGACCCATTCCACCATGTGTATATTAACTCAAGTGGGGCTAAATAGCAAGTGTATTTTGAGCTGAAAGATACACAAATATCTGAGGCTTTATTTCCGACAATCTTGTGTACTATTTAGTTAAAATTATACTTGCTATTATCTTACTTTAGAGGTAATATGTGTATACCGAAAGGGAAAACAAACCCTTAAATAAATCACGGAGGTATACACAAATGAACGCAAGGACAGAAAGACAAATCGCTGAAATGAAGAAGCAGACTATTGGGGTTGAGGTCGAAATGAACAAAATCACCAGAGAAAGAGCTTCAAGGGTTGCAGCAACATTCTTCGGAACAGGAAGATATGAGGATACATCAAGAAGGAACGGTTATGGAGCTTGGTCAGCTTGGGATACAAGCGGAAGAGAGTGGATGTTCAAAAAGGATTCGAGCATACACGGCTGTATAGATGAAGAATGCGAATTGGTAACCCCGATTCTTCACTACGAGGACATTCCTACTTTGCAGGAGCTTATCCGCAGACTGCGTCACGCAGGTGCAAAGAGCGATGCCTCCAGAGGTTGCGGAGTTCACATCCATATCGGAGCGAACGGACACACTCCAAAGACGCTCAGAAACCTTGCCAACATTATGGCGAGCCACGAGGAGCTCTTGGTAAGTGCGTTGAATATTTCCCGAATCAGAATAGACAGCTATTGCCGAATGGTTGACCCTAATTTCCTGTGTATCCTCAACCGTAGAAAGCCGACCACCATGGCAGAGCTTGCAGACATCTGGTACGGTAGCCAATATGCAAATCAAGACAGGAATTATCACTACAACGACAGCAGATACCATATGCTCAACCTCCATGCCACCTTCACCAAAGGCACGATAGAGTTCAGACTTTTCCAGTTTGATGAGCCTGACGGGAACCGCAAGGGTGGACTTCACGCAGGACAGCTCAAGAGCTACATACAGCTTTGCTTAGCATTAAGCCAAATGGCAAAGGAAGTAAAGACTGCGAGCCCGAAGCCTCAGCAGATTGAAAATCCAAAATATGCGATGAGAACCTGGCTTCTGAGACTTGGCTTCATCGGTGAAGAGTTCGCAACTGCAAGAGACGTCCTCACAAGACGACTTGACGGTGACTCAGCCTTCAGACACGGCAGAGAAGCCGCTTGAAGAGTTTAGGTTAAATGCCCTGCCTCCGACCGCTTAGGCATTACGGGGTCCCCGAAAAGTCATAGACTTTTTGGGGCGGAGGACGAGCAGCGAAATGAGTGAGCTTTTCGTGCTTGCACGAAAACGAGCGATATGAAGCTTGCGAGGACGAAGGGTGGTAGAAGGGCACTTAATCTAAGCCCTTCAGAAAGGATTGATTCAATATGAAGAAAAGATACTACATTGCCTATGGCAGTAATTTGAATGTGTATCAGATGGGGAGGAGATGCCCGGGTGCTAAAGTCATCGGCACATCGGTTATCCCGGATTATGAGCTTCTGTTCAAAGGAAGCAAGACAGGTGCCTACCTAACTATTGAAAAGAAGACCGGTAGTGAAGTTCCGGTGGTGGCATGGGAGGTAACCAAGGAAGACGAGCTTTCACTCGATCACTACGAGGGCTGTCCGCAGTTTTACTACAAAGCTGAGATGGTTCTGCCCATAAAGGGTATTCTCACCGCTAAGACAAGAGAAAGAAACTGCTTCGTGTACATCATGCATGAGGACAGACCACTTGGAGTTCCTACTTCATACTATGTTTACACTTGCCTTGACGGGTATAGGAGATTTGGGTTCGACCAGGAGATATTGATTCAGGCATATGCCAATAGCAGACAGGAGGCTGTAATATGGACAAAGAGCAGATAGAGCACAGGACATCGGTGTGCCTGAGGTGTGGAAAAACCTTTGTGGGAGTGCCCGCTGTATCACGGGAAGATAATGAAACACCCATTTGTCCCGATTGTGGTGTCAGAGAGGCACTCGATAGCATCAAAGTCAGTAAAGAAGAGCAAGACGAGATTCTGAGGATTATTAATCGGTATATGAACGGGGAATAAAGATTACACACGGAGGAACGAGAGAGATACCCCGACGTGGTCGGGATTCTCTCGCAAGGCAGGGGATGAGGATTCCCTTTAAAGGAAATCCCTCATTCTCATGCCGACTGCTTCGAAGTTGTTGTAGAAGAAGGTGTAGGTAACTTCTTCATGTTCTTCCTCAAGGTAGCCTTCACCTGTGTGTCGGTTGTATTTCCAACCATTGTCGGTGTAAATTTCCTCTCGGATTTCTTCGATGTCCTTTTCATCAAGGTCGTATTCCTTTTCGAGTTCCTCGATGGTCTCCTCAATGATTTCCTCAATTTCGTCGTAGTCTTTTCTCATGGTTTTTACCTCCGTGTGTATTTTTTGTTGTGAGTGTATATTACCGTCAATCCGAAGAAATAGCCAGTCTTTTTTGAGATATATTGTACACAATCTTTGGGGCTGAGTATGGGCGGATGTTTGGTACATTTATTATCGAAAAAAGACTGGATATATCCGCTGAAAGACGGTAATATACACATACCAAAAGGGCACAGACCCTTAGAAAATGGAGGATTTACAAAATGAGCAAATACCGCTACAACTACCCTGAAGTAACCACCCCAGAGGAGCTTGCCTCCGATGCCAACTGCATCATGCTCGAATACAAGAGCTACTTCATTGGAATCGGTTATGTATGCACCGAGGGCTACTACAATGTGGGAATTTACGAGTTCGCAGAGGATGAGACCTTCGAGAAAGACCGCATGGAGTGCAGAATCGAACGTCAAACGGTCATGCCGGTGAACTTCTCGACAAGCGGACAGGCTGCCAAGAGTGCAATCAACTTGATTGAAGACGCTGAGAGGTTTATGCAGGAGGATTAAGCCTCCTGCATACACAAACCACAACTACAAAAATGGAGGATACGAAAATGAAAACCACCTACTACATCAACGGAGAGAAAATCATCAAGAAGGTACTCACCGAGAAGATTGGAGCCTACAGGCTTCGTGAGCTGACCGAAAAAGCAAAGGAAACCTACTATGAAGACCCATGCATTGAGCTGGACTTCTTCATTGGTGGAACCGAGATGTTAACTGTTGAGTTCTCATAAAAAGAATGCGAAAAAGGAGTCGGAAAACCGACTCCTTTTATGTTGTCAGAATAGCTGTAAATATGCCCAAGGTAGTCCTCGAATATTTGTGTATAATATTATCCCAAAATGACTGGATATATCTCTTAAAAGACGGTAATATACACTCACAACCGAAGGGGAAACCCTGAAGAATAAATCAAAATGGAGGATATACCATGGACAAGACATTAGAAAGAGATTACCAAACCTACAAGACCTACGACAAGGAATTCCACATGGCAACCGATGAAGAGGGAAAGGAAGAGGCAAGGGCTAAGGTCAGAAAGCTTTATGCCGAGATACAGAGCAGAGGAACAACCTACTGCGACATCTTCAACCTCTACAAAGATGCTCAGGAAAAGGGAAACAAGTACATAGACGTTCACGATTCCCTTTATGACACAGACGAGAAAGACCTCATTTTAGGCTTCAAAAGATACGGAATCGAGAGATTCACGTTCAGCTCAGGCTGGTCAAGAGCAGTTGAAACCGCATGGCTTTTTATTCAGAATGGTTGTACACTGGAAGGCATGACCGAGCTTCACGGAAGTGAAAAGCTTGTATTCGGGAGCACCGAGAAAGAGTACGACACCGTTCACGGATATATTTTCAAGGTCAACTGATAGGAAACCACGGGAGCCCCTTCGAGGGCTTCCGAAAGAAAAATCAAAGGAGCGTTTACATGACAGAATACGAGAAATTGGTCGAAGCCGAGAGCTATGCACACACCATAGAGATTATTGAACCTGCCACTGGCAAGACCGGTGTGGCAAACACCACGGAAGATGGAGTTGCACTTTTCTACGGGGCAGACGACGGGAGCGACGACAAGGTTATCTCGAAAGAGGAGTTCAGCGAGAACTTCCGCATTACGGCGATTATAGAGCACTGAACATAAGAATAGGGAGCCAGGGACATGGCTCCCTATTGCTTAAATTTGCACAGCTTTCAGGGAAGATATTTGTGTAATATATTATCCCAAAATGACTGGATATATTTCTTGAAAGACGGTAATATACACACAACCGAAGCGGAGAACCGCACGGAATTCTAAAAACGGAGGATTTCAAAATGAACGAGTATGAAGATTACGAGAAGATAAGCGAGGAACAGGTAGAGAGTGCCCTTATAGGGATTCTCAGGTACGGTGAAAGTGTTGACGACACGGAGCTTGAGGGTGTAGAGAATGCGGTAAGCTTCCAAGAGGATGGGGTTCTTAGCTACAACCGAGGAGTAGTCATCCGCATGGCTGACGGCACAGAGTTCCAGATCACCATAGTCAGGAGCAGGTGAACATAGTAGGGGAGGGATTCAGGTGAATCCCTCCCGACACTGGTGAGGAGGAAAGCGTAATGGAAATAATAAAAGTCAACGAATACACACTGGAAGTGGACACCACAATAGAAGAACTGGAGCTTGATTGCAACCCCAACTATGCTGCAATCATCACCTATGGGAAGTATGTCTTTTTCACAGATATAAATTGCAAAGGGCAGTACATCGCTGTGGTGTACGAGTTCCTGACACCTAACCGAGACTTAATCGACCCCATAAGGATAAAAACCGCTGCCGAAGCAACTTTCCCTGACAGCGGACATGCAATCGAGTGGTGCTTCCAAAGCGTAAAATGAATAGGTGAGTAGTGCTCTGCGGTACGCTATTTGTGCATGGTCTTTAATCTGTAATGTACACAAACACCGATCCAATTTCTTCTTGATTCTTTGTATATAATATTTTTAAAATAAGGCTTGCTATTATTCTGGATTAGAGTTAATATACACATACAAAAACAAGGAGGTACACACCATGAAGAAAACAAATGCGGACAAGGGATACGAGAGATTAAGAGAACTTGCGGAAGGCATTGCCTACAACTCCAGACTGAGCGATGAGTCGATTAACAAGCTGTACGGCGTCAGCAAGAAGGAATTGTGCGAGAATGCCCTGAAAGAAATGCAGAAAGTGTTAAGCGAAATCTAACCCACAGCGGGATACAGAACCCCGAAAGGGTCTGTGTCTCGTACACCGAATAGGCATAATGTACACAAAGACCGATCGAATTTCTCTCCGATTATTTGTATATAATATTTCTCACATTTAACTTGCTATTTCTCCTCTTTAGAGTTAATATACACATACCAAAAGGGAAAGAATCCCGGAGGAAATTCAAAACGGAGGACACAGAAATGAATTTGAAAGAAACCTTATTCTTAAGAGCTAAGGCTGAAATTGATGGCTTCACCAGCATGGGCGAAGACTATGACGAGGAAGAAAAGGAAATCCAAAGGGCTCGCTACATGGGAATTTACAAAGTAATCATAGAAGCTGGGCTTGAAGATGAATACCTGGCATGGAGATACGAAGGCAAGAAAATCTGTAGCCTTTGAAAGTAACCAAGAGAACGGAGCCAACCGGCTCTGTATCTCGTACAGATATTTTGAGAGCCACAGGCTCTTTTTTTATTTTCCAAGAAAGCGAGAAATCCAATGCAGGACGAAGTTATAAAGAGCATTTCGTACAGCCAAGAAGAAATCCTGCAATGGATTCTCAGACTATATGTTCCGGAAGGACATTTTGAAGTTGACCCCACTTTTTCAAGGGGTAACTTCTACAAGAGCGGAGCGATTCCGAAACCAGAATACTGCTCAGATATTCTTCCACAAGCAGATGGAGTGACACAGGCAGACTGCCGGTCGCTACCATTGGAAGACAGCTCGGTTGGCAGCATAGTGGTTGACCTCCCGTTCCTCGCCACAAGTGGTGCTTCCCTCGAAAAGAGTGACGGCAACATCATAAACCGTAGATTCGGAGTCTGCAAGAATGAAGCAGAACTTTTGGAATTGTATAAAGACACACTCGCTGAGGCATGGCGAATCTTGAGACTGGGCGGCGTTTTGGTTATGAAGTGTCAGGACAAGGTCTCAAGTGGAAAGCAGTACATCATGCACTGCGATATTTACACGATGGCAAGGGATGTGGGCTTTGAAGTTTTAGACCTGTTCGTGCTTCTTGCCAAGAATCGACTCATCGCTGATTGGCAAAGAAACCAGAAACACGCAAGGAAGTATCACTCGTACTTCTGGGTATTTAAGAAATCAGTGAAAGGAGGAATGCCTTATGGCTATGAGAGGAAGAAAGCCGACACCCACGGCAATAAAAGAATTGGAAGGGAATCCGGGGAAGAGACCACTAAACGAGAATGAACCGAAACCGCAGAAGAAGGCACCTACATGCCCAAAGTGGTTAGAGCCGGAAGCGAAGAAAGAATGGCGCAGACTCGCCAAGCAGATGGAAGCTATCGGCATTCTGACCGAGGTTGATATGGCGGCATTCGCAGGATACTGTCAGGCGTTTGCAAGGTGGAAAGAGGCTGAGGAGTTTATATCCCAGCATGGGACGATTGTTAAGACTCCCTCTGGCTACTACCAGCAGCTTCCGCAGGTCTCTATAGCTCAGACCTACTTGAAAATAATGAACAGGTTTGCAGAACAGTTCGGTCTGACCCCTGCTTCGAGAAGCCGGATTGTGGCTGTGGATAGTTCAAAGGATACGGATGACGAAATGGAGAAGCTTTTGGGAGGTGCCTGATTTTGGAGACAAGACCAGAGAACTATCCAAAGCTGAAAGAGTATAAGCCTACTCGGTTCATGCTTGAAACATCACATTATGACAGCAAGAAAGCAGATAAGGCTGTGAACTTCATCGAGCAACTCTGCCATACAAAATCCAAGTGGGCAGGGCATCGGTTCTGGCTTCTGCCGTGGCAGGAGCAGATAATCAGAGACATTTTCGGCATTGTGAAAGAGGATGGCACGAGACAGTTCCGCACAGCGTTTATTGAAATTCCAAAGAAGCAGGGAAAGAGCGAATTGGCAGCAGCCGTCGCTCTTTATCTTTTGTATGCAGACGGCGAAGCTTCGCCGGAGGTTTACGGTGCCGCATCCGACCGCCAACAGGCGAGTATCGTTTTCGATGTAGCCCGGCGAATGGTTGAGCAGAACAAAGCCCTGATGAAGAGAAGCAAAATAATGTCGGCTCAAAAGAGACTGGTGAGCTACCCGAATGCAGGGTATTATCAGGTGCTGTCAGCAGAGGTAAACACAAAGCACGGCTTGAACGTATCGGGACTTGTATTCGACGAGCTTCATTCCCTCCCGACAAGAGCCCTGTATGACGTTCTAACAAAAGGTGCATCAGATGCGAGAACCAACCCTTTGGCGTTTATTATCACAACAGCCGGAACCGACCGCAACAGCATAGGCTTTGAGGTACACACAAAGGCGAAAGACATCCTGGATGGACAGCGAGTTGACCCTACTTTTTATCCAGTCATTTTCGGTATAGGCGACGATGACGACTGGTCGGATGAAAGAAACTGGTACAAGGCGAATCCGTCTCTTGACATCACGGTTCCTATTGACCGTATGCGGGATGCATACAGAGATGCAAAGGATAATCCCGCAGAGGAGAACCTCTTCAGACAGCTCAGGCTCGACCAATGGGTGGCATCGACACTTCGGTGGATACCTGAAAACATTTATGAGCTTGGAAACGTCCCAATAGACATGAAAGCCCTTGAGGGAAGAGACTGCTATGGTGGACTTGACCTGTCAAACAGCGGAGATGTTACAGCGTTTGTGCTGTGCTTTCCGCCGAGGACAGAAGATGAGAAATATATACTCCTGCCCTTTATGTGGGTGCCGGAGGAGACAATTCCACAAAGAGTCAGAAAAGCCTCTGTTCCATACGATGTGTGGGTAAAACAAGGATATATGCTCGCAACTCCCGGCAATGTTATCGACTATGCCTTCATTGAAAGTTATATTGACGAACTCGGAAAGAAGTACCACATCTTGGAGATTGCATTTGACCGCTGGGGAGCCGTGGAGATGGTTCAGCACCTTAAAAGAGAAGACTTCACAGTCGTTCCGTTCGGACAAGGCTATCAGAGCATGAGTCCTCCGACTAAGGCATTTTACGAGCTACTGATGCAAGGTAAAATAATCCACGGCGGACACCCCGTTCTGAAGTGGATGGCTGGCAATGTTGTAGTTGAAAGTGATCCGGCAGGAAATATAAAAGTGACAAAAAAGAAAAGTGCTGAAAAGGTAGACGGCATCGTGGCGGCAATCATGGCACTCGACCGTTGTATCCGACACAAGGAACAGGGCAGTGTCTATGATGAAAGAGACTTGTTTGTAATATAGGGGAGGAGAGGTAAATGGGCTTTTTAGAACGGCTTGGATTTGGTAACAAGCCAAGAGATGCGCCGAAGCTGCCAGACATACAGGATAACGTCCATGACAGTGGGCAGATGTTTGTCTTTGGAAAAGCAGAGAGTGGAGAAAGAGTGGATGAAAAATCCTCGCTTCAAATTGCAACGGTGTATGCCTGCGTCAGACTTCTTGCAGAAACTGTGGCAAGCCTGCCACTCCATCTATACAGGTACAAGGAAGATGATGGCAAGGAAAAAGCTGTAGATCACCCGTTATATAGGATTCTCTACCGTCAGCCAAATCCTGAAATGACCTCTTTCAGCTTTCGTGAATGTATGATGACGCACCTACTCCTCTGGGGCAATGCCTACGCTCAGATTGTGCGTGACGGAAGAAATGAAATTTTGGGGCTCTATCCCTTGATTCCTCAGAATGTGGAGATTGACCGTGATGAACACGGCGAGATTTTCTATATCTACCACGCCTATGAGGATGACAAAGCAGGTGAGACGGGGAAGGATTATTACTTCAAACGGGAGGAAGTTCTGCATATTCCGGGACTTGGCTTTAACGGCTTAGTTGGTTTCTCGCCAATCGGCATGATGAAGAATGCACTCGGCTCCGCAATTGCCGTGGAGAAATATGGCTCGGCATTTTTCAGAAATGGAGCTCAGCCAAGTGGTGTCCTGGAACACCCTGGAGTACTGAAAAGCCCTGAGAAAGTACGGGATGCTTGGGATGCAACCTATGGTGGTTCTTCCAACGTACACAAGGTGGCTGTTTTGGAAGAAGGAATGACCTACAAAGCGATTTCTCTTCCACCAGAGGACAGCCAGTTCTTGGAGACGAGAAAGTTCAGCGTAGAAGAAATATGTCGTATATTTCGTGTGCCTCCGCACTTGGTGCAGAGCCTTGAACACGCCACTTTCAGCAATATAGAGCATCAAGGCATAGATTTCGTTCAGCATTCAATAACACCGTGGCTCATTCGTTGGGAACAGGCTATTGTAAAAGACTTGCTCCTTGAAGATGAGCAGGACGTGTATTTTCCGAAGTTTAACGTGGATGGACTCTTAAGAGGAGATTATCAGTCAAGGATGAACGGATATGCTGTGGCATTCTCTAATGGCTTTATGTCACCAAACGAAATCCGTCGCTTGGAGAATATGGACCCGATACCCGCAGAAGCTGGTGGAGACGATTATTACTTGAACGGTTCATACACAAAGCTCAAGGATGCAGGCTCCGCTTATGGGGTAAACACTGAGGGAACGCCTCCGAAAAAAGAGGCAGAAGAGACTGAGGAAGAATCAGATAGTGACAGAGAGAATCCGCCGAGTGAGAACAGGCGAGAAGGAAGGAGAGACTTTCAATGAAGAAATTTTGGAACTGGGTCACGAATGATGCAGGTGAGAGAACGCTTCGACTTGAAGGACCCATTGATGCAGAAGACACGTGGGGAGATGCCGTGACTCCAGCGTGGTTCCGCAGTGAACTTGAATCGGGCGAAGGTGACATCACGGTCTGGATTAACTCACCGGGTGGCTCCGTGTTTGCGGCTGCGGAAATCTATACGATGCTCCGTGACTACAAAGGAAAAGTGACTGTCAAGATTGATGCTGTGGCTGCATCTGCAGCGACTGTCGTAGCAATGGCAGGAGATAAAGTTCTGATGTCACCTGTGGCTATGATGTTTCTGCATGACCCTGCTACTGTAGCAATGGGCAATCGTGCGGATATGGAGAAAGCCATCGAGACTTTGGATGCTGTCAAGGAATCCATCATTAACGCCTACAGTGCCAAGACGGGGCTTTCGCATAACAAGATTTCCACGCTTATGTCTAATGAGTCGTGGCTTGATGCGAAAGAAGCTCTGAAGTACGGCTTTTGTGACGAAATCCTCTTTACGGCGGATGAGCCGGATGAAGAGGACGATGACGAGCCCGAAACGCTGGAAGAGCCGAATGAGGATGACGAGAAGAAAGGTGTTCACCTATACTCCACTCGCCTCATGAAGCAGGTTATTCTGAATCACATCGGAGTGAATGTGCCGACTGCTACAAATAAGGCGCAAACTATTCCGAAAGAAGAACCGACCAAGCCTATCATCGGCATGGACGGCAGAACAGAGGACGGTAGTATGCCGTATCCCATTTTGGAAAAACAGCTGGAGTTCTTAAGATGAACCCCGGCTCTTTTTATGCCAACAAACCATTTTAAAGAATTTATGGAGGTAAAAATTTATGAGTGAGATTTTTGAACTGAGAAGCAAGAGAGCTGTCCTGTGGGAGCAGACAAAGAAGTTTCTTGAAGAGCATCGTGGCGATAACGGTCTTGTTGCATCGGATGCCGTGGAACAGTACAACAAGATGGTGGGTGATGTAAAGGCACTCGGAGACGAGATTTCTCGTCTGGAGGAGCAGGAGTCCTTTGAAGCACAGCTTAAGGCTCCGACCACGACGCCTGTGACCGTCAATCCAAAGTCAGAAGTGAAGACGACTTCCATCAAGGCAACCGCAACCCCTGAGTATTCCGAGGCTTTCTGGAATATGATCCGCCTACGCGGTGACTACGGTGCGATTCAGAATGCGCTGTCTGTCGGCGTGGATTCCGAGGGTGGCTACACCGTGCCAGATGAGTTTGAACATCAGCTCATCGAGGCACTTCAGGAGAACAACATCTTCAGAGGCATGGCACATGTCATTCACACAAACTCAGGCACCCGTAAGATTCCTATTGCCAATGATACCGGCGAAGCATCTTGGATTGATGAAGGAGAAGAAATCCCTGAAAACAACACAACCTTCGGTCAGACGACCCTGTCTGCGTACAAGCTCGGAACCATGATTAAAATCTCGAACGAGCTTTTGAATGATTCTGCCTTTGACTTGGCAGCGCATATTTCTCGCAGATTTGGAATTACGATGGGTAACTCAGAAGAAAATGCATTTATCAACGGGGACGGTATTGGCAAACCGTTGGGTATCCTTGATGATGCGGGCGCACAGGTCGGTGTTACCGCTGCAAGCCAGACCGCCGTGACCTTTGATGAGATTTATGCCCTGTACTACGCGCTGAAGAGTCCGTACCGCAAGAAGGCGACCTTCCTCTGCAATGAGGCACTTGTCCTTCAGATGATGACCATCAAGGACAAGAACGACAACTATATCTGGAAGCCGGGTCTCGGCATCGCAGAGCCGGATACCCTGCTGAACCGTCCGCTTAAGACTTCGTCCTATATGCCGGCGGTGGAAGCAGGCAACAAGACCCTGCTCTTCGGCGACATGAGCTACTACTGGATTGCCGACCGTGCAGGAAGGATGTTCAGGAGACTGAATGAACTCTATGCAAGAAACGACCAGGTTGGATTCCTTACCACTCAGAGAGTGGATGGTAAGCTCATCTTGCCGGAAGCAGTACAGGTTCTTCAGATGGCTGCCGGAGCCTGAGTAATGGAGGAGGATTTCTAATGATTCTTGTACCTTTGAGTGAAGCTAAAACCTATCTTCGAGTTGACAGCTCAGATGAGGACACTCTCATTGATGTCCTCCTCACCTCTGCCAAGCAGATATGCGCCGATGTTGCGAGGCTTGATTCGGATAAATGGTCTATAGTGAGCGGCGAATCTGAAAACACCGACACCTACACCGATGAGGAACTTGAGCGTATACAGGACGTTATGAAAGTAGCGATTCTGTATACGCTCGGTTACTTGTATGAGCATAGAGAAGAAGCCGACCATCACGATTTGGTGATGACCCTCCGCAACCTACTTTTTGCTATTCGAGAGGGTGTGTTCTGATGAAGATTTCACTTTTAAACGAGCGCATCACCTTTGAGAGGAACACGACCGTTGTCGATGAGAACGCCAACCACAAAAACGTGTGGGAGGAATACTTCTCCTGCTACACTTATGCGGGTGCTTCATCGTATCAGCAGAAAGAGCAGCAGTCGGCGGGAATCACGGTAACGGAGAATGGCTTGGTATTCACGGTGAGATATTGCTCTGAACTTTCTCATTTAGACAGCACACATTTCCGTGTTCGTTTCAAGGGTGAAACCTACAATATAACTTCTGTAGATATGATGAACTATAAGAAAGAGTCCATCAAGGTCTCGTGTGAGAAAGAACGGAGGAACTCCTGATGTCAAGTAAGACAGCCTCGATTGATGAGATGGCTGAAGCCATCAATGAGAGTTTGCAGGAATACGCTGACCTTGCGGCTGATGAGCTGAAATCCGCTGTGAAGAAGACGGCGAAATCGGTCAAGGAAAGTATCTCAGATAACGCTCCCGTTGACACCGGAGCATACAAGAAGAGCTGGACTACAAAGACCACTTCCGAAAGCTCACAGGCTATAGAGATAACAGTGTATTCAAAGAATCGCTACCAGTTAGCTCATCTGCTCGAAAAGGGACACGCCAACCGAAATGGCGGCAGGACAAAGGCTTACCCGCATATTGCTCCGGCTGAGGAAGACGGAGAAACCATGCTCATAAGTCTCATCAAGAAAGCATTGGAGTGATTGCATGACTCATACAGAGATAATTGAGATGATGGAAGAGTTCGGGCTTCCTTATGCCTACGACCACTTTGCCGAGGGAGAATCGCCTGAGCCTCCGTTTATCTGTTTTCTCTATCCTGTGGCACAGAACTTCGGAGCGGACAATGTGGTTTACTACAGCTGTAACGACTTAGATATTGAGCTGTATACAGACGAAAAGAATCCAAGCCTCGAAGCTGAGATTGAAGAAATCCTGACCGAACACGAACTCTACTACGATAAGTCTGAGGCCTGGATAGATTCGGAAAAGCTCTATGAGGTCCTATACTCTCTTACGGTGTAGGAGTAAATTTTGAAGGGAGAATTAGATTGTGGCTAATACAGCAAACAAAGTAAAGTTCGGACTGAAAAATGTCCACTACGCAAAGATAACATTCGATGATGACGGAAACGCTACGTTTGCAACACCTGTGAAGATTCCCGGTGCAGTAAACCTTTCACTTGACCCGGAAGGTGAACCAGAAGTTTTTTGGGCGGATAACATAGCCTATTACGTCATGAACAACAACTCCGGCTATTCCGGTGACCTTGAGATTGCCCTTGTCCCCGAACAATTCCTTGAGGACATTCTCCACGAGGAAGCGGACTCGAACGGAGTGCTTGCCGAGAATACGGACATCGAGATAGAGCATTTCGCTTTACTCTTCGAGTTTAATGGTGATCAGAGAAAGACACGTCATGTTCTGTACAACTGCACTTGCACTCGTCCGGCAATCGAGGGAGCAACCACAGAGGATTCAAAGGAGGTTCAGACCGAGACCCTGAGCCTTACTGCGACCGCTCTTGTCAACGGTTATGTTAAGGCAAAGACCGGAACGAATACCTCATCCACTGTTTATGATGCTTGGTATGATGCGGTTTACGAACCGGCGACGACTTCTGATGAAGTCAACGGATAACTAAAATACACCTTTTGACAGGGCTTCGGCTCTGCCTTTTCTTTAGGAGGATAATGCAATGGCACTTACCAAAACAATCAAGATAGACGGAATAGACACTACATTCAAAGCTTCTGCGGCTGTGCCGAGGATGTACAGGATTCGTTTCGGAAGAGACATCTACAGAGACCTGAATCAGCTTGAAAAGGCTGTGGATGAGAGTAATGAAGAAGCTTCCGGTCTTGACACTTTCAGCTTGGAACTTTTCGAGAACATCGCTTTCATCATGGCTCGCCATGCAGACCCGGAGAACGTCCCGAACGACCCGGATGAGTGGCTTGACCAGTATAACACCTTCAGTATCTATCAGGTACTGCCGGAGATTATTGAGCTTTGGGGACTTAACGTAAAGACGGATGTGGAGTCTAAAAAAACCTCGCAAAGCTGAACGCGAGATGACCACTCCACTCTTTCTCCTGCGCTGTGTTCAGCTTGGCATATCTATCCGTGACCTTGACCTTTTGACTATAGGCATGGTCAACGATATGTTTGCCGAGAACCAGAACGATGACTACGATTACCCGCAGATAGCAACGCAGGAAATGATGGACCGCTGGTGAGACTTTATGCGATTGGAGGTGGTGAACGGTGGCGACGTCACGAATTGCCGGTATAACGGTTGAGATTGGCGGCGACACCACCGGTCTCTCCTCAGCTTTAAAAAGCGTAAACTCAGAGATAAAATCTACCCAATCACAGCTGAAAGATGTAAACACTCTACTTAAATTAGACCCCACCAATACAGAGCTTCTCACCCAGAAGCAGAAACTTTTAACGGATGCCATATCCGAGACCAAAGAGAAGCTCACGACCTTAAAAACAGCGGCAGAGCAAGCAAACGAACAGCTCCAGAACGGCGACATTACCCAAGAGCAGTACGATGCCCTACAGCGTGAGATTGTAGCCACGGAAGAAGAACTGAAGAAGCTCGCCGACCAAGCGGCTGAGACGAATACCGCTCTCAATAAAATCTCGGAAGTCGGGACTACTCTGGAAACCCTCGGCAGTAAGATTACAAGCGTGGGAACACAGCTCACGACCAAAGTTACTGCACCTATTGTCGCACTCGGAACTGCAGCTGTTTCCACGGCGGCAGATTTTGAGTCGGCGATGTCACAGGTTCAGGCAACGATGGGCATCACGAAAGATTCCACATCGGAACTGAACGGTGAAGTTGTAAATACAATGGACGCCTTGTCCGCTTTGGCAAAGCAGATGGGCTCAGAGACTGCTTTCTCTGCTTCCGAGTGTGCTGAGGCTTTAAACTATCTGGCACTTGCCGGTTACAACACTCAGGAAATGTGCGATACACTTCCTATTGTTCTGAACCTTGCTGCTGCCGGTGACATAGAGCTTGCTGAAGCCTCGGACATGGTAACGGATGCAATGTCCGCTCTCGGAATGGACACCTCTGAAGCTTCAACGATGGTTGACCAGATGGCTAAGACTGCATCTACGACAAATACCTCAGTTGCACAGCTCGGTGAAGGTATACTGAAGATAGGTGCAACAGCGAAGTCAATAAAGGGTGGAACCGCAGAATTAAACACTGCACTCGGTATCCTTGCCAATAACGGTATAAAGGGAGCTGAGGGCGGTACTCATCTAAGAAACGTCATCCTTGCCTTGCAGTCTCCAACAGACACAGCGGCGGCTTGCATTGAAAGCCTCGGTCTTCAGGTCTACGATGCCGATGGCGAGATGAGAAGCCTTAATGACATCCTCGGAGACTTGAACACTGCGATGGATGGCATGACCTCGGAAGAGAAGAACAACATCATCTCCACCATCTTCAACAAGACCGACCTTGCTTCCGTAAATGCTCTTCTTGCTAATACCGGTGAAACTTGGGATTCTCTACAGCAATCAATAATCGACAGTGGAGATGCCGCTCAGCAGATGGCAGACACACAGTTAGATAACCTTTCAGGTCAGATGACTATTCTGAAATCTGCACTTGAAGGCTTGGCGATTTCTTTCGGAGAAACCCTCATGCCGGTCATAAAGTCTGTGGTCTCCTCTGTTCAGAGCTTTGTGGACAAGCTAAATGCAATGGACGAGAGCCAACGGAAAACCATTGTAACTGTAGCGGCTGTAGTAGCGGCAATAGGACCGCTCCTGATTATTATTGGTACGCTCATCAGCACAGTTGGAAAAGCCATGACCGGGTTCTCTTCTCTCGGTACAGGTATCTTGAAAGTTGTAAATCACGCCAAGACCGGCACAGGAGTAATAGGAAAACTTATGACCGCAATCGGTGGAATCTCAGCTCCTGTCGTTGCTGTGGTTGCAGTAATAGCCGTCCTTGTGGCGGCATTCAAAACGCTGTGGGACAACAACGAAGAATTCCGAACAGCGATAATAGAAATCTGGAACAACATCAAAGAGAAGTTCACAGAGTTTGCAGAGGGCATAGAAGAGAGGCTCGAAGCTCTCGGCATAAGCTTTGAGGGCTTTGGAAGTGTTCTCGACGTCCTGAAAGCCGTGTGGACTGAGTTTTGCAACTTCTTGGCACCCTTATTCGAGGGTGTATTCCAACAGATCTCGAATATTCTCTCCGCTGTCCTCGACATCATAACCGGCATCTTCGATGTCTTCATCGGAATATTCACCGGCGACTGGGAGCAAGCGTGGACGGATGTAAAAGAGATATTCGGAGCGGTATGGGATTTACTCGTCTCGACATTTGAGAACTATCTGAACATCTTTCAGAATGTGGCAGACGTAGTCCTCGGCTGGTTCGGAACCGACTGGGAAACCGTCTGGGGCAACATCAAGACCTTCTTCGTGAATACTTGGGATAGTATCTGTACTTTCTTCTCCAATGCCATAAACGGCGTAAAAGAAACAGCGACTACTGTCTGGACAGCTATAAGCACATTCTTCACAAATATCTTCACGACAATAAAGACGACCTTTACGACCATCTGGACTGCCATATCTACAGCGGTTTCTACTGTGATGGACACCATTCATTCAGTGATTACAACTGTATGGACGGCTATTTCCACGGCGGTAACTACCGTCATCACGACCATCCACGATACGATTGTAAATGCATGGAACGCAGTCTACTCAGTAATAGAGCCGTTGCTCACGGCTTTGCAATACCTCTTTGAAACCATCTGGCAAGCAATCCAAATTCTCATTGAGAGAGCTTTGACAGCTATACAGATGAAGGTATCTGAAATTTGGAACGCCATAGTTGACTTCATTACTCCCATACTCGAAACCATAAAGGAAACCTTCGAGACCATCTGGAACGGGATAAAGGAAGCAGTCACGACCGTCGTTGAGGCAATCAGCGACAAGATAACCGAAGTATGGAACGCAATCGTAGACTTTATCGAGCCTATTTTGGAAGGCATCCGGGACTTCTTCTCGGAGGTCTGGGAGAAGATAAAGTCAATCGTCTCTGATGTTCTGGATTCAATCAAGTCTACAGTTTCCACTGTTTGGAATAGCATCAAGTCAACGATTACTACCGTCTTGAATTCAATCAAGTCGACCGTGAGCAGTGTCTGGAATTCAGTGAAATCCACATTCTCCACTGTTCTGAACTCGATTAAATCTACAGTCTCAAATATCTTCAGTAGCATTAAGACATCAATCTCAAACTCAATGTCTTCAATAAAGAACACCATATCCAATATCTTGGGTTCCGTCAAGAGCCTGTTCACAAACCTGACCAGTAAAGCTGCTCAATGGGGACGAGACCTACTCTCCAACTTCATAAGCGGTATAAAGGAGAAGATTTCTGCATTGTCGGAGTCCATCACAGGTGTTGCAAACACAATAAAGAGCATCATCGGTTTCTCGCTCCCCGACAAAGGACCGCTTGCTGATGCAGATGAATATATGCCGGACTTCATGGAGCTTTTGTCTGAGGGCATTGACGGCAACATGGGAGATGTCTTGAGCAAGATAAAGACCGTGGCATCAAAGG
This sequence comes from Oscillospiraceae bacterium, assembly GCA_021199855.1. GTDB lineage: Bacteria > Bacillota > Clostridia > Oscillospirales > Ruminococcaceae > Faeciplasma. Next base: position 106,612 of record JAJQHD010000055.1, read on the forward strand.
TCAAAGATATGATGACCGATGGTTTTTCACTACCAGACATCTCAAAGTTAGGTGTTCCTGAGCTTGCACTTTCAGGTGCAGGCGGAGGCAGAACTACTACAAACAACAATAACAAGACCACCAACCTCGGAGGAGTTAACATCTATGTCACTGGTGGAAAGAATCAGGACGCAGGCGAGCTTGCCAAAATGGTAGCGGACAAGATTAACGATATGCTCGATGAGGATGAGGCGGTGTTCAAGTAATGTGCCGAAAAGAAAAATAAAAATTTCTTTTTGAAACCTGTTTACTTTCTCGCTCTTATATGCTATAATGAGAGCGAGAAAGTAAGGTGATACAGAATGCTCGCACGAGAGAAGCTTCATAATCTCGCTGACAAGAATAACGGCTATCTTTTAACCTCAGATGTAGTTGCAGCAGGAATCTCAAAACCATATCTCGCTCAATTCGTAAAGGAAAACCAAATGGAGCGTGTGGCGCATGGTGTCTATTTGTCCCCGAATGAATGGAGGGACGAATACTACATTCTGTTTCTTTTGAATAAAAAAATTGTTTTTTCGCATGAATCTGCTCTATACCTTCACGATATGACCGATCGAGAGCCACCACATATTTCAGTTACTGTTCGAACGGGATATAACGCTACACACCTTCGCAGACAAGGCATCAAGGCGTATCAGGTGAAACAGGAACTGTTGGATGTAGGACTTATCATGGCAAAAACAAATATGGGCAACGAAGTGGCGGTATACGACCGTGAACGCACAATCTGCGACATTGTCCGTTACCATGACGACATGGACTCGCAGACGTTCCAGACAGCTATGAAAGAATATATGCGAAGCAAGGACAGAGAGCTGAACAAGCTGATGAAGTATGCGGCTTTGTTCAGAATCGAGAAAGAAATGAAAAATTATGTGGAGGTTTTGACGTGATAAAAACATCGAATCAGTTGAAAGCTAAAGTACGGAATCTCTCCGGCGGTGACACTCAGAGAGCCCAAACCCTAATAAGAACTTTCGTCATGGAGAGATTCCTTGAACGAGTTAGCCTGTCAAAATATAGAGACCGTTTCATTCTGAAAGGCGGAATGCTGGTTGCCGCAGTTATCGGAATGGATATGCGCGCAACGATGGATATTGACACCACAATAAAAGCTCTGCCCCTGAACGCACAGGATGCAGAGCGGATTGTAAAAGAAATTGCAGAAATTGAAATCGAAGACGGCGTGTCATTCAAAATCACCAAGGTCTCCGACATCATGGAAGAACACGAATATCCGGGTGTCCGAATCATGTTGGAAGCTACTCTTGATCGCTTGAGACAAGCAGTAAAGATAGACATCTCAACCGGCGATGTGATTACTCCGGGAGTGATAGAATTCTCGTATAAGCTCATGTTTGAGGACAGAAGTATTTCGCTAATGGCATACAATATAGAGACTCTCTTGGCTGAGAAGATGGAGACAGTTCTCTCACGGGGAATTGCCAACACCCGAATGCGTGACTTTTACGACATCTATATTCTCACTGAGCAGAACATGGATATTGACTATACCATCCTTTCTGAAGCCTTAACCGCTGTATGTAACAAAAGAGGTTCGGAAGCCTACATACCAAGAGCATCTGAAATTCTCAGCGACATCGAATCCAACGAGCTGGTCAAAACCGAATGGGAAAGATACAGGAAGAATAATTTCTATGTCAGGGATTTGGAATTTGGCGAGGTTATGAGGAGTGTAAGAAACTTATTCAAGCGGTGCAATATGGCCAATTAGTATTTGCAGAATAACGATGAAAGCATCTCCACCGAGGTGCTTTTTTCATGCCAAAATCGGAAAGGAGTATGTATGCCAGTCTCCCAATTTGAAATGAGAAGCCGGTTCAAGCGGCAGTATCTCACGTTTAACGGGAAGTCTTCAAAGGACTTCCTTTTGTATTTGTCCGGACCGGGGATATATAACTCTCCGGCACCGGATGTCGAAGCAACGAGTATTCCCGGCTTGAACGGTGACCTTATCCAGAACAATGCAAAGAGTGGTCACAGAAGATTTCAAAACGTAGACATCAGGTATGAAGCTTTCTTCTTTAACGGCTTGCCAAAGAAGACAGGAGCTGTGAAATCTTGGCTTCTGTCGCCGACCGGCTATTGCAAACTGCAGGATACCTACGACCCGGACTTCTTCAGAATGAGAATGTGTACCTCTGCTATTGAATTTGAAGTTACAAAACAGAAATCTGCCGAGATGGAGTTAATCTTCAACTGCAAACCTCAGAGGTGGTCTGTCGAGGGACAGAAAGCAATAACGCTCGAATCTTCCGGCAGTGTCATCCGAAACCCGTTTGAATTCTATGCTCAACCCTTAATTACCGTCAACGGCTCATCTGAGGGTGTTCTCACTATAGGAGATTATTCCGTGACTATCTATAACTTTGATGACGGAGAAGTCATCCTCAACAGTGAGACACAGAATGCGTATCTGGCTGACGGCAGTTTCTATAATAGCAATATCTATTCAGAAGAATTCCCGGTTCTCGCTCCGGGAGAAAACACAATCGAATGGAGTGGCGGGATAACTTCTGTAGAAATAACTCCGAGGTGGTGGACGCTATAGCGCAGGAAAATTCACTCCCATATCGCCTTTTCACACTTCCAAGTCTTGCAAAAAGCCTCTCCGTGTTTCAGGCTGATATAAATAGGTTCGAGAAAGTCTATTAGCCGATTGATTACCACAGAAAACTCTACTCCGGATTCTTTTGCGGGTTGAAAAATACTCCACTGCGTTATGAAAAACTCCTTGTTCGGAAACTCTTTGATTCGTTCAAAAATGTCGTCATCAGGATTCCTGTTTCTGTGAATGAGGGTGGAATTGATAGCAGTGCAGAGAGTAGTTCCATCAAAATCAAAAATACTTGAGATGTAATAGATGTCAAAGAAGTCCTTCATCCTTGTGGTATTTTCCATTCTATCAAGAATAATATCAAGCTTCTCCGCAATCGTACTCTCTAATGAATATGTATATATTTCGGGAGCTTCAAACCCGTCAAGACGGGTGGTTATTTTTCTTGGAACAGGTTCAGGAACAATCACATCATCTATTCCAATATCAATAGAAAATGGCACACGGACGTTGCTGATTCTACCGATCAACTTTACTCTGACACCGGGATACTTCTTTTCCAAAGAGATTTGCTCCGTCTCAGAAACTTCTATTGTTATATAGTCATTGCCGGTATCTGTCTCGCATATTTGTTGCATTGTGTTACGCATATTCTGCATATCCCTTGACATTCTTCGAATCATGAAATCCATGTCTCTCGTGGGACGACTGTCAAAATCCGTAAGTGTATAGATGAACATTCCGCCTTTCAGAATCATGTTTTCACGATATTGTGAATGAGATAACTTTCTCAAAAATTCTTCTTGGAAGAACAGTTGAAGTCCCATCTGATGTGTAATGCCTTCAGCCTTTGACTGATTTCTAAGCCTCGCCAGAACTGAAGCCGTAATATTCTTCACAGCCATATGCCTATTACCTCCCTGACTTTTTTCTCGACATGAAGAAGTGTGGCGTACTTGCCGAGATTTGCAGTGTTTCTGTTCGGATCTTTCAGATAACCCTGAATCGCATCGCTGAACACTTCGGCATCCATCTTGTTCCGATTTCTCATGCAGTCGCAAATAGTTCTCTCACGGTCGTAAACCCTCATGGTGACGCCATCAATCTGTCCTTCGGACAAACCAATATTCAACTTCTGAGGGCATGTATAGTGCGGCTTGACGATGGGGTATTCTATAGAAAACCGCTCCCGCGAACTCTTATTGTCGACAGCAATATGCCATGCCGAAGGAACCCTATCTGTATATCCGTAATAGTCAAGTGCACTTTCCATACAAATAATGCCATCGGGAAACAGCTTTTTGACAACCGCCATTTCGGCAAAATCTTCATCACCGATATACTGATAATAACCGCGCCGGATATTCTCTATAAGTCCCTCAGAAATAAGGGACTTTATTTTTCGGTCGTAAAAGCCATGCTCGTTCAGTTCCTTTGTCCGCATGACACCGCCGTATTGCTCAAAAAGCGTTTTTATATTTGAAGACGTAGCTATCATCCTCCTATGTTCTAAACTCTTAAAAATCTTTTTTGATTTTGTAGACTTTGTTGATAGCATTATAGCATAGGTTGAGAAGAAACGCAAGTGCTTTATTTATATTTTCTTGTAAAGGAGTGAGAATCATGATTCCATGTCTCTACGACATATCCGAAACCGAATTCAAAACCAACGGCATTGGCAAGCTTGCAGACTGTATCTCTTGTGTTGTTACCGAGAAAAGAAACGGCTCGTATGAACTGAAGATGGAATACCCGAAAGATGGAATTCATGCAGATGAGCTTGTGAACGGGAATGTTGTGACTGCAACTCCGTCATACGGGACGGCGGTTCAGGCTTTCAGGATATATAAGGTCTCTACTTCGATGACAGGCAATATTGAGATTTCCGCTCGGCACATCTCATACCAACTCAGCTATATAACCGTCTCTCCATGTGCAATGGTTTCTGATTACACTTCGGACAACTATGACGGCACCTGCAGGTATGCTTGGGATGTGTTGACAGAACACGCGAGCACCGATGTGCCTTTCACGTTTGAAACCGATGTCGATGGTGATGCCGTCTTCAATATTTCCGAGCCGACCACTTTCCGCTCTGCTCTTGGAGGAATCGAAGGTTCTATGTTAGACACCTTTGATGGAGAGTACGAGTGGGACAACTACTGTGTGAAGTTCTGGAAGTCAAGAGGCTCAGACAAAGGTGTCAGGATAACCTACGGCAAGAACCTGAAGAACTTTCAGAAAGAAGAATCGGTAGCGGACACAATCACGGGAGTTCATCCATACTGGATGGATTCGGATTCCGGCGAGCTTCTTGAACTTTCGCAAAAGGTAGTCACTCTTTCAGACATCGGCATTGAGACGGACGCTCCGTTTGAGAAGATAGCTCTCCTAGACTGTTCCGACCAGTTTGAAGAAATGCCTACTGAATACCAGCTTCTCCAGTATGCCCAGTCGTATCTTGAAAGCACAACGGCGGTCGATCCATCAATAGACATGACGATAGACTTTGCTTCCCTTTGGGAACTGCCGGAGTACAAAGACATAGTCGAAGCCGAGTCAGTAAATCTCTGTGACAAGATAACGGTCTATTGCCCTGTTCTCAATATGACGGTGAAAACGACCGTGACCGAAACCGAGTGGGATGTGCTACTCGGCAGATACAAGAGCCTCACACTTTCCACTTCAGCAACTTCGTCAAGGAACAGCTCGCTTCAGCTCACCTTGGCAACGACCGAGGATGTCCGCTCGCAGATTGCGGTTGCAGATAATGCCATAAGGCTTTCAGTCACAAAGACTCTGTCCGACTATTCTACAACCGAACAAATCCAGTCTCTCATTGAAACCAGTGAAGAAGGAATACTTCTCGAAGTTTCCGAGACCTACGTCACATCTGAATCTCTGGGAAACTACGTTGAAGAAGATGAAATCCGTTCAAGGTTTGCTATGGACCCAACGAGTATAACGGTTGAGTCAGGAGTAATCTCGTTCACATCTAATTCCATCAGCATAGATTCGGATAACTTTAAACTGACGACTACTGGTGAAGTTTCCGCAACTGGTTCTTTTAAGTCTGGCTCAGAAGACTTTTACCAGATGGAGATGTCATCTGGAGAGCTTACAGGGTACTTTGCGGGAAGCGAAGTCGGAAAGATTACCATGTCCGCTTATTCAAACTGGACTATTAATGGTCAGACCTACACCTACCGAGGAATCATGCTTAACAGTGAGGACATTCTTCTGAAAGGGACTCTTGTTGACATCAATGCGGATTATCTCAACATCAACTATGCTGAGAATAATTACTACTATGGTGGCTCAGGTGATATAGGCGTGGTGACAAACCTGTATTTCGAGACCATGACAAATATGGTCGGCAACCTGAACGTGAGCTATGCAACAGTCGGCGATAGCCTGACCTGTATGCCCACATGGACAAACTACAACTTCACCACCTGCTACAGTGCTGAGTGGAAATATCTGAAGTTTCAGAAGGGGCTTATGGTAACGACATTGTAAAGAAAGGGAGAGTACTATGCTGAGTTTTGTAAAGATAAACGATGCCGGAGGCATCTGGGCAAATAAGGATAAGGCTTTGGGGTATCTTGCATTAGGCTTTAAAGTCTACAAGGATGAAACCTGCAGTGAAGAGATAACCGAAGAAGAGTTGAACGCCGTTGAAGTAATAACAGGTGGCTCACTATCAAGCTCGACATCGCAGGCTTCTCCTTTTGAAGAGGCTTTGCCTGTGGGAGAGGAGGACTAATATGCTCGGAATAAATGCAAGAGTGGAAGACTTGCGAGAACAGCTAATAAAAGACATCAACGACTCACATATGCCGGCTTGCATTCTGGATTATGTCATCACCGAAATCCTGAATGATGTCCGTGTTCAAAGAGTAAGCGAAATTCAGAAAGAACGCCAGCGTGAGCGTGAAGAAAAGGGCTTAACAAAAGTGGAAAGGCACGGCGACACAGCTATAGAGACGGTTGTTATGCCAAAGACCAGTGAGCAGATGAGTGCTGAATGGAGAGGTGAAAGAGAAGATGGTGACGATAACCCAGACAGTTGATCTGTCATTAACCGAAAACCTTATTCCAACAATCATCCATGTGAAGCAGTACGACAATATGGGGAGAAAAGTCGTTTGTAGTGTTTACCAAGGCAGTACGCTTGTGAGCCTCGATTCAGATACAATAATCAACGTCTCCGGCACCCGCCCTGACGGCGAGATATTTCAGTATAGCTCAGAGACAAACCCCAATGTCGTTTACGTTGAGGATGGAAAGGCAAGCATATGGCTCACCAGCGTGATGACAGGTGTAGCAGGCAGAACAGCAGTTGACGTCACAATCATTGATGGCAACGGCTCCGCTCTTGGAAGCTTTTCGTTTATCCTGAAAGTTGAGAAAGCTTCACTTGGAAGTGCCGAACTGTCTACAGGTTCCTATACAGGTCTTGTCTCTCAGCTTGCTTCTAATATTGTTGACTGCTATATAGATGACAACGGTTATCTTGTCATTGTTTCAGAAGATGGTCTGGGACTGACTTTCGAGATGGATGACGAGGGCAACGTGAGTATAAATTACGAAGGAGGAAGTAACGCATGAGCGAATATACAGGAGGACGGATAGTTCCGAAACACTGTGGAATTTGGAGCAGCGTGAATGAGTATGAGGCGTTGTCGATTGTGCTGTATAGCGAAACTGGGGATAGCTATATGGCGAGAAAAGCTGTGCCAAATGGCATTGACATCACAGATACTGATTATTGGGCTTTCTGTGCGGATTACTCGGCACAGCTTTCCATGATCGCTTCCGATGTGGACAGTCTTGAAACAGACCTAAAAACACTGCAAGCGCAAGTGACGGAAAATGTCACAGCTTCAACAGATGAAGATGCTAATTATGCGGCGGAAGTGGTGGATGCGAGGGTTGATTCAGAGGGAGAGACCTACGATTCCCTCGGAGAGAATATTCGCTCTGCCACTTGTGGCTTGCTCCCGAAAATTCGTCCATCAACAACTGGCATAGCAGTAACATCGGACTCAGGGAATGTAGCTCAGATCGAGACAATCGGTTGGACTGTAAAAGGCACTTTCTCATACCTCGGAACTTCCTATGTAGGACTGTTTGCAGGATTGTTCGGAACCTATGACGAAGTGGCTGGCAAGAAAATCCGTATCGTTATGCTCTGCGATACAGACACAAGTTTTACTGCCCTTATTACAAATGCAAGAACCGCATGGGGTAGTTTGGATGGTTCTGTTCACAGCCTTACACTTGGAAACGTGTCGTTCAGCGAGAAAAATGGCTACAGAGCAACCTTGGATTTAGACTTTTCTGAAGAAAAGTATGCCGACTTTGCAGCAGAACTGACAGAAAGTCATGAAATCCTGTATTTCTGCCTTCGTAAAGACGGTTCTTCGCCTGTGGGAGATGGCAATATATACTTTTACGCCTATGAGATAGACGAGAGACGTGATCTTATGTGGAAATATGTATCTCTGTATGACGATATTCTTCTTTTGCAAAACGAGATAGAAAGTGCCAGAAATGATGGAACAGAGTATACGACATTACAGGGGATAATCTCAGCTCATAGAGAAGATATAGACGAAATCTCTAAGGAAATGAAGGAATCACGGACAGACACTTACGGCTATACAGCGGATTCTCTATCTGAAAGGCTTGCAAGCATAGATACTCTGTTAAGACCGAGGCTTCCTATCTCAACAATATTTAAACCGAAAGATAACAGTAATAGTTGGCTTGACGCAATTGAGGGCGCACAAATGGGTGCGGAAATAATCCGAAACAACGCAAGGTTCTATTTCGATTACGATTCTTATGTATCGTCTGTCACTCCTGCGTGGGGCGGTGTTCATTTCTCGTTCTGTGCCTCAAATGATTATGTTTCTTCACTTTCGGACATCAGCAAGCTCTACCTAAGTTTCAAGATTGAGGGACTGAATGACACAAAAGAACTTCACACCGGCGAGAGTATGAAGATAATGTATTATGTCAATGGTTATAGCACATGGGGAAAGACCATTAATCCTATGACAACATCCACGATAACAATCGGCTCTACTACACTGATTGAAATCCCGGAGGATTGCGTTCAGAATGTCATAGATTCAGGATTGCCACTGTATATAACTTTCTATGGCAATTTCCTGAACTGTAATGCAGTTGCTGACATGGGACAGGTGCAGATGACTGCCTCCATAATCAACAGAGCTGCTGAGGGAAATCTTTCTGCATATACAGGCTACACAGAATATGCAGAAAACTCTGAGACTGCGGATCTGGCGACAGAAGCTCTTCATGCAATTGAGGCAGATAATGCTTTGACAGCAGATGAATCGGGATATGCAGATACAGCTAACCTTGCAGACAACTTTTTCATTTCAACACCAGATGAGCTTCTGAATGTGGAGGGCGTGCGCTATTCTCCATATATGGACACTGTGGACATTCCATCTGAGTATCCCTATTCGTACAAATACAGCTTCCAAAGCTGTCTGCAACCGTATAGTGGAACTAAGGTTGAGAACGGATTTGCACCAATGGTTCAGTTTTCTGTTACGCTATCCGACGAGTCGTCTCAGACCGACAATCAGGGATATGTGAAGCAACTTTCTGGTATGCTCTCATGGGAAGAAATGTACGAGAAACTTCAGCAGGGATATACCACGGGGTATATATGTGAGATAGAGGACTGTATGGATTATCCGGATGGTGCAACATCAGGCTCCTATCCGAATGTACTCCTCATTTATTATTATAACGACGGTGTCAATACCAAAATAGCAAACGTGAAGAATCCGCTTTCAAGGCGTATTTCAGATAAACTTACTCTTCGTGTCTGGAAGTTCACTGTAGATGGAGACAAGCTTGCAGAGATAGCAGAAGCAAAAGAAGCGGATATTTTTAAAACAAACTGGTTTGGTATCTGGCATACTCTAAAATATACCGACGAAGAAACCATGGTATGGAACCCTAAATGGTATTGGCAGGATTGTGCTTTTACGGCTGATGATGCATTTACAGATGATGAGATGCTGACATTCTTCCAGAAGAAGTACACCTATTGGGCTTCTTATGTGAACCATGTGGTTTTAAAAGAGAAGTTTGCCTCTATTGACACAGAGATTGAGGAACTCAAATCTGATGTCGATGAAGCCACTGGCGAGCTTTCATCTATAGTTTGTTGGGGCGATTCTTTAACAGCCGGTGGCGGTTGGACAACCACACTGCAAACGCTTTCAGGTCTGACGGTATATAACGGCGGAACTGGCGGAGAAAACGCAAAGACCATTATGGCAAGACAAGGCGGGGATGTGATGCTTGTAAACAACATCACAATTCCTGCAGAGTGCGAGCCTGTGACAATAGCTATAAGGTCAGAGGATGGTGGCATAACCACTCAGCTTGGAAACAGAGTTACTCCGCTTTTGCAGGGTGGTGCTCATGTAAACCCTGTCATGATAGGTGACATTGAGGGAACGCTCAAATGGACAGGAAGCAATTATGCCGATACCACGGGAACGTGGACATTCACACGAAGTGAAGCAGGAGAGACTGTGGAGATAACCCGCCCTACAGCAATTCGTACAAACTTTGATCGAATCCATAACGGTAAAGATACTGTTATGGTTATTTTTATGGGACAGAACGGTGGATATTCCTCTGTGGATGACCTTATCAATATGCACAAGCTGATGATAGACCACTCCAAAGGCAAGGAGTATATAATCCTCGGTCTTTCATCTGGAACAGCGAGCTCAAGGGCAGATTATGAGTCGGCAATGAAAGAGGCATTCGGCAGACGGTTTATATCCCTCAGAGAATATCTATCCACAGCTATTTACGACGATGATGGCAACATCATTAGTTGCTACGGTCTTGATGATCAGGACTTGGAGATGGAAGAAACCCACACCTACAACGGTACAGAGTATGTGACAGTGGATGAGATTTCTCAGGGACAAGTTCCTCACCAGATTTTATCTGACAGTGTTCACTATACGAGTGGAACGAAAACGGTAATAGGGAATCTTATCTACAAGCATATGCTTGAGCTTGGGATACTAACACAGAGTTAATCCCAGAAAGGAGTAGCAAATGAACAGAATGATTGAATATCTGAATGTAGTGTGGGGGGGTACTGGAAATCTTATAAAATAAGATTTCCAGTAGTACTCTCTATGATTGGAGGTGCTGTCCATGTCTAAGTATGTTGGAGGTCGAATTGTGCCGAAACACTGTGGCACATGGGACAGCACCAAAGAGTATGAAGTATTGTCAGTAGTCCTGTATGCAGACACTGGCGACAGCTATATGTCCAGAAAGGCTGTACCTATTGGTGTGGATATTTCAAACACCGAATATTGGTCCAAAAGCGCAGACTTCTCAGCACAAGTAAACCGACTGCAGAAGAGTGTAGATGATGCCGCAGAGACGGCAGAAGTCCTGAAAGCCCAGATTGCAGAGAATGTGTCAGCATCCACGGATGCGGATGCCGATTATGCCGCTGAACTGGTTGATGCTCGTGTAGATGCTGATGGAAACACATATACCTCGCTTGGCGAGAGGCTGCGTGACCATGAGAGGTCTTTCCTTTGCAAAAAGATGGAGGGACTCTTTATCCGTATGACCAATGGTGTGAGAGAAACAACCCACGAAAACTATACCGGAAACTGCACGGGAAACATTGTGTATGACAGTAGCTGCGGGGACATTATTTTGGAAAACAGGTACCTTGTGACCGGCAACGATAGGGTTGCTACTATCGCATTCTACGATATAGACGGCAATTTCCTTCAGGGCTTCAACGAAGAGTCGGATTTTGTCATGACAGACAGTGAAGCCACTTTCCCTTCAGTGAACATCCCGGACGGAACCGTGTATTTTGGAGTATCTCTTACTTCTAAGGCAAAGAGCATATGGATTCGCTTTTCTGATGGCGGAATCTTAGAAGAAATTTCTGGGTTTGTAGATGCAGCGAGGGAGACAACGAAAAAGGAAGTTGCGGAGTTAGAAGAGAATGCATTTCAGCAAGCGTTTATGGAGGTGGTCTCCCGTGTCGATGTGTCCTGCAGTAAAAACCTTTTCAACTACAACTCAAAGTGTGTTATTCCTCTTCATTACCTCACGGAAAGTGGAGGAATGAAGTCACATGACAGCTATAACGTCGGCGGATATATCCCTGTAACCCCAGGAAAGAGTTATTATTTCACTGCCAGCTCCGGCGGTGCATACTGCTGTATTTATGACGCATTTTTCCGAGTGATTGGTACGTTCAAGGGGAAAGAAGAAGTGGAAATCCCGGAGGACGGTTGCTATGTCAGACTATCTTGTCCAGTTAGTGGAACGACGGCAATGTTTGTGAAGTCAGCAAATGGCACAACTAACTATGAAGCTTTCTGCCCGCCGTATGATTTGTACCAGACTGTGAATGCAAACCACCTTTCTCTTTCAAATGCTGTTGAAGAAAAGCTGGATAAGATAAAAGGCAAGAACCTATTCAATAAAGAGAATGTGACGAAGGAAACTTATCTGACTGGCTCTGGAGATGCGTTTCCAAATACAGCCTACTTCATAACCGATTTCATTCCAGTTGAAGAGGGGCAGACCTATTATCTGAATGGCTTTACAGTAGGAGGAGCATATCACTGCGTGTTTGCTTCGGATATGTCAACAGTAGTCAAGGCTTTTAAGGATTTGACAATAACCATTCCAGAGGGCGGTGCGTTTCTAAGGCTGAGTGGGTGGCTTTCAAATCTTGATGTATGTCAAGTGGAAGTGGGAGATTCTTTTACCGGCTATGAAGCATATACAGAGTATCTTCCGCTTCTTGAAAACACTGAACGTATAGAACAGCTTGAGGAGGATATGTTGGAGGTTAAGGGAGAAATAATCCACGCATACTTGCCATCAGACATTTATGTGGCTGTAGGCAGGACAATAGAACTGTATAACTCTCAGGTATGTCTGGAAGCGGAGAAGTATCATGTAAGATGGAATTGTGAGATTGGCAAGGCTATGAAGAGGAAATTCTCAGTCACGGGAACTGAAAGCCTTATTGGAGAGTACACATTGTCCTGTGAGATTGTGAATGACCTGCTTAATGTCATATGGACCGCAGAAGCAACAATTCACATAGTCGAGTCTTCACTTGCTGAGAAGCATTTCATACTTCCAATCGGAGACAGCCTGACAAATCAAAAGGCGTGGGAGCCGGAGGTGAGAAATCTTTCAGGCGGAAATGTACAGTTTGTTGGAACAAGGGGCGGTTATACCGCCAATGATTCTGATGGCAACAGCTGGACATGCTGTCATGAGGGACGGTCAGGTGCGAGTGCTTCATGGTATACAAAGGATTCTACCTACGACTACGAGATGCGTTATGTGGGAAATCCTGAAGTGGATACCACGGCAAATCCGTTTTATGATCCGAGCGAAGAGAGGTTCAGTCTCGCTTACTATCTTGAAATGCAAGGTAGCTATCTGGAGGCAACACCAACAGAGATAATGCTTTATCTAGGCACGAATGGAATTTCGCTGGATAACACAAGTAATGCTGGGGCTATAAAGACCATAGTCGATTGCATCCGAATGGATGATGCGGATATTCCAATCTATATGGTAAACACGCTTTTCAGAGGAAACCAGAACGGAATAGGCACACAACAAAGCTCTGATGGCTATGCTTCACAGGCAGGAAAGTACAAGTACGAGGAAGACTGCAAAATAGTTGACCTTGAGCAGAAGCTTTATTCACTTCTCTCGGAGTATGAGAATGTGTATTTCATTCCAATTGCTGTTACCCATGACAGTGAGTACAACTTTGGAAATGTTGAGACAAAAGTCAATCCGAGAGCAGTGCAGACGGAGTATCTTCCAGTGGAGAGTGTGCATCCGCAGGCGCAGGGCTATTACCAGATGGCAGACTGCATCTGGTCTGTATTCGCTGGAACACTTGAATAAAAATTCCACAACCCAAGTTGTGTTCAAATATATACTAACCCAGGACTGCACAACTCAGTCCTATTTTTGTGCCCTTTTGTGGGCGGGAAGGAGGAAACGAAGTGGACAAGATAGCAGACCTCGTAACCAGCGAGGCGATTCTTCAGTGGCTCATTATCTTTTTACTCTTAGCCTACTTCATCTACAAGGAGTATCCAGAGTTCAAAAGGCGTATTACTGGCGGAACGAAGAAAGAGATTGAAGAGGAAAGCCGTGAGAGAGGAGTGGAGCTAAGGCTGACAAAAGTTGAGGAGAGGCTTGCTGATGTCGAGGGCAAGCTCAAGAAGGACTATATAAGCCTTGAAGAACTGCTCCGGGAAGAGCAAGAGGACAAGCGCATCATGCAAGCATCTTTGGAAGAACGTGAAATAACTATGCGAGCCCTCCTTGCCATAATCGATGGTTTGCACCAGATTGGCGCGAACAGTCCGACTACTGTGGCTCATGAGGAACTGACAGCCTATCTCTCAAAACAGGCACACAAGGTCAAGTGAGGTGAGTATCATGTGGAGCGAAAAGCAATTCAGGCGTGAGATGAAGCGGGTCAAAAGGGAGAAGAAGCAGTGCGACAGGAAGAAAGAGCTTTACGACAAACGTCTCGAGGTGAAGCTGGTCAAACGGTCGATGAGAAGCTTTAAGCTCCCCACGACAACGAAAATAATCGTGGCATATATCTTTCTGAATTGCACGGTTGTGGAGGTTTACTCGATGGTGGTCATGTGGAAGCTTCAGAACCTTGATGCGCTTTATGCCCTCATTACTGCCGTGGTTGCAGAATCAGTCTCGTTTGCGGTTTATGCTGCAAAGAGCTATAACGAGACCAAGCAGGAAGAAATCATCAAGTTGGAGCGGGACAAAATGGATGTCGCTAAGAGAGAAGTGGCAGGAGATAATTTGGAGGAGGCAATGGGATGAGCTATTTGAGAAGTAAGGTAGTAGCCCAAGCACAGTCTTGGCTTGGGTATAACGAGGACGATGAAACATTCAAAGAAATAATCGATGTGTACAACAGTCATAAGCCTTTGGCAAGAGGCTATACCATGAAATATACTGATGAATGGTGTGCCACCTTTGTATCTGCTGTAGCAATCAAGTGCGGGTACACGGACATCATGCCGACTGAGTGCGGCTGTGAAAAGATGATCGCACTCTATGAAAATCTCGGCTGTTGGGAAGAGGACGATTCCTATGTGCCGGATGCCGGAGAGGTCATCTTCTATGACTGGCAGGACAGCGGTTCTGGTGACAATTCAGGTCATGCTGACCATGTGGGTATCGTTGAGAGTGTCTCTGGTTCGACTATTACAGTCATAGAGGGCAATTACTCAAGCTCTGTGAAGAGACGAACCCTGCAGGTAAACGGCAAGTATATACGTGGCTTCGGTCTTCCGAAGTACACGGACAGCACCACTACAGCGACCGCAACTACCACCACAACCACATCTACGGCGACTGTGAAAAAAGCGACTGATTCTGCAAAGAGCTATCTGAAATCTCTTGCAGGGACCTATGTCACGACAGACAAACTGAATATGCGTAATGGTGCAGGCACGAGCAAGAAGATAATGGTAACAATCCCAAAAGGCACAACAGTCAAGAACTATGGCTACTATACCAACTATAACGGAACCAAGTGGTTGTCAGTGCAGGTTACCATTGAAGGCACGAAGTACACCGGCTTCTGCTCGGAGAAGTATTTGAAGAAGCAGTAGTGTGGAGCTTATGCTATCAAAAACTTTCGCCTAACCCTTGATTTACCCTCGCATTTATGGTAAGCTAGAAGCAAGAATTCGGAGATAAAAAAGAACTCAAGAATAGTTGTGAACAGACTGTAAATTCTCAACTTTTCTCGCAAAAAAATTAGATTTAAGTTGACATTATAGCCCTTTTTGAGTATAATATAAGTGAAGACAGAGACGTCTTCCGTGCGGCGGCACGTTAAAGCTGTAC